>NZ_VMSO01000001.1 GCF_008691045.1 Mediterraneibacter catenae
CGTGGATGCGTGAATTGTCTGTGCTGTATCAATCTGTTTTGTGCTGTTTTTTAATTATGAGCCTGTACGATAAATCCGGAAGTTTAACGCTCCTCGCGGAAGTAGTTAAGACCGCAGCTCTTGGGCTGTGCATGCTCTCTGCTCTCCCGCATGCTTGTCACGACAAGCACAACGATCGTTGCCACATACGGCAGCATATCGTAGATCTGTGCCGGAAGTCCCGGGATATTGACATACATACGCATGATAGTCAGTCCGCCAAAGATAAGCGCCACGAGCATACCGCGTGCCGGACTCCATGTGGCGAAGATAACGAGAGCCACTGCGAGCCAGCCGTAACCGCTGACACAGTCGTGAACCCACACGCCGGACGTCGTTACCATGCTCATGTACATACCGCCGATGCCACAGATTCCTCCGCCGATTACGGTCGCCAGATACTTATAGAGCGTGATATTAATTCCGGCCGCATCTGCCGTCGCCGGATCTTCGCCCACTGCCCGCATGTTCAATCCTACTCGCGATCTGCTGAAGAACCATGCCATGATAATCGCCAATATAATCGCAAAGTATACAAGCCAGTTATACCGGAACAGAAGCGGTCCCAGCACCGGTATATCTGACAATACCGGTATATCCAGCCCGGAAAATGCTTTCTTCGTCACATCTGTGACCGCCACATACCCGCCAGCCTGCTGCCCGATATATTCTCCGAAGAAGTTACCGAAGCCGGTGCCGAAGATCGTCAGTGTAAGTCCGGTCACGTTCTGGTTCGCGCGCAGCGTGATCGTAAGGAAACTGTAGATCAAAGCTCCTCCTGCCCCCGCGATAAAGGCTGTAACCAGAGCAATCCCTGCCGAAAGGACTCCGTTTGGATTTCCGCCTCCTGCGATCACTGCCTGTTCATAGTAATAAGAACCGGCAAGCCCGGTGATAGCGCCCATAAACATCATACCTTCCACACCAAGGTTTAAGTTTCCCGATTTCTCAGTCAGGATCTCTCCGAGCGCACCAAGCAGGAGCGGTGTGCCTGCAAGCACTGCCGCAATAAATAATCTGTTTAATATATCAACCATGATGTTCCTCCTTTCCTCTCGGAATCAGCTTATAAGTGATGAAAAACTCACATCCGAGCATGAAGAACAGTATAATACCAATAAGAAGATCTGATGCCGATGCCGGAATCTTGAACTGTGTCTGGATCGCATTAGCTCCTCTCTCAAGCATTGCGATAAATACAGAGACAACCAGCATACCAAAAGGATTCATCTTGGCCAGCCATGCCACTGTAATAGCAGTAAACCCAACTCCTCCGGCCGTGCCTTCATTAATCGTGTAATCCGCCCCTGCAAACTGGAGCATTCCGACCAGACCGCAGAGCGCGCCAGAAAGGAACATGGTCCGTCTGAACACCCGGCCCACATTGATCCCTGCATACCGTGCCGTGTTGTTACTCTCTCCTACAACTGCGATTTCGTACCCCTGCTTTGTCTTATTAAAATAAATATAAGACAGCACAACGAGAACCAGCGCCAGTATCCAGCCCCAGTGGACTCCCAGGACTTTTGTAAGACGTGCCCCGGGTACAAGCATATCTATTTTCGGGTAACTGCTGCCTTCTGCTTTCCACGGACCGTTCATCAGATATTTGATAAATGCAAGGGCTATATAATTGAGCATCAGGGTAAACAGCGTCTCATTTGTTCCCCATTTTGCTTTACATACAGCCGGAAGAAGTCCGTAGATCCCACCTGCCACAATTGCTGCCAGCATCATGAGCAGCACCAGTGGAAGCTTTGGAAAGATGTGCGCTGTAAAGAGTCCGAATGCGCCGGCTGCCACAGCACCGGCAAGAATCTGCCCTTCGCCGCCGATGTTCCAGAATTTCATCTTAAAGGCAAAAGAGATACCGATTGCCGTGATCAGAAGAGGTACTGCATTCTTGATTGTCTCATGGATAACCGTACTGGATCCCCACGCGCCTTTTACCATCGAAACATACACAGAGAACGGATTATGTCCCAGCATAAGGATTACGATTCCTCCTGTCACAAGCGAAAGGACGAATGCAGCCGCACGGATTCCCCACGCTTTTTTCTGTGACATCGTATCTCTTTTGACCATCCTGATCAGAGGTTCTTTTACCTGTGTGCTGTGTGAACTCATGCTGTCACCTCCTCTTTCTTATCTTCTGCAGACGAGTGCCCGGTATGGATCATCATCAGGCCGATGTCCTCTTTTGTCACCTTACGCGGATCTACGATGCCGCTCACTTTACCGCCGCACATGACCATGATACGGTCGGAAAGCTGCATCAGAACATCCAGGTCTTCTCCGATAAAGATGACCGCGACGCCTTTTTTCTTCTGCTCGTTGAGCAGATCGTAAATCCGATAGGAAGAATTGATATCCAGGCCGCGCACCGGATAAGCTACAATCAGCACGGAGGGCTGACAGGCAATCTCTCTTCCGAGAAGTACTTTCTGGACATTGCCTCCAGAGAGCCTGCCAACAGGGGTATCTACTCCCGGAGTCACGATCTCAAGCTCTTCGATCAGTTTCTCCGCCAGTTCTCTTGGGGTCTTTCTATCGACAAACAGCCCTTTATTAGACTTATAGCTCCTAAGCATTACATTGTCTGTCATATCCATATCCGCCACAAGTCCCATGCCGAGTCTGTCCTCCGGCACGAACGCCATGGATATTCCTTTTTTTACAATCTCATCCGGCTTTAGTCCAAGGATACGTTCCTGGACAGGAATGCCATTGTGATCTCCCAGATACAGCACAGATCCGCCAATCGACGGATATAACCCTGCTATAATCTCGCACAGTTCCTTCTGTCCGCTTCCTGCGATTCCGGCGACACCCAGTATTTCGCCGCCGTATGCATCAAAAGACACATTGTCAAGGGCTTTCACCCCGTCGCCGTTCAAACAGGTCAGATCAATTACCTGGAGCCGCTTTTCCCCGCGTTCCACCTGCGGCCGTCCAATTTCAAGACTGATCGGACGGCCTACCATCATTTCAGTAAGCTGAGCCTGATCTGTCTTGTCCGTATCCACAACACCGATGTATTCTCCTTTTCGCAGAATCGCGACACGGTCAGAAATAGCGAGCACCTCATTGAGTTTGTGGGTAATGATAATAATGGATTTACCGTCTTTTTTCATATTCCGCAGCACAGCGAAGAGGCGGTCCGTCTCCTGTGGCGTCAATACCGCCGTGGGCTCATCCAGAATCAGGATATCTGCTCCTTTATACAATACTTTCAGGATTTCCACTGTCTGTTTTTCCGAGACAGACATATTATAGACTTTTTTTCCAGGATCGATCTCAAAACCATAACGTTTTGCAAGTTCCGCCACCTTTTTATTGATCTCTTTCCTGTTTACTGTCGCTTTTCCTTTCAGCCCCAGTACAATATTTTCCGCCGCCGTCAGCACATCTACCAGCTTGAAATGCTGGTGGATCATGCCGATTCCGAGAGCGAATGAATCTTTCGGGGACCGGATCGTGACTTCTTTTCCTTTCACATAGATTTCTCCGTGATCCGGAAAATAAATGCCGGACAGCATATTCATCAGCGTAGTCTTTCCACTTCCATTTTCTCCGAGGAGAGCGAGGATCTCTCCTGTCTTCAGCTCCAGATTCACATCTTTGTTGGCGATAACTTTACCAAACGTCTTCGTCACATGATGCATCTTCACTGCATACTCTGCTGTTCCTCCCAAAACCTCACCTTCCTTCTTTTTTCTTGTATGTATTCTACACAGTTCTTCTTTTTGCCAGGTATCCTGAACCGCATATCAGAAGTACCGTGATACAAACAAAGCCGTCCTAAGACGGCTCTGTATTTGTATCTTCTTCAAATCTGTTAAAAATATTATTTCAATTACTCAACAACATTGCATCCGTCTACAATGTACAGCCATGACGGAGCAGATGCCTCTTCCTGCTCATGATAGTATTCACCTTCAGCGACTTCATACTCTTCACCCTCCGGACTCACACCTTTGAGTGGTCCTTCAAACACATGAAGATCTCCGGATATCAGCTTTTCTTTAGCTGCATCGATAGCTTCCTGTGTTCCCTCTGCCGCAATATCCGTATTCAGAGGTGACAGATAAACTGCATCGTCTGCAAGACCTTTGCACCAGTCAACCGGAATTTCCTCGCCATTGATCACAGCCTGTACAGCTTCTGTCACATAGATACCCCAGTCAATACGCGGGGAAATCAATGAAGCATTCGGAGCTGCCTCAATCATGTCATTGTTGTAACCCACCTGCCATACACCGTTATCCTCTGCTGTAGTAGCCGGAGCCGTGGAATCAGAGTGCTGTGAGATCACGTCGCATCCGCGATCGATCAGAGCCTGTGCCACCTGGGATTCAACAGTCGGATCGTTCCAGGAATTTGTATACATAATATCCATTGTCACATCCGGATTTACGCTCTTCGCGCCCAGATAGAATGCCGTATATCCACTGATAACCTCTGCGAACGGGTATGCCGCGACATAGCCGAGCTTGTTCGACTCTGTCTTCATGCCTGCAGCGATACCTGCCAGATAACGTCCCTCATAGATGGATGCGAAATAGTTATGGAAGTTATCCAAACCAGAATCAGCTGCCTGATATCCCGTCGCATGGCAGAACTCCACATCCGGATATTCTGCTGCAACTTCCTTCACATAATCCTCGAATCCAAAACTTGTCGCGAAGATGATGTTACATCCTGCATCCACAAGCTCTCTGAGCGCTGTATCACACTCAGCATCCTCAGGTACATTGTATTTATTGATGATCTGGTCATCACTTAAACCAAGAGTCTCCTGCATCTCCTGTGTTCCCAGATCCTGATTGTATGTGTAACCCATATCACTGGGATCTGATATGTGCACAAATCCTACTTTAATCTCATCTGCCGGAATCCCTTCAGATGATGTAGAAGAGGAACTGTCCTCCTCATTTCCGCCGGTTTCTGCTGCCGGAGCTCCGCACCCCGCAATCAGGGTGACTGCCATAGCCGCACACAATAATACACTGATGATCTTCTTTTTCATACTTGTCCTCCTTTTTTTCCTGCCGTTCCGGCCGGCTTGTCGCCGGAACAATGCCAGTCTGTTAAAAAATGCTATCCTTTTTAAGAAAATGTGTTCTTTTTTCAGGATAGCTACGCTTTCATTCTACCCTCTGACGAACTAGAAGTCAATAATCCATGAACAAACTGTTAAAAATCTATAAAACTGCAGTCAGGTTTGAACAGCAGCAAACTGCCCGGCAACTTTTAGAAAGTCACCGGGCAGCCGAAAAATTATCAGGCGGAATAAGAACTCCTTATTCGATTCCCAACACTTTGTAATCCTGATCTTCCACCGTCTTTTTGAGCACATCATCCGCAATCTCCGCATTCAGCGTAACTATCGCTGTTCCTGCCTCGTGGCTTACTTCCGCTGCATCCACTTCCGGAAGCGCCTCCAGGACTTTCTTCACTCTCGCCTCGCAGTGCCCGCACATCATACCCTCGATCTTCATTGTCTTTGTCATTGTTGTTTCCTCCTTCTTTCTCTTGACTTTTATTTTCTTATCTCTGCTGGCGTCATACATTTTAAACCAGTTGAGCCTAAGTGCATTGCTCACCACACAAAAACTGGAGAGACTCATTGCTGCCGCTCCGAACATAGGATTCAGCTGCCATCCAAATACTGGTATCCATACACCTGCTGCCAGTGGAATACCGATCACGTTATAGAAAAATGCCCAGAACAGATTCTGATGGATATTCCTCAGCGTTGCACGGCTCATCCGAATTGCCGCAGGCACATCGCTCAACCGGCTCTTCATGAGCACTACATCAGCGGCGTCGATCGCTATATCAGTACCTGCGCCGATGGCAATGCCCATATCCGCCCTTGTAAGTGCCGGAGCATCATTGATACCGTCGCCAACCATGGCGACTTTCCCTTTTCGTTTCAGTGATCGGATCACACTCTCCTTGCCTTCCGGCAGGACGCCGGCGATCACTTCGTCTACACCGGCCTGGGCCCCTATAGCCTTTGCCGTACGCTCATTGTCACCCGTGAGCATAACAACATGGATTCCCATATTCTGCAATTCCTTTACAGCCTGCGGGCTGTCTTCCTTGATCACATCTGCAACCGCAATAATGCCGGCAAGCTTTCCATTTCTGCTGAAGAACAGCGGTGTCTTTCCCTGTTCTGCAAGCTCTTCTGCCTTTTGTCTGGTCTCACCGGAGATCTCTGCATTCCGGATAATAAACTTGAGATTTCCTCCGCAGACTGTCTCTCCGCCGATGTTTCCTGACAGGCCGTTCCCCGCAACCGCCCGGAAGTCCTCGGCCTCCGTTTTATTGTCCACGCCTTTTTCCTCCGCCTTTGCAAGGATAGCTCGTGCCAGCGGATGCTCACTTTTCTTCTCCAAAGTATATGCCAGGCTCAAAAGTTCTTCCTCAGTCACTCCCTCAGCCGGGATCATATCCGTCACTTTCGGTTCGCCGCTTGTGATCGTTCCGGTCTTATCCAGCGCAACGATCTGTGTCTTGCCCGTCTCTTCCAGCGAGACGGCTGTCTTGAACATAATACCGTTTTTCGCTCCCATACCGTTTCCGACCATGATCGCCACAGGGGTTGCAAGCCCGAGTGCACACGGGCAGCTGATAACAAGCACGGAGATTCCTCTCGCAAGCGCAAATCCGACCGTCTGTCCCGCGATCAGCCATACGATGATCGTTATCAGGGCGATAGCGATCACTGCCGGAACAAAGACGCCGGATACCCTGTCAGCCACCTTTGCGATCGGCGCTTTCGTCGCCGCAGCATCGCTTACCATCTGGATAATCTGGGAGAGAGTCGTATCTTCCCCGACACGTGTCGCCTCGCAGCGCAGAAAACCGGACTGGTTGAGAGTGGCTGCCGAGACAGCGTCGCCTTTCTTTTTATCCACCGGAATACTCTCTCCTGTCAATGCGGATTCGTTCACCGCACTGTTTCCCTCGACCACGATCCCGTCCACCGGGATATTCTCCCCCGGTCTTACAACAAAGATATCACCTTTTCTCACCTGATCGATGGGTACTTCTTCTTCCACACCATTTCTCATTACTATGGCTGTCTTCGGCGCAAGCTTCATCAGACTCTTCAGGGCGTCTGTCGTCCTTCCTTTGGATCTTGCCTCGAGCATCTTTCCGACCGTGATCAGCGTCAGGATCATGGCCGCTGACTCGAAATAAAACTCATGCATAAAGGACATCACCCCTGCAGTATCCCCCCGCAGCTGCGCATCTGTCATGGCAAAGAGTGCGTAAAGACTGTATCCATAAGAAGCTCCCGCACCGAGAGCAACCAGGGTATCCATGTTGGGCGCCCTGTGGATCAGGCCTCTAAAGCCGCTGATAAAGAACTTCTGGTTGATCACCATGACTGCCGTAGTCAGCAGGAGCTGTATCAGCCCTATCGCCACATGATTTTCTTCAAGGAAAGACGGCACCGGCCAGTTCCACATCATGTGCCCCATGGAGAAATACATCAGCGGGATCAGGAAACACAAAGATGCGATCAGTCTCCGCTTCATCTTCGGCGTTTCCTTATCTTTTAAAGAGTCCTCTGCCTCTGCCATGGACATTCCGGCGCTTCCGGTCTTCCCGACGCCGTGAGCTGCTCCTTTTTCCGATGCCCCGTATCCCGCCTCCTCTACGGCTGCTATAATATCAGCCGGCGAGGCGCTTCCTTCGACTCCCATAGAGTTCGTCAGAAGGCTTACGGAACAGGATGTAACGCCCGGAACTTTCGAGACAGCTTTCTCGACACGGGCACTGCACGCAGCACAGCTCATCCCCGTCACATTGTATTGTTCCATACCTAATCCTCCTTTACTCCGCTGCTGTTCACATCTGACCTCCGCCCGCATGCGAACAGCGGCTTTATTTCATCAGTTTCTGCAGGACAAGAACAAGTTCATCTATCGTCTCTTCTTTGCCCTCGCGTATATCCTCCGCCACACAGGAACGGATATGCTCCGCCAGAAGCACTTTGTTAAAGCTGTTGAGAGCCGCGTTGACCGCCGATACCTGGATCAGGATATCCGGACAGTACACGTCGTTCTCCACCATTTTTTTGATTCCTCTGACCTGCCCCTCAATACGGCTTAAGCGGTTGAGCATATCTCGCCTCTCCTTCTCGGAGCGTTCCTTCGTTTTATATTTGCACGCAGGACAGACTTTATTCGTTTCTCCCATATAAACTCTTCTCCTTCCTGTCATTTTTTCAGTTTTGCATCATGCGGCCTGCAAAATCAGGTTCACTTCTGCTATAAAATCAAAACCCCTGAGGGGTATCTCTCTTACAAGGAGAGTATATACCCTTCAGGGGTATTATGCAAGCATAAATTAAAACTTTTTACAAATTTTCTTCCCATTCTTTCTCGCGGAAGCCTACCAGTACCTTATCCCCGCTGACCAGAATCGGACGCTTTACAAGCATCCCGTCCGTAGAAAGCAGGCTGAGCTGCTCTTCTTCGCTCATTTTCGGAAGTTTATCTTTTAACTTCATTTCTTTGTAAAGGTTTCCACTTGTATTGAAGAATTTTTTCAACGGCAGAGAGCTCTTTGTCCACCACTCTCTCAGCTCATCCGCAGTCGGATTCTCAGTCTTGATATCTCTGAGCTCATATTCCATTCCCTTTTCTTCAAGCCATTTCTTTGCTTTCATACATGTGCTGCATTTCGGATAACATACAAATAACATCTTATCTCGCCCTTCTTTCTATTATATATGCGGTTACTTTTCTGCCCCGCTTCCATCCGTCCGCTCTGTACGGACAGGACTGTATTCCCATCATAACAGCTCTTTGTATGAAAATAAATATGCGTATTGCTAATTTTAGCTTTTATGGTAGAATAGAGTCGTTGATATTTGTTTATTCATTCACAATCTTATGATCACACTTTATAAGGAGGAATTTTTTCATGCACTGTTTCAGAAAAGTAACAGACGACCTGTACTGGGTGGGAGGTAATGACCGGCGCATCGAACTTTTTGAAAATATTTTCCCACTCTCTGACGGAGTCTCATACAATTCTTATCTTCTCCTTGATGAGAAGACTGTACTTATTGATTCTGCAGATTATGCCGTTGGACGGCAGTTCCTGGAAAATGTCAAGGCTGCATTAGACGGCAGATCTCTGGATTACCTTATCGTAAACCATATGGAGCCGGACCACTGCGCTATGATCGATGAGCTTGTGCTGCGCTATCCGGACATGCAGATCATCGGAAATGCCAAAACATTCCCCATGATCAGCCAGTTCTTTGACTTTGATCTGGAAGGAAAGAAAGTCATCGTCAAAGAGGGAGATACATTCTCCACAGGGAAGCACACACTTCATTTCGTCATGGCTCCGATGGTACACTGGCCGGAAGTTATGATGACATATGACGAGACGGACAAAATCCTGTTCTGTGCCGACGCTTTCGGAACATTTAAAGCCCTGAACGGCAATATCTTCAACGACGAAGTAGATTTTGACAGAGACTGGCTTGATGAGGCCCGCCGTTACTATACAAATATCGTCGGAAAATACGGTATGCAGGTACAGAGCGTACTGAAGAAAGCCGCAGGCCTCGACATCCAGATGCTCTGTCCTCTCCATGGCCCCATCTGGAGAACGGACCTCGACTATATCATCGGCAAGTATGACAAATGGAGCAGATATGAACCGGAAGAAAAAGGGGTTATGATCGCGTACGCATCCATGTATGGCAATACGGAGAATATGGCGGAGATCCTGGCAAACCTCCTTGCGGAAGAAGGCGTCAAGAATATCTGCATGCACAACATCTCCAAAACACATGTGTCCGAGCTGATCGCAGACAGCTTCAAGTACAGCCATATCGTACTGGCGGCTCCTACGTACAACAACGGTATCTATCCGCTGATGGATAACTATCTTGAGGATATGAAAGCCCTCGCCCTTAAGAACCGCACGATCGCAGTTCTCGGAAACGGAAGCTGGGCACCGCAGAGCACGAAACTGATCAGCACAAAGATCAGCGAGATGAAAGATATGTCTCTGATGGTGGCAAATGTCACGATCAAATCTTCCGTAAAAGATGAACAGATGGAAGAATTAAAATCTCTTGCAAGACAAATCGCAGAAGAAGTGTTATAATAACAGGTATCTCATTTTTTGAATACAAAGGAGGAGTTCTTATGAAATTAGTAATCACCATGAGCCGCCGTTTCGGAACCGGTGCAAGTATCATCGCAAAAGAACTTTCCGAACAGCTTAATATTCCCGTATATGACAAGGCATATATCGAGCAGAAGCTCCATGACCACATGTATGAGAGCGAAGCGGAGGCTATACGCAAACTTGCTGAAAAGCCCTGTATCATCCTTGGGCGCTGCGCTTCCGATATCCTGAAAGACCGTTTAAATGTCCTCAATATCTTTGTATGCGCGGACAAAGAAGACCGTATCCGCAGGATTATGGACAAGGAAAACTTAAGCTATGACGAAGCAAAGGAAAAAGTGGAGACAACTGATGAAGAAAGAGCTTCCTATTATTATGAACACACCGGAAAGACATGGGGAGATGTGAATGATTACCACATGATCCTTGACACCTCTGAGCTTGGGGTGGAAAACTGTGCCGATATCCTGATGCACTATTTTGAGAAATGTGAGTATATCTGATCCCGGATCAGGATATTTACATCTGCCAGATTATCACATCGGAAAATTTAAACCCAAAAGCCAGCGATCCTGTTTGACCGCTGGCTTTTGCATTTTTCTATATTTTTCTGTTCTTATCCGCTTAGTGCCTGTTTATTCCGATGCACTGTCCCCTGAATTAGTGTCATCTGCAGTGCTGCTGTCTGATGAGGTGTCTTCTGACGTATCGCTGCCGGTATCAGCGCTGCCCTCCTCTGATGACTCTTCTGTCTCTGATGTGATGATCGTCACTCCCGTATCTTCAAAGTCAACTTTATCCCAGGCTTTCTCGTCGACCTCAATCTCTGTACTGTCACGCCACTCTTCCAGAAGTGAATCGTACTGGTCCTGCCGGCGCTGCTCCACGATTGTTTCTTTTTCCTGATCTGTCGCTTCCCGGTCAAGAAGGCTGGTGAGCTGTCCTACGTAGATACCGCTGTCTGTCTCAATGACATCTGTCACTTCGCCCTCAGTCTCAAATGCATCAACCGCGGCGATCAGATCCTCATTCGGTGTTGTACTCTCTGAGTCAAATGTAAGATCAGAAGCTGTCTGTCCGAGTTCCTCAGCAACCGTTGCGAAATCCTCGCCGCCTTTCACTCTGTCCACGAGTGACTGGGCGTCTGTCTTCAGGCTCTCTTTCTCTTCATCGGTAAGCTCTGTAGAATTACCGGAGTCATCCGTAGTTGTATATGAGAAAAAGACATATTGCATTGCTTTCTGTGCCGCTTCTTCGTCAGATACTTCCTCGTCCACGCCCTCCCTCATCTTACTGTCCATCTTTGTCTGTATCGTGGCAAGTCTGAGGAATTCTTCTACATCCTTGCGATAACCGGATACTGTTTCTTTCGCTTCATCCGTATTATCTTCATCGAACTGTTTCGCTGCTTCAGAAATAGCATCCTCTTCCTCTTCTGTCAGCGACACGTCATATTCTTCCGCATGCTGGGCGATAAGATACATATTCTGCAGGCTCTCCATCAGTCCGTCCTTGACTGACTCTTCGTATGTCTGATCCTCACCTGCTTCCTGTGTCCACATCGCATCACCAGTCGTGCCAAGCATCGATGCATAATAAGTCTCATACTGTCCCTGCGTCATCCTTGCATAAAAATTGGCAAGTCCGAGTGTGATATCGTCTTCCCCCACTGTGGCAACAACTGAATCTGTATTGATCGAGCCGCTGCATCCTGTAACAGTCATGGCAGCCAGAGCGCCTGCGGCAGTCAGAACTGCGGCCTTTTTTCCGAATCGCATCATAAGTATCCTCCTCTTTTCCGGGCATATAAAATATGGCATGTATACAATGCCCGCATACTGATACATTATAACGTGTTTTGAGGGAAGTAACAAGTAGGATTCACAAATATGTCACGAAATCGCCAGCCCTTTTATGTCATCCAGCACCCTGCGCACCGTATCAAGCACGCTCTCCCCTGTATCTTTTCCGCTCTTGCCCAGTTTCCGGTAAAGGAAATACGGTGGCTCCTCTGTCCGGAACACAAGATCTTTTCCATAGCCCTGCAGCATTGCCGGAATCCTCTGCGGATCAATCTTTGCCTTCTCATACATAGTAAACCGGATATCTCCGCCTTTCTGCTCTACCGCCGTCACATAAGCCGAATGCGCAAGTCCTTTCAGAGATGCGATATGCAGGAGCTGCTGAACCTTCTTCGGAATGTCTCCGAAACGGTCGATCAGCTCTTCTGTCATATCATCCATCTCTTCCTCGTTCTCGATCGCGGCAATCCTCTTGTAGATATCCAGCTTCTGATACTCATTTTTAATATAAGACTCCGGAATATATGCGTCAATATTAAGATCGATGGTCGTCGTAAAGCTCTCTTCTTCTCCGCCGCCTTTAAGCTGGAGGACTGCTTCATTTAACATTTTGCAGTACATGTCATATCCCACAGCTTCCATATGACCGCTCTGGGCTTCCCCGAGCAGGTTTCCTGCGCCTCTGATCTCCAGGTCGCGCATGGCGATCTTAATACCTGATCCCAGATCTGTGAATTCCCGGATCGCAGACAGACGTTTTTCTGCCACTTCTTTTAAAAGCTTATCCCGCCGATAGAGAAGGAATGCGTAGGCCATACGGTTAGAACGACCCACGCGCCCCCGCAGCTGATAGAGCTGGGACAAGCCGAAACGGTCCGCATCCTGAATGATCATCGTATTGGCATTAGGTATGTCCAGCCCGGTCTCTATGATCGTTGTCGAAACAAGTACGTCAATATCCCCGTTGATGAAGTCATACATAATGTCTTCCAGCTCCCTCTCCCTCATCTGCCCGTGGGCAAAGGAGATATTCGCTGTCGGGATAAGCTGCTGAAGATGGCCGGCCACATCCGCAATATCATTTACTCTGTTATACACATAATATACCTGTCCGCCCCGGGAGAGTTCTCTCTCTATCGCCTCTCTCACCATCTCGTCATTGTATTCCATGACATAAGTCTGGATCGGCATCCGGTCCTGTGGAGCTTCCTCCAGCACACTCATATCACGGATTCCTATCAGACTCATATGAAGAGTTCTCGGAATCGGCGTAGCCGTTAGTGTAAGAACATCTATATTCTCCCTCAGTTTTTTGATCTTCTCTTTATGGGTCACTCCGAACCGCTGCTCCTCGTCGATGATCAGAAGCCCGAGATCTTTAAATCCTATGTCTTTTGAGAGGACACGGTGTGTTCCTATCACAATGTCCACCAGTCCTTTCTTAAGATCTTCCACTGTCTTTTTCTGTTGATAAGATGACCGGAAACGGCACAGAAGGTCGATCCGCACAGGGAAATCTTTTAACCTCTGCACAAATGTATTATAGTGCTGCTGTGCAAGAATCGTAGTTGGCACGAGATAGACAACCTGCTTCCCTTCCTGGACAGCTTTGAACGCCGCGCGGATCGCGATCTCTGTCTTTCCGTATCCCACATCTCCGCAGATCAGACGGTCCATGATCTTTGTGCTTTCCATATCATGCTTTGTATCCTCGATAGCCTGGATCTGATCTTCCGTCTCCTCAAATGGAAACATCTCTTCAAATTCTTTCTGCCACACAGTATCCGGTCCGTAGACAAATCCTTCTGACTGCTGTCTTGCCGCATAAAGTTCTACCAGATCTTTTGCTACAGCCTGGACTGCTTTTTTTACCTGACTCTTGGTCCTGCCCCACTGGATCGTCCCCAGTTTGTTGAGCTTCGGCTTTTTTGCATCCGCACCTGCATATTTCTGGATAAGGTCCATCTGAGCCACAGGAATATAGAGTACTCCGCTGTCAGCATAGGAGATCTTCATATAATCCTTGACCACTTTGTCCACTTCAATCTTCTCGATTCCATTGTAGACACCTATCCCGTGATTTTCATGGACGACATAGTCCCCCGGCTTCAATTCGGCAAAATCCTGAATCTTCTGGCCCTCGTATTTTTTGCGGCGTTTTTTCTTTTTCTTCCTGCCGAAGATGTCAGATTCTGAAATGACCATGAATTTCAGCATAGGATACTCATAGCCTTCCGCCACATACCCGCAGGAGACCATGATTTCACCGGGATTCACTTCACGATCCATATCCTCGCTGTAAAAACTGCTCAGGTCGTAATCCCGCAGATCCTCTGCAAGACGCTTAGCCCTCGTCCTTGAGCCGGACAAGAGCACCACCCTGTATCCGCTGCGTTTCAGACGTTTTAGATCACGGGTGAGCAGTTCGAAACTGTTATTGTACGGATTCACGCCCTTTGTCTGAATGCTGTACGTCTTCCGCACCCGGAAGAGACCGCATTTTGATTCCAATGTCGTCATCGCGATCCCGGTATAGAGATTCATGGAATTTATGATATCTTTTGTCTGATACACAGTCAGTTCCTGAGCCCCGCCATCTTCCGGATCAGACTCTTGTCTTTTCTCCCTGCTGCGGAAATATTCCTCTTCCACACTCTCTGCTGTTTCCTGTAGACGCTGCGGCTCATCCAGCAGAAGTATGCTCTTTTCTTCCGGAAAATACTCCAGAAAAGAGACTGTCTCCATCCCGTCTTCCCAGTTCTCTGATGCGGGATAAATCGTAACTGTTTCCAGATTTTCCACAGAGCGCTGACTCTCCACGTCAAAGCTTCGAAGAGAATCAATCTCATCTCCCCACAGTTCGATCCTGACCGGAAGCTCTTCCGTAAGCGGGAACACATCCATGATGCCGCCCCTCACGGCAAACTGTCCGGGCCCCTCGATCTGGCTCTCCCTCTCATATCCCATATCTGTCAGTCTCTTCTCTAATTCCGTGAGATCGATCACGTCCCCTCCCGTCAGGCTGATCCTCTGTTCTTTGAGTTTTTCCGGCCGGGCCAGTCCGTCGAGGAATGCATCCATGGTCGTGATCACCGTGACGTCTTTCCCCTCTTCTTTTTCGATCAGGGCGCGCAGGACTCCCATGCGCTGATCCGTGAGCAGCTTTCCTTTGATATCAGCATGGTAAAAAAGCAGATCTCTCGCCGGATACAGATACACATCCTCCGTAAAAACACGATACTCTTCGTACGCTTTTTTTGCCTTTTCTTCACTGGAAAAAGCGATGATCCTATATTCAAAGCCATCGCCCAGAGCATACATCAGATGCGTCTTCTGCGAACCGACGCCCCCTGCGATCTGTATGATCCCGTTTTCTTTTTTCCTGTCCTTTATGATTTCCTGATAGTCTGCCAGCTCGGCAAGCGGCGCAAGTAAAGCCTGCATGATCCTTCCCCTTTTTTCTGCAAAACTTCCCGGTCTTCCGCCCGGAGTTATTTCTCTTCTTTCTTTTTGCGGTTAAATTCACTCATCGCATCTCCGATCCGTCCGGAGATGATCATGCCGACGGCGCTCACCGCATTGTCATATCCTTCATCCATCAGTTCCCGTTCTGCTTTCGAAAAATGTCCCAGCACATAATCGGCGAGATCGTATCGGGATGGCTTTTCTCCCACTCCTACCCGTATCCGCGGAAATACCTGTGTTCCGAGGCAGGCTATAATATTCTTGATGCCGTTATGTCCGCCGGCGCTCCCCTTCTCGCGGATGCGGAGCTGTCCTACTCCCAGATTGATGTCGTCATAGATGACGATCAATTCATGTTCCTCAGCGATCTTATAATAATCCACAAGGCTCCGGATGCTCTCCCCGCTCAAATTCATATACGTCTGGGGCTTTGCCAGGATCACCTTCTGACCTTCGATGATTCCTTTTCCCACAAAGGCTCTGTGTTTTCTGGCATCCACCGATATATTGTATTTGTCTGCAAGTCTGTCTATTACATCAAATCCTACATTATGTCTCGTACCCTCATACTGTTTGTCCGGGTTTCCAAGTCCTGCTATGATAAACATGTCTTTCAACCTCCATGTCCTGTATGCATTCTGTCTGTCCGGCAGCATCCTTCCCCTTTGCCGCAGCACCGGCCGGATCTGCCGCATAGCTATTTTACAGTATCCGTTCCTCTTTGTCACGCAAAAGCCGTGAATATTTTCCCATTTTCAGTCATACACTTAATAAAAAGCGGACCGCCGTACACCGGCAGCCAATTTAATCGGGAGGTAACTCTATGGGTTCCAGAACTAAAATCGTTGTCCTGCACATGAAAGAGATCATCTACACCGCTATCTTCGCGGCACTGGCGGTTGTACTGATCGTCCTTCTTGTCATCATGTTCCGGCCGGATGAAAAAACAGATCAGGCCGACACCGGAAACCGGTACACACCCGGCATCTATACCTCAGCACTTACATTGAACAATACAAATCTTGAGGTAGAGGTATCGGTAGACGAATCCCGGATCAATTCCATCCGTTTTTCGAACCTTGATGAGACAGTGACGACCATGTTTCCTCTCATCCAGCCTGCCATAGAGGACATTGCCGAACAGATCTACGAGACGCAGTCGCTCGACGATATCACTCTGCCGGATGACACACCGTACACATCACAGATCATACTGGATGCGATCCGTGAAGCCGTTGAAAAAGCCGCAGTCGAATAAAACTGCGGCTTATCTCTATACTACCCTTCTACGATCAGATATTTTCCGTCGGGAAGCGGAAATACCTCGGATGCTTCCTCCAGCTCATCTGGTCCGAGTCCGTCCACATCCACGCCCTCTTCTTCGAAATACTCCCTTACTTCTTTAAGAGAATCGACAACGACTGCCATGCAGTCCTCAAGAAATGCCTCAGCCTCTTCCAGATTCTCTGCCACCGGTTCGTCGAATAATTTGCCCTGATCTCTCAGGAAAGTCTCTAAACATGCTTCGCTGTACTCGCTCATATTTTTTCACCCTTTTCTCTTACGATCTTCAATATTTCATCTGTTGTATCCACGATAAAACGCGGTTTTGCCGCCTCAAGTACACTGCGGGAGCGGAATCCCCAGGATACAAGTACTGTGTCCATACCGGCTGCATTTCCTGTTGCTCCATCCACTTCGGAGTCCCCGATATACAGTGTCTCTGCGGACTCGACTCCAAACTCATCGGCGATATAAAGCAGTGCGGCCGGATCCGGCTTTCGCGGAATACCGTCTTTCTGCCCCTGAATATGGTCAAACACATTCGCCCCGAAGATTTCCTCTACTACGTGTACCGCCTGCCGGTCCGGTTTATTTGAGAGAACACCAAGCTTCATCCCCTGCTTTTTCATGTCCTCTAACATCTCTGTGATCCCGGGATAGGGCGCCACGTGATATGTGCAATATTTGTCAAATATGCGCTGGTAGGCAGCGAATGCTTCCTCAAAGCGCGTCAGGTTCTCGTCCCCCGCTGCCCTCAGTGTCTTTTCTATCAGCACTTTTGCTCCGTTTCCTACGAATTCCCTGCACTGTCCGGAAGTAATTTCCGGCAGCCCCAGCTCTTTCATCGTCTCGTTTACCGAATAAGTGAGCGATTCCAGAGTATCTGTCAGTGTTCCGTCCAGATCAAAAACACAGGCTTTATACATGATTTTCTACCGTCCTCTCATACTGTCTTATCTTCTTGTATTCTTATATTCATTCCCCGAGCAGATATCTGCGCATAGTCTTGAGGGCATTTTTCTCCAGGCGGCTCACCTGAGCCTGGGAGATATTGATTTGTTCTGCCACTTCCATCTGCGTTTTTCCCTCAAAGAACCGAAGTGTGATAATATAACGTTCCCGCTCATTTAACCGCTCCATGGCCGCCTCCAGGGAAAGTTCTTCCACCCAGTTTTCTTCTTTGTTCTTCTTGTCGCTGACCTGATCCATAACATAAAGAGTATCTCCGCCGTCACTGTACACCGGCTCCTGCAGGCTCATCGGACTCTGGATAGCATCCAGAGCAAATACAACATCTTCTTTTGATATTCCTATCTCATCCGCGATCTCCTGCACGGTCGGTTCTTTCATATGACGGCGGATATACCCTTCTTTTGCATAGATTGCTTTATATGCCGTATCACGCAGCGAACGGCTCACCCGGATCGGACTGTTGTCCCTGAGATACCGGCGGATTTCTCCGATGATCATAGGGACCGCATAAGTTGAAAACTTTACCATCCTCGACGGATCAAAATGATCCACCGCTTTCATAAGTCCCACGCAGCCGATCTGAAACAGATCATCTGCATTCTCACTGCTGCCCTCAAAGCGTTTGATCACACTTAAGACAAGTCTTAAGTTCCCTTTAATGTACGTTTCCCTGGCCTCTTCATCCCCGGCTTTGATCCGTTCAAAAAGTTCTGCCTTCTCCTCCTCCTTCAGAAGCGGAAGTTTTGATGTGTTCACTCCGCACAGTTCAACCTTATTCACCATCATAGCAGCAATCCTCCTAAGCAATTTCTACTTAGAATGATTCTCACCTGGCGGATAAGATATTCCGGAAGTCAGAAAATTTTATAAACTTTTAGTCCTTGACAAATCAGTCGTCTATATCCCACTTGTCTGACAGATTGTTAATCTGCGTTTCAAATTTCGCTTTGTCTTTGTTGGATAATCCCTCGTTTTTGTAGATAACGTCAAGCAGCCGTTTTCCCGCCGCAACCAGACGCTCAAAGGCAGTATCAGCCCTGCGCTGTGCCGGCTTCTTCGCTTTCACCGGTATCCTGACGCCTTCGTTTATGATCTCGTTCGTCAGGAGGTCAACTTCACAGCAAGGGTACGGCGCCCATGTACTGTAACCGAACTCCTTGTTGACAGTGTCTGCGAACTTCTCAGTTACTGTATCCTCGCCATGTACGACAAACACCCTCTCCACCGGCGTTCGGAATGCACCCACCCATTTCAGAAGACCGTTCATGTCGGCATGGCCGCTGACTCCGTGCAGGCTTTCAATCCGCGCATGCACCTCGATCGGTTCCCCGAAAAGCTTTACATTCTTCTCTCCTTCCAAAAGTCTGCGCCCGAGTGTTCCGTTTGCCTGATATCCTACAAACAGGATCGTACACTCCGGTCTCCAGAGGTTGTGCTTAAGGTGGTGGCGGATACGTCCCGCATCACACATACCTGATGCCGATATGATAACTTTCGGCTTTTCGATAAAGTTGATCATCCTGGAATCGTCACTCGTAGTCGATGTATGCAGCCCCGGGAACACAAGGGGATTGATCCCCGAATTGACAAGCTGCATTGCCTCCTCGTCAAAGCACTCCCTCATATTGAGAGTAAACACTTTTGTTGCCTCGATCGCAAGCGGACTGTCCAGATAAACATCAAAATCCGGATATTCCGGCAGCAGATTATTCTCCTTGATCTCCCGGATAAAATAAAGCATCTCCTGAGTCCTGCCGACAGCAAAGGACGGAATTACGACATTTCCGCCCCGGTCAAATGTCTCCTTGATGATCCTTGTGAATTCACCGATATAATCCGGCTTCTCTGCCGTGTGGATACGGTCGCCGTATGTAGACTCCACAACCACATAATCGGCTGCCGCAGTGTATGTGGGATCTTTGATGATCGGCTGATCCAGATTGCCCACATCCCCGGAAAATACGATCTTCTTCGTCACATCCCCTTCAGTGGCCCACACTTCGATACTGGCCGACCCCAGCAGATGTCCTACATCAGTAAAGCGAATATCAATACCATCACAGATTGAAATACGCTCCCCATACTCGCACGGAACAAGAAGTTCTATCGCATCCAGGGCATCCTGCATCACATACACCGGCTCATACTCCGGTTTACCGGCTCTTTTTCCTTTCCGATTGCGCCATTCCGCCTCGAATTCCTGGATATGTGCACTGTCACGCAGCATGATATTGCACAGGTCCACTGTCGCAAATGTAGCAAAAATCTGCCCTTTAAAGCCGTTTTTTGCAAGTTTCGGAAGCATCCCGGAGTGATCGATATGAGCGTGAGTCAGGAACACATAGTCAATGTCTGATTCGGGGATCGGAAGTCCCGGATTCTCGTACAGATCCGGTCCCTGCTCCATACCGCAGTCGATCAGGATATTCTTTCCCGCCGCCTGAAGAAAATGACAGCTTCCCGTTACCTCATGGGCTGCTCCTACAAATGTCAGTTTCATAGTCTCACCAGCCTTTTTTGCTTTTTTTCTATTGTATCATACTGTCTTCCACTTTTTTACTTTCTCTTTGTAAAAGATTAACCCTTCTTTCACGATCTGTGCTTTTGAGCCATTTATCTCTACCACGGTAATCGAACAGTTCGGCGGGACCTCGTCTCTCCAGAAATGTTCCACTGACAGATTGCCCCGTATCCGGTTCAAAAGCGAAGTCATCGCCGCGCCATGTGTCGATACCAGGATGCTCTTGCCCGCAAGATCTTCCCTCCTCATCAGAGATTCAAGAAATCCCCCTGTTCTCTCATAGAGCTGCGGGATCGTCTCTGCGTCATCCGGAGGTATATAATTGCCAGTATCACAAAAGAAACGGTTGAATGCCTCGCTTTCCGGATCACAATGATCACCCCCGCAGTATACTCCTTCGTATCTTCCGAAGCTGATCTCCTGAAGCCGGGCCTCGTCATAAAGCGGAACATCTCTCCCTTTCAGTATGATCTGTGCCGTCTCCTTTGCCCTCAGCAGCGGGCTGGTCATTCCGATATCGATCTGTATGTCTTTCATGCCTTCCGCTGTCTCTTCTGCGAGACGGCGTCCGTAATCGTTGAGCGGGATATCCGTCCTCCCCTGTACTCTATGACTTTTATTCCAGTCCGTTTCTCCGTGACGGACAATGTATAATAACATGAATGTTCCTCCTATTCCGACGGGTGGACCGTAATTCCACTCTAGTATACCTACTCTAGTATACCTGCTCTGCAGGCACACGGCAAGCCTTGTATTTTACCGCCTGAAAAGCTATAATAGACAGGACAGATCACAGAGAAAGGAAGCAGATCATTATGAAAAAAATCGCAAGTTTTACCATTGACCATATTCGCCTGAAACCGGGCATCTATGTCTCCAGAAAGGATAATGTGAACGGTTCTGTCATTACTACATTTGATATCCGCATGACAAGTCCAAACGATGAACCTGTCATGAATACCGCAGAAGTCCATACGATTGAACATCTGGGCGCTACTTTTTTGAGAAATCACAAAACTTATCAGAATCAGGTAATCTATTTCGGACCCATGGGCTGCCGGACAGGATTCTACCTTCTTCTCGCAGGAGATTATACATCCCGCGACATCGTCCCCCTGATGAAAGAAATGTTCTCGTTCATCGCTTCTTTTGAGGGTAATGTTCCGGGAGCATCCGCCAAAGACTGCGGCAACTATCTGGATATGAATCTCCCGATGGCAAAATATCTCGCCCGCAGATTTCTTGCGGAAGTACTCACAGACATACATGATTCCCAGCTTTATTATCCTGAATAAGTTCCGGACTTATGCCTTTTTATCACAGGCGCACATATGTAATGTCTTCCTGTGCGCCTTCTTAAAACATATTTCTTTATATACCGGTACGTTTTTTCTTCTCCCTGTCCTGCCAGCATGTGAAGCAGCTTCTCCAGCAACGCCCTCGTCTCCGGGTGCATCATGTCTCCCGCCTTTCCGCTCAGATAATACTCGAGCGGATCGCTGTCTTTATACTGCCCGCCTTTATAAACTTTACTGGCCGCTATCCGGTCAAGAAACATCTCTACCACATATCTGACCGGCATTTTCATTCCTGCCAGCATTTTTTCCCCATCCAGACTATAGTCAATCCAGTATTCATAGTGGTGTTTATTTCTCCCTTTATGATGGAGCCAGGCCGACGAGTATCCTTTGTCTTCACGCTCCGCATTGTTCGGGCTTCTTGTTCCCTGATAATATTTACACCCCACACGGAATTCTGTGGGGCTGTATTTTGAGAGATCATGGAGCAGTCCCTGCCTGTACAGACCTACCCGGAAACATTCTTTCATAACAAGAATCTTATGCTTTGTGATTGTATTAAAATGTGCCAGTGCTTTTTTCATTGTTTCTCCTGTCCGCCGTCCTTTGCTGATGCTTTCTTTGTCCGGGCCGGTGTCTTTTTCGGCTTTCCGGGCTGTTTCTCGCTCACCAGCACAGTAATACTGCGTTCTTTCAGCGTTATTTTCTTCTGGTCATCCACAGGGACCAAAACAGCCTCAACTCCATTTTCCGTAGCTGCCGCCGAACTCCATCTCTTATTCTTTCCCGGTGAAGGCAGCGCATAATTATGTGGAAGCCAATGCATATTATAAGCTACAAAGCACTCGGTATCGCCCAGATCTTCTCCGGCATACAGCACTCCGAGCTGTCTGCTGTACACTTCTGCATTTACCTGCCATGCATTCTCTCCATGGTAAGATACATCCGGCATGCCGCACGCTGTACGGTCAAGCCCTTTAAGTTCTTCCGCGCGGTGCAGGCATGGATGTTTTTTACGGAAAGCAATCAGATTTTTTACATAGGTAAAGAGTGTATTATCTGTCTTAAGCCTGCTCCAGTCCACCCATCCGATTTCATTATCCTGACAATATACATTATTATTCCCTTTCTGGCTGTTGTAAAATTCATCTCCTGCCAGGATACAGGGTGTTCCCTGTGCCAGGAGCAAAAGCATAAACGCATTTCTGACCTGATTTTTTCTCAGTGTCATGACCGCACGCTTACGGCTCGGCCCTTCTGCCCCGCAGTTCCAGCTATAATTATAATCCGGTCCATCCGTATTATTTTCTCCGTTGGCATCATTGTGTTTGCAGTCATAAGAAACCAGATCCCACAGTGTAAATCCTGTCTGTGCAGTGATATAATTGCATTTTCCATCCGATGCCGAATGATGGGACAATGCCCACATCACATCGTTTATCATATTCTCGTCGCCTTTAAGAAAACGACGCATAATGTTCTGGAATGCATCATCTTTACGCATCAGTTTAATATCTTTGAGCAGCGGGTCAGAATTCAGCATTTCCCACGGTACGCTGTACGGATTAACGACAAATCCGTCCACATGATACTCAAGCATATAGAACCGCAGACATTCGAGTGCAGTCTGCGCCGGGACTTCCTGCGTAAATGGCATCTCCAGCACCACTTCAATGCCCGCCCGATGACACTCTTTTACCATATCTTTCAGCTCATGTACCGCAGAACCGCCTGCCGAGTAAGCCTCTTTCGGCGCAAAATAATACGCCGGTCCGTATCCCCAGTAATTGATCTTTGTCTTTGTACATTCCTCAAACTCATAAACAGGCATGCACTGGATCTGATTGATCCCCAGATCTTTGAGATATGGAATTTTTTCTATAATCCCTTTGTAGGTTCCCTTATGGGCTGCTTTGGAGGAACTGTGTTTTGTAAAACCTCTCACATGCAGACTGTACGCGATAACTTCGTTCCATGGCAGATGAAGCCTCCTGTCATTTTCCCAGTCATATTCGGGAGAGACAAGTTTCCCCCGCATCTCGTGTTCCTGTAGATTTCTCTTCTTCCCAAAAAACTTCTTCCCGGCAATCTCTCTTACATAAGGGTCCAGGCATACACGTCCGTCTATGCGGAAATTATACTCATATTTTCCGGCATCTATGTTTTCGACTGCCAGAAACCGGACTTCTCCGATCCCCTCTTCCTGCGGCATATCAAACGTACATTCCGGACGTGTCTTTCCCTCTTTGTAGAGTAAAAGCTCACATTTTTTTCCCGTGGGGACCTGCACCGCAAAATTCACTGTAGTTCCCTTTACAACCGTACCGAAGGGCTGCGGTCTTCCTGTTATTTTTTTCATATTCCGTTCCTTTCTCACTGCCAGCCGTCTGTTCCATACATGTCTACGTTATCTTTATTGATAAAGAACGTCTCAACATAAGTCTCAGGTTCATAGACACCATTTTCCAATATTGCCGCTGCAGTTTTTGCGGCTATCTTTCCTATATTGATCGGAGATTTTGCCCCGATTCCCGTCATAGGGTCTGCGACTTCCGCCAGAGCGCTTTTTATTGCCGGTGACCCGCCCACACTGTATACAAGAATATTGTTTTTGCTCTCTTCTTTAAGCGCGGACAGCACCTGCTCCGCCATCTGATCATCGCCGCACATGATCGCATCAATCTGAGTCTCGCCTGAAAGTATAGCTGACAGCTGATCCGGTATCGTACTGTAAGCATCGCCCGAATCAATCCGTTCTACTTCAAACCCTTGATCAGCGATTGCCTCTTCGAATCCGGTGATGCGCTCATTAACCGCCGCAGAATCCGGATGTTCGACGATCACCAGTGATCCGCCGTCCGGCTTTCTGCTGATCAGGTCTTCACCACACAGCCTTCCCGCATTATAATCGTCAGATCCGACAAATGCCTCTGTCAGGCTCGTCTCCTGCACTCGTACATCCAGGTTTACGACCGGTATATCTGCTTCGTCAAGAGCCTGCAAAGCGGGTGTAATCGCATCGGAATCCACAGGGCAGAGAAATACAGCTTCTACTCCCTCATTGATCAGTTCCTTTATCTGATCTATCTGCACATCTGCATCGCCTCCTGCATCCCGCACGAGCATGCGGCTTTTCTCTTCTTCAACGGTTGTTCCGACGGATTCTTTCAGCGCCTCATAAAACGGATCCGCCATATCAGAACAGCTGAATCCGTACACATGTCCGCCCGTTTCTTCCTCTTGTTCAGGTTCTTCGACCACGGCATTATCCTCAGGAGTTCCTACGTTTTGTTTGCATCCTGAAATAAAAAGTACTGAAAATAAAGTCGCCAGGACAAGCAGTATAGTCTTTTTTCTCATTACGTATTCCTCCTGATCCTGCATTTTAACGCATTCTACTCTTTCATTCTACCGTGTTTCGGGGGAATGTCAATAGATTGCAGCTTGCTTTTTCCGGCGTGATCTGATACCATCAGAGTACATTAAAGCTGTATATGCAGCACGTCAAAGGAGAAAATCTTATGAACGAAAATGAATCACTCACTGTAACACTGACCCTGGAGAACGATGAAGAACTGGAATGCGATGTCCTGACTATCTTTGAGACCGACGGACGGCAGTACATCGCCCTGCTCCCTCTGAATGACGAGGGAGACAGCGATGACGGACAGATCTACCTCTACCGCCTGACAGACAATGGAGAAGGTGAAGAACCAGGTCTGGAAAATATTCTGGATGACGATGAATTCGAACGGGTTTCCGAGGCATTCAACGACTGGATGGAAGCGCAGGATTTCGGGGATATCGATCTGGATGACATGGAGTAGACATTTAGCTGTCTTCTAACAGTTCATCTACAAAACGGGAAGGATCTGATGCTTTCCCGTTTTTTGTTTTTACATAACAGACCGTAAGCTGTTCTCTTGCCCTCGTCATACCCACGTAAAAAAGCCTTCTCTCTTCCTCGGTCTGCTGGTCGGTCTTCGCTTTTTTATAAGGGATCTGGCCTTCATTTACTTCGATGAGCCAGACTGTGTCAAACTCCAGCCCTTTGGCCGCATGCAGAGTCATAAGCCGCACGCCTTCCTGCTCCATGCTTTTCTGCCGCTCTTTGACGCGAAGTGTTTCCGTGTATTCTTCGATATGCCGGAACCACTCTTCTATCGTCGTATATGGCCTTGCCGATTCTTCCAGCTCAGCCAGAATTTCATTCAGATCCTGGCGCTCCACATTATGGGTATACGCGTAGTCCTTTATAAAATCATCATAGCCGATCCGCTTGCGGATATACTGGATTCCCGCATAGGGCGCCATCTTTGCAAGCATTTTTACATCCCATTCAAACTGATCAATGCGGTCGAGCATCCAGTCTTTGTCGCAGTAAAACTTCCTGATCTCCTCAAAAGATACCTCCGCCCCTGCGAGACTGTCCCGACCGATATACCGCTTCGGCCGGTTCATCACCTGCAGAAAATCCCTCCGCTCTCTCTTGCCCAGTGCAAGCCTGAAATATGCCAGGATATCCTTTGCTGCAAAGTGATTATAGATATTAGGGAGATGTTCTTTCATCTGGAACGGGATATGGCGCTCAATGAGCTCCTCCACAAGGGGACGCGCATCCGTATGGATACGGAAAAGGACTGCCATGTCTTCCGCCGCGGCTCCCGACTCCATCTGCTTTTCGATCGCATCCGCCACATATCCTGCCTCTTCCACAGGATCTTTTAATTCCTGGACGTGCAGGCATTTCCCGCTGTCTTTCACTGCGTTCAGTTCTTTCTGAAACCGTCTCTTATTATGACTGATCACTTTCAGGGAATTTTTCACAATATTGCCTGTTGACCTGTAATTTGTGCCAAGCACGATCTGCTCTGCATCAGGGTAATCTTCCCGGAACTGAAACATAAGCTCGGAATCTGCTCCGCGGAACCCGTAGATAGCCTGATCGTCGTCCCCCACGACGTAAAGATTGTTCTCCGGCACTGCAAGCATCCGGATCACATCATACTGTACACGGTTTATGTCCTGGAATTCATCTACCAGGATAAACTTAAACTTCTTCTGCCACAACGCAAGTATATCCGGTCTGGATGCAAACAGTTCATAGCACACGACAAGCATATCATCAAAATCGATTTTTCTGAGAGATTTCCGCTTTTCCTCATATGCCCTGTATATTTCCCTGAATGCATCGGCATTCACTTTCGCAGATACAAACTCGTCAGGGGAGAGCCTGTTGTTCTTGATCTTTCCGATTTCCTCCGCAATATCTCTGAGGAAATCCTCCTCGTCAAATATTTCCAGCTCTTGTCCGGATATAACTGATTTGAGGATCTGATACTTCTCTTCTTCCGACAGTATATTCTGACTCCCGATCTTGTAAGCCCACTTCAGTATCCCATAATAAATCCCGTGAAAGGTGCCGGCCGTCACGGGAATATTTCTCCTGCCTATCAGGGTCCGGAGTCTTGTTTTCATCTCAGCGGCCGCATACCGGGTAAATGTAACGACCAGGATTTCTTCCGGTCTCACACCGCACTCTTCGATCAGGTAACGGATCCTGTTTACGATCGTGAGCGTTTTACCCGAACCGGGCCCTGCCAGTACCTGACAGGGCCCGGTTCCGTGAATGACCGCCTTCTGCTGCATTTCATTAAATTTCATGTAATTTCTCGATTCCTCTTCGGATCCTTCTAAGCGACTCTTCCTTTCCGAACACTTCCATAAGTTCGGTCGCGCCGCCCGGTGTGCTCTGCTTTCCGGAGACAGCCGTGCGCAGAGGCCACATCACATATCCGATCTTATATCCTTTCTCTTCTGCAAATCCCTTGAGCATCTCAAACAGAGCGTCATTGCTGTAGTCTTCCTGTGCTTCCAGACGCGGGAGGACTTCCTCCAGAAGAGCCAGCCCTTTCTCAGGATCTGTCTTCATCTTTTTATGTCTGTAGAGCTCGCAGTCATAGTCCGGCAGCTCCCCGATAAAGTCGATCTGTTCATTAATGTCCGGAAAGATCTCAATCCTTGTCTTGACGAGCGCCGCGATCTTCTTCAGATCATAATCCTCTGTGACTGTCTTTCTGATATATGGCTCCGCCATCTCATAAAACTTGTCGAAGTCCATCGCCTTTAAATATTCACCGTTCATCCATTTCAGCTTAGTAGTGTCAAATACAGCTGGGGACTTGCTCATATGACGGTAGTCAAATTCCTTTACCAGCTCCTCAAGAGAAAATATCTCGCGATTGTCTGACGGACACCAGCCAAGAAGCGCCACATAGTTGACTACAGCATCTGACACAAATCCCTGATCGATCAGATCTTCATAAGAAGAATGACCGCTGCGCTTGCTCAGCTTCTTATGATTCTCATCCGTAATCAGCGGACAGTGCACGTACACCGGCACTTCCCAGCCGAACGCCTCATAAAGGCGATTGTACTTCGGCGCTGATGCAAGATATTCATTTCCTCTGACCACATGAGTGATCCCCATAAGATGGTCGTCTACTACATTTGCAAAATTATACGTCGGAAATCCGTCTGATTTGATGAGGATCATATCATCCAGCTCAGCATTCGGCACTGTAATATCGCCGTATATCTCGTCATGGAATGTAGTCTCTCCCTCATTCGGGACATTCAGACGGATTACCCACGGTTTTCCTGCCGCCAGATTCGCCTCGACCTCCTCACGGCTCAAACCCAGACAGTGCTTGTCATACACGACAATATCTGTTCCGTCCTCTGATACAGATGTTTTCAGAGACTCGAGACGCTCTTTGTCACAGAAACAGTAGTATGCATCTCCCTGCTCCACAAGCTGTTTTGCATACTTCAGGTATAGTCCCGACGCCTGACGCTCGCTCTGGATATACGGACCGTATCCGCCATCCTTATCCGGTCCCTCATCATGGATGAGACCTGTTTTTGCCAGTGTTCTGTATATAATATCCGTGGCGCCTTCCACATAACGCTCCTGATCCGTGTCCTCCACACGAAGGATAAAATCTCCCCCCTCATGTTTTGCGATCAGATACGCATAAAGCGCCGTCCTTAAGTTTCCCACATGCATCCTGCCTGTCGGGCTGGGTGCGAATCTTGTTCTTACTCGGTTACTCATTTCTTCTCTCCAATTTCAGTCGTTATTTTGCTTTTCATATTCAGATACCATGCCGGCAAGGAATTCATCGCTTCTTCCGTGGATAACGATATCCGCCCTCTGATCCGAATAGTGTTCATGCTCTGTCACAAGGATCAGATTCGGTCCGCTGTAATACTGCAGGAGCTGGCTGCACAGCGGCGTAGTCAGGTTTGCGCCGAGCACAAGCAGTGTATCTGCTTTCTCGACCTCCTCTGCCGCTCTTGTCATGACAGCATTGTTGATCATCTCCCCGAACAGACATACCTGGGGACGGATCGCCGTCATGCACTTCTCACAGAGGGGCACGCCTTTCGCCGCTTTCATATACTCGGCAGAATACTTTCTTCCGCATGCAGGACACACATTTTCAAAAACGGTTCCTTTCATATTCAGGACATTCCTGCATCCCGCCCTGTCTTCCAGTCCCGCGATACGCCGGGTAATGATCGAATCAACCAGCCCGTAATCCTGCAGTGACTTAAGTGCATGAAACCCTTTTCCAGGCGGAACTTCCGTTGCCTTCAGGATGAATTCTTTATAAAAGCGGAAGAACACCTCTTTTCTGGCCGAATAGAATGCACTGCTGAATATTTCTTCAAAAGAATATCCGTATTTTTCTTCTATTTCATAGGATTCTCTGCCATCGCGCAAAAGCGGATACCCGCTCTCGACCATCAGTCCGGCTCCACTTAAGACCACAGTATATCTGCTGTCTTCTAAAATCTGAAGCATATTTTTATCTTTCATAAAGATCCCTCCCTTCTGCTGCTGTTCTTATCAGCAGATCATGTTTCTGTAATATATCAAATATTATAAAACAATTCGGAGGATTCTTCAACAATCCTATGGCGTTTCCCTTTCCAGCAGAGTGATATTATCCGGCACTCCCGTTCTGTCTGCAAGGGCACATGACGTTGCATCGAGCACCTCGATCTGTGCGTACTCAAATGCCCCGGGAGCAAATCTTACAACCTGGGAAGGAACTTTATAATTTCCGGTCCTGCCTGCAGGAAATGCAAGGATACATGTTCCTCCTTCCGAAAACAGCACCCCTTCATCTGTATAATAATCACCGGCTGCTTCCGTCTCGAACCACTCAACATTGGAAAGTCCTGCGAAAGCACCTTCTTCGATATAAGAAATATTGGAAGGAATAAAGATTTCTCGCACAGACGGAAGCCCGGAACGGAACGTTCCCGCCGCTATTCCGGAACATCCTTCCGCGGGCAGCTCCATATATCCGTCGTCCTCGACCAGATCCGGATCGGAAATCCCGCAGATAATGCCGGATTCATTAACCAGAAATCCATCGACTACGACTTCTCCCGGCACTGCAGGCGGAGTTTCCGGAGGAACTGCCGGCGCCGCAGGCTCTTGTGCATCCTCTGCTGCTGTATCCTCTGTTATCCCTGAAGTTATATCATCTGCATTATCGGACGGGATGACTGCCTGCGGATTTTTCTCACCCGGCTGTTCCGCTGCTTGCGGGTCTTGTATAATCGGTTCCGGGGCAGTTGCTGTTTCAGAGATTTTCGGCAGTACTTCTTCCTGAACATCCTCCATTGCATCCGGAATCAGTATTGCAGTCATATCCTCTGTATTCAGAGCTGACAGCGCGGAAATCACCTGTCCTGACTCTATTGTCCGGGCAATATACGGATCAACAGTCTGCCCGGCAGCATCCGCCGACAGGACGGCTTCAGTTCCACTCGCCCTATCCGTCTCTCGTAGCGTCTCGCCAAAGCTCGCACTCGTAGTCACTGCACATAACAGCAATAATACCAGAAGTGTTTTCATGATCCTGGAAAATCCCGTTACAGAAATACGCTCTGCATAAAATACTTCACACCATTCCATTTTTATCCCTGTCCTTTCTTCACCACAATGGCACTATGGAAAATATTTCCATTAAGTTTTCCAGAAGATAAGATACCAGAGGAAAAGGAATGCCGCAATCCTTAGCAACATTCCTTTGCGTTTTTCTCAATCAGACATTAATCTCTGCCGTCATTCCCAGCACATCTTTGTTATTTTGAAGAAGTGGATTGATCACATTGTTAAGATATGCTTCCACCTGCTCTTTTGCTCTTCCTACATATTTTGACGGATCCATTGTTTTCTGCAGATCTTCCAGGCTCAGATTAAATGCCGGATCTGCCGCGATCAGTTCGAGCAGATTGTTGTCAAGTCCTTTTTCCTTCACATTTCTGCCTGCTTCCATGGACAGCTCCCTGATCCGCTCATGCAGTTCCTGCCTGTCTCCGCCCGCTTTTACTGCATCCATCATGATATTCTCAGTCGCCATGAACGGCAGCTCGGACATAAGACGCTTCTCGATTACTTTTGGATATACCACGAGTCCGTCCACCACATTCAGACAGAGATCCAGAATACCATCGATCGCCAGGAATCCTTCCGGAACACTTAATCGCTTGTTGGCAGAGTCGTCCAGTGTCCTTTCAAACCACTGCGTAGCTGATGTAATCGCCGGATTCAGCGCATCGATCATCACATAGCGGGACAGGGAAGCAATACGCTCACTTCTCATCGGGTTTCTCTTATACGCCATAGCAGAAGAACCAATCTGTGTCTTCTCAAACGGCTCCTCAATCTCTTTCAGGTGCTGCAGAAGTCTGATGTCATTGGAGAACTTATGCGCACTTGCCGCAATTCCTGCGAGGACATTTAATACTCTTGTATCAACTTTTCTCGAATAAGTCTGTCCTGATACCGGATAACAGGCCTTGAACCCCATCTTTTCGGCGATCATCGGATCGATCTTATCAATTGTTCCCTGATCCCCGTCAAACAGCTCAAGGAAACTTGCCTGGGTTCCTGTCGTCCCTTTAGAACCGAGCAGTTTCAGGCTTCCAAGAACGTAATCCAGATCTTCCAGATCCATCTCAAACTCCTGCATCCACAGCGTCGCACGCTTGCCTACCGTTGTCGGCTGGGCCGGCTGGAAATGCGTGAATGCAAGGGTCGGCTGGGCTTTCTGTGCGTCTGCGAACTTTGCAAGTTCCGCGATCACATTGATCAGTTTCTTTCTTACCAGTTTTAAAGCCTCTGACATGATAATAATATCCGTGTTGTCTCCCACGTAGCAGGATGTAGCTCCGAGATGGATGATTCCCTTTGCCTTCGGACACTGTACGCCATATGCATAAACATGTGACATAACATCGTGGCGCACAACTTTTTCTCTCTCTTTTGCCACATCATAGTTAATGTCGTCTGCATGGCTTTTCAGTTCCTCGATCTGTTCGTCTGTGATGTTAAGTCCCAGCTCTTTCTCAGTCTCAGCCAGAGCGATCCAGAGTCTTCTCCATGTACGGAACTTCTTGTCCGGAGAGAAGATGTACTGCATCTCCTTACTTGCATAACGTTCGGAAAGCGGGCTTACATAGCGGTCATTTGACATAATTATGATCTCCTTTTTATATATTTAATATTTATATGATACCAAGGTTCAAAAGCTCATGCGTTTCACTCAAATGCATGGCTGATATCTTCCCCCGGAACTTCCATCGGATAATTGCCTGTAAAACATGCATCACAGTAGTTTAAATCTCCCACCATCTCCTTAAGCTTGCCGATCTCCATATATCCGAGCGAGTCCGCCCCGATCATCCGGCGGATCTGCTCCGGCGTATGGGAATGAGCGATCAGCTGATCATCTGACGGAACATCTGTTCCGAAATAGCACGGATATAAAAACGGCGGGGAACTGATTCTCACATGTACTTCTGTCGCTCCTGCATTTTTCAGCATTTTTATAATATTGGCGCATGTCGTACCGCGTACGATAGAGTCATCCACCATAACAATCCTTTTTCCCCTGACAACTTCGGGAATCACATTCAGTTTGATCTTGACACTGGATTCCCGGTCGCTCTGCTTTGGCTTGATAAACGTCCTGCCCACGTAGCTGTTTTTATGAAATGCCATTCCATACGGAATGCCCGAATACTCTGAATATCCCTTTGCTGCTACCAGCCCCGAATCCGGCACCCCGACCACAAGGTCCGCTTCTACCGGATACGACTCTGCCAGTGCCTTTCCCGCAAGGATCCTGGAATGGTATACTTCCACCCCATCAATCCTGCTGTCTGTACGGGCAAAATAAATATACTCAAAAATACATCTTGCATGTTTTTCCTCCGGAACAGCCATACTCATATCCGAAGCGATTCCTTCGCGAGTGATCGTCACGATTTCTCCCGGCTGTACGTCCCTGACAAACTCTGCGTCCACCGCCGTAATCGCGCAGCTCTCGGAAGCAAGAAAATACGTATTATCCCTCTTTCCGATACACAGCGGCTTCAATCCGAATGGATCTCTTGCCCCTATCATTTTCCTCGGACTGTTGACAACAAGGGCATACGCACCTCTGATCTTTTTCATGGCGTTCTTTACCGCTTCTTCTGCAGTCCTTGTATTCAGCCTCTCTCTGGCAATGTGATATGCGATCACCTCAGAGTCGATCGTTGTCTGGAAAATAGCTCCCGTATATTCCAGCTCTTTCCTGAGCTCAATCGCATTGACAAGATTACCATTATGGGCGATTGCCAGCGTCCCTTTTACATAATTGATCACGAGAGGCTGTGCATTTTCCACTCTGGTGCCTCCGGCAGTAGAATAACGAACATGGCCCACTCCGAGATTCCCCTTCAGCTCCTGGAGAGTCTCTTCATTAAATACATCGTTTACATGTCCGAGCCCTTTTCTTGAAAGGACCTTTCTCTGTCCGTTCGTATCGGTCACTGCGATTCCGCAGCTCTCCTGTCCTCTGTGCTGCAATGCAAACAGCCCGTAGTAAATCGACGGCGCAACATCGTGTCCGTCCATATCATAAGCTCCGAAGACTCCGCATTCCTCGCCGAGTCCGGTAGACATTCTGCTAAATTCTGTCATTAAAATCCGCTCCTTACTGATCCTTACAAGCAATACGCTACATGTCAATCCGCAGAAAGGGTTGTCAGTCTGCAAACTCGATTATAATATAAGGCAGGCGGAAAATCAACATTCCCGCCTGCCCTGTATCTGTCCCTGTCATTATTTTATCGAGATTCCTTTTATAAGATTCATTAATAAATCAACTGTATTTTATCAATTTTGCATATAATTTATCTGCCGCATATCAGCCGTTTGTGTAACGTGACAAAAATTGCTTTGTACGCTCTTCTTTCGGATTTTCAAACACTTCCTCCGGTGTCCCGCACTCAAGGATGCATCCGTCATCCATAAAAATCACCTGGCTTGAGACATCTCTCGCAAATGCCATCTCATGAGTAACAATAATCATCGTCGTCTCCTGATCCGCCAGGCCTTTAATTACTTTGAGCACTTCTCCCGTAAGCTCCGGGTCAAGCGCGGACGTAGGTTCGTCAAAGCAGAGGATGTCCGGCTTCAGGGCCAGAGCCCTCGCTATTGCCACACGCTGACACTGTCCTCCCGAAAGCTGATGAGGATAATTATTAATTCTGTCGGAAAGCCCCATCTGATCCAGAAGCATCCTTGCCTCATGTTCAATCTGTTCGTGTATCTCTTTCTTTCTCGCTTTATAGTCCGGCTTTTCCTTCTCCAGAAGCTCTTTGGCAAGCATCACGTTCTGGAGAGCTGTATACTGCGGAAAGAGGTTAAACGACTGGAATACCAGTCCGAAATGCAGCCTCTTCCTGCGAATCTCGCTTTCCTGTCTTGTCTGCGGATTTGAGGCATCAAACAGTGTCTCGCCATTAACGCAGATCACTCCGCCGTCCGGCTGCTCCAGAAAGTTAAGGCAGCGCAGCAGGGTTGTTTTTCCGCTTCCTGAAGAACCGATCATTGAGAGAACTTTTCCCTTTTCCAGCGTGAAGCTGATGTCTTTTAACACTTCTGTATTTCCAAAACTTTTACTTATATGCTGTACTTCCAAAATCGCCATATCAACTGCCTCCTATCTGAAATATTCCAGTTTTCTTTCCAGACGTCCCAGAAGGACCGTCAGGATGCCGTTAAAGATCAGATAGTATACTGCCGTAAAGAACAGCGGCCAGATCACGCCCGCTATTCCCATATTACCTTTCATAAAGGACTGTCCCGCCCAGATAACCTCCTGAAGCGCAATGATACGAGAGAGTGACGTATCTTTCACCAGGGTGATAATCTCGTTAGACATAGGCGGTACAATTCTCTTGATCATCTGAAGCAGCTTGACCTTAAAGAATATCTGACTCTTCGTCATGCCGAGCACAAGGCCCGCCTCTTCCTGTCCCTTAGGCACTCCCTGGATTCCTCCTCGGTAGATTTCCGAAAAGTAGCAGGAATAATTGAAAATAAACGCAACAGAAGCCGCGAGAAACCTTCCGCTCTCACCGCCGCCCCATATATTGTTGTCTCCTACCAGACCGGGCATGAAATAAATGATCAAAAGCTGGATCATCAGCGGTGTCCCTCTGATGATCCATACAATGATCTTTGTAAAGTAACTCAATGGTTTAAAGCGGGACATCGATCCGAAAGAGATAATCAGCCCCAGAGGGATCGCACCGAGAAGCGTCACAAAAAACAGCTTCAGAGTCTGCAGAAAACCTCCATTTAACGCCTCAACCACAATTGGAAACTGTTCTGAAAATGTCATAACATAACTCCGTCCGTATTATAGTCTTCTTTACTCTTCAATCAGCGCAGCCTGCACCCCGTATGTTTCCGCCAGAGACTGAATGCTTCCGTCTTCATAGCAGGATGCAAAGAAATCGTTCAGTTCGTCTGTCAGATCTGATCCTTTTCTGAAACCTACGCCGTACTCTTCATTGTTTAAGTGCACTGTATATGTAAGATCGGCATAACTTGTTCCGTCACCGATCATCGCCGCTGCCATAAGCAGATCGATCACGGCCGCATCCGATGTGCCTGCCGCTACCTCCATAAGCGCGTCCGCCTGTGCCGTCACCGGTGTGACATTCAGTTCTCTTGCCTCAAGCTCTTCTTCCCCTGCGCTTCCCGCTTCAGCGGCAAAGTTCAGATCTGCAAGACTTTCCTCATCCTGATACTGATCTGCCACTTCTTTTGGAACTACAACAACCTGCGCATTATTAAGATATGCATCCGTGCACTCCATGGAACTGGTAACTTCCGGAGTCAGCGTCATGCCGTTCCACACGCAGTCGATGGTCTTTCCGTCGAGCTCCATGATCTTGTTATCCCAGTCAATCTCGACAAACTCAGCCTCCACCCCGAGACTCTCTGCGAATTTTCTGGCAAGATCTGCGTCAAATCCGACCCACTCGCCGCTTTCATCCTTATAATCCATTGGCTCAAAATTTGTGATGCCAACTACAAGAGTTCCCTTGTCCTGAACATAGGCCTTGTCGCTCTCGCTTTCACCGCCGTTGTCGCTATTTCCGGATCCGCAGCCCGCCAGAAGTGAAACCGCCATAACCGCACAAAGTAATACACTCAATACTCTTTTTTTCATAATTACCTCCGTCACCGGACATTTCCGGTTTTACTTTTTTTCTCTACCAATGAGTCACTGTACCACGGTAAAGTTACCGTTGTATTCTATCATAATGATATCCCCCTGTCAAATGTTACTTTGTCAGGGGGATAATGTCTGCTTATGAATGATTTCTTCTATGCTGCCGTTTCCACTTCTCGATGAGCTCCGGATCCGTCTCTTCCGGCATATTCTTCCGTATCTCATCAATCTCGCGGCGCATCTGCGCGTTAATCTCCATGTACTCATCCTGCTTTGTAATGAGTATATGATATTCTTCGAGCGACATATATTTATACGATGCGTAAAGATACGGCTTGATCAGGGCTTTGTCCTGGCATATCTGATATGCTCTGTCATACATACGGGCCGACTCCTGATAAAGGAAAAGGCGCCCATATGCAGCCCCCAGACCGGCATATATCCTTCCATAAAACTTATCGTCCACAGTCTCGTCTTTTTCCTGGTTGAGGATTGCCTGATAGACAAGAATTGCCTCCTCGACCTCCCCGCTCTCCAACAGGTTATCGCCTTTGTATTTCTGCCGCTCAATATCTTTTTGATTCTTCAGATGCTCAAGCACATTCTGAATCCGGATCATCTCCGGCTCGCGGTAAATTCTCGACGCTTTCAGGATAGTCAGTACAAATTTTTCTACTGATCCGTGCAGACGGAGCACATCTTTCAAATCCGATGCAAGCCTCTCCATACCAAGTTCTTCTTCAAGCCAGTTACACAGCTGCTGATTCATAATTGTATAATCGATCAGATAAAGATTATTACACAGATAGTAACAGAGCTCTTCGATCGTAAATATACGGCAGTGTATCCTTGTAATTTCATAAGGATGTACAGCATGTCTGTCATGACAAAGAATTAAATTTCCCATCATTGCCTCCTAAATGTATCGTCTTCTCAGCATGAAAATCCGTTGCCGGGAAGAAATCGCCGAATCCTGCATCCCTCACACTGATCCTGCACGTCTTATTATCCAGAAAAGTTGTCTCAAGCTGCAGGCGCACAGAATATTCCGGCCGTTTCGGGAGCTGAGCAAGAGAAATTGATTCTGTCCTTACATTTCCCTGGATCAGCGATTCAATATGAAATTCAATCTCCTCCATATCCTCGCAGAGCACTTCCCACTGATTGTTGGATTCGTACCAGTGCGCTCCCCAGGATACGATCGGATACCACATTTCCTGACCATCCACTCTCATATTTACCGTAATCTGATCCGTCAGTTTATCCTCCGAGAGATAAACAGGATTCTCAATATGCATGAAAAGCTTACGATACGCAGTATAACATGCACCCTTACTGTACAGATTGTTTCCGATAAACGCACGCCGCCCGTTACACAGAACACGCAGGGCTTTCGGATACCAGTTATTCTCAAATCCTTCTCCCGTCAGAAAGACAGAAGATACAATTCGCTTGTCAAACACGCTCTCAATAAATTTACAGAACATGGCATCCGCCTCTTTAGCCTTATCTTCGTTAAGAACCGGATAGACCATTGCCAGCTCTTTCATATGCGCGCTGGCCACTTCGTCGACAGTGACAAATGTAGTCTTGCCCCCGCCAAGTCCGGGCTTCAGCCTGCGGAGCATATAAGCTCTGATCTCATTACGGTCGCAGCAGAACAAAGCAGCATCATACTGCCACAGTTCCTTTGGCTGATAAAACAGATAGTTGCAGAAACTCTCTTTATAATCCTGTATAAAAATGTGCCTCTTGTCAATATTCATGCGGACGGCGATCTCCCGCAGCATCTGTGCCAGTTCTTCCGACAGCGACGGCACCGTGAAGACAATGCCCTCTATCACCGGAAACGGCTGCAGTGACATCTGAATAAACTGTGAGAGCAGCCAGGACGCATCGTACGTCTCCTCGCCGAACTCTATTTTGTCGCCGGCAAGACTTTTACTCAGAAGCCGTGTGACTGTAAATCCTTCTTTAATACTGACAAGACGCTTTGCCTCTTTGCCGTATGCCCATGTATCTCTGAGTTTTCCTATGATCAGGGGAATCTGGTAATTATCGGAATCCACTTCCAGTGTATCCGGCTCCATATCCTCATCATTATAAAAACTGATCTGACATGTCTTTTCATTTATCTCATATCCTATGATACTGCCTTGTCCCATACAAAAGACAACCTCCTTACTCCTGTGCAAACATATGGGCAGCTACTGCATCTTCCAGCGCATATGCCATCATCTTCCGCTTTCTTTCCTTCTCGTTTTTTTCCATCAGAATATCATTCAGGCGTCCGTATCTGCCCTGTTCGCCGGGCCTGCTCTCACGTGAACATGTCTCCTTGTCGCTGCGGTAAGAGTTCCCGTCTATTGTTTCTTTGAAGTAATATTTCAATTTTTCATTTGAAAAAAGCACAAACTTTTTCACATAAAGATTCTCATACATAGGAGTCAGCACTTCTGTTGAATAGTCAGCCTGCTCTTTCCCGGCTTTCTGGAGCTGGTAATAAAGCATGACCCTGCTGCCCTTCTGTCCTTTATATTCAATCAGCGTCTTATCCCACAGCTGAAGCTCGATCAGCCAGTCCTTCTCGTAGGAAAGGAAGAACGGGAAATATATCTGTTTTCCACAGAGTTCCTGCAGAAATTTCTTTAACGTCTTTCTTGTCTGTGTATTATATTCCCTCCGGGAATAGTACTTCAGCACGGCTATCTTACATATATCACTCGTCTCTTCACCTTTTTCGTACTCGCGGCAGATAATATCTATCACGCTCCTGCCGATCTTGCGTTCCTCCACAACGTATTCTCTTGAAACATATGTGAGATACGCTTGCTGGAGCCTGAAGTAAGCCCCCTCCGCATAATATTGTTCAAAAATAGGAGCTTCCTGAAAAAGTTCTTCTGAAAATAGCATCTGAGTAAGTATTCTTTCCGCCAGTTTATGAGTAGGTATCTCATAATCTCTCGCTTCACGCCAAAGCAGCTTCATGTCAGGAGTAGCACCGCAGTAATAATCTGCAAGATAGGTCAGTATTACCTTATCAAACTGCTGCTTTTTAAACAGCTCAAAGCAGACATAAGTAAGAAAATCATCATTCTCATAATTATTCTCACGAATCGTCCTGCTGCACAGACTGAAAATCTCTTCTTCCGCGTAATTTTCAAGTCCGTTTTCGTGCACGATCTCCAGTGTCAGTTCCTGTTTCTGCAGCTCCTCACGGTTCCTTCGGAGTCCGTTGAGATATTTCCTGCACATATCCATATACCGGAGTTCATAGAAAAGCCTCTTGCTTTCGTAAGGGATAGAATCCGTATAATGCCTGCCGTCTTTTGACTCCCATACAAGCCTGTCCGTCTTAGAGTAGAGGAACACTCTGGCACCTTTTTCTGTATATGGTGCTTTCTGCGTGATCGTTCCGTCATCGGCAATAACATGGACGTATTTCATGTTCCGGACTTTCGTGGTGATCCAGTATGCATGACATACATCGTACAGTGCTTTCACACGTTCGGAATTCATGGACGATTCTAGCACAAACCTTTTATATATGATCCTGAGCTGTTCATTTATGTTGCGACGGTCTAACTGATTCCAGGCAAAAGCCTCCATTTCATCACGATAGTGTGCGTATATCTCGCTGGACTCATCCTCGTATGTAATAAGATTGGAATAAAGGAAAGCACACTTGTGATAATCCAGATTATTCCCGTGCATAAAATACAGATATACGGATCTGGGCAGCGGTTTATGGAACTGTTCCGGCCGCACGGTCGCCATATAATACTCGTAGAGCTGTGCAATCTTAAGCTCATTCTCCACTGCTTTTTCATACCATTTGAAATAGCAGCTCTCTACACAGTTTCCCTTGATCAGAAGCGTACAGATCGCCGTCAGGATCATAGACTCGTTGTACATCTCGTATGCCTGGACAAGGACATCATACAAATGCCGGTCAAAGACTTTCATTTGACTGGCAAGATTTGCAGTATACAGAGCAAGCTCCCTCGTCATAAGCTTATATTTGACCGCGAAAAGGAGCACCTGTACTTCAAACATACCGAGCTTCTTCAGAGAAGAGCTCTTGTCCCTGAAACAGCGGAAAGCCTGGAGATAAAACCAGATGCTGTGGGACTTATCCTCATAAAACTGCTTTTCCAGCGCCCTCAGCCTCTCGCTATATATCTTATATTCTGAATCTACCTCCACCAGCATACACAGGATTTTCCAGCTGTCCGGATGCTTCATAAAAGATCTTGAAAGCTCCTCAGCGACCTTGCGCTGTCCGATGGTATCATTTGACAGAAGTGTAGTCAGGTATAGATAATAAGAACTGAGTTCCACATCCTTTCCAATCGCAAAACGGTTATAATTATATGACTCCAGAATCCACTTTGCCTCATCCGTCTTTCCTCCGATCAGACAGATATGAGCATGAGCAAGAAGATAATGCTCATTGCTGTCATCTTTTTCACGAAGATGGCTTATCCTGCGTACCGCTTCATCAACCCAGTCAGCAAGCTGCATCTTCCCTGCTTCATATTTCAGATAGCTTTTTATGATTCCGGCAAACTCCCGGTCATTCGCTCTCCTGTCTTCATCTCTGACAATATCCTTCTCAACTACAACCTCATAGATCAGAGTCTCATACGGCGACTCCAGAATGATCCTTCCGAAATTACTTCCTTTGTGAAGTTTCTCAGTATCAAGGAAATACTCAAGACGATATGAATTTCCTATAAACTCTTCCGTAGTAATACGTGTATGCTCCACATAAAGAAAGTCGCCTTCCGTCTTGACGTCGATCTCAAGGTATCCCCATGTATTCTTCTTGATCGCAAATGTCTCTTTACGCGGTTCCGTCAAAGAAATAAATGCTCTGCTTTCTTCTTCCAGCGTCAGGAATATCTTTTCCTTCTGCTTGCACCCTACAAGAAATTCTTCCAGTGCCTGCTGGTCCAGCTCCCAGCGTCGCATATTATCATAAAGGGCCTGTATTCTTTTATCTTCATATTTCAGGATCTCATAGAAATCTCTTGAACGGAACAGTTTGACCGCTTCAGCGGCGTCCTGGAATGTAAGCTTTTTAAAATCATCCAGACTCTGGACCTTGCCGTAACTTGTCATGACGTACGGCTTCTCTATGATCGCCGTAAACGCAATGTCGAATTCTCCTCCGTTGCAGACGATCGTAAACTTGCCGTGTTCCACGTGCCCGGGCACCAGACCTGTCCCGTCATATGTATAATAGATATTGACCGGATTGGAATCAAATCCCTGCTCATCGCAGTGGACACGATAAGAAGAGGGATATACGAGTCCCCGGATCGTACCTTCCCCCTGATTCTGGAGCGAGAAACTCCCTCTGAATTTTTCTCCCTCTCCAACCCGCATTATAATACGTGTTTCCGGGAAGATGATCTCCGGCTGCGGGATATGAAAATCTCCTTTGGCAAATCGTTTGATCTTATTCTTCAAAATCAGTCACCTACTCACAATTCTTCTTCTGCCCAAAGGGCAAAAATACGCTACTATGAATTATAGCATTGTTGTATAGTAACATGCAATGGCGGATTCAAAGAAATTGTGTCAAATTGTATACATGTATTCATTCAAAATCTTTTATCATCTGAACATAGTCAAGGACCTCATATCCCAGTCTTTCATATAAGGATATGGCGCGTGTGTTGTCCGCTTCCACTTCGAGCCTCAGACGCGCAATCTCTCCTTTGTTCTTTTCTTCCAGATAAGCAAAGAACTCTCTGCCCAGTCCTCTGGAACGGAATGCTTCCCTTATATACAGTTCCTCGATCCACAGCACCTGTCCTCCCGCTTCCTGAGAAAATGTCCTCGCAGTCAGGCCATAGCCCGCAGTCTTCCCCTCGTATTCCAGCAGGTATATCTCCGCGTATGTTCCTGATTTCAGTGCCTCTTCCGCCGTCTTCTCAAAATGTGCACGCGGAATCGGATGGAGCACAGCATCCGAATGATAGAATTCTTCCGCCATCTCAATATACAAATCCCTGTCGCTTTCAGTCATTTTCCGTATCATGATCTTGTCCTCCTGTCGCAGATATGGTCTTATATTATCCTATTTCAATCCGCTTATCAACAAATCCAAAGATTTTCTAAAGATTCTGTATATGAATTCACCGCCGAGAGCGGCGATATAGAACTGGAAACAGCAGAGTAATAATTGCCGGATCAATACATAAGAGAAGAGACTGTAAATCTGGTGCTACAGTCTCTTCTTTTTGTATCCTGTATTCTATTTTTCAAGCAGGCGATCGATCAGCGTATATCCTTTTTCCACAAACATCCCTGTCTCCTGTCCGCTCTTCTCACTATAACTGTCTTTTCCCTGTACAGGCCGTGTGCTGTCATAGATCATGTACGGCACGGGATCGGCTGTATGAGTACGCACACGCACCGGTGTCGGATGATCCGGCATGATGAGCATCCGGTAATCAACGCCGGCTTTATCAAGCGCCGCCGTCACCGGACCGACCACCTGATCATCAATATACTCGATCGCGCTGATCTTGTCTTCGGCGCTTCCTTGATGTCCCATCTCATCGGGGGCCTCTATATGTACATAAACGAAATCATATCCGTCTTCTGTCAGGGCTTTTACTGCCGCCTCGCCTTTGCCGCGATAATTTGTATGCAGGCCGCCGTTGGCGCCTTCTACGATGATATTGTGCATCTCCGCCCCCACTGCAATACCTTTCAGCAGATCGACAGCAGAGATCATCGCGCCTTTTACTCCGTTCTTCTTTTCGAAGGAAGAAAGTGCCGGCCGTGTTCCGGCTCCCCAGAACCAGGCGGAATTTGCCGGGTTCTTTCCTTCTTTACGCCGCTTCACATTGATCGGATGATCCTTTAAAATATCGTAACTTCTCACCATCATATCACGGAGTACCGGATCAGACGGCAGATATTCTCCAATCCTTCTGGTCAGGATGTCATGGGGCGCAGTCAACTCTGAGACTTTTCCGTTATTCTGGATCAGCAGATGACGGTAGCTTGTTCCTGCGTAAAAGGTATAGCCCTCTGAATAGCAGGGACGTTCGCCTGCTGAGCCTCGTGCGAATTCGTCTTTCAGCGCCTGAATGAGGACAGCAGCATCTTCTGTACTGATCTCTCCGGAGCTGTGATCCAGTATTGTGCGCTCCTCATATTGCTCTTCTTCCTCGGACAAGGTAACAAGATTGCATCGGAACGACACATCATGTTCACCCATCTCTGCTCCAATGCTTAATGCCTCCAGGGGAGAACGTCCGGAATAATATTTCTCCGGGTCATACCCGATTACAGACAGATTCGCCGTATCACTGCCCGGGGCCATTCCCTCCGGCACTGTGCGTACCATCCCGATTTCCGCACATTTTGCAAGACGGTCCATATTCGGAGTACGGGCAGCCTCCAGCGGTGTTTTCCCACCCAGCTTTTCAAGCGGCTCATCAGCCATCCCGTCACATAGGATCACAATGTATTTCATCTTTTCCTCCTGTCATCTGCCTGTCATACTTAGTCTTCAATGCGGATCATGTGAAGGATACCTTCGATCTGAGACGATTTTTTCCGATATTCACCCTCGCTCATCACTTCCGTCACAATACCAAACTCTCCATCCAGATCATCGGCATTGACTATCCGCACCGGCCCGAACACCTTTTCCACCTCATCTCGCCGCTCATCTGTATTTCCTTCGATGCGGACGAAGAATCTTTTCTCGGTATCTTCGATCGGAAGAAGGGTCAGTTTCTCATTTTTCCACATAGTCATGATATTTCTATGGAGATGTTTCGCCTCATCCACCACATCGGCCACGACCGCGCTGGCTGTCGGAAGCTTTCCTGCGCCACTGCCATAGAACATAGCATCGCCAAGCATATTGCCGTGCACGAACACTGCATTAAATACATCATCCACACTGTAGAGCGGATGCTCCTTATTCAAAAGCATCGGTGCCACAATGGCATGAACGTGGTCATCATGACGTTTACTTGATGCGATCAGTTTGATCGTCATGCCCAGTTTCTTTGCATAGAGCATGTCTTTCTTTGTAATCTTCGTTATGCCTTCTGTATAGATATCTTCAAAGTCTACCTGCTGACCTGAAATCAGAGAAGAGAGTATTGCTATCTTGCGACACGCATCATATCCTTCCACATCCGCTTCCGGATTGCGCTCTGCGTAGCCGTTGTCCTGAGCTTCTTTTAACACCTCATCATAATCGGCGCCCTCATAGAACATCTTGCTGAGCATGTAGTTGGTCGTTCCGTTCAGAATTCCCGTGATTACCTCGATCTTATCTGCAGTCAGACATGAATTCAATGCACGGATGATAGGAATACCGCCCCCGACGCTCGCCTCAAAGAGGAAATTCAGCTCTCTGTCACGCGCAATAGACAGAAGTTCCGCGCCGTGCTTTGCGACGAGCGCTTTGTTGGATGTGACAACGCTCTTTCCCGCCTCAAGGCAGCGTTTTACAAAAGTATATGCCGGTTCAATACCTCCCATCACTTCTACTACAATGCGGATCTCCGGATCATTAATGATCACATCCACATCGTGAACGATCTTATCCTGTATCGGATCTCCGGGAAAATCACGAATATCCAGCACATATTTGATATTAATCTCATCAGCTGCACGCTGGTTGATGATATCGCTGTTTGTATTGATCACTTCAACTACACCGGAACCTACGGTGCCGTATCCCATTACTGCTATATTTACCATCGTTTTCTCCTTCTCTGTACTCTTTCGTTTTGCTACCTGTATACCGGCGGATTCTACGCTTCATCCGACTGACCTGTGCCGGCACTCAAATATGCATTGATAAACGGATCGATATTACCATCCATCACGCCGTTTACATTGCTGACCTCCGTATTTGTCCTGTGATCCTTCACAAGGGTATACGGCTGCATGACATAAGAGCGGATCTGATTTCCGAAGTTAATATCCCGGACTTCTCCTCTGATGTCTGACATCTTTTCCGCCTGCTCCTGCTGCTTCATCAGATACAGCTTCGATTTGAGCATCTGCATCGCCTTGTCTTTATTCATATGCTGTGAACGCTCATTCTGACACTGCACGACGATTCCTGTAGGCAGATGCGTGATCCGGACAGCTGATGATGTTTTATTGATATGCTGTCCACCGGCGCCGCTGGAACGGTAAGTATCTATCTTCAGGTCGTCATCATTGATCTCTATATCGATATCCTCTTCGATATCAGGGATCACATCGCAGGAAGCAAAAGATGTCTGCCGCTTTCCCGCCGCATTAAACGGAGAGATACGCACCAGGCGGTGCACTCCTTTTTCTGAGCGGAGATACCCGTAGGCATTCTCGCCTTTTACCTCGAAAGTGACACCTTTGATACCGGCCACATCACCCTCCAGATAGTCCAATTCCTCAACGTCGTATCCCTTTTTCTCTGCCCATCTCGTATACATGCGGTACAACATGCCCGCCCAGTCACAGGACTCAGTGCCGCCTGCTCCTGCATGGAGCGTCACAATGGCATTGTCTTTGTCATACGGTCCTGTCAGCAGAGTGCCGATCCGGAGTTCCTCAAAAGTCGCCTCAAATGCTTCAAGTTCTTCTTCAATCTCGCTAGATGTTTCCTCATCGCCTTCTTCTTCACTCATCTCTATCAACAGTTTCATATCCTCATAATTTGAGAATAGCTGCTCTATCTGTTTAACAGAATCCTGAAGCCCTTTCAGCTCTTTCATCACCTGCTGGGATGTCTCCGGGTCATCCCAGAACCCGGGCTCCTCCAGCCTTTTCTGTAATTCTTCTATACGCAGTTTCTTTGACGCTAAGTCAAAGTGAATCCCTCAAATCTTTCAGCGGTTCCTCATATGCAGTCAGTCTTGACTTTAATTCATCTAACAAAACCACCTTATTCACCTCTTTCTTTTTCTGAAATTTATGTTATAACAAAATTCTGCAACTTTGTTCAGCCCGGCTTTCACTCCTGCCGGGCTGCTCTCAGTCTCAGCCTACTTTCTTACGGCCGCAGCACTGTTTGTATTTCTTTCCGCTTCCGCACGGGCATGGATCATTCGGGTAAATTTTCTTCTCTTCACGTTTCTTGGGAGCACGGACCGAAGTGTCGTCTTTATTTGTACCGGTCACCTTTGCCACTTCTTCACGTTCAACTTTCTGCTCTACACGAATATTAAACAGTGTACGGATCGTTGTCTCGGCGATCATATTTGTCATCTCGCCAAACATATTGTAACCTGTCATCTTATACTCGACAAGCGGATCTCTCTGCCCATATGCCTGCAGCCCGATCCCCTGACGAAGCTGATCCATATCATCAATATGATCCATCCATCTGGCATCAATGACTTTCAGAAGAACAACCCTCTCAATTTCACGGATCTGTTCCGCCTCCGGAAACTCTGCTTCTTTTGCTTCATAAGCTTTAACAGCGCGCTCTTTTAAGAGATGCTTGAACTCTTTCTGGCGCATCTTCCGATACTCGGCAGCATTCGGGAGCTCCATCTGCGGGATCACATTATGGAGATTCACGTCAAGTCCTTTGACATCCCAGTCCTCAGCATCCGCTTCCGGCGATGCAAAGCGATCAGTGATATTCTCCACATATTCTGTGATCATATTGTAGATGGTATCCCTCATGCTCTCGCCGTCGAGAACTCTCCGCCTCTCGGCATAGATGATTTCTCTCTGCTCATTCATGACCTGATCATATTCCAGCAGGTTCTTACGGATACCAAAGTTATTGATCTCCAGTTTTTTCTGTGCGGACTCTATCGCATTAGAAAGCATCTTATGTTCTATCTGCTCGCCTTCCTCAACTCCGAGTGCGTTGAACACACCCATCAGACGTTCGGAACCGAACAGGCGGAGGAGATCATCCTCCAGAGAAATATAGAAACGGGATTCACCCGGATCTCCCTGTCGTCCGCTTCGTCCGCGGAGCTGATTATCGATACGTCTCGACTCGTGGCGCTCCGTACCGATGATCTTCAGTCCTCCGGCTTCCCTCGCATCATCATCCAGCTTGATATCTGTACCACGGCCCGCCATGTTGGTAGCAATGGTCACCGCTCCGTGTACACCTGCATCAGCTACGATTTCCGCTTCCTGCTCATGATACTTGGCATTGAGCACGTTATGCTTGATTCCCTCTCTCTTGAGCATTCCGCTCAGGAGCTCAGACACTTCGATCGTGATCGTACCGACGAGCACCGGCTGTCCTTTGGCATGTGCCCGCTTTACTTCCTCTACTACTGCTTTATATTTTTCTTTCTTTGTCTTATATACAGCATCTTCAAGGTCGACACGCTGTACCGGTTTATTCGTCGGGATCTCGACAACGTCCATTCCATAGATATCCCGGAACTCTTTCTCCTCAGTGAGCGCTGTACCGGTCATACCACTCTTCTTGTCAAATTTATTAAACAGGTTCTGGAAAGTGATCGTAGCCAGAGTCTTGCTCTCCCGGCGGACTTTCACATGTTCCTTTGCCTCAATTGCCTGATGGAGACCGTCTGAATAGCGGCGTCCCGGCATGATACGTCCGGTAAACTCATCCACGATCATGACTTCTCCCTCTGACGTCACGACATAATCCTGATCTTTGAACATCAGGTTGTGCGCGCGGAGTGCCAGAATGATATTGTGCTGGATCTCCAGATTTTCCGGATCTGCCAGATTCTCTATATGGAAGAATTTTTCAACCTTTTTTACACCGTCTTCTGTCAGGTTGACCGTTTTTTCTTTTTCATTGACAATAAAGTCACCGGTTTCTTCAATCTCCTCGCCCATAATGGCGTTCATTTTGGAAAATTCACCGCTCGCTTCACCACGTTCCAGCTGGCGGGCAAGGATATCACAGGCCTCGTACAGCTTCGTAGACTTCCCGCTTTGTCCGGAAATGATCAAAGGAGTTCTTGCCTCGTCGATCAGCACAGAATCCACCTCGTCGATTATCGCAAAATGAAGTCCTCTCTGAACGAGCTGCTCTTTGTAAATAACCATGTTATCACGTAGATAATCAAAACCCAGCTCATTATTTGTAACATAAGTAATATCACAGTCATAGGCTTCCCGACGCTCTTTACTGTCCATTCCGTTTAACACAACTCCGACAGTCAGGCCAAGGAATTCATGCACTTTTCCCATCCACTCGGCATCACGTTTTGCAAGGTAATCATTGACTGTGACAATATTGACACCTTTTCCTTCCAGTGCATTCAGATAAGCAGGAAGTGTAGACACTAGCGTCTTTCCTTCTCCGGTCTTCATCTCGGCAATACGTCCCTGATGCAGGATAATACCTCCAATGAGCTGAACCCGGTAATGACGCATTCCCAATGTCCTAAACGCTGCCTCCCGTACGACCGCATATGCTTCCGGAAGAATATCATCCAGGGTTTCTCCGTCGTTCAGCCGCTCTTTAAACTCTCTTGTTTTGCCCTTTAGCTCTTCATCCGAGAGTGCTTTCATATCAGGCTCCAAAGCTTCGATCCGATCAACAACAGGGTAGATCCTCTTCAGTTCGTTCTCGCTGTGAGTGCCGAAAATCTTCTCTATAATACCCATATTACCCAATTAACTCCTTATACATAATCTTGCATCGCCATGTAGCCCGATGCACTTACGTTTCCCATTTTAGCACTAACTTATAGGTAATTCAACAACTTCATAAGTTGTTAACATTTACTGAAATCTTTTCACTGTCTCATATGGCAGATTTCCTCCGAACAGATCCAGTGCGCTTCCGATAGTAAAATCTATGTTTCCTCCACTCAGTCTCCTAAATTTATCCAAGTCTTCCAATGAACTGATGCCCCCGGCATATGTAACAGGTATTCCGCTCCACGCTCCCAGCATATGCACGAGTTCTTCCTCCATGCCGGAACGCCTCCCTTCTACGTCCACTCCATGAATCAGGAACTCATCACAGCATGAGGACAGTTCTGTGAGAACTTCTTCTGTCAGTCTCATATCGGTAAACTCCTGCCACCTGTCGGTTACTACATAGTAACCGTCTCCCTTTTTTCTGCAGCTCAGATCAAGGACAATATGTTCTTTCCCTACGGCAGACAACAGCCTCTCCAGATTATCTCTGTAAAATGTTCCGCTTTTGAATACATACGAAGTCACGATCACATGGCTTGCCCCTGCATCCAGAAAATTCTTTGCATTTTCCGCAGTAATGCCGCCTCCGATCTGCATCCCTCCCGGATACGCTTTAAGGGCGCCGTACGCCTGCCTTTTCGTCTCCTCGTAATACTTTGAGCCCGCAGGATTCAGAAGGATGATGTGTCCTCCCTTTAGTCTGTCTTTTCTGTACAATTCTGCATAAAACGCCGCGTCCAACTCTGATGCATAATTCGTATTAGCGCGGTCCCCTTCGTCTCTTAGGCTTCCCCCGACTATCTGTTTCACTTTCCCATTATGTATATCTATGCATGGTCTGAATTTCATTTTGTTCCGTCTCTCTTTCACTGACACTGCCGCAGAAAGAGTTTTTCTTCCTGCGGCAGCCCTGATATTGCTCTAAATTAATTTTCTGACAGGTTCATCGGCTGTCCCGGGTGTCATTCTGTGCCCTGTTATCCTCGGTCAGATCATCTGTAGCTTTATCTATACCATCCGTTACATCGTCTGTCACATCATCTATACCGTCTGTCACGTCATCTACGGCATTATCCAGAATACCATCTCCTTCTGTTGCATCATTCATCGTTCTGTCGTCCGAATTTGTGGTACTGTCGCTGTCATTATTATTTTTCTCAGCATCTGTATCTGTAGTCGACTGATCAGCACCATTGTCAACATTATCCCGGCTGCCGCATGCCGTCGTCCCCAGAAGTACAAATGTACATATCATAAGCAGCAGAAGTTTTTTCATTTTTTTCATAAAAACAGTCTCCCTTTCCATAAATATTGTTGTACTTTTACTATCTGCACATTTTCAATATTTATACATATAAAGGGTGCTTTTTTAAATCATTTTGCATTTTTACGAAGTTTTTCCATTGCTCTCGCTTCAATCTGACGCACACGCTCTCTGGTAACACCGAGCATGTCCCCGATTTCTTCCAGAGTATGGGTGCGTCCGTCCTCCAGTCCGTATCTCAAACGAATAACCTGTCGTTCTCTGTCGCCCAGCTTTTCCAATAGCTCCTTCACTTCTTCCTGCCGGGCCAGGATGTTCATTGCTTCCTCCGGCGTAGGCTCAGATCTGTCTTCGACCATATCTCCCAAGCTGTTTTCTCCATCATCCCCGACCGGTGTTTCCAGCGATACGGGGCTCTGCAGATAGTTAATGATAGCTTTTACCTCTTCCTCCGTCTTATTTCCCAGCTTCTCCGCAATTTCTTTCGGAGTTGCATCACGTCCCAGCGACTGCTGCAGCTCTCTTGCAGTCTTCTGAACACGTTTCATATTTTCCGCCACATGTACCGGGACCCTGATTTCACGTGACTGCTGGTCTATCGCTCTCTGCATAGCTTCCTTGATCCACCAGGCTGCATAAGTAGAGAAACGGTTCTCTTTCGTATAATCGTATTTCTCTGCCGCTCTCATAAGCCCCATATTTCCTTCCTGGATCAGATCCATGAGCGGAATGCCTCTGCCTGTATAATGTTTTGCCAGAGAAACAACCAGCCTTAGATTTCCTTCCGACAGTTTTCTCCTCGCTTCTTCATCGCCCTGTGCACTCTTCTCGCCAAGCCTTTTTTCATCCTCCTCGCTAAGGAGAGGGATCTGCCCAATCTCGCTTAAGTAAATCTGAAGAGGCTCAGACATTTCCTGAGTAAGATTCTGCTGTTCTTTTTCCATCACTTTCTGCACCTTTTCTATAGTTTTTCGTAACAGTTCAGCCATCTGATGTATGGCGCGGGCTGAACTGTTACAGTTTCTCGATAATCTCGCCGTTTCTATATGCTGAAAGAAGCTGCTCAAGATCTCTGATCTGCTCCTTGAGTTCTCTGCCGTTGTCTGTATCACCTACAAGAATCCGGTCATGGACTCTCTGGACAACGGTAAGCTCAGAATGAATATCATTCTCTTTCTCAATTGCCGCTTCTGTTGATTCAAACGGTTCATGAGCAACAAGCAACAGTCCGTAAGAATTAAAAATAAGCGTATATCCGGCTATCCCCGTCTCTTTCTGATATGCTTTGGAAAATCCGCCGTCAATGACCATTACCTTACCGCCGCATTTGATAGGATTTTCACCGTCTTTTCTCTTGACCGGCACATGTCCGTTCACGATATGACCGTAAGAAGGATCCAATCCGAACTCTTTCATGATATTGTCGATCACTTTTTCATTTTCTATGTAAGAGTAATACGGATTCTTTTTCTCAATATGAGTCTCCTTTTCCGCAATAAAATAACGCTCAAACGTAGCCATCTTGTTTTTTCCGAACAGCGGTGAATCCGGATGGAGCCATATATACCACATGATATCTTTACCATCCTCACGTTCCTTTTTATCGAGGGCAAAAAAGCCCTTTCTGACATAAGCGTCAAGCATATCGTAAAGCGCCTTCCCGCGGTATTTCTTTCCGTAAACTTCTGTCTCTTTCAGACTTCCGTCTTCATCCAGCGGCACACATCCGTGATAGAGCAGATTGTCATTATAGACTTTATAGAGACCGCCTTTGGCAAGCAGGAACCGCATATGGCGCTGAAGCTTCTCACAGTTGATAAACGCTTTTTCCAGCCGCTCCATGATCTCTTCTTCCTCTTCCGTCAGCGCGTACGGATCCTTCGGATCCACGGTCGGGAAATTCGTATCCAGAAGCTGATACTCCTTTCCGCCCAGTACGATTGTTCCCTTTTCGTAGTCAATCTTGTCCAGAAGCGCCCTGTCCTCAAGATGGAATGACTTTTGTCTCGATATAATCTGACCTTCCACCTTAAACTGCAGGATTGAAATTGCTTTATGAATACGAAGGTTCATCTGCATTTCCTCAGAATCCGGACGATCCGGAACCTTCAGTTTAAAGCAGGTACACGGATCATCCTTGTATACCTTGAGTGCAAATGTAGCCAGCGGGAGCAGGTTAATGCCATATCCTTCTTCCAGAATATCCAGATTGCCGTAACGGGCACAGATCCGGATCGCATTTGTGATGCACCCTCTCTGTCCTGCCGCCGCTCCCATCCATAGGACATCATGATTTCCCCACTGGATATCCAGCGAATGATATGTCATGAGTTTGTCCATGATAATATGCGGTCCGGGACCTCTGTCATAAATGTCGCCTACAATGTGGAGGTGATCCACAACCAGTCTCTGGATCAGTTCAGAAATTGCCACAATGAAATCTTCTGCTCTTCCGATTCTTATGATCGTAGAGATGATCTCATTATAGTAGGACTCCTTATCGCTCACTTCTGCTTTTTCCGTGATCAATTCCTCAATAACATATGCAAAATCCTTTGGAAGTGCCTTTCTTACCTTTGATCGGGTATACTTGCTTGCTGCCCGCTTACTCACTTCGATGAGCAGATAGAGGTGGACACGATACCAGTCGTCCATGTTGGTCTCTGTCTTCTTGATCATATCCATCCTCTGCTTCGGGTAGTAAATCAGCGTAGCCAGTGACCGTTTGTCCCGGATACTCATAGTGTTGCCAAACACATCATCAATCTTGCGTCGTACAGAACCGGAACCGTTTTTAAGCACATGCGAAAATGCCTCATACTCTCCGTGAACATCCGTCAGAAAATGTTCCGTTCCTTTCGGCAGGTTCAGTATCGACTGCAGATTAATGATCTCTGTAGACGCTGCCGCGATCGTCGGATACAGGTCGGACAGTCGCTCCAGATACCTGGCTTCAAGATTTTTCATTTCTTCCTCCCGTTTTTCTCTTTTATAATCCGACTACATCTCCCATATCATACATACCTGCTGCCTTTCCTGCGAGAAATTTTCCCGCCTCTACAGCGCCTTTTGCAAATACACTTCTGGAATAGGCTGTATGAGTGAATTCAATTACTTCATCTGTCCCTGCAAAAATCACCTCATGGTTACCCACGATTGTTCCGCCGCGTACAGCTGAAATTCCAATCTCCTTTTTCTCCCGCTTCTGACGCACCTGGCTCCTGTCATATACATAGTGATACTCATTATCCAGTTCATCGTTGATGGAATCAGCAAGTGCAAGAGCTGTTCCGCTGGGAGCGTCAAGTTTCTGATTATGGTGGCGCTCTACGATCTCAATATCGTATCCTGCAGGAGCGAGTACTTTCGCCGCATCTTTCAAAAGCTTCAGGAGCAGATTAATCCCAAGCGACATATTGGCCGATTTCAGGATTGCAACCTCTTTCGAAGCTTCTTCCACTTTCTTAAGCTGTTCCTCGGAAAGGCCTGTCGTACAGAGAACAAGCGGAAGCTTCTTCGCTACACAGTAGTCAAGCAGGCCGTCGACTGCCTTCGCTGTTGAGAAGTCGATAACCACATCCACGTCCACATCGCACTTTTCAATCGCGTCAAATACCGGATATTCATTCGGTACCTCTGTGTAAGCATCTACTCCGGCGGCAATCGCTGCACTTTCTTCACCCTTTACGATCTCAGTGATCATTCTTCCCATTTTACCGTTGCATCCATGCATCAAAAACTTTACCATTTTATCCATCCTCCCGTGTTTTATGAATTATACTTAGGCTGTAACCACCGTATCCTCAGGTGATTTTGTCTTTCTTCGCATATAAATAAGGATACCATATCTGAGAGTTAATCTCAATATATGATATCCTTTTAACAATGACTCTGTTACTTACTCTTCTATGCACTCCAGCTTGCTCACGGAGACTTCATATGCTGTCCTCGTTTCCGTCTCTGTCTCAGAGAGTTTCTTTACATATTCCCTGCTCTGGATGCGTCCCAGTATCCGGACATGCTCACCCACTTCAAAACCCGACGCATATCTCGCGTTCCTGCCCCAGCAGATGCACGGGATGTAATCTGACTTTCCATACGGCCTGTTGACTGCCAGCAGCAGGTCCGCGATTTCCCTTCCGAGCGGCGTCTTCCGGTACACCGGACGTTTACACATATATCCTTCAAGCAGGATGTGATTTGTCCTTGCTCCGTCCGGCTCTTCTTCCACAAACTCAATCTCCCGTGCAAATACGGACAGCACAAGCCGATTTCTCTGCTCTTCATGGCGATTGTAAGAGCGGAACTGCCCTGTCACCATGATGCACCGGTTCCTGTAATCCTCCGTCACATCGATCAGCCGCTCCGACACCATGACCGGAATCCTGTCATTTGAACTGCTCAGTCTCCTGACAAGGATGTCTACCATGTAGAACCCCTCGCCGAATACCTCGTGGCTGTATGTAAACTCCGACACCACTGTTCCTATGACTGTTACCTGATTGTTCTCAATGATCTTATCTGACATAATCTGTAGTTCTCCCTTCCTCTTCCTGGTATTTTTGAGTCACTACTAAATTTATGAAATAATATCATTATTTAGAACTTTCAGTGACAAAAATCATTCGACACATTTCTCATCACCTATTCTTGTCAATATAAACACTGAACTTTTTCAACTCCTGAGCACTTGTCAAATATATATTTTGTGATAGAATAAGGAAGTTGCAGCTATATGAACTATGATTATATTTATAAGGAAAGAGTGTAGATATTTATGAAAACAAAACGTGAAGATGTAAGAAATATTGCCATTATAGCTCATGTCGATCACGGCAAGACGACTCTGGTCGACGAGCTGTTAAAACAGAGCGGCGTATTCCGCGAGAATCAGGAAGTTGCGGAGCGTGTCATGGATTCCAACGACATCGAACGGGAAAGAGGCATCACGATCCTCTCCAAGAATACTGCTGTCCACTACAATGGCGTAAAGATCAACATCATCGACACCCCCGGCCATGCTGACTTCGGCGGCGAAGTGGAACGTGTCCTCAAGATGGTAAACGGCGTAATCCTCGTGGTGGACGCCTTTGAGGGAGCTATGCCACAGACAAAATTCGTGCTCAGAAAAGCGCTGGATTTGAATCTTCCGGTCATCGTATGCATCAATAAGATTGACCGTCCTGAAGCCCGCCCGGAAGAGGTGATCGATGAGGTGCTCGAACTCTTTATCGATCTCGGCGCTTCCGATGATCAGCTTGAATGCCCGTTCGTCTATGCCTCTGCCAAAGCAGGTGTAGCCGTACTTGATCTTACCGACGAAGAACGTGATATGAAGCCTCTCTTCGAGACGATTCTGGACTACATCCCTGCTCCCGAAGGTGATCCGGATGCCCCGACACAGGTGCTCATCAGCACGATCGATTACAATGAATATGTAGGACGTATCGGTATCGGCAAAGTAGACAACGGAACCATTGCTGTGAATCAGGATATGGTGCTTGTAAACCACCACGATCCTGACAAGCAGGAGAAAGTAAAGATCAGCCGTCTGTATGAATTTGACGGTCTGAATAAAGTAGAGGTAAAAGAAGCGACTATCGGTTCTATCGTAGCCATCTCCGGTATCTCCGATATCTCTATCGGAGACACGCTCTGTTCTCCTGAGAAGCCGGAAGCGATCCCGTTCCAGAAAATCTCGGAGCCTACGATCGCAATGCAGTTTATTGTAAATGACAGTCCATTTGCCGGGCAGGAAGGCAAATACGTAACCTCCCGCCACTTAAGAGACCGCCTCTTCCGTGAGCTTAACACGGATGTCAGCCTGCGTGTGGAAGAAATGGAAAACACAGACAGCTTTAAGGTATCCGGACGCGGGGAACTGCATCTGTCCGTACTCATCGAAAACATGCGCAGAGAGGGATACGAATTCGCCGTAAGTAAAGCTGAAGTCCTCTACCATACAGACGAAAACGGCAAAAAGCTGGAACCAATGGAACTTGCTTACATCGATGTCCCGGATGAATTTACCGGCGTAGTGATCGAAAAGCTCGGGCAGAGAAAGGGGGAACTCCGGAACATGGGCACTACAGGCGGCGGTTATACACGTCTGGAGTTTTCTATTCCTTCAAGAGGTCTGATCGGCTACCGCGGAGAGTTCCTGACTGATACGAAAGGAAATGGGATCCTGAATACAAGCTTTGACGGCTATGCACCGTACAAGGGAGATATCCAGTACCGCAAACAAGGCTCCCTTATCGCATTTGAAACCGGAGAATCCGTTACTTACGGATTGTACAGCGCTCAGGAGCGTGGTACACTGTTTATAGGTCCCGGCGAGAAAGTATACGCCGGTATGGTCATCGGGCAGAACGGAAAAGCCGAGGATATCGAGCTCAACGTCTGCAAAACAAAGCATCTGACCAACACCCGTTCCTCCAGCGCAGACGAAGCGCTCCGTCTGACACCGCCTCGTATCCTGAGCCTGGAGCAGGCGCTTGACTTTATCGATACAGACGAACTGCTTGAGGTAACTCCGAAATCACTGCGTATCCGTAAAAAGATCCTGGATTCCAGAATGAGAAAACGGAGTGCCATGAAGCAGTAAAAGACAGCGCCGATTAACAATAAACATTTGTACGAAAATGAGGAGATACTTATGGAGAAATACGCACGTCTGTTTTTAAAACACCTGACAAAGATCATGGAGTTCATTATCGCCGTTCTGCTTGCCTGCGGCATCATTATTATGATCGTCCAGCTCATCTTCTCCATAGGTGAGCTCCCGGATCTGAATACTTATCCGAATTACGACGATCTTCTCACCTCATGTTTCAACCTGATTATCGGTGTTGAGCTGATCCGCATGCTGTATCTTCATACGCCGATCACGGTATTTGAGGTGCTGCTGTTCGCCATTGCCCGCCAGGTGATCATCGATCACTCATCTCCGTTGAACAGTCTCATCGGAGTCATCGCAATCGCGATCCTGTTCGCTACAAGGAAGTTCCTGTTTGCTCCTTTTGACGAGACAGAAAAGACTGTTTTCCGTGCTTCTCAGAAAGTATGCCGGATTAACAGACTGTTCCATCTTGATATTCCTTACAGTGACAAAGATGACACCCTGCTTGATGTCCTTCTCCGGAAAATGGAGGAAGACGATACTGAGCCTGGATCCGGGGCATGCGTGTACTTTTCCGACTTCGGCCTGCGTATCGCTAAAGTGAGGGATGGAAAAATCACCCGCATAGAAGTGATTCGTTCTATACATTAATCATCTTCCATGTTATAATATTTACATAATACATACACATATTTAACACATGTTTATGTAAAATATAAACAAAAGGAGTTGAACAGTATGAATTTTATCATCAGCGGAAAAAACATTGAAGTAACACAGGGACTCAAAGACGCAATTGAACAGAAATTAGGCAAGCTTGAGAGGTACTTCACTCCTGAAACAGAAATCATTGTTACCTTAAGCGTAGAGAAAGGTCGCCAGAAGATTGAGGTGACGATCCCTGTCAAGGGAAACATCATCCGTTCAGAGCAGACAAGCAATGACATGTATGTATCTATCGATCTCGTAGAAGAGATCATCGAACGCCAGCTCCGCAAATATAAAAACAAGCTGGTTGCAAAGAATCAGGGACATCCTACTTCAGCAGCACCGTCCGGCAGTATCCGGAAAGAATTCATAGAGTCTGAAGAAGAGTCTCCCGAGGACAACGAAATCCGTATCGTACGTACGAAAAAGTTCGGCATTAAACCGATGTATCCTGAAGATGCATGTATTCAGATGGAACTTCTGGGACACAGCTTCTTTGTTTTCTCCAACGCAGAGACCGAAGAGGTCAATGTAGTATACAAAAGAAAAGACGGATCTTTCGGTCTGATCGAGCCTGAATTCTCATAACTTCTGATCACACGTTTTACCTCCGCCTGTGAAAACGGATTCCATGAGTCCCTCATGAAATACCGCTTTCACAGGCGGTTTTTATTCATTCCAGATCTGGATGCCATTTTCTGTCTGCGCAAACCAGCAGTCACCTTTTTTCTCCATGACAGCCTGTCCGTTCGTCCCTTCCTGCACTTCTTTACTGAACGCCCTCTCTTCTTCCTCCGGAACAAGGACCGATATCACCACCCGGTCCGTATAGACCGTATCCTGTATATACAAGCCCCGCTGAGCGATCAGATACTGTATCTTTCCCAGTCCGGCATAGTCTGTATGGATGTCCACTCTGAATCCGAAAATTCTGGTAATGATCACACTGTGGGAAAGCGCTTCGGCAGACGCGGCAGTATATGACCGCACAAGACCGCCTGTCCCCAGGAGTGTGCCTCCAAAATACCGGGTAACGGCAACCAAAACATTCGTGATCCCTTTGCCGCGGATCACTTCAAGGATCGGTTTTCCCGCTGTACCCGCCGGTTCCCCGTCGTCACTCATCCGCTCTGAAGCAGGATTCCTTCCGATTATATATGCCCAGCAGTGATGTCTTGCATCCCAGTATTTCTTCTTTATCTCCTCCAGATAAGCGAAAGCCTCCTCTTCAGAGGCCACCGGATAAACTTGCCCTATAAAACGTGATCTCTTTTCGATATACTCTCCTGTTCCGCCTCTGTATACAGTATCATATCTGTCCATACCAATTCTCCTTCCGGCGAAATCCGCACTCTGCAGATTAACGATATTATATTATCAAATAATTTAGAAAATATGAAGATTTTATTTTTAACTTTATTTATATGCGTATATTTGATATAATCATGAGAGTTGAAAAGGAGGATGTTATTCGTGAATTACGGGAAAAAAAATCTTTCCAAAAGAAAGAAAGCTCTTTCTTCAAAAAAAAGAATGAAAAAGAAACGTGTAGGCGTACGGTTCTTTAAAGCTCTTATCATATGTATAATCCTTCTGGGTATCATATGCGTCGCCGGGGCGGCGGTTTTCGCCAAGAAGATTATAGACAACGCACCGGATGTCTCGGCAGAGGACATACTTCCGCAGGGATATACGACCAATATCACGGATGAAAGCGGGAACGTGATCGAGACTCTGAGCGACTCCGATTCAAACCGTGTATACAAGACATATGAGGAGATCACAGCCAATTCCGAATATCTTCCGCATGCATTTGTCGCCATTGAGGATGAACGTTTTTACGAACACAACGGAGTTGACCTTCAGGGCGTTATACGTGCCGGAATAGTGGGAATTACCAACGGCTTTAATTTTTCAGAGGGTGCCAGTACACTTACACAGCAGCTTATCAAAAACAATATCTTTCCTGATTTTGTCAACGAGAGCAGTTTTGAGAGAGTTGAACGTAAGCTCCAGGAGCAGTATCTGGCCCTGCAGTTTGAAAAAGAAATGAGCAAAGAACAGATTCTGGAAGCTTATATGAACACGATCAATCTGGGGCAGGGATGTCTCGGAGTAGAGACTGCGGCTCAGCGCTATTTTAACAAATCAGCCTCTGATCTGACGCTGTCCGAATGCGCGGTCATTGCAGCTATCACACAGAATCCGACTGCTTATGACCCGGTGACAAACCCTGAAAAAAATGCGCAGCGCCGGCAAACCGTCCTCGATAATATGCTGGAGCAGGGGGATATCACCCAGGCTGAATATGATGAAGCTATAGCAGATAAGGTGTACGACCGCATTCTTGAGACCGCAGCCGTCACACAGGATACTACTCCTTACTCCTACTTCACTGACGCTCTGATCGAAGATGTTGTTCAGGATCTTATGGATGTAAAGGGCTATTCGGAGACACAGGCATACAATCTGCTCTATAGCGGCGGACTTACGATCACTTCCACGCAGGATACGTCGATCCAGGATATCTGCGATGAAGTAATCTCTAATGAAGACTATTATCCGGTCAAGGAGTACGGGCTTGATTTCGCTCTTACGATCCATCGTGCCGACGGAACTGCCGAGAACTACAGCAGGGAAATGCTCGGTCAATATATACGGGAAACAACCGGGGACAGCAACCCTCTTGTCTTCTCTTCCGAGGAAGAGGCCAAGCAGGCGATCGAAGATTATAAGAGCACACTGAATATTAATACAGAAGCAGGTGATACAGTTGATGAGAATTACACTGTCACGCTGCAGCCTCAGGTATCTTTCGTCGTCATGGATCAGTACACCGGCGAAGTCAAAGCCATCGTAGGGGGCCGCGGCGAGAAATCAGGAAACCTCACGTTCAACCGCGCCACTGACGACCCTCAGCAGCCGGGTTCTGTATTCAAGATCCTTTCAACTTATGCGCCCGGCCTGAACGAGGGTAAGATTACTCTTGCAACGACGAAGGTAGACGAACCGTACAAATATGCAACCGGACAGAACGTGCCCAACTCCTACAGCGGTTACCGCGGAGCCATGTCCGTCCGCGATGCGATCAAGATATCATGTAATACGATTGCCGTAGAGACCTTCACTGATGACGTCGGACTGCGGACCGGATACGAATATCTGAAAGAGTTCGGATTTTCAACGCTCAGCGATTCCGATATTGCTCAGGCAACGGCGCTCGGAGGAATCACAAACGGTGTCTACAATCTCGAGCTGACTGCCGCATTCGCTTCTATTGCAAACAGCGGCACATATACGGAACCAGTCCTTTACACACAGATCCTTGACCATGACGGCAATGTCCTGATCGACAATTCAACTCCGTCCACTCATGAGGTAATAAAGGACTCCACTGCTTATCTTCTGACCAGTGCCATGGAGGATGTAGTCAACAGTGGTACAGGTTACGGTGCCGGATTAAGCAATATGACAACAGCAGGTAAGACTGGTTCCACAGACGACTATGCGGACCGTTGGTTTGTCGGATTTACACCTTACTACACTGCCGGTATCTGGGGAGGTTATGATTCCAACAAATCCATGGCGAGCTACGGCTCCTGGCATCTTTCTATCTGGAATGCCATCATGGAGAGGATACACCAGAACCTTGAAGATAAAGACTTCGAGATGCCTTCTTCTGTTGTGCAAAGGACAATATGTACGGAAACCGGACTTCTGGCAGTAAGCAGTTGTCCATCCCGAACAGATTATTTCGATGCAGATACACTACCTACCGAGAGCTGCTCAGGGCATTACGTTGAACCTGAACCGGAAGAAGAGGAAGAAGACAGCGAGGAACAGGACTCAAATACCGATAATAATCAGGACAATACAACTGGCGATAATACCGGTGACAATAACACCGGCGGTGATAATACCGGTGACAATAATACTGGGGGCAACACCGGCGGCGGCAATACTGACGGCGGCAACACTGGCGGCGGCAGTACCGGCGGCGGCGATTCCGGCGGTGGCAACACCGGCGGCGGTAACACCGGCGGCGGTAACACCGGCGGCGGCGGAACAGCACCGCAAGGATAAAAGAAAGATCATACCATAAAGAACGGAACCCCTTCCTTTTATACCGTGAAGGGGTTCCGTTCTTTGTTTATGTGACCGTCATGATCCTTTTATATTAATCCATCTTATTATAGATTTCTTTATTAAGCACGCCCTCTTTAAAGTTTACGATAACGTTTGTAGCTGCATCACCGATAACGTTCAATGTGATAACCGCCATTCCCGGCAGATAGTTCATTGCAAGAACTAATGAATAGCCGATCATGCACAGTTCTGAAGTCATTCCGAGTCCGGACATAACGACATATACCATTGTTGTTCCCGCTACAGGGATCGCCGGGCACCCCATTGCTGTACAAATTGAAAGGAATGCTGCCATAACCAGTGTTGACGGTGTGATATCGATTCCCGCCGCTGTAGCAATAAATGTGATCGCTATCATATGCATTGCTGTCGTACCGTTCATATTGATCGTCATACCTGTCGGGAGTACGAAACTGCTGATCTCTTCCGTACAGCCAAGTTCATTGATACATGTCTTTGTATTCAGCGGAAGTGTTGCTGCCGATGAGTTTGTTGCCGCCGCAAACAGACCGATCTTAAATGATTTCTTAAGGAACGGAATCGGATTCAGCCGTGTGGTAAGGAAAATACCGATGGGATATATAGTAGATACAAGCACCAGACTAACAATGATGGTTGTTATCATCCATACAAGCGTCGGTCTGATATATTCCACACCGTAAACAGCAAGTGTCCTGCAGATCATACAGAAAATCGCAACAGGTCCCACTCTGTCGATAAGGAAATTCAGGAACATCTGAATAATATCATTGAGATTCTCAAGCACTTTCTTCAAAGGATCTGCCTTTTCGCCTAAGAATGTCATGCATAATCCCATTATGATCGCTACCACACACACTGCCAGAATCTCATTATTTGATGTAAATGCCGAAAACAGGTTTGACGGTACAGCCGTAATGACAGCTGTCAGCGGATTATATCCTTCCATCGTTACTGCTTCTGTCGCCATTTCACTTGGCAGGTTGACGTTAAACCATCCCATGCTTCTTACAAAGTAAGCTGCCGCCCCGGCAAGAGCTGCTGCTACAACATAAAAGCATATGTATGTAATAAATGTCTTGCCTGCGATCTTCCCCAGCCTCTCAGGATTAGCCAGACTGCACATCGCAAGGCTCAACGAGGTCAGTACCAGTGGTACGATCGCCATCTGTAGTCCTCTCATAAAAAGCTGCCCGATAATATAAAGGAGGCCAAGCCCTTCAAACCCGTCTGTTGCCGTGATATCCTGGAAGAATATCGCGTCTACAATATTCCAGACTCCTTCATTTCCGTTTCCATTGAGAAATTCTCTGAGGACAAGACACAGAAAACCGACTACAAAGCCGGCGATCACTGCGATGATCATCCTTTTGACAATTGAACCTCTCTTCTTTTCTTTCTTTTCGTTTGCCATAATTCCACCTTCCCCGTTTTTTGTTTTTAACTTGTATACCAATGACTTCTCATTGTGTATACTGCACGAATGCTTTACATGTATTTTACGATTGAGAAAGTTTAATGTCAACATTTTTTCTTTATTTCAAAGATTTTTCTATGTTTTAACCAATTTTTTTGATTTTTTTTGTTATATATTTTTTTGATTTATGCATTTTATTTTCGTTTCAAAGATATTTCCAAAAGCAAACAAAAAATTCCTCTTCATTTCTCTGCGGATGAGCCTTCATATACGGAAACAGGGGGCCGGATTCGGGTAAATATATCTCCTCGATTCCGGCACCCCTGTTTCAGTGCACATTCTGTCAATATTCAGTTTCCATCATTTTCCGGGATAAAGCGGCTTAATATATAAGCTCTATACCATATTCGTTGCAGTAATCGACCCATTCGTCGTCTGGTTTTCTATCCGTAACAAGATAGTTCACACGTTTCAGATCAATCAGATTGACAAACGCCGACTGTCCGAACTTAGAATAATCTGCCAGAAGAGCCACTTCTTCCGCCTGGGCAAGCATAGCCTTTTTGATCTCCGCCTCGCTCTCATTGGAATCCAGGACGCCTTTTTCGATACTCAGGCCCTTGCAGCTGATCAGCGCAAGATCTACATTATACTTTTCAACATTGGTCTTTGCCAGCTGACCCTGAAGAGACAGAGCCTTTTTGTTAAATTCCCCGCCCGTGGAAATAATATTAAAGGGCGATTGCTGAAATTCCCGAAATACTTCTGTGGAATTTGTCACGATCGTAATCTCCTGAGACTCTGGGATAATCTTCAATGCCTCTACCACTGTCGTGCTGGAATCTGCAATAATCGTGCTCTTTCCCTCTAGAAGTCTCGCTGTCTTCCTGGCAATTTCCTGTTTTTCTCTCAGATGTCTGCTCAACCTCCTGTAAAAATGGATGCCTTCTTTCTGGGCGCCCTCATTCCAGATAGCGCCGCCGTGTATCCTTGTCAGAATTCCTTCAGTCTCGAGCTTATCCAGATCTCTTCGAATAGTTTCTTCCGTCACCCGGCATATTCTGCTCAGATCACTGACAGTTACCTTTTTTTCGGTCTGAACAGTCTGGCGGATGACCATCAATCTCTCTTTGCCGGCCATACTTTCTTCCCTTTCCCCGCTCACGGTATTTATCCTTTCTTTATCTAATAATATACCTTCCGGGTTGGTTTTTGCAAGACTTTTGTCCTGTGAAAGCATGTTATCCTCCTTTAAAACCTACATGTTTGAGGTTGAAATCAAATGAAACAGTCTTTAAAAAGCAGACAGCCCAATTTTACCGATTATTTGTCAATCTCTTCTGCCAGTTCTCTCATGTAAGCCACATCCTCCGGATCAAGATCCAGTTCTGCAGATTTTACATTTTCCTCAATCTGCTCTGCTGTAGTTGAGCCGCTGAGAAGGTTCATGAAATCTCCCTGTGCCAGGATCCATCCAAGTGCAAGATTGGCAATCGTGCAGTTGTATTTCTCACAAAGCGGTTTCCACTTGTCCATCATATCCATAGCAGCCTGCATGTTATCCGGCTGAAACCATTTTTTCGGAATCTGCGCGCCTACCGGTTTGTAGTCTCTCGGCATTGTTCCTGATAAAAGTCCCATCTCAAGCGGCGAGTAGGCCTGGATTGTCACACCGTTCTCACGGCAGCATGGAATAATCTCGTCTTCAATTCCACGGTCAAGTATGGAGTATTTTGCCTGTACAATATCAAGATCTCCCCATTTCAGGTATTCTTCGATATGATGAATATCTACATTTGCAGCTCCGATCGCTCTGATCTTTCCCTGTGCTTTCAGATCATTAAGTACATCCATTGTCTTTTCGATCGGCACGTAATACGGAGAGCCTTCGATTGACTGCCAGTGCGTCATATATACATCTACATAGTCTGTTCCCATACGCTCCAGAGATGCCTTGATCTCTTTCTTTACGGACTCGCTGTTTAAGTTCTTGTAAAGCTGGATACCGTTTACGACATTAAACATATCGCCTTTCATTTCCTGATCCCACGTAACTCCGCATTTTGTGATGATCACAAGATCCTCACGGTTCATACCTTCAAGTGCTTTTCCGAGAATCTTTTCACTGTTTCCGAAGTTATATCCCGGTGCTGTATCGATCAGGTTGACACCTGCTTTCGGCGCTTCCCTGATCGTGTCAACTACAACCTGGAGATCATGGTCTCCGCCCCATGCAGAACCGCCGCCGATGGACCATGTGCCAAGACCGATTCTTGAGATATCAATACCTGTTTTTCCTAATTTCATTGTTTTCATAACTGATTTATTCCTTTCTCCTGTCCGGTACCTGTCCGTACAGATTTTACTGCTGCTGTCCGTAGTCCGCAAGATACTTCGCGAGCATCTTATCTACATCCGCCTTCTCCTGGACTCCTCCGGTAGCGCCGACATACTGAACCGACACAGCCGCCGTACAGTTTGCATAGACGGCACAGTCCCGGATGCTCTTGCCCTCAAGAAGTCCGGTTATGAACCCTGAGGCAAAATTATCTCCGGCGCCGATCGTGTCGATGGCTGTCACTCCTTTGCATGCCGGAACAATCTGTGCTCCTTGTGCATTGCGGATATAGCAGCCTCTCTTTCCAATCTTCATGACCACATTCTTCACTCCGCACGCATACAGCTTATCGGCAACCTTTGCCTCGTCTGTCTCGCCTGTCATTTCGCTGGCTTCTTCAAAGTTCGGGAAGAAATAATCCACATACCCCAGCGCCTCCGTGATATCCTCCAGTTTTTCATTTAGTCTGGGGGATACCATATCCGCACAGATGATCATGCCTTCTTCTTTAGCTTTCTTAAATACGGATACCATTGCCTTGTTATCAAACAGCGGATTATTGAAAATACTTGCAAACGAGAGGATCTTCGCATCCTTCAGGGCGGACAGATCCAAATCATCATATTTGAATTTCCACAGGCTGCCCTGACGGTTCGTAATAAATGTACGTTCCCCGTCCGCAGCTACCAGCCCCACATTGATCGAGGTGTCAATTCCGGGATCCTGTTTGATATATGTAGTATCAATTCCGGTACGTTCACAATGACTCAGCACAAAAGCGCCCGCCACATCGACGCCGATACAGCTCATCAGCGACACCTTATGTCCCAGCCTTGTAATGATCGTAGCTTCATTTATGGCATCTCCGCCTATGGTCATGGAAATCCCATCCACCGGATAAGAGACGGTATCAAACACCTCTTTGCTCACCGGGCGCAGCGGCAGATCCACGATCGCCGCCCCGATGATAATTACGTCTGTACCTTTACTCACTTTATTCATCAGCCCTTCCATCATCACCAAACAATTTAATCTTATACATTGCGCGCTCTTTCACTGCCTGTCTTACAGCTCGTTCTACTGCCAGGAACGGCTCGTCCTTATGCTCGTTGATCGCTTCCATCGCAGCCTGGCACAGTTCTGTATGGATATTGATCTTTGCGATTCCAAGAGAGATTGCTTTTTTGATATCCTCATCGCCGATGCCGGAAGCGCCGTGCAGTACGATAGGAACATCTACTGTCTTTGCAACTTCCTCAAGTATATCAAACGCCAGTTTCGGTTCGGAAGAGTATACTCCGTGTACATTTCCGATAGCGATCGCCAGAGAATCACACCCTGTTCTGTCTACAAAGTCCTTCGCCTGTTTCGGATCTGTATAGTGATACTCCGCCAGAGCTTCTTCATATATTGTCTCATTTCCTACATGTCCGAGCTCGGCCTCTACAGGAATGTTATATGCATGGAAATAATCAACGCATCTCTTTATCTCTGCAACATTTTCCTCATACGGAAGAGCCGAAGCGTCACGCATTACAGAGTTCATACAGTGATTTACCGCATTCTGCAGGATCGTCATATTGCGTCCGTGATCCCAGTGCAGGATAACCGGTACAGTTGCCTTTTTCGCCATAGATTCCATCATATAGCAGTAGTCTTCAAAGGAAGTGTTCCCTGTAAATCCAGTTCCAAAAGAGATAATGATCGGAGCACGCAATTCCTCTGCGGCATCGATAACGCCCATCAGCATCTCTGCATTCCACACGTTGAAATGAGGAATTGCGTAATGTCCTTCACTTGCTTTCTTTTCCCAATATCTGATATCTGATATCATAACTTATTCTCCTTTCTCACCACGGTTGAACGTCTACTCCGCAACCTTCACAACGCCTTTGATCATCTCTGTCTTCTTAACCGGATCAATAGCGTCCTCGAAAGCCTGCTGAACATCTTTGTAATCATAAACATTTGTTACCATATCTTTTACATTAAACTTGCCTGTAGCGATCGCTTCGATCGTCTGCGGGAAGTTATTGCAGTAACGGAATGAAGTCTGGATGGTCACCTCACGGTTGATCTTAAGGAAATCGATCGGCACCGGTTTGGACTGTGTTCCAACCATCATGATCTTGCCGCCGCGGGCAACGATCTGGACTGCCTGCTGAGCCAGAAATACGGATCCGCCGCACTCAAATACAAGCTCTACGCCGTGATCGCCGTACATCTCTTCGGAGCGCAGATATGCAACCGTATCCTGCTCTTTGCCGTTGATCACTCTCTTTGCGCCAAGTTTCTTCGCCAGATCCAGACGTTTCTCTATAACATCTACAACTGTAATGTCCGTAGCGCCAAGGCTTAAGCATGCCTGAAGTACCATAAGTCCGATTGTACCTGCACCCAGGATAACAATACTCTTTCCAAGTCTTGCCTCGCCCAGGATAGCAGCGTGCATACCGACTGCCGCAGGCTCTACAAGAGCAGCTTCCATCGTCGTCATGCCTTCCGGAATGTGGTAAGTCCACTCCTCCGGATGAGTCATATACTGTGTCAGGGCTCCTTTATAATTCGGCTGTGTCGCCATGAAATCCACGCCCGGGCAGATATTGTAACGTCCTGATTTGCAGTAGTCGCATGTATTGTCCGGTACGCCCGGTTCGATGAGAACTTTGTCTCCCACTTTAAACTTCGTTACTTTTGATCCTACGGCCGCAACTTCACCTGCGACCTCATGGCCGAGACCGATCTTCTGGTTCGGATCTTTCGGAGGGATGAATGGTCCGAACTCGAAACCGTGGATATCAGACCCGCACATTCCCACATACTCTACTTTCAGGAGGATTTCATTCTCCTTCGGCTCCGGAACCGGGCACTCCTGGATCTCAAAATGTTTTGGAGTCACTAAGATTGCTTCTGAATTTTTCATCTTCGTTACTTCCTTCCTTTTAAATAATATTCTGTGCGAAATATTTAACACAGACTAAACTTAGTCGACATTACCGATATCTTCTACAGACTCTCCTCTTGTCTCAACACCGAATACTGCAACGCTCACAGCGATGACAACAGCTACGATAGAGATCAGGACGAATACGCCTGCGCTTCCCATTGAGCTCGCCGCAACATATGTAACAAGGAACGGGAAGAAGATGTTGCTGACACGTCCGATCGCATTACAGAAACCGGAACCTGAAAGCTTCGCCGATGTAGGCCACATCTCCGGTACGTACACTGCAGATGCATAGCATACATACATATAAATAACCGTGTTCAGTAAGAATGTTGATACAATCAGCGGAGTCATTGCCGTCTGCTGGCTTGTGATAACACCGAGTACAGCCATGAGGATGAGCAGGATTACACCTGTGACTCTTCTCGGGATCTTATCCATGTAAAGTGATGCGATAAAGATTCCAAACGGAGCTCCAAAGAGGCCGAACATTGTCATGAACTGAGACTGTGATGTATCATATCCGAGTGATACAAGCAGTGAAGGCATCCATGTCATCAATGTATACTGGATCGTGTTCATACCGATCAGCACAAGGGAACCGACGATTGTTCTTCTGAGCAGTTTTCCTCTGAACAGCGCGGAATACGGAAGCTGTTTTACCGGCTTCGGCTCCTCTGTTACAGGCGGAAGCGGTTTACCTGTTGAAGCTTCGATCTCTTTCTCGATCTTTGTAAGGATTGCGTCAGCCTCGTCTACTCTGCCCTGGGACTCCAGCCATCTCGGAGACTCCGGGAATTTCTTGGCGATAAGGGCAACTGCGATAATTGACAGGATTGACGGGATCATGTACTGGATTCTCCAGTTTGCATTCAGGCCAACGCCTGTCAGGCCAATAAGGAATGCGATACCGTTGCTGACCGGGTGAGACCAGTTCCCGATAAAGGAGTTACGGCTGGACCATGTACCACGGTTTCTGCCCGGCACATACTCTGTAAATCCTGCAAACAGAACGACCAGAAGAGCTCCAAGTCCGAATCCCTGAACCAGTCTGAATACATACAGTACATATACGTTAGGAGAAATAGCTCCTCCGATCATAGCGATGATATGTATTATTTCATATAACATAATACTTTTTTTACGTCCGATCTTATCACCGATCGGTCCTCCGACAAGTGCTCCGAAGAGCTGTCCTGCCGTATAAGTTGTTCCCCACATTGCAAGGAGCGTTGTACCTGGCTCCAGCCAGTGAAGTTCATTTAACAGTACGTTCTGTACAGAACCGCCGATTGCGTTTGACCAGCACACGAGAAGTGCGAATGCTGTGATCAGCCACATTTTGATATGCCAGCCGGAATTCGGCAGACGGTCAAGTCTTGCGCCGATATTGGCGCTTTTCTTATTAGATGCCATAATTGTTTTCCTCTCTTCCTTCTTTATAGTTTATAAATTTTCCTTTGTTTTACATTTCTATCGGGCAGTGCGGCAGGCAGAGAAAAAGCCGCACCGCCTCAGTCAGTTATCGATTTAAGTCTTTTAACTCTTCGTCAACTTCGCCCTGCATGATCGTCCACGCTTTCTTGATGTCGGGATCTTTATTCCACAGAGCCGGCGGTCCGAGAACCACCACATCCGCGCCCGCTTCATACAGCGGAGCGTACACTCCGGCGTTCATGGAGCCGTCCGCTTCGATCAGGAAATCAAGCCCCATCTCTTCTCTCCACTTCACCAGCGTCCGGATCTTATCATACATCTGTGTGATGACTTTCTGCCCCGCATAACCTGCGTCCACGATCATGATCGTAACTTTAGACAGCAGCGGCAGATAATACCGGATCGCCTCCAGCGGCGCGGCGGGATTCATTGCGATTCCCGCCTTGCAGCCAAGAGAGAGGATTTTGTTGATTGTGACGAAAGCATCACTCTCTATACAGTCGGTATGCGGAGTTATATAATCTGCTCCTGCCTCCGCACACGCCTCGATAAAGTCCTGCGGGTGTTTTACCATCAGGTGGGCATCCATTGGTTTTTTGACCACTTTCTTCAATACCGTCATAAAGTCAGGGCCTACACCAAATGTCTTGACATAATTGCCATCCTTAATATCAATGTGGAGAAAATCTGCATGTTCATCGATATATCTCACCTGATTCTCAAAATCATATAAATCACAGCATCCCATTGAGGGAGCCAGCAAAAGTTTCTTTTCCATCCGGATTACTCCTCATCATCAAAGTCATAGTGGAAGATTACTTTGATTGCTTCTTTCCTTGCCATTGCATCAAATCCTTCCTCATACTGTGATAAACCGAGTCTGTGTGTGATCATCGGCTGAACCTTTATCTGACCGGATGCGAGCAGACGGATCGCATTTCTCCATGACGTGGAGTCATATGCCATATGTCCGATGATGCTCTTATTCCAGGATGTTATGTCGTTAATAGAGAAGTCAAGCGGCTTGAATCCCATTCCAACACGGACAACCTCGCCGTTCGGACGAAGCATCTCAATCGCCTGTTTCAGGGCAATGTTGGCTCCTGAGCACTCAATCACAAGACCTAAATTATCTCTTCCGCAGATCTCTGTACATCTCTTAACGACGTCCTCTTTTGATCCGTTGACCACATGCGTAGCGCCGACTTCAAGGGCAACCGGGAAGCGGGTCGGAACATCCTCGTCAAGTCCTACCATTACAATGTTGACAGCACCCATGATACGTGCAATCTGTACGGAGAAGAGTCCGAGCGGGCCTGTTCCGAATACAACAACATCCTGCCCCGGCATAAGATGGCTCTGCTGGGCTACAGCCTTGTATGCATTACAGATCGGATCGAGCACTGCCGCTTCTTCGTATTTCACGTTCTCAGGAATTTCCCAGATCGCATGTTTGTGAATTGCGAGGATTTCGCCCGGAACCTTACAATACTTGGAAAATCCGCCGCCCCATGTATTATTGTCCAAACCTAAGTTTACTTTCTCTTCACAGCAGAGAAAATCACCCTGCTCACAGGCCGGGCATACGCCGCATACATGAGCGCTGTTATCGGATACAACTCTCTGTCCGACTTTCCAGTCCTTTACATTTTCTCCCACTTCTACGATATCTCCTGCAAACTCATGTCCACGGATGGAGTTGAATTCATCTGATCCGTTATCTACTCTCCAGTGCTTCATATCAGCCCCGCAGATAGCGGCTGCCTTGATCTCAATGATAATATCATCCGGTCCACAAGTTGGCTTCGGGACATCAATCATTGTATATCCGCCAAATTCTTTTCCAAATCTTGCTATTGCTTTCATTTTTCAATCTCCTCTTCCTTCTTAACATTCGGGGGATTCCCCCATTGCTTGATACTCGTTCCCGGCCAGAAACTTTATTTTTTTGATCTGTCTGTATTTTATCGCTTTTCTTTGTTTTAGTCAATTATTTTCTTTGAAATAAAGATTTTTCAGCATTTTTAATACTCATATTTCTGTGAAACCCACTTTTTACGTTCTTATCAATACAGTTTTTTGGTTATTTTGTACATCATTTCTGTGTTTCACATATTTCAAAAATTAAAATCAAAGAAACAAAGAAAAGCGCCGGAACCCGAACCAGTTCCGACGCATACTTCCCGACTTCAGCTTCTCAGTATTTATTTGTGTTCTATCCTATTCATTGTCCAGCACAAGCTTGGCAGCTCCACAGATTCCCGCATCGTTTCCAAGTTTTGCAAGGACAAATCTCACGTTCTTGTTGGCAAAAAAGGCCCTTTCCATGTACGGTTCTCTTATGTACGGAATCAGAACTTCTCCTGCCTTAGACACGCCGCCTCCAATGACAAACACAGCCGGATCTGCCACCACTGCCAGATTAGCCAGCCCGTATCCCAGATATCTTCCGAATACAGTTGCTATCTCTTTTGCCACTTCATCGCCTGCTTTAACTGCATCAAACACATCCTTCGCTGTTACATCCTGCTTATTCAAGATTGTCGGCCGCATTTCCTGTCCAAGTTTCTGTCTGGCCAGCCGCACGATCCCTGTTGCCGACGCATACTGCTCAAGGCATCCTCTGTTACCGCAGCCGCACTGGTCTGTCTCTTCATAGTTTACGCAGAGATGTCCGATCTCTCCGCCTGCTCCGTTTGAACCTACGAGTATCTTCCCGTCAATGATGATTCCGCCGCCGACACCGGTTCCGAGTGTCACCATGATCATATTCTTCTCGCCTTCGCCGCCGCCTTTCCACATCTCGCCGAGCGCTGCCACGTTCGCGTCATTTCCGATATATGACTTCAGACCGGTCAGTTCCTCAAGTTCTTTCTTTACTTCTTTATACGTCCATCCGAGATTTGCGCTTCCGTTCACAACACCTTCTGCTGTAACAGGAGCCGGAACTCCGGCACCGATTCCGATAATATCGTCCTTGATCAGCTTATGCTCCTCGATCTTCATCTCAATAGAAGCCGCGACATTCGGAAGAATCGCTTTTCCCTCCTCAGATGTATCTGTCGTGATCTCCCACTTGTCAAGGATCGTTCCCGTCTCCTCAAACAATCCCATCTTCACTGTGGTCCCTCCGATGTCAACCCCAAAACAATACTTCATAGTTCTGCTCTCCTTTCCGCTCTTCCCTTATTATTTTCTCTTTTTGGCAATATTCTCCTGAACCCTCTTGTAGAGCTCTTGAGCTGCATTATACCCCATTTGTTTCTGTCTGTGGTTTACAGCCGCTGATTCGACGATGATAGCCAGATTTCTTCCAGGACGGATCGGAATCCTGTGACACACAACTTTATTCCCGAGAAATTCTGTATACTCCTCCTCCAGACCCAGCCGGTCGTACTCCTTATCTCTGCTCCAATCTTCCAGCGTAATAACAAGGTCTATATTCTGTGTCTCCCTGACGCTCTGCACACCAAACATGGATCTTACATCTACAATACCGATACCTCTAAGCTCGATAAAATGTTTTGTAATATCCGGCGCAGTACCGACAAGCGTCTCATCACTCACTTTTCTTATCTCAACCACATCGTCCGTCACAAGACGATGTCCTCTTTTGATCAGCTCCAGTGCAGCCTCGCTCTTACCGATCCCGCTCTCTCCCATGATCAGGACGCCGACGCCGTATACGTCGACAAGCACTCCGTGAATAGAGATACACGGTGCCAGACGCACATTCATCCAGCGGATGATCTCAGCCATGAAGTCAGATGTCTGTTTCACAGTATTAAAAATCGGCACACCGTATTTCACGGCTGTTTTCAGAAAACTCTCCTCAGGCACAATATCCCGGCAGAACACAATACACGGGATCGGATGCTGCAGCAGCTTCTCAAATGTATCTTTCCGCTGCTCTTCACTCAGTGTCTGAACATATCTGCTCTCCACATTTCCTATGATCTGTACTCTGTTTGAATCAAAGCGGTCATAAAATCCGGCAAGCTGCAGCGCCGGCCTGTTCACATCCGGTACGTTTACCTCCTTCTCAACCATATCGACTTCAGGTGTGAGATTTTTCAAATTCATCTTTTCTACTATCTCACTTAATTTTATCCCATGTCCCATAGATTTTCTCCTCACTTTCTCCTGCTCTTTTTATCATATCACTAGTGAAAGAACTTGTACACAGATTCTGCTGCTTTTTCATTCATTGATGGAATTTTTGCAAGTTCTTCCACAGATGCTTTCTTTATATCTTCCAGGCTCAGATATTGTCTCATCAAGGCTTTTCTGCGCGTCGGTCCGATCCCCTCGATATCGTCAAGTATAGAATGCACCTGCCCCTTGCCTCTCAGCTGACGGTGATACTCGATTGCAAACCGGTGTGCCTCGTCCTGAATCCTGGTGATCAGACGGAACGCCTCCGAAGACCTGTCGATCGGAATCTCTTCATTATGATAGTATAACCCGCGTGTGCGGTGATGATCATCTTTTACCATGCCGCACACCGGAATATTCAGATGCAGTTCATCGAGCACCTGCAGCGCCACATTGACCTGTCCTTTTCCTCCATCCATCATAATAAGATCCGGGAATGCCGTGAACTTGCCCAATTCTGTATTCTCACTGCGCTCTTTCAGGCCATGGGTAAATCGGCGCGTCAGAACTTCACGCATACTCCCATAATCGTCGGCACCTTTAATTCCTTTAATCTTAAATTTGCGGTAGTCGTTCCGTTTCGGACGCCCGCGCTCATATACAACCATCGAACCCACCGATTCAAATCCGTTCGTATTCGAGATATCGAAAGCCTCCATACGAACAATCTCGCTGAGACTAAGAAGGGCAGCAATCTCTTTCACAGCGCCGATCGTGCGTCCCTCTTCCCTTTTCAGCCTCTCTTTGTCTTTGGACAATACCAGCCGGGCATTCTCCTGTGCAAGCTCCACCAGCTTTTCTTTTGTCCCTTTCCTTGGTACTTTCAAGATCACTTTCTGTCCGCGCTTAGATGTAAGCCATGTTTCCAGCAGCTCCCGGTCTTCTACTTCTTCCTGAAGCATCAATTCCCCTGGAATAAAGGGAGTCCCCGCATAATACTGGAGAATAAAGCTATTCAATATCTCCGACGCATTCTCCCCTTTTGAAATACGCAGATAAAAATGATCCCGTCCGATCAGCCGCCCGCCCCGGATGAAAAAAACCTGCACAACTGCATCTTCCTCTTCTGACGCTACGGCCAGTACATCTCTGTCCTCACCACTTGAATCCGTGATCTTCTGTTTCTGTGCCACTTTCTTCACACTGCTGATCAATTCTCTGTATTCAATCGCCCTCTCGAATTCCAGCTCCTCGGAAGCGGCATTCATTTTATCTTCCAGTTCTTTCAAAACTGAATCATAATTTCCGTTCAGAAAACGCAGGACTTCATTTACCGCTTTCCCGTATTCTTCCCGAGAAATATACCCCTGACAGGGAGCATCGCACTGCTTGATATGATAGTTGAGACACGGACGCTCTTTCCCGATATCCCTGGGCAGGCTGCGGTTGCAGCTCCTCAAATGGAACAACTTATGAATCAGGTCGATCGTGTCCCTGACTGCCTGAGAACTTGTATAAGGCCCGAAATACCGGGCCTTATCCTTTAACATCTTTCTTGACAGCACCACTCTGGGAAATGCCTCGTTAGTCGTCACCTTGATAAACGGATATGTCTTATCATCCATAAGCATCGTATTGTACTTCGGATGATGCTCCTTGATCAGATTGCACTCCAGCACAAGCGCCTCCAGCTCCGAATCGGTGACGATATACTCAAAACGGCGGATATGCGTCACCATCTGCTCGATCTTAACGCCTTTATTCCTGCTGCTCTGAAAATACTGCCGCACCCGGTTCTTAAGGCTGATCGCCTTGCCTACATAAATGATATGATCCTTCTCATCATGCATGATGTAAACACCGGGTCTGCCCGGCAACTTCTTTAACTCTTCCTGGATATCAAAATTATTATTCTCCATCTTTCATAACAATTCGTCCTTCACGCTCTGTCGAACTGCTCTCCTCTGTCTCGTCCGGTTCCGGTATTCCCTTTACCTCGCGGAATATTTTCATAAATTCTTTGCCTGTGATCGTTTCTTTCTCAATCAGAAACGCGGCGATCTTATCCAGAGCCTCACGGTTCTCTGCGAGCAGTTTCTTCGCCTCTGCATATGCGCCTTTGAGCATCTTCATAACTTCCTCGTCGATCTCACCTGCAGTCGCATCACCGCAGTTTAATACCGCCCGGCCATCCAGATAGCGGTTCTGGATAGACTCAAGCCCCATAAGACCGAAACGCTCGGACATTCCATACTGTGTGATCATTGCACGGGCAATTTTCGTCGCCTGCTCAATATCATTGGCTGCACCGGTCGTCACTGTATCGAAGACAATCTCCTCCGCGGCACGTCCGCCCAGAGCCACGACTATCATTGCTTCCAGCTCTTTCTTTGTATTTAAGAATTTCTCTTCTTCCGGAGTCTGCATTACATAACCGAGAGCCCCCATGGTCCTCGGAACGATCGTGATCTTCTGTACTGGTTCCGTATTTTTCTGAAGCGCCGTCACAAGAGCATGGCCTACCTCATGATATGAAACGATCTGGCGCTCCTCTTTGCTCATAATGCGGTCTTTCTTTTCTTTGCCCACAAGTACGACTTCAACCGCTTCAAAAAGATCTTTCTGGCTGACCACTTGTCTGCCATGCTTCACCGCATTAATTGCCGCCTCGTTGATCATATTTGCAAGATCTGATCCGACTGCTCCGGAGGTAGCAAGGGCAATTGCTTCCAGATCCACACTCTCATCCATACGCACATCTTTTGCATGGACTTTCAGTATCTCCACACGGCCTTTCAAATCCGGCTTATCCACGATAATCCGGCGGTCAAAACGTCCCGGGCGCAGAAGTGCCGGATCCAGGATCTCAGGACGGTTTGTAGCTGCAAGTATCAAAAGTCCTTTATTTGTGTCAAACCCGTCCATCTCGGCAAGTAACTGGTTAAGAGTCTGTTCTCTCTCGTCATTTCCACCCAGGGATGAATCACGGGTCTTTCCTATTGCATCGATCTCATCGATAAACACGATACACGGAGCCTGCTGCTGGGCCTGTTTGAACAGGTCACGCACACGGGAAGCTCCCACACCGACATACATTTCCACAAATGCAGATCCCGACAGAGAGAAGAATGGCACCTTTGCCTCTCCTGCCACCGCCTTTGCAAGGAGCGTCTTACCGGTTCCCGGCGGTCCTACAAGCAGGGCACCTTTGGGCAGCTTGGCACCTATCCCGCTGTATTTCCCGGGATTATGCAGGAAATCCACTACTTCCTGCAGAGACTCCTTGGCTTCATCTTCCCCGGCCACATCCTGGAATGTAACTCCAGTCTCTTTTTCCATATACATCTTGGCGTTACTTTTGCCGATTCCCATTACGCCGCCGCCTTTGGTCATCTTGCGCATCAGCCAGACAAGCATGGCCGCCATCAGACCGATTGGCAGGATCACGGTAAGGAACAGTTCAAGGAGTGTCTGCCCCACAGTATCCGCCGGCTGACTCTTGAACTCCACACCCGCCTCGTCAAGTCTCTCCACCAGTGTATAATCGTTGACATATCCGGTATAGTAATCCGGATCTCTCTTGGCTTCTTCATCGCCGCTTCCCGTCTGTATCTGTTCCTGCATCTGGCTCCAGATATTTCCCGTATTTGCGATCTGTCCGTTTTCTTCCAGTTCTTCCTGACGCGCCTCATCCGTCAGTGTGATGTAGATCCGGTCGCTGTTGAGACTTACTTCCTGTACCTTTTTGTCATCTATGAGCGTAAGGAATTTATCATAGCTGATTTCCTCCGGACCGGATCCCCGCATCATGGAATATAATCCCATCACCATAAAAGTGACCAGCAGGGTTGTTATGAGGATGATTCCCCAGCCCTGCCGGTTATGGTTCGGATCTCTATTTTTATTATTATTGTCCATTCTGTTCCTCCTAAAAATAACTATTATCATTATAAAGACAGGTTTTGCATAAATCAATAAAAACATTATGAAAATATTGTAAATCCATGAGATTTTATAGTATACTGGGTACGAAATATGTCCTGTTATCTTTCAGCGCCTTATCAGCGCCATCCAATATAGATACAGAGTAAAATTTGAAAGGGGAAAATATGAAAATCGGTTTTGACAACGAAAAGTATCTGAAAATGCAGTCTGAACACATTCGTGACCGAATCAGCAAATTCGACAACAAACTTTACCTTGAATTCGGAGGAAAACTTTTTGACGATTATCACGCCTCCCGCGTGCTGCCGGGTTTTGCTCCCGACAGTAAGCTCAGACTTTTAAAAGAGCTCAGCGATCAGGCTGAAATTGTCATCGTCATCAGCGCGAAAGACATCGAAAAAAACAAGATCCGAGGGGATCTCGGCATCACTTACGATACAGATGTTCTCCGTCTGATCCAGACATACAGAGATCAGGGGCTCTATGTTGGAAGTGTCACGATTACCCAGTTCTCCGGCCAGGAAAGTGCGCTTCTCTTTAAAAACAGGCTGGAAAATCTGGACATCCCGGTATATCTTCATTATATTATTCCTGGTTATCCGTCAAATGTACCGCTTATTATCAGCGAAGAGGGATATGGAAAAAATGACTATATCGAGACCTCCCGCCCACTTGTAATTGTAACGGCGCCGGGACCGGGAAGCGGCAAGATGGCCACCTGCCTTTCACAGCTCTATCACGAGCACAAAAGAGGCATTCATGCAGGTTATGCCAAGTTTGAGACATTCCCTGTCTGGAACCTTCCGCTCAAACACCCGGTCAATCTGGCTTATGAAGCGGCGACAGCCGACTTAAATGACGTAAACATGATCGATCCTTACCACTTGGAAGCTTACGGGGAGACAACCGTCAACTACAACCGCGATGTGGAAATATTCCCTGTATTAAATACGATCTTTGAAAAAATCTACGGAGAAAGCCCTTATAAGTCGCCGACGGATATGGGCGTAAACATGGCCGGAAAATGCATCTGCGACGATGAAGTGTGCCGTGAGGCTTCCCGTCAGGAAATCATCCGCCGCTACTATGCCGCCCTTAATGCTCTTGTAAAAGGGGACAGCTCTGATAAAGAAGCCCAGAAGATCGAACTTCTTATGAACATGGCGGGAATTACCATTGCGGACCGCAAAGTAGCTGTCGAAGCACAGAAACGTGCAAAAGAAACCGGCGGTCCGGCAGCTGCACTGGAACTGGAGGACGGTACGATCGTGACCGGAAAGACCACAAACCTTCTGGGGGCCTCCGCTGCCCTGCTTCTCAATGTACTGAAACTGCTTGCCGGTATCGATCACGAGGTGCATATCATCTCTCCAAACTCAATCGAACCGATCCAGAAACTGAAAGTAGACTATTTAAAAAGCAAGAATCCAAGACTTCACACAGACGAAGTGCTGATTGCCCTCTCAGCCAGCGCTGCGGAAAATCCGCAGGCACGTCTGGCCCTCTCTCAGCTGCCGAAACTTGAAGGATGCCAGGCGCACACTTCTGTCATGCTCTCGGACGTAGACATTAAAATATTCAAAAAGCTGGGCGTACAGCTTACCAGTGAGGCAGTATTCGAACATATACTTCTCTCATAAAAAAGTACTGTACTTTCTCTGGTTTATGTTGTATACTATATAGGTATTGTTTCAGACAGTCTGACTATATGTATGGACAGGTCACAATGGCGTTACCTTCCATTCATAGTCAGACTGTACTCTTTTTTAAGAATCAATTAATACCGTTCAGCAGATAGTTTATTGACAGGAGGGCATCTATTATGGCAGTTAAATACGTATTTGTCACCGGCGGCGTTGTGTCCGGATTGGGAAAAGGAATCACGGCTGCATCTCTCGGGCGTCTCTTAAAAGCCCGTGGGTATACCGTCACTATGCAGAAATTTGATCCTTATATCAACATCGATCCCGGTACAATGAATCCAGTCCAGCACGGAGAGGTTTTCGTCACAGACGACGGCGCTGAAACCGATCTTGATCTGGGGCATTATGAAAGATTCATAGACGAGAGTCTTACTAAGAATTCCAACGTCACGACCGGAAAGATCTACTGGTCCGTACTCCAGAAAGAGCGCCGCGGCGACTTCGGCGGCGGCACCGTACAGGTCATTCCTCATATTACAAATGAGATCAAAAGCAAATTCTACCGGAACCCTGCTGCTAAAGGCACTGAAATCGCCATTATCGAGGTCGGAGGCACAGTCGGGGATATTGAGAGTCAGCCTTTTCTCGAATCAATCCGTCAATTTCAGCATGAGAAGGGGCCGGAGAACGTCATCCTCATCCACGTAACACTGATCCCGTATCTGAAAGCTTCCCAGGAGATGAAAACAAAGCCGACACAGGCAAGCGTCAAGGAACTTCAGGGGATGGGAATCCAGCCGGATATAATCGTGTGCCGCTCCGAATATCCTCTCGATACCGGCATGAAAGACAAGATTTCTCTGTTCTGCAACCTGCCGGCAAGCCATGTGCTCCAAAATCTGGATGTAGAATATCTCTATGAAGCTCCGCTCGCTATGGAGAAAGAGCATCTTGCACAGGTTGTATGCGAATGTCTCCATCTTGACTGCCCTGAGCCGGATCTGAAAGACTGGATCGAGATGGTAGAAAACCTGCGCCATCCCACTCAGGAAGTAACTGTCGCTCTTGTAGGAAAATATATCCAGCTGCACGATGCATACATCAGCGTTGTAGAGGCGTTAAAGCACGGCGGTATCTACTCTCACACTACTGTAAATATCAAATGGATTGATTCCGAGACAGTAACCGCAGACAACGTGGATGAACTCTTCTCTGATGTAAGCGGTATCCTTGTTCCCGGCGGCTTCGGTCACAGAGGGATTGAGGGTAAAATCACTGCCATACAGTATGCCCGCACTCATGATATCCCCTTTCTCGGGCTGTGTCTGGGCATGCAGCTTGCTATTGTGGAATTTGCCAGAAACGTCATCGGATATAATGACGCCCACAGTATGGAGTTGAAACCCGATACCACTCATCCGGTCATCCATATCATGCCTGATCAGATTGGTGTCGAAGATATCGGCGGAACACTCCGCCTTGGTGCTTATCCGTGTGTACTCAAAAAAGGCTCTCTGGCAGAGAAGCTGTACGGTACAAACGAGATCAGCGAACGCCACCGCCACCGTTATGAAGTAAACAACGATTACCGCGAAGTACTGGAGAAGCACGGCATGTCTCTGTGCGGTCTTTCCCCTGACAGCCGTATCGTCGAGATGATCGAAATTCCGGCTCACCCGTGGTTTATCGCTACTCAGGCTCATCCTGAACTCAAATCCAGACCGAACAGGCCGCATCCGCTTTTCAAAGGATTTGTTGAAGCCGCTCTAAAAAAACAGAACAAATAACAGCAGAAGATCAGCGCCCCTGTTCATCAGGATGCGCTGATCTCCTCATTTTCAAATAACTCTTCTACTACTTTTTCATAAACCGCACATTTCTCTGCCTTTTTAATTTTCTTCGCATATTTTTTATAATCAGTGAAACAAGGGGCGAGATATGTCCAGAGTTCTTTCATCTTATATAGTATCGTCCGGTCACCGGACATCTCTTCACAGTACCCCGCATACAGCAGATCGTGAAACCGCCGCAGTTCTTCCTTTCCCGCCGCGCTGCCTCCCCGGATCCTGCGCGCAAGTGCCGGATCAGCCATCACTCCCCTCCCCGTCATGATCCGATCGACAGACGGCTGCAGCCCCGCGAATCTCTCATAATCATCCGGAGTAAAAATATCTCCGTTATAACATACCGGATTTCTGCTCTTTGGCAGAATTTCCGAAAACAGTTCCAGATTCGGTGTATTTTTATAAAAATCTTTCTGCACGCGCGGATGGATGATCAGCTCTTCCATCGGGTATTTATTGTATATTTCCAGCAGATGATAGAATTCTTCCGGTTCTTCCATTCCAAGTCTTGTCTTAATCGAGATCCGAATGTCACATTTTTCGAATATCTCGTCAAGAAAGGCATCCAGTCTGTCCGGGTATGCAAGGAATCCTGCGCCCCTCCCCTTTGTAACTACTGTCTTGGATGGGCAGCCCAGGTTCAAATTAATCTCTTCGTATCCGTATTCTTTCAGTTTGGCGGCAGTCCGTATAAAATCCTCCGGTTTGTTCGTGAGTATCTGGGGTACCGTATACATTCCTTCGTTGTGTGCAGGAAGGATATCCTTTTTCTCTCTGGCGCTGAAATGTCCCATCTGATTTGGCCGGATAAACGGCACGAAATATTTGTCAAATCCGCCGAAGCATTTGTAAAGGGCACTGCGGAAAATCCAGCCCGTAATTCCCTCCAGCGGAGCAAGATATAGTCTCATAATACTCTCTCTTTCTCTGTAAATTAATGTAGCATACAATACATACGCAACAATTCAGCTCACACCATTTGCAAATCTGAACTATTACATGATACGTTATTACAGGGGATAACTTCTTGTCAAGCAGAAAATGATATGCTAAGATGGTCAGCAGGGTATAATGATTGAAACAAGGAGTGAGACTATGCATACAATAAGAAAATTCATAGACTACTATGCACCATATAAAGCAGTCTTTTTTATCGACCTTATCTGTGCTGCTTTTATCAGTATCGTGGATCTCGCATATCCCCAGATCCTGCGTACTATGACAAATACACTTTTCACAAAAGACAGCCACATTATCCTCGGCACGCTGCCCTGGATTGCCCTCGGGCTTCTGATCATGTACATCATCCAGAGCTTATGTAAGTATTATGTAAGCTATCAGGGGCATATGATGGGAGCCAACATGGAACGTGACATGCGCCAGCAGCTCTTCGATCACTATGAAAAGCTCTCATTTTCCTATTACAGCCGGAACAATTCCGGACAGATGATGAGCAAGCTTGTATCTGACCTGTTCGATATTGCAGAGTTTGCCCACCATGGTCCGGAGAACCTGTTTATTTCCGTAGTAAAGATTGTCGGCTCTTTCATTTTTCTATTCCTCATTAACTGGAGACTGGCTCTTCCTCTTGTCGTGCTCGTACTGTGCATGTTTATCTTCTCCTTCCGCCAGAATCAGCGGATGCAGGAGACCTTTATGGAAAACCGCAGGAAAATAGGTGACGTCAACTCAAGTCTCCAGGACACACTGGCCGGCATCCGTGTTGTTCAGTCTTTTGCCAACGAAGACATAGAACGTGAGAAATTCAGAAAAAGTAACCACGCCTTCCTCATTTCCAAAAAGAATAATTACAGCTGCATGGGAAATTTCATGGGATGGAACTTATTCTTTCAGGGAATGATGTATCTCGTTACCCTCGTATTCGGCGGCTGGCTTATCGCTCATGATATGATGAATGTGACAGATCTGGCAATGTACGCCCTGTACATCGGCATTTTTATCAGCCCCATCCAGATTCTGGTGGAACTGATTGAAATGATGCAGAAGGGGCTGGCAGGATTCCGCCGTTTCCTCGATGTAATGGAGACAGAGCCGGAAATTGTAGATGCTCCGGATGCGAAACCTCTTACTGATGTAAAAGGCCGTGTCTGCTACGAGGATGTCTCCTTCCATTACAGCGATGACGAGACTCCTGTGCTCTCCCATGTATCCTTCGAAATCCCGGCCGGAAAATCTATTGCTCTCGTCGGACCATCAGGCAGCGGAAAGACAACTATATGCTCCCTTCTGCCGAGATTCTATGACGTGACCGGAGGCCGGATAACGATCGATGGCAAGGATGTGCGTACACTCGGACTTAAAAGTCTGAGAAGTCAAATTGGTATGGTACAGCAGGATGTCTACCTCTTCTCTGGCACTATCCGGGAAAACATCGCGTACGGAAAACCCGGCGCATCCATGGAGGAAATCATAGAAGCCGCAAAACGCGCCAATATCCATGACTTCATCGAAGAACTTCCTGACGGCTATGACACCTTTGTCGGCGAACGCGGCGCCCGCCTCTCCGGAGGACAAAAGCAACGCATCTCCATCGCCCGTGTGTTCCTGAAGAATCCGCCCATTCTTGTCCTCGATGAGGCGACCAGCGCACTCGACAACGAGAGTGAGCGCTGGATCCAGCAGAGCCTGGAAGAACTTTCCGAAGGCCGTACTACCATAACTATCGCTCACCGGCTTTCCACAATCCGAAACGCCGATGAGATCATCGTAATCACTGAAGACGGCATCGCCGAACGCGGGACACATGAAACACTGTTGAAGAAAAACGGAATATATGCACACTACTATAACATGTAGATGAATTCCGGATTTATCGTACTGGCTGATAGTACAGAAAACGTCCGAAATACAGCAATATACAGCGACCTGACTTGCGTGTACGCAGGCGGAGAAAAAGGTTGATCCCGGCTCCGGTTACAGGAAATAACTCAAAGTAACAAAGCAGGAAAATGGTTAAAAGCAAGTGAAAAAATGACGAACTCGCAAGCTCAGACAGCATCATTTTTTCACTTAACACCATTTCCCTGCTTTTAACTTTTCCTAATTTCCTTCCACAGTCGCCGTTCTCAATCTTTTTCTTCCTCTGCGTAAGGTGCATCAGAGCGGCTGTAACCGTCCATTTTGACGTTTTACCGACTAACAGACCAACCCGAAAATCCTCATACAAACAGGAGGAAGTCGGCGCTTTTTCGTAAATGGTTGATAATTCTACAATTATTTCCTTAATCTTTTTATGTCAGATAGATAACCGACTCCGGTTATGGAGATTTCTGGTTCCGCTTGTCTATTTTATATCTGCAGAAATAATTCCATGTCAAGCCCTTGCCCGTAAACGGGTGCTTTGCAGGCTTGACATGGAATTATCCTGCAGATAAGTATTAATCAAGCGGACCAGAAATCAAAGCGGCTCGAATTCGCCCCCACAGCTTAACTAATACTATATCAGCCAGGATTTATGAAATCTTAGTTAAGAAAGATCCGGCTTTGTTCCTTCCGTCAGAAATTCGATTTTCGGGATGGGAAAGAAAGCAGCCGGGAGGTATGTATTGTGTACGCACCGTTGGAGCGGCGTCGGCATTTAGAGCGCGTTTTCTGCGCTCTTATGTACCGCTACGCCGCGACCGAGTGAAAACGTGTGCGCTAACAATACATACCTCCCGGCGGACTCTTTCTCAGTCAGATAAATCCGGAATTTTAATTCCAGAAATCCGTCTTGCTTTGAAGCCCGATATCTTTTGCCCGGAATACGGGATTCTTCCCTTCTTTTTTCTGTTTCATGTAATCTTTCATGCATCGAAGCGCGGGACCTCCGAGTATGATGATAACCGGCAGGTTGATAAGCGCCAGGAATCCCATGATGACGTCTGCCGTGCTCCATGCCACGCTGAATTCCATCAATGCTCCACCGAACACAACGATGGTAGCTATAGCGCGCAGTCCGATGAGGAGTGCCTTGTTTGGCTTTTTATCACACAGATAGCCAAGCCCCATCTCCGCGTAGAAGAAATTCCCGATCAGTGTTGTAAATGCAAACAGGAACAGTGCGATCGTGATAAATGTAATACCGATCTCTCCTAAAGCAGCCTCCGCGGCAGCCTGTACCCATGGCATCCCTTTTAGTGACTCGCTCGGAGCGACTCCGGAACAAAGCAGCAGGAATGATGTTGCCGAGCAGATTACGATCGTATCGATAAATACAGAGAGCATCTGCACCAGTCCCTGTTTGACAGGATGAGACACAGAAGCGCTGGCAGCCGCATTTGGAGCGGAACCGACGCCTGCTTCATTGGAGAAGAGCCCACGCTTGATTCCGTGCATCACACAGGAACCGGTGAATCCGCCGAAGATTGCCGGAAGATCAAATGCATTTGAAAAAATATCGGCAAACATGCGCGGAATCAGTTCAAAATGCGTGATGACAACAAAGAGCGCCAGCGCGAGATAGAAAATTCCCATTGCAGGCACGAGGATTCCCGTGATTTTTGAAATCTGCTTACTGCCGCCGCAGATACAGATGCAGAAAATCACGGCCAGGATCCCTCCGATAACTGCCGGCGACCACGATTCATTGAAGAAGCTGTATGCCCGGAATGTATCGATAATATTAAAAGACGCTACAAGATTAAAGCCGACCATATATGTGAGGATCAACAGTATGGCGAAAAGTGCGCCCAGCCATCTTCTCTTCAGTACTGCCTGAATATAGTAAGCAGGGCCTCCGTAGCATGTGCCGTCTTCGGCCTTTCTCTTATAGATCTGTGCCAGTGTGCTCTCAATAAAAGCAGACGCGCTGCCGAGAAGTGCAGTGATCCACATCCAGAATACAGCGCCCGGACCGCCCAGGCAGATAGCGGTTGAGATTCCGGCGATATTTCCGGTGCCGACGCGCGATGCAGTGGATACCATCAGTGCCTGAAAGGATGAAAGCCCGTTTTCGTCCTCTTTCGGTTCCATGACAACCCGGATGGATTCCCGCAGCATGCGGAACTGTACAAAATGCGTCCTGATCGAGAAGTAAATGCCTGTACCAAGGAGCAGGATGATCAGAATATAGCTGTACAAAAGATCACTCAGTGTGTTGATGATTTGTGCAAACAATATGTGGTCCTCTCTTTCCTTTTCTTTTTGTGCTGCATCCGCTGTGAAGCGGAGTGTTTCTTTATGATGTATTATATTTTCTCCAGTATTTCCCACAGGATACAGCCTGATATATTATATAGAACAGAGCATTGGTTGTCCAGAGCGGATGTGACAGTTCAGCCAGCGTTATTCGCAAAGGCGCACTGACTGAACTGTTACGGGCAGATAGACTTTGCAACCCATCGTGTATTGTGTTATCCTATAATATAATGTTGGGGGCAAAGGCCCCAACCATTAAGTGAGACAATCAGGAGGAATTGATCGTGAAGTTAAATAAACTACTGGAACGTCTGGACTACGAAGTGGTACAGGGTAGTGATGAAATTGAGATCACGACGCTGATCAATGATTCGCGAAAGGTGGAGAATGGTTCTGCCTTTGTATGTATCAGCGGCGCGGTGTCCGACGGGCATAAGTTCATCCCGGATGTAGCAGCGAAAGGCGCGGCGGCTGTTATCGTGGAGCGCGAGGCGGAAGCGCCGGAAAATGTGACGGTGATCCGCGTGAAGGATACGAGATATGCGCTCGCCCTTATGTCGGCGGCTTATTTCGGATATCCGGCTGAGAAGCTGAAAGTTATTGGCATTACGGGGACTAAGGGAAAGACAACGACGACATATATGATCAAGTCGATCCTCGACAGTGTAGGGTACAATGTGGGGCTGATCGGAACGATAGAGGCGATCATCGGGGATAAGAGGATTCCGGCGGCGAATACAACGCCTGAGTCTTATACGATCCAACAGTATTTTGCACAGATGGTAGAGGCAGGATGCGACTGTGTCGTGATGGAAGTTTCATCCCAGGGACTGATGCTCCATCGGACAGCGGGGATTCCGTTTGAGATCGGGATCTTCACTAATCTGGGCAAGGACCACATCGGTCCGAACGAGCACAAGGATTTTGATGATTACAAGCGCTGTAAAGGCCTTCTGTTCAAACAGTGCAGGCTTGGCATTGCAAATGTAGACGACAAGTATTTCCATGATGTATTCCAGGGTGCGACATGCCGTACGGAGACGTTCGGCTTCTCAGAGGAGGCGGATCTGCGGGCGGAGAATGTACAGCTTGTCTCCAGACCGGGATATCTGGGAGTTGCCTATCATGTGGCAGGCCTGATGGACTTTGATGTGGAGATCGATATTCCGGGCACATTCAGTGTATATAATTCGCTGACGGCGATCTCGGTATGCCGTCACTTCAACGTGCCGGTAGAGAAGATCAAAGATGCACTCAAGAAAGCGAAAGTAAAAGGCCGTATTGAGATGATCAAGGTGTCAGATGAATTTACCCTGATGATCGATTACGCGCACAATGCCATGAGTCTTGAGAGTCTTCTTACTACATTGAAAGAGTACAATCCGAAACGGCTCGTCTGCCTCTTCGGATGCGGGGGCAACCGTTCAAAAGACCGCCGGTACGAGATGGGCGAGGTGTCCGGAAGGCTGGCAGATCTTACGATCATTACCTCAGACAATCCGAGGTTCGAGGAACCTCAGGCGATCATTGATGATATTAAGATCGGTATCGGGAAGACAGACGGAAAATATGTGGAGATCTGCGACCGGAAAGAGGCGATCAAATATGCGATCGAAAACGGTCAGCCGGGCGACGTGATCGTCCTGGCAGGAAAAGGACATGAGGATTATCAGGAGATCAAAGGTGTGAAATATCCCATGGATGAACGTGTGCTGATCGCGGAAGTTTTAGAAGAGCTGGCAGAGGAAAAGAAACAGGAAGTGTGACCAATTGTTTGCAGATGTTATCGTAGATATACAGCATGAAAAACTGGATAAGATCTTCCAGTACCGGATTCCGGCTTCCATGGAAGACCGTCTGGAGCCGGGCATGGAAGTGCTCGTTCCGTTCGGAAAGGGAAACAGACAGATCAAAGGCTATGTGACAGGCATCTCTGAAACGTGTGATTATGATCTCTCAAAAGTGAAGGAAATCATTGAGATTCCGGAGAGAGGGATGGAGATCGAGGCAAAGCTTGTTGCTCTTGCTGCCTGGATGAAAGCAAATTACGGCGGCACGATGATCCAGTCGCTGAAGACCGTCCTTCCCATCAAGCAGAAAGAGAATGCCAAAGTGAAGAAGAGGCTGCGGCTCCTGCTCGATGAGGAGACAGGAAAGCGCCAGCTCCATTATTACCTGGAGAAGAATCAGAAGGCGCGCGCCAGGCTGATGGCGGCGCTTCTGGATGATCATCTTCTGGAATATGAGCTGGTGACGAAGAAGCTGAATATCACTATGCCGGTCATCCGGGCCCTTGAAGAGCAGGGGGTGCTTGCTGTCGAGACGGAACAGGTATTCCGCACGCCTGTAAAGCAGACGGAACAGAAGGCACAGCAAATCACGTATACGCCGGAACAGCAAAATGTGATCGAATGTTTCCGGCAAGACTATACGGAAGGGCTGCGGAAGACCTATCTGATCCATGGCGTGACCGGGAGCGGAAAGACAGAAGTCTACATGGAGATGATCCGCACAGTCGTGGATCAGGGCAAACAGGCGATCGTACTCATCCCTGAGATCGCTCTGACCTATCAGACGGTGATGCGTTTCTACAGGAGATTCGGCAACCGGGTGGCTATCATGAATTCCCGGCTGTCGGCGGGGGAAAGGTACGATCAGATGATGCGGGCGAAAGCGGGGCAGGTAGATGTAATGATCGGTCCCAGATCTGCCCTTTTCACACCATTTCCGGATCTGGGGCTCATCGTCATAGACGAGGAGCATGAGCCTACCTACAAGAGCGAGCAGACGCCCCGATATCATGCCAGGGAGACCGCTATACGCCGGGCAGAGACGGAAGGAGCCAGCGTAGTGCTCGGAAGTGCCACTCCGTCCATGGAGGCCATGTACCGCGCAAAGCGCGGAGAGTATGTACTCTTTGAGATGAAGAACCGTTCACGGATGCAGCAGATGGCAGAAGTATACACTGTCGATATGCGGGAAGAATTAAAGAATGGGAACCGTTCCATCCTCAGTATAAAGCTGAAAGAGCTGATGGAGGACCGGCTGGAGAAGGGGGAGCAGATCATGCTCTTCCTGAACAGAAGAGGATATTCGGGTTTTATCTCCTGTCGGGAATGCGGCCATGTGGTGAAGTGTCCTCACTGCGATGTGTCGCTCTCAGTCCACAGAGACGGGAAGATGCGCTGCCACTATTGCGGGTACGAACAGCCGAAGATCACGGTGTGCCCGGAGTGCGGCTCACGGTACATCGGGGAGTTCCGCGCGGGCACCCAGCAGATCGAGGATATGGTGCGGGAGACATTTCCGCAGGCGAGAGTGCTCCGGATGGACATGGATACGACGAGACAGAAGGATGCTCATGAGAAGATACTTTCTGCGTTTGCCAATGAAGAGGCGGACGTTCTCGTGGGAACACAGATGATTGTGAAAGGCCATGATTTCCCGAATGTGACGCTTGTGGGCGTGCTGGCAGCAGATATGTCGCTCTATACAGGTGATTACCGTTCCGGGGAGCGCACGTTCCAGCTCCTGACACAGGCGGCGGGCCGGGCAGGCCGCGGAGAGAGGCCCGGCGAGGCGGTGATCCAGACGTACGACCCGTCTCATTATGCCATCGAGACAGCGGCGAAACAGGACTATAAGGCGTTTTATGAGGAAGAGATCCGGTATCGTGAACTGATGGGGTATCCGCCGGCGGAACAGCTCCTGGCGGTGTTCGTCTCCGGTGAGGACGAAGCACTTCTGGAGAAAGGCTGTCATTATCTCAGGGAATATATCCTGAGAGTGATCAGACATTTGTCCGGTGCGGGAAGTATCAAGGGTGGAAGTCCGGACGTACAGACTGACAGAACAGGCGCGTATGCGGCAGGTGTCATCGGCCCTGCGAGTCCGGGGATCGATAAGATCAAGGATGTCTACCGGAGAGTGATTTATGTCAAGGCGGAGCGGTATGACATTCTGGTAGGGATAAAGGACAGAGTCGAGAAATATATTGAGATAAATTCCGGTTTTGACAGGATGCGGATTCAGTTTGATTTTAATCCGATGTAAGATGATGTTGGGGCAAAAACCTCCAACTATATACAGAGAAAATATACAATAAAAAGGAGAAAATTATGGCAATCAGACAGGTAAGAGAAATTGGAGATGACATACTGACAAAACAGTGCAAGGATGTACCGAGGATGACACTTCGCACGAAGATCCTGATTGGGGATATGCTGGAGACAATGTACGAGTATCACGGAGTCGGCCTTGCCGCACCGCAGGTAGGAGTCCTGAAACGGATCGTTGTCATCGATGTGGGCGAAGGACCGATCGTTCTGATCAATCCTGAGATCGTCGAGACATCAGGCGAGCAGACCGGAGAGGAAGGATGCCTGAGCGTGCCAGGGAAATGGGGGATCGTGACAAGACCGAATCATGTGAAGGTGCGCGCTCTCGATCAGGAGATGAACCCGATCGAACTGGAAGGAGAAGGACTTCTGGCAAGGGCATTCTGCCATGAGATCGATCATCTCTCGGGACAGCTCTATGTGGATAAGACAGAGGACGGACTTCACGATGTAACATACGACAATGAGGAAGATGAAGGAGAAGAAGAAACGGAGGAATAGTCAGATGCGTGTAATATTTATGGGTACCCCGGATTTCTCCGTGGGAACACTGGAAGCTCTGATCGCGGCGGGACACGACGTCTGCCTGGCAGTGACACAGCCGGATAAGCCGAAAGGAAGAGGCGGAAAGATGCAGTATACGCCCGTCAAGGAGAAAGCGCTGTTCTATGATATACCGGTGTATCAGCCGAAGAGAGTGCGTGATCCCGAGTGTGTAGAAGAACTGCGGAAATATAAAGCGGACGTGATCGTGGTCATTGCTTTCGGACAGATTTTACCAAAATCTATCCTCGAGCTGACGCCTTATGGCTGCATCAATGTACACGCATCTCTGCTCCCGAAATACAGAGGCGCCGCCCCGATCCAGTGGGCGGTCATCGACGGTGAGAGCGTCAGCGGCGTGACGACTATGCAGATGGACGAGGGGCTGGATACCGGAGATATGATCATGAAGACGGAAGTGCCGATCGCGGCGGATGAGACCGGGGAAAGTCTCCATGATAAGCTGGCGGCAGCAGGCGCGGCCCTCTGTGTGAAGACTCTGAAAGCACTGGAGGACGGGACTGCCGTGCATGAGAAACAGGGAGAGAGCCCTACGGCTTATGCTAAAATGCTCACAAAGGAACTGGGGAATATTGACTGGACACAGCCGGCGGTCAAGATCGAACGGCTTATCCGTGGCTTAAATTCATGGCCGGGTACTTACAGCCATTGGAACGGGAAGGTGATGAAGATCTGGCGCGCCGAAGCATATACAGCAGAAGAAGGCGTGAAGTATGTACAGGGGACGGCAGGCGCAGAAGAGTCCGCGCAGCCCGGAACAGTGCTGTCTGTAGGTAAGAACGACTTTACGGTTCAGACCGGTGACGGTGTTTTGCGTATCCTGGAAGTACAGATGCCGGGCAAGAAGAGAATGGAGACAGGGGCTTTCCTGAGGGGGAATGCGATGGAACCGGGAGATGTTCTCACACAGGAGTGACATCAGGGCGTGAAAGCAGACTTTCGGTTCTCGTGATTTCAGGAGGTTGATCTTATGTTTTACTATTACTATGACTGGACATATATACTTGTACTGATCGGGGCGCTGATCTGTATTGCGGCGTCGGCCAGGGTGAAAAGTGTTTTCAACAGGTATTCGACAGTGCGCAGCCACACAGGCATGACGGGACGTGAGGCGGCGGAACAGATCCTGCGCAGGAACGGGATCTATGATGTGCAGGTGGTCCATATAGCGGGAAATCTGACGGATCATTATAATCCGGGCAATAAGACACTCGGACTTTCGGATACGGTCTACAACTCCGCGTCTGTCGCGGCCATCGGCGTGGCAGCGCACGAATGCGGGCATGCGGTACAGCACGCTACGGGCTATGCTCCGCTCTCTATCCGGGGAGCGCTGGTACCGGTGGCGAATTTCGGATCTATGGCGGCGTGGCCGCTGATCATCATCGGCCTGTTTATGAACGGAGAGACGTCGGCGTTTTTGATCAATCTTGGCATACTGCTTTTTTCGGCGGCAGTGCTCTTTCAGCTCGTGACCCTGCCGGTGGAATTCAACGCGTCGAACCGCGCAGTGAAAGTACTTGAATCGTCAGGGATGCTCTATCCCGATGAGGTGGGATCGGTAAAGAAAGTTCTGGGTGCCGCAGCTCTTACTTACGTGGCGAGCGCTGCTTCTATGATCCTGCAGCTTCTGCGTCTCATCATTTTGACAGGAGGAAGAAGGCGGAATGACTAAACCGGTAAATGAACGGGAGATCGTACTTGAAGTTCTCCTGGAAATTACAGAGAAGGGACAGTTCAGCCATATTATTTTAAGAGATGTGCTCTGGAAATATCAGTATCTCGAGAAGCGGGAGAGAGCGTTTATCACCCGGGTGACCGAGGGGACACTGGAGCACATGATCGAGATCGATTATATACTGGACCGATTCTCAAAAGTAAAAGTGAAAAAGATGAAGCCTGTGATCCGGGCGATCTTAAGGAGTGCGGTATATCAGCTCAAATATATGGACAGTGTGCCGGACAGCGCAGTGTGCAATGAAGCGGTAAAGCTGGCGGCCAGAAAAGGCTTTTCCGGATTAAAAGGATATGTAAACGGAGTGCTCCGGAGTGTGGCGAGAGGAATTGACAGTGTGCAGTATCCGAAAGAGAAGATGGAGGAACTGTCTGTGAGATATTCCTGTCCGGAGTGGGTGCTGGATCTGTGGAGCGGATCATATGATATAGAAGTGATCGAGATGATGCTGCGCGATTTCCAGAAGGAGAAACCGGTCACGATCCGGTGCTGTCTGAACCGCACTACGCCGGACGAACTGAAAAAACGGCTGGAGGCAGAAGGCGTGAAAGCAGAAATTCATCCGTATCTGCCTTATGCGTTTCAAATTTCAGGATATGATCATCTGAATGATCTTGAAACTTTTCAGGACGGATTGTTTGTCGTGCAGGATATCAGTTCTATGTTAGTGGCAGAGATCGCGGCTCCGTCCGCAGGGGCACAGGTGCTCGACGTATGCGCAGCGCCCGGAGGAAAAGCTCTCCATGTGGCCGAGAAGCTGTTCCTGGCGGAAGCTGTCTGCGGGGATGCAGCCTGCGCCGGGAACAAAAGCGGCGGCGGAGCCGCGGCCGGATGCGGAATTGAAGACCAGATGCCTCCGGGCCATGTGGAGGCCCGGGATCTGACTGAGCTGAAAGTGGATCTGATCCGGGAAAATATTGAGCGAACAGGACTTCCCAATATTACAGCTGTGTGCCGGGACGCATCTGTGCCCGACGAGACAGCGGCAGAGAGTGCGGACATTGTGATCGCGGATCTGCCATGTTCCGGGCTGGGAGTGATCGGGAAGAAGCCGGATTTAAGATATAAGGCGTCCCCGGACGGGATTGACAGTCTGGTCCGTCTGCAGAGGCAGATTTTAAGCTGCGCGCAGGATTATGTAAAACCGGGCGGAACCCTCGTCTATAGTACCTGTACAGTGAATCCGGCGGAGAATATGGACAACGTGCACTGGCTCATGGAACAGTATCCGGAGTTTATCCTGGATGACATCCGTGGGAAACTCTGCCCGGAACTGCGTGACAACGTCATGGAGAACGGATGCATCCAGCTCCTGCCGGGTGTACATAAGAGCGACGGGTTTTTCATTGCAAGACTGGTGAGAAAGATAGAAAGCGAAGGAAGTCGGAATATATGAAAAAAGATATCCGGTCATATGGATATACAGAACTGAAGAAAGAGATGGAACATCTCGGGGAGAAAGCGTTCCGCACTAAACAGGTCTATGACTGGCTGCATGTGAAGCTTGCGGACAGTTTTGATGAGATGACGAATCTCTCTCTGAAACTGCGGGAGAGACTGAAAGAAGAGTATGAGATCTATCCGGTGGTCATGGAGGAGCGTCAGATATCGAAGCTTGACGGGACGAATAAGTTCCTGTTCCGTCTCTGTGACGGAAATATGATAGAGAGTGTACTTATGAAGTATAAGCACGGCAATTCTGTGTGCATCTCTTCACAGGCGGGCTGCAGGATGGGATGCGCCTTCTGTGCGTCTACCATCGGGGGACTGAAAAGGAACCTGTATGTATCCGAGATGCTCGGACAGATTTATCAGATCCAGAAGATCACGGGAGAGCGTGTGTCCAATGTGGTGATCATGGGCACCGGGGAGCCGCTTGATAACTATGATAATTTCGTAAAGTTCATCCGCATGCTGACGGATGAACACGGACTGAATATCAGCCAGAGAAATGTGACGGTATCTACCTGCGGCATCGTGCCCAATATGCTCCGCCTGGCGGATGAGGGATTCCAGATCACGCTCGCCCTCTCCCTGCACGGCTCTACTCAGGAAAAGCGGCGGAAGCTTATGCCGGTGGCAAATAAGTATGAGCTCACGGATGTACTCGCAGCCTGTGATACATACTTTGAGAAGACAGGGCGCAGAGTGACATTTGAGTACAGTCTTGTGCACGGTGTCAATGACAGGGACGAAGATGTGCGGGAACTGAGTGCGATTTTGAAGCCGAGAAACTGCCATCTGAACCTGATACCGGTCAATCCGGTAAGGGAAAGACAATTTGTGCGTCCGAGCAGGGAAAATGCCCTGAATTTCAAAAATAAACTTGAAAAAAGCGGAATAAATGTTACTATAAGAAGGGAAATGGGCTCTGATATTGACGGGGCCTGTGGACAGCTCAGACGCCGTTATGTGCGATAAGCGCGGAAAAACAGCCGCTGTGCCTGCACGAGCGGAGATTTGACGAACGACGGGATATAAGGAGAAAGATATGAGGACATTTTCTATTACAGATGTGGGAATGGTACGACAAGTGAATCAGGATTATGTCTATACGACAGACAGACCTCTGGGTATTCTCCAGAATCTTTTCGTAGTTGCTGACGGAATGGGCGGACATCAGGCGGGAGATTATGCCTCAAAATATACAGTGGAAGTACTGCAGCGGGAACTGGAGATGAGCGAGGGGGAAGACGTGGAGAAGTGCCTCGTCAAAGCCATCAAGACAGCAAACCGCGAGATCATCAGAGAGGCGTCCCGGGATGAACATTTGAAGGGAATGGGGACAACAGTAGTAGCTGCAACGATCATGAACCAGATGATGTATTTCGCAAATGTGGGGGACAGTCGTCTGTACCTGATCAATCAGGGAATCCAGCAGTTGACAAAAGACCATTCACTGGTAGAGGAGATGGTGAGACTCGGAGGCATTAAACCCGAGGAAGCCAAGCACCATCCGGATAAGAATATCATTACAAGGGCTATCGGCGCCAAGGCCGATGTGGACGTGGATTTTTACGAGCACCGTCTGAAACGGGGAGACATTATATTGATGTGTACAGACGGTCTGAGCAATATGGTCGAGGATGAAGAACTCTTCCATATCGTCCAGGGCGGCAGGGATATCGTGGAAGCCGGCCAGGCTCTTGTGGACGCTGCAAAGGAAAATGGCGGTACGGACAATATAGGGGTTGTCCTGGTAGAACCGTTCGCAGATGAGGTGAGTGTATTATGATTAAAGAAGGAGTTATTTTAGGGAAACGATATGAGATACTGGGCCGTATCGGCAGCGGAGGTATGGCGGATGTCTATAAAGGCAAAGACCATAAGCTGAACCGGTATGTGGCGATCAAAGTGCTGAAAAGTGATTACCGTTCCGACGAGGTGTTTATCAAGAAGTTTTTAAGCGAGGCCCAGGCAGCAGCCGGGCTGATGCATCCGAATGTAGTAAATGTCTATGACGTCGGCCAGGACCGCGGGCTTTATTATATGGTCATGGAACTGGTAGAAGGGATCACGCTGAAAGACTATATTGAGAAAAAAGGAAGGATTTCAGCGAAGGAGACAGTCAGTATTGCAATCCAGATGGTGACAGGTCTCCAGGCAGCTCACAACCATCATATCATCCACAGGGATATCAAACCGCAGAATATAATTATTTCAAAAGACGGGAAAGTAAAAGTAACCGATTTCGGTATTGCGCGGGCAACTACGTCTACTCAGACGATCAGTACAAGCGTGATGGGATCGGTCCATTATACGTCTCCTGAACAGGCCAGAGGAGGGGTTGTCGATCAGAAGAGCGATATTTATTCTATAGGAATTACTCTGTATGAGATGGTGACAGGGCATGTGCCATTTGACGGGGATTCCACTGTGTCTGTGGCGCTGAAACATCTGCAGGAGCAGATCGCCTCCCCGGCAGAGGAAGTGCAGGATCTTCCGTACAGTCTGGAGTGCATCATAATGAAATGTACCCAGAAAAACCCAAATCTCCGTTACCATGACTGTGCGTCACTGCTTCTTGATCTGAAGCGGTCGCTGGTCGATCCGGACGGAGATTTCGTCGTGCCCGGAGCAGGCGCCGGAGCAGATACTGACCGTACGGTCGTCATGTCCACAGAAGAACTGGAGAGGGTGCAGCAGCGGCAGTACGATCAGAACGATGATGATGAGTACGACGATGATGACGAATATGATGATGACGAATACGACGACGATGATGATGACGATGACTATGACAGAAGGCGCCAGGACCGCAGACGTAAGAATAATGTGAATTCTGATACGAAGCGGATCATGAAGATCCTTATGATCGTGGCCGGAGTTGTGGTGGCGCTGCTTGTTCTTTTCCTCGTGGCAAATGCGGCCGGCTTCTTCAGCGGACCGGGACTACTTACACAGAATGAGACCGAGATGGTGGAGGTGCCGGATCTGAGAGGAATGACAGAGGAAGAGGCAAGAGAGGAGCTTAAAGGAACGGGGCTCGGACTGGACGTTGAGAATGAGGCGCAGCCGTCTAATCAGTATGAGGAAGGCGAGATCATGAGTCAGGATCCGGAGCCGGGTAAAGAAGTAGAGGCACACACAACGATCACTGTTGTTTTAAGCAGCGGAGAAGAAGCCAAGATGACGGAAGTTCCGGACGTAGTCGGCAGGAGCGAGGCTGAAGCAGAGAAGATGATCCAGGATGCAAACCTCATCGTACGTCATGATTCGGATTACAGCAGCGAAGTCGAGGAAGGAGATGTCATCTCAAGCGATCCTAAAGGCGGAACAGAAGTGGAAGAAGGAACTGAGGTGACGATCGTGATCAGCCTCGGGGCCGAGCAGGCAACTGTGCCGGATCTTAGGAACAGGACTGCATCGGAAGCAGAGTCGGCGCTTGCGGATGCAGGCTTAAGCGGCAGCGCGAGCGAGGAATACAGCGACAGCGTGCCGGAAGGACAGGTTATTTCACAGGGCATTGATCCCGGGGAGAAAGTTGAGAAAGGAACAACAGTATCCTATGTTGTCAGCCTCGGGGCAGAGACAAAATATGTCACTGTGCCGGGACTTGGCGGATATAAAGAAGCGGATGCCAGAGCGAGACTTGAAAACGCGGGGCTGAGCGTCGGGAATGTGAGCTATGCTTACAGCAGTACTGTGGGAGAAGGGTATGTTATCGACCAGACAGCAAGCCCGGGAAGCTCCGTGGAGGAAGGCACTTCCGTAGGATTTACAGTCAGTCTCGGACCGGAATCACAGCCGGAGGATCCATCCGGCGGTGACGGTACGGATACCGGAGACGGCACAGAGACACAGTCAGATTGATCTCCGGAGAATTGTAAATATATGCAGGGAAAAATTGTAAAAGGTATTGCCGGATTCTACTACGTTCACGTAGTAGAATCCGGTGTTTATGAGTGTAAGGCAAAAGGAATCTTCCGTAAGGACGGCGTGAAGCCGCTGGTAGGTGATAACGTTGAGATTGAGATTCTGGATGAAAAAGACATGGAAGGAAATATTACACAGATCCTTCCACGGAAAAATGAACTGATCCGGCCGGCAGTGGCAAATATTGATCAGGCGCTTGTAGTATTTGCCGTGACAAAACCAAAGCCGCATTTTAATCTGCTGGACCGGTTTCTTGTTATGATGGAAAGCCGGGAAGTGCCGGTTATTCTATGTTTTAATAAAACGGATATTGCAGAAGATCCTGAGATCGCAGAGCTGAAAGATATCTATGAGGGATGCGGATATCCGCTGCTGTTTACCAGCGCTAAGCAAGAACAGAATATTGAGGAACTGAAAACGGTGCTGCAGGGGAAGACTACAGCGATCGCGGGACCGTCCGGCGTGGGAAAATCGTCTCTTATCAACCTGCTCCAGTCCGGGGTGAAGATGGAGACCGGACGCATAAGTGCAAAGATAGAGCGAGGCAGGCATACGACAAGACATTCGGAGCTGATTGTCCTTGGAGAGGATTCCTATATTATGGATACGCCGGGATTCAGTTCACTCTATATCAGTGATATAGATAAAGAGTCGCTGAAGTATTGCTTCCCGGAATTTGCTTCTTGTGAAGGATACTGCAGATTCAACGGATGCGATCATGTACACGAACCGGGCTGCGCAGTCAAGCAGGCCGTAGAAGAGGGAAAGATACACAACTCCAGATACGAAGATTATCTCACTTTGTATCAGGAACTTCAGGAAAGGAAGAGGTACTAGACTATGCAGAATATTCTCGCACCGTCTATATTGTCGGCTGATTTTAAAGTGTTGGGAGACCAGATCCGGCAGACGGAAGAAGCAGGAGCCGGGTATATCCACTTTGATGTAATGGACGGAATCTTTGTCCCGAGTATTTCTTTTGGGATGCCTGTGCTCTCATCGATCAGAGGATTGACCGGCCAGGTGATGGATGTACATCTTATGGTGACAGAGCCGGTCCGCTATGTAAAGCAATTCGCTGAATGTGGGGCAGATATCATTACAGTCCATTTTGAAGCGTGTGAAGATCTCGGGGCAACGCTGGAAGCGATCCATGCCTGCGGAGTAAAAGCAGGTATTTCCATAAAACCGGGTACACCGGTGGAAAGTCTGGTCCCTTATCTGGAGCAGGCGGAGATGTTTCTTATTATGAGTGTGGAACCGGGATTCGGCGGCCAGGCGTTTATCCCGGAATCACTGGAGCGCATCAGAACACTGAGGGACATGCTTGAGGAAAAAGGAATCGAGAAGGACATTGAGGTGGACGGAGGCATCTATCACAGTAATGTGGCGGAGGTGCTCAAAGCCGGAGCCAATGTCATTGTATCGGGATCCGGAGTCTATAAAGGCGATATCAGAGAGAACACGACAGGATTCATGGAGATATTGAAAGCATATGAATAAGAGAACTGTGATCGTGAGCGGCGGAATGCTTGAAGAAGATTTCGTGCTCCCAATATTAAAAAATGAAGCGACAGAATTTATCATCGGCGTAGATAAGGGGCTTGAATTTCTTTATAAACATGAGATCAAACCGGATTATATTGTCGGGGATTTTGACAGTGTGTCCAGAGAACTGGTTGACTATTACAGGGAAGAGCTGAATGTTCCTGTGCGGGAGTTCAATCCGGTGAAAGATGCATCTGATACAGAAATTGCATTGAGACTCTGCCTGGGGCTTAACCGGAAAGCAATCTGGATACTGGGAGGTACCGGGAATCGGATCGATCATCTGTGGGCAAATGTACAGTGTCTTCAGATAGCCCTGGATGCCGGGGCGGATGCAAGAATCATAGACAGCCATAATCAGATCCGTCTGCTCGATAAGGACATTACGCTGAAAAAGTCTGAGGCGTTTGGCCCGTATTTTTCGCTGTTCCCGCTGGAAATGCCGGTGGATGAACTGAGTATCAGAGGCGCCAAGTATCCTTTGAAGAATCATTTCCTCAAGCCGAACGACAGTCTGTGCGTGAGCAATGAGTTTGAGGAGGACGAAGTGACTATTTCGTTTGTATATGGCAAACTGATACTGATGGAGACGAGAGACTGAAAGGAGATATAAAAATTATGAAATTAGGAATCGTCGGACTCCCCAATGTGGGAAAAAGTACATTATTTAATTCACTGACCAAGGCGGGCGCGGAATCTGCAAATTATCCGTTCTGTACGATCGACCCGAATGTCGGCGTCGTGACAGTGCCGGACGAAAGACTGAATGTGCTGGGCGAGATGTACCACACGAAGAAGATCATTCCGGCAGCGATTGAGTTTGTGGATATTGCAGGACTCGTCAAGGGCGCGTCCAAAGGAGAGGGACTCGGCAACCAGTTCCTTGCTAATATCCGTGAAGTCGATGCAATCGTGCATGTGGTGCGCTGCTTTGAAAATACGAATATCGTACATGTGGATGGCAGCATTGATCCGATGCGTGACATAGAGACGATTAATCTGGAGCTGATCTTTTCAGATCTGGAAGTACTGGAGAGAAGGATCGCAAAGACTGTAAAGTTATCCCGCAACGACAAGACAGCTGCAAAAGAACTGGATCTGCTGAACCGTGTGAAAGCCCATCTGGAGGAGAATAAGCTGGCAAAGAGCTTTGTGACGGATGATGAGGATGAGCAGGCATGGCTGGCAGGGTATAACCTTCTGACCGCTAAGCCGGTTATCTTTGCGGCAAATGTATCAGAGGATGATCTGGCCGACGACGGAGCGTCAAACACGGGTGTTCAGGCTGTACGCGAATATGCGAAAGAAGAAGACTGCGAAGTATTTGTCGTATGTGCGGAGATCGAGGAAGAGATATCCCAGCTCGACGATGATGAGAAGAAAATGTTTCTCGACGATCTCGGACTGGAAGAATCCGGTCTGGAGAAACTTATAAAGGCAAGTTATCATCTTCTCGGCCTGATCAGCTATCTGACGGCGGGCGAGCCGGAAGTGCGTGCCTGGACGATCACCAGAGGAACGAAAGCGCCCCAGGCTGCAGGTAAGATTCATTCTGATTTCGAGAGAGGATTCATCCGTGCGGAAGTTGTAAGCTACGATGACCTGATCGAATGCGGTTCACATGCAGCCGCAAAGGAAAAGGGCCTGATACGTCTTGAAGGAAAAGACTATGTAGTGCAGGACGGCGATATCATGCTGTTTAGGTTCAACGTATAGCACCAGTTCAGCCATGCGTATACTCTGGCAAGGAAAATCATGCTTGCATGGATTTGCTGCCAGGTATATGCATGAGATGAGCGCCAGAATACGAGCAAAACAGCGGCGTCAGCCGCAGTAAGCACGGAGTGCGGTTTTGCGAGTGGCGCGGCTGAACTGTGGAAGGAAAGGGGCATTTCCATGCATTATGACATTGCGTTCCCCAATTTGGGCATTTATCTGGAACATGTTGGGAAGAATATTGATATTTTCGGTTTTACGATCGCTTACTACGGTATCATCATCGGATGTGCGATTCTGATAGGGTTTCTGATCGCTACGGCAGAGGCGAAGCGGACGAGACAGAATCCGGAAGACTATCTGGATATGGGAATCATCGGCGTGATTGCAGGAATAGCGGGAGCCAGAATATATTATGTGGTTTTCTCGTGGGATATGTACAAAGACAATCTGCTCGATATCTTTAATCTTCGGGAGGGCGGACTTGCTATTTACGGCGGTGTGATCGGAGCAGTGATCGCTGTGTTTGTCCTTGCGAGGATAAAACATCTGTCACCTTTCCAGATCCTGGATACCGTGGCTCTCGCGATCCTGAACGGGCAGATGCTCGGACGCTGGGGCAATTTCTTTAACCGTGAGGCATTTGGTGACTATACTGACGGTCTGTTTGCCATGCGTCTTCCCGTGGATGCGGTCCGTGCAGGCGATATTACAGATACGATGCGGGAACATATGGAGACAATCGCAGGAGTCGATTATATCCAGGTAAGCCCGACATTTCTTTATGAATCAGTGTGGTGTGCTGTCCTTCTGATTCTGCTCGTGCTGTACCGGAAGCATAAGAAATATGAGGGGGAAATGTTTCTCCTTTATATTTTCGGGTATGCACTCGGGCGAGTGTGGATCGAGGGACTTCGTACGGATCAGCTGCTGATCCCGGGAATCGGGTTCCCTGTATCACAGGCACTTGCGGGATGTGTGGTGGTATTTGCCGGAATAGCATTGCTTTATCTGCGTAAGAATCATAAGCGGATGCCGCTTTTGAAAAGTGAGAAAGTGTATGAACCTATGCCGGATAGGATCGAGGGGAAGAAGCCGCCGAAGAAAAAAGACAGGATCTTTAAATTTAAAGATAAATAATGGTTTAGCTGACAGTTATACGGAGGAAAAAGAAAATGGGAATAGCTTCACTTGTACTTGGTATTATCTCAATCGTGATCGGCGTGTTCAGTGCCGGCAGTCTCGGATGGATCGGAGCGATCATCGGCATTATCGGTATCGTCATCGGAGTCCAGGGAAAGAAGACTCCGGATCAGGCCGGAATGGCACAGGCAGGATTTATCTGTTCGATCGTCGGAACAGTCCTCTGTCTTCTCTCGTACATTGCATGTATTGGCTGTATTGGCTGTCTCGCGGTGTTAGCATAAATTTGAGCATTTTTAATCGGGAAAAGGGGTGGAGATCACTCCTTTTTCTTTTATAAAAGACAGCTGTCCGTAAATGTGGGATACAGTGTAAAGGAGACGGGAATATGGGAATACAGATTGGGACAATCATGATATCGTGGTATGGATTATTTATCGTGCTTGGGATTGCAGCGGGAGTTCTCCTGGGATATATTTTGATGAGGATAAATCATTTGAAGTTTGATGATTTTATCCAGATTGCATGTTTTGTGGGGCTGGGAGCAATGGCGGGTGCCAAGCTGTTGTATCTGATCGTTTCATGGGAAAGTATCGATTTCTCGAGAATTACAGACCCGGAGTATTTTAGTGCGCTCATGGGCGGCGGATTCGTATTTTACGGGGGCGTGTTTGGCGGGCTGCTAGGGCTGTATCTCTGTGGCAAAATCCTGCATATACAGGTGGCGGTTTACGCGCGGGCTGCAATTCCGGTAATTCCGGTGGCACATGCTTTTGGAAGAATAGGGTGCGCATTGGTGGGATGCTGTTACGGCGTGCCATATGACGGCCCGGGGGCGGTCGTATATACAGAGTCGATTGCCGCACCGTTAAATGTGCCGCTCTTTCCGGTTCAGGCGGTTGAAGCGGCAGGCAATCTTGTGATTACCGGTGTGCTGTGTATGTATGACGTATACTGCCGTAGACAAGGCAGGAGGGCAAAGAGCGTACAACTGTATCTTGTCATGTATGCTGTCCAGCGTTTTGTTCTGGAGTTCTTAAGGTATGATGACAGCGAGAGGGGGATTATACTCGGACTGTCTACGTCGCAGTGGATCGGCATAGGGATATGTGCAGGAGTTATTACGGTGGAAATTTTCCGGCAAAAGAGAGTGGCAATGAAGAGAAAAATGTAAATAGCAGAAAATCCGGCTGAATAATCGGTTACAGATATTCAGCCGGATTTATTTTTTTGTTCGGAAATACTGGATTAATTCATAGACAAGTTGTATTTCTCGTTCGTTTAGATGGGAGATATCCAGTGTTACATTATCGGAGAGACCGAGCAGATAGTCAGTGGATACATGGAATAACTGTGCAAGTGCGATAATGTACGTTGTTGATGGAGTGGAGATGCCCATCTCCCAAGCATTGACGCTGCTTCGAGTAATATTTAGTTTTTTTGCAAGATCAGTCTGCGTCATGTCATTTGACATGCGCAGATTTTTTATTCTTTCGGAAACCATATTATCAATCCTTCCTGTTCTAAAGAGTGATAGTAAACTAAACCTTGCGATATTACATTATCAAAAAGATAGTTTAAATTGACACAAACATTTCTCAGTGATAAAGTAATGGTGAAATAAAAGAATAGTTACGATATATTCTTAAAAGTATTATATGAATATTGGAAAAGAATATTATGAAGGCGGCTTTGAAGATCCTTAGCCGCAATTGTTGAAGTATTTTGATGAGATTACAAAGATGGAAAATGAACGACAGATCGAGCAGAACTCTGCAATAGATCATATATGCGTGTCGGCTTTAAACAAGGTGAAAAGGATGAATACTGGATACTTGCAGACAGTCGCGGTAACATGGTTGATGAAAAGTTCGATTATATGTATTACCAGAGCGAGAATGGTTGGATTGTTGTCGGAGAGATTGTGGAAGAAAGAAGTGATGGTTCGCCAAGATACATACAGTTATATTGACACACAAGGAGAGAGAATGTTGGATTTGTCGGAAAAGTATACTTCTGCATGTCAATTTGTATCGGTATATCAATAGTTGCCATATTGAGATGGTTACAGTTTTGAGATAGAGGAAAGAGCGACTGATCGGAGACTAATAACTAATATGAAGTGCATAAAATGTGGTAAGGAAAATAAGAAAAGCGCTAAATATTGCGCATCATGCGGCGCAAGTCTTTTAACTGTTTCAGGCAAGAGACAGAAAAATATAAAAAGAAGAATAATTTTAACAGTATCTATATTAGTTTTCATTGCGGCAGTATCAGGCGTTATACTACTGGTCTACGGAATATTGCAGGAAAACAGGCACAAGGATAATGCGCAGGCGGCTGTGACTGAATTTTTGGCAAGGTATAAAGCTTGTGATCCTGCGGCATCGGAACTGTTGGCGGGAACAGGCGATATAGAGATGAGCTACGAAGGAATTTCGTCGTCATTTGCAGACGGACTGAGCTATGAAATTATTTCCTGCAGAAAAGATTCAGATGATCTCTATATAGTGGAAATTCAGGCGACAACGATAGATTTCGAAAAGCTGTTTACAGTTTCGGCTGAAGAAACTGTAAAAAATTACGGTGAGGACAATGTGACGGATTATCTGTTGGGCGTTATGGAGCAAAAAATAACGGATGATACTTGTGAAACAAAGACCATACCAGCCCAAGTATCAGTCCTGAAAATGGATGAAGAATATAAGATCCAGATGGATGGTTCACTCGCTAACGCACTTTCCGGAGGCATGAATGATTATCTGGAATCTCTGACAGGAGGTGAGTGATCCGTGTATCGAAGATTAAGGATAAAAAGGGCAGTCGCGCTGCTCCTTTGCTTTTGTACGCTGCTTATATGTATCCCATATCAGAAAGTCAACGCGAAAGAATATGAGGAAAAATATCTGACGATAAAAAGAGTTAATGACGGGAAGCAGGATACATATAAGATAGTAACTGACGGAGAAGAAGTATTTATCAGCGCTGCGCAATTAAGTGAATTAGCGGGCTTTGTTAAGGCAAGCATTGTCAGGGATGGAGACAGGCTTACGGCGGTTACATTGGTAAAAGGTGAAGAACAGGATACCAATCAGGATATTATTATTTCGGCCTCTAATAATACAATTTATTCACTTAGATACGGGGAAAGAGAGTTTGACGGCTGTCTGGATACCGGAGAAGAGGTTTACCTGAACCTCATTGATATGTTTAATTATCTGCGAATCAAGGCGGAAGTCATAGATGGAAGGTTATTCATTAATGTGCCGGTATACACGATGTACGACTTTATGACGGTGGATTATCCGGAAGTGTTGGAAAATAGTGTATCACAGCTTGACCTGCTGGAACCGGGGGAGGATCTAAAATCATCAGGAACCTGGGATGCGGTATATTTGGCATGTAATAATTTCGATTTCCGTTTTCTTGTCCCTATATGGGGGACGAATCAGATAAAAGATGAACAGTACGCGAAAGCGCTCCAGACATTGAATGAAGAAGATGAAAGTTTCTATGATGAAGATACGAATGAATACTTTCAGTCTGAGCTAGAGGGACGAGGTTTGGGAAGCTGCCTTGCCAGTGGACAAGATCTTATCGATACTTTGTCGGTTGGCGGTGGCGCGATGGAAAGCGCAGAAGATGTTATAAAACGATTAGATGGATTGTCTGAGACGGATCAGGATGCGCTTTTTTCTCTGTGGGATACGTTGAATTGGAATAGAGAAGATTTCCTGAAAGCAACAGGACTGAAAACGTTCAGCGACCATGCGGGCGAACTTTCAGATGCCCTTACGGTGGTCGAAATTGCGGTATCCGCATATGAGGCATATGAGCAGGCAGCAAGTTGGAGCGAGGACTGCCTGAATGATTTTGATGTCCTGCGCAGTCTGAATGTGGATAATTATGGTGAGAACAAAGACTATGTGAAGAGAATCAGCCAAGTCGCAGAAGAGAGTTATCAGGCAAGTTCAGATCCTGAAAATGCGGCGGAAGAGCAGTTAGTCAGCGAAATAGCGGATCTTGCATTGGAGAAAGCGATAACAGAATCTAGTGTATATGGAAAAGTTGCGGATCTGTTTATCTTTTCTGTCAATCTCGGGGTAAGTGTGGCTCGGTGTTTCGGAAACATTGCAGAAGAGATGGATAAGGGTGAATTGTCTTATATGGTTTCCTGCCTGATCAATATAGCAGTTGCGTCGCGAATCGATGCTGAGGTAAAACGAGACCAATTGGATATAACGGATCTTACCTCGGGGAATCAATTGAATGATTTCAGAAATTCTATACGAACTTCGATAAAAAGCAATCTGAGATGCTGGAGTTATATTTACTATCTGAACAGCAATGGTACATGGGAAATATCAGAAAGAGGGCAGTATGTGAAAGGCCAGATTGACAAGATGCATGTGTATCTGGCGCTCTTGGATGAAACAAAACAGTATGATTACGCGTTGGATGAATATGATTTGATTACATATAGTCCGGAACGGATTGTGGAAATCGCAGGAGAAAGTATGCCAATCGACAGTAATGAATTCTGGATGGATTTTCTTGAAACCGGTGATTATGCACAATATATTGGCGAAGAATGGACGGATTCACTGTTAGAATATGTTTTGTATGATATAAACGGGGATGGTATTTTAGAGTTATTGATACAGGCTACCAGAGATATGCCGTTTTTTAATACATGGCTATTTTCAATTGATGCAGGTAAGGCTGTGTTAGTGAACGAACAATACGGATATGGCGAATATAGGTATTCGCCGGAATATAAAGCTATACTAATTTCGGGTGATTTCAGACCTTTTATGGATGTTACGGTATTGCAAGCATTTTGCGAATTAGCAAAAACGGAGCTTGTTACAAAATTTGTTGTAGCTATTGAGCATAACAATACAGAGTCGGAAAGTTACTATTTTGAGGATGAGACGGGGAGAAAGGTTATAACACAAGAAGAAAGAGATAAATATTTTTCGGAAATCATATTGTTCGAATGGACGGCCTTAGATGAGGTGAGAAATTTCGAGACTGGTCAGCAGAGCAGTTCTGGAAATGAAATGAAAAATTTTGGAATTATGGCAGGCGAGTATATATTTTCAAGCGGTGCAGGCGCATGGGCAACTATTATTAATCTGAATTCAGACGGTTCTTTTACAGGACAATATCATGATTCGGATGCAGAAGATACAGGGGATGGATATGCAAATGGAACAAGGTATATATGCAATTTTCACGGTAATTTTTCGCCACTTGACCAGATCGATCCATATTCTTATTCGATGAGATTAGAAAACCTTGAAATGGAGAATGAACCGGGCGAGGTATATTATGAAAATAATATGCGGTATATCTGCGTGGAACCGTGTGGATTTGATGAGGCAGGCGATTTTGTAATATATACTCCGGGTATGCAGATTGCCAGTTTGCCGGAAGAATTTGTAACATGGCTTTCCGGGGTCATAAATGTACAGGACACAAGTATATTACCTTGTTATGGGATATACAATGTCAATGGCAAAATGGGATTTGTGCAATATGAATAGTGGATAATGTGTGATTTCATTTTTAGTAAAAAGTATCCAAAGAGATTAATCTGCTCATTGCTTGCTGATAGAATCCGCGAGATTCACTACGGGCGAAAGATATCACAGAAAAAAATGAGCGAGAAATCAGGAGTAAGCTTAGGCGTTGTGAAGCGGTTTGAAAACAGTGGAGAGATATTGTTGAAGCCACTTACAAAAATTGCAGTAGCGCTGGAAATGGCAAGAAAACTGGAGCAGCTATTTGAAGACGCTCCATATCTGTCAATCGAGGAGAAAATTGATGAGAACAACTGACAGGCGACATTTAATGGAGTTTCATTTGAAACAGTAGAATTGATTGGTTATAGATTTTTTCTCGCATACAGGCATGAGCGGACATCGACATTGCCTCTGGGAAATATTTACATTTTTATATGCAGAAAAGATGCAACTTTAGAAAGGAAAACTGAAATGAACAGAGAACAAATGATAAAATATTTAGCTAATGTCTTGGTGTTAGAAACTAAGCTATACGAGCTTAATCAAATTTGTTGGAATATCGATATTAAAATTAACGAGTTAACAGAAGTGTTAAACAAAAAACCATCTCCAGAATATAAAGAACGAGATAATAAAGAAAGAACTGGGGATATGTTATCTATTGCAGCGTACGCATTATTACCAGGAGGAGTTGTTTTTGTTATTGCTTATATTGTGCTGCATCTGTTTAAAGGACCAACCCAGTCTTCGGTTGCATTGTGTGTTTTGGCAGCTTTAGTTGCATATGGAATTGGATTTGCAAGTTTTTATCACGATAATTCAGAGATAGATTTGCATTATGAATCGGAAAATCGTCGAATTAGGAATGAAAACAGAAAAATTTATCAGGATGCTGAAAGAGCTAATCATGAAATCGAGCAATTGGAAAAGGCGTATAGTCTTTTGTCACAGAACTATTATTCAGTCAAGGACACTCTTGATAAGTTGTATAATATGAATATTATTTATTCCAAATATCGCAATATGGTTGCTATAGCGTCTTTTTATGAGTACTATTTATCCGGCAGGTGTTCACGATTAACAGGGCATGAAGGCGCTTATAATATTTATGAAAATGAGTTGATAGGTAAGATTATAATAGGAAAACTAGATGATATAATTTGCAGACTAGATGAAATTAAAAGAAATCAGTATATGTTATATAACCAGCTGACTTTAAGTAATCAGAAAGTTGACAGGTTAACATCTGAATTAAAATGGGCATCTGACAAGATTGAAGATATTGCACACAATCAAGAACTTATAGAGTACAACACAGACATTACTAGGAAAAATTCTGAAGTAATTAAATGGATTTCTGTTTGTGATTATTTAAATGTATGATGTGATGAATACAACGGATATTGCCGTGGCTTTCCAGATTGATACAGAGGCGAAACGTGCGCAACTGGATCTGACGTGGTTTAATTCTGGAACAGCACTAGATGACTTTAGAAAACCACTTCGGACAACCATAAAGGTAATAGGAGATCTTGGAGTTATATTTATTATGTGGAGAGCGATGGAAGAAAGCAGAACACTGATTATTGATAATGACGGAGTAACAATATATCTTATAATGGGATTGTATGAATATGAGTTGTGGTGGAAGAAAAATAATTTGATAAGAAAAATGAAAACGGAGGATGATTACTATGTTGATTACATCAGGATATGAATTCGATGGATACCGAATTACAAAATATTTAGAATTCTGTTCCGGAGAATGTGCAATGGGTACGGGATTTCTGAGTTCTTTTGGAGCTAATCTGGCTGATTTCCTGGGGAAAAACAGTTCGCTGTATGAAAGTAAATTGAGCAAAGCCCGTGAACATGCTCTTAAACAGCTAATCGCCAGCGCTTCATCTCTTGGCGCGGACGGGATTATCGCAATTGAAATGAATTATACTGTTTTTTCTGCTGATATTATGGGCGTGACCGCCAATGGTACGGCTGTAAAGATTGAAAAAATTGCAGAATCGCTCACCTATCCGACAAACACTCTGAATGTAAAAAATTTTAATCCCGATCTGCCGATCAAACCGATAAATATGCAGATTACTCCTCAGGGCGATAAATGCAGTGCTGTGCTTACAATCACTGATATTACTCAAAACAATATTTCAGCTATATCCTGTGATGTAGAATTTACAACCACACTCGATGACTATTATTGTTTTGAGAATCTTCCGTTTTATGACTTCCGTCTAATACCGGATTCCGTACGCCGGGATAAAACAAGTGCTGCAGTACCTGTTTCCCTGCCTCCGGAGCAGGTGGGGATGCTTAAATCTGTTCGGGTCACAATACGGAAATATTGCGACCTTGGTGTGGTTGTAATCCCTGAAGTCAATGATGTAGAATGGCAGTCAAACACTGCACCAAAAGAAATGAACAGTACAGAGAATGACGGATCAGCTGAACTTCCGTTTTCAATTCAATTTAAGCTCACAATAAAGGAAATGAAAACAGCAAAAGAAATCTATGAGTACTGTGTGGAATACGACAACACCAACCGTGGGGTAATCCCTCCAGATCTTATAGAAAATGTAAAGGCTATGGCTATGAAAGAACGTCTGTATGGAAATATGTATGATGAGTGTATTAAAAAAATTGAGGAAATCATATAACAATGCAATATCCAGAAAATTCACCGCAGACGCAAGACATTACGGGAAAAATTTAGCGAGGAGTCGGGAGCAAACTTAAGATCTGTGAATCTGTCCAAAAGCATCGGAGAGATAATCAATGAGAACAACTGAGAGTCTGAATGTAATATATAATATCACAAAAGTCATTTGAAAAATGTGGAAAATATCACAAAAGTCGTTTAAAAAATGTGATTATCTGTCGTAAAATACATATGAGCAGGCTCCCCAGTATTATGTCATGGCCGCAGGTTCGCTGCTTGGAATTGCACTTCATGAGGGAACTTCGTTTCCGGTGGGGAAAGTTGATTTCTGTAATCTGTATCCTATGACTTTCCGGGAATTTTTGAGGGCATGCGGACAGGAACGTTTTGTAGAGCTGATGGACTCACAGGATTTTACGATGCTCAGCAATTTTAAATCTAAAATTGCCAACTATCTGAGAACCTACTATTTTGTTGGCGGGATGCCGGAAGCAGTGGAAACATATGTCAAGACAAGAAATCTTGATGAGGTAAGAGCAGTACAGAACAGACTCCTCATGGCATATGAAAATAATCTGTCAAAACATGCTCCGGCAGAAATCGTAACGAAAACCCGTATGGTGTGGAATTCGATTCCCACGCAGTTATCCAGAGAAAATAAAAAGTTTGTGTATGGACTGGTTCGGGAAGGAGCAATGTCCAGACTGAATAAAAGAATCCTTCTGGAGGGAGACAGGCTTTTTGAAGAGTTTAAAGGGGCATTGACAGAGCAGTATGTTCTTCAGCAGCTTATCGTACACGAAGAAAATGATATTTTTTACTGGTCAGCAGAACGAGGCACTGGGGAAATTGACTTCTTAGTGCAGATGGATGATAAGATTGGTCCGATCGAGGTTAAGGCGGAAGAAAATCTTCAGGCAAAGAGCCTTCGGATATTTGTACAGAAATACAATATGAAATATGCAGTCAGAACATCGATGTCAGATTACCGGGAGCAGGAGTGGATGGTGAATTTCCCATTGTATTATATTGGGAATCTGAACCAATATTATCAAGATACAAAATATAGCTAATATACTAGTTGCTTATTGCAAAAAAAAGGATATTAAGCTAATATATTATCTATGAATGATTTTATTTTCAACAAAAAGACCCCCAAAGAGATCAATATGCTTATCGCTGAAAGAATCCGCAAGATCCGCCGCAGACGCAAGATATCACAGAAAAGACTGAGTGAAAAATCGGGAGTAAGCTTAGGGTCTGTGAAGCGGTTTGAAAACAGTGGGGAGATATCGTTGATCTCGCTTACGAAAATTGCAGTGGCGCTGGAACTGGACGGAGAACTGGAACGGCTGTTTGAAGACGCACCATATCTGTCGATCGAGGAGATAATCAATGAGAACAACTAACAGGCTGAATGTAACGTACCATGGCAGGAAAGTCGGAACTATGGCCCTGTATAAAGGGCGTTTTTCCGCTTTCGAATATGACCGGGAGTGGCTTGCAGATGGATTTTCGATCAGTCCGTTCTCTCTGCCGTTAGAGCAGAAAGTTTTCATCCCGAAACAGGAACCCTTTGACGGCATATTTGGGGTTTTCGCGGACAGTCTTCCGGATGGATGGGGAAGACTGCTGGTAGACCGACTTATGCTTAAAAATCATATGAATCCTTATGAGGTGGGAAATATGGACCGGCTTGCGATTGTAGGGCAATCGGGAATGGGGGCGCTGTGCTACGAACCGGAACGTCATTTTGAAATAGAAGAAAATCCTATAGATCTGGATACGATAGCGGAAGAGTGCCGACAGATTTTGAATACAGAATCAGCAGAAAATCTCGATGAGCTGTTCCGCCTGGGAGGTTCTTCCGGAGGGGCAAGACCTAAGATACTTACGCAGATCGACGGAGAAGAATGGATTATTAAATTCCCATCTCCGGCTGACCGCGAGAATATTGGGAGGCAAGAGTATGAATACTCTTTATGCGCACGCAAATGTGGAATCCCTATGGCAGAGACGCGCCTGTTCCCCTCGAAAATCTGCGACGGATATTTTGGGACCAAAAGATTTGACAGAAGACAAAAAACAGATGGAAGTGTGGAACGGGTGCATATGTTGTCTGTTTCAGCAGTGCTGGAGACGTCCCACCGTATTCCTAATCTTGATTATGAGATTCTGATGAAACTAACACTGGAATTGACAAAGGACTTTTCGGAAGTAGAGAAGCTGTACAGGTTAATGTGTTTTAATGTCTTTGCTCATAATCGTGATGATCACTCGAAAAATTTCACTTATCTGTATGAAGAAACAGAGGATCAGTGGAGGTTATCGCCGGCATATGACCTTACTTACAGTTCTTCGATCGGTGGGGAACATGCGACGACTGTCTATGGAAATGGGAAAAACCCGGGAATGAAAGAAATTCTGGCAGTAGCGGATCAGATAGGTATGGACGGCAGGAAATCAGAACAAATTGCAGAGGAAGTAAGGAATTGCGTGAAAGAGCATCTGAGCGAGTTTATATCAAAAAACACAAAAGTTCTTTAAAAAATATAAATTGGAAGATTATTCATCAATATCATATTATTTGTTGTGAGAGCCTGCTTTTTGCAGGCTCTTTCGCTGTAAACTGCACTCCAAAATATACAAAAAACCCGACGGCACTCTATAGACTTTTGTCATTTTTGGCGATATAATGAAGCTGTATGTGAATATGTGAGTTCTATGCCGCGTGCGGATGCACAGTGACAGGCTCTCACCACTGTATATTTTTAAGGAGGAACAAGAAAATGGCAAGAAAAATGAAGACCATGGACGGTAACCAGGCTGCTGCTCACGTGTCATATGCTTACACAGAAGTTGCGGCGATCTACCCGATCACACCGTCATCCGTTATGCCGGAGCATGTTGACGAATGGGCAACAGAAGGCAGAGAGAATATCTTCGGACAGACAGTCAACGTTGTTGAGATGCAGTCTGAGGCAGGTGCGGCAGGTGCTGTACACGGATCTCTGGCAGCAGGTGCTCTGACGACAACATTTACAGCTTCTCAGGGACTTCTGCTTATGATCCCGAACTTATATAAAGTAGCAGGAGAGCAGCTCCCGGGCGTATTCAATGTATCTGCCCGTGCACTGGCAAGCCATGCACTTTCTATCTTTGGCGATCACTCAGACGTTTACGCCTGTCGCCAGACTGGTGCAGCTATGCTGTGTGAATCAAGTGTACAGGAGGTTATGGACCTGACACCGGTTGCTCACTGTGCTGCACTGGAAGGAAAACTTCCTTTCATCAACTTCTTCGACGGATTCCGTACATCCCACGAGATCCAGAAGATTGAGACATGGGACTATGAAGATCTGAAAGATCTGGTAAATATGGATGCGATCGACGCTTTCCGTGCTCACGCGCTGAACCCGAACCATCCGTGCCAGAGAGGTTCTGCACAGAACCCGGATATCTTCTTCCAGGCAAGAGAGGCTTGTAACCCGTATTACGATGCTCTTCCGGGAATCGTTCAGAACTACATGGACAAAGTAAACGCTAAGATCGGAACAGATTACAAACTGTTCAACTACTATGGAGCAGAGGACGCTGAGCATGTGATCATCGCCATGGGTTCTGTCTGCGATACGATCGAGGAGACAATCGACTACCTGATGAAGGCAGGAGAGAAAGTCGGCGTTGTAAAGGTACGTCTGTACAGACCGTTCTGTGCACAGGCACTTATCGATGCAATTCCGGATTCTGTTAAGAAGATCTCTGTTCTTGACAGAACAAAAGAGCCGGGAGCTATGGGCGAGCCGCTGTATCTGGACGTTGTTGCAGCTCTCAAAGGTTCCAAATTTGACGCTGTACCGATCTACACAGGACGTTACGGACTTGGTTCCAAAGATACGACACCTGCTCAGATCGTTGCTGTATATCACAATGATGAGAAGAAAGTATTTACACTCGGTATCGAAGATGATGTGACACACCTGTCACTGAAAGCTGACGAGCCGCTTGTTACAACACCGGAAGGAACGATCAACTGTAAGTTCTGGGGACTTGGCGCTGACGGTACAGTCGGAGCGAACAAGAACTCCATCAAGATCATCGGTGACAACACAGACATGTACGCACAGGCTTACTTTGACTATGATTCAAAGAAATCCGGCGGTGTTACAATGTCTCACCTCCGTTTCGGTAAACTGCCGATCAAATCTACATATCTGATCCACCAGGCAAACTTTGTGGCATGCCACAACCCGTCTTATGTGGACAAGTACAACATGGTACAGGAGCTTGTAGACGGCGGTACATTCCTTCTGAACTGTCCTTGGGATATGGAAGGCCTTGAGAAACATCTGCCGGGACAGGTTAAAGCTTACATTGCAAATCACAATATCAAGTTCTACACGATCGACGGTATCAAGATCGGTAAAGAGATCGGACTTGGCGGACGTATCAACACAGTCCTTCAGTCTGCATTCTTCAAACTTGCCGCTATCATTCCGGAAGAAGAGGCAATCGACCTGATGAAGGCTGCTGCTAAAGCTACTTACGGAAGAAAAGGTGACAAGATCGTACAGATGAACTACGATGCGATCGACGCAGGTGCAAAACAGGTTGTTGAAGTAACAGTTCCGGAGAGCTGGAAAGACGCAGCTGACGAAGGGCTCGCTCAGCCGAAGGTAGACGAGAACGGAAGAAAAGACGTTGTTGATTTCGTTAAGAATATTCAGGCAAAAGTAAATGCTCAGGAAGGAAATACACTTCCGGTATCTGCATTTAACGACTATGTAGACGGTTCTACACCGTCAGGTTCCTCCGCATACGAGAAACGTGGTATCGCAGTAGATATCCCGGTATGGAAACCGGAGAACTGTATCCAGTGTAACCGCTGTGCATATGTATGTCCGCACGCTGTTATCCGTCCGGTAGCCCTCACAGAGGACGAGCTTGCGAAAGCTCCGGAAGGAATGGAAGCAATCGACATGATCGGTATGCCGGGAATGAAATTCTCCATGACTGTATCTGCTTACGACTGTACAGGATGTGGATCATGTGCTAACGTATGTCCGGGCAAGAAGGGCGAGAAGGCACTCGTTATGGAGAACATGGAAGCAAATGCCGGCAAACAGGACTTCTTCGATTACGGAAGAGAGATCCCGGTAAAACCGGAAGTTGTTGCAAAATTCAAAGAGACAACTGTAAAGGGAAGCCAGTTCAAACAGCCGCTGCTTGAGTTCTCAGGCGCATGTGCCGGATGTGGCGAGACACCGTACGCTAAGCTGATCACACAGCTGTTTGGTGACAGAATGTACATCGCAAACGCTACAGGATGTTCTTCTATCTGGGGTAACTCCTCACCGTCCACACCTTACACGGTAACTCCGGAAGGCAAAGGACCGGCTTGGTGTAACTCTCTGTTCGAGGACAATGCTGAGTTCGGATATGGTATGCTGCTCGCTCAGAATACAATCCGTGACAGAATGAAAGCGAAAGTTGAGAAGATTGCTGAAATCGCTGAGAAAGAAGACGTTAAGGCTGCTGCAAAAGAGTATCTTGATACATTCGGATGCGGAGCTACAAACGGAACAGCTACAGATAAACTTGTGGCAGCTCTGGAAGGATGCGACTGTGATCTCGCAGAGAAAACAGAAGTTCTTAAGAACAAAGACTTCCTCGCTAAGAAATCCCAGTGGGTATTCGGTGGTGACGGATGGGCTTACGATATCGGATTCGGCGGTGTTGACCACGTACTTGCAAGTGGCAAGGATATCAACATCATGGTATTCGATACAGAGGTTTACTCCAACACAGGCGGACAGTCTTCCAAGGCTACAAAGACAGGTGCTACAGCACAGTTCGCAGCAGGCGGTAAAGAGACGAAGAAGAAAGACCTTGCAGGTATGGCAATGAGCTACGGATATGTATACGTTGCACAGATCGCTATGGGTGCTGACTTCAACCAGACAGTCAAAGCCATCACAGAGGCTGAGGCTTATCCGGGACCGTCACTCATCATCGCTTACGCTCCGTGTATCAACCACGGTATCAAGAAGGGCATGAGCAAGGCTCAGACAGAGGAGCAGCTTGCAGTAGAGTGCGGATACTGGAATAACTTCCGGTTCAATCCGGCTGCAGAGGGAGATAAGTTCTCACTCGACAGCAAGGCTCCGAAGCAGGAAGACTATCAGGCATTCCTTGACGGCGAGGTTCGTTACAATGCCCTGAAGAGATCCAACCCGGAGAAGGCTGCAAGACTGTTCGCACGCAACGAGCAGGAAGCTATGGAGAGATACGACTACCTGAAGAAACTGGTAGATGTATACGCAGCTGATAAAGCTGAATAACATTTTCAATTGAAACGACGAAAAGGGGGCTGTCGGTTAATGCCGATTTTCAGCCCCTGACAAGCGAAGAAGAGACGAACCAGCAGAATTCTGGCTTTTAGAGTCGGAATTTTGCTGGTTCGTCTTCTGTCTTTAGTCCCGTCGGAATACATCGCGGGTATATACCTTTTAATTTGCTAAAAGCTGCTTGGTATCCTTGGGGAGACAGTAGCCGCCGTAGCCGAAAGAGGGATTGTTGTAGTGAGTGCCGATGCGGGGATCCAGACAGACACCGTCAATGATTGCACGAGTGTCCAGCCCTTTTATTTCCGCATATGTATCAAGCTCATTAAAGTATGATACACGAAGTGCCAGATAGGTATTGGCAAAGAGCTTAACGGCTTCAGCCTCCGTAAATCTCATGAAAAGAGTGTCAATTTTTTCTTTGACTGCCCCTTCCTGAAGCAGACGGGCAAATGTACGAGCGGCTTTTGCCAGGAAAGGATCGGTGTCATCTGTACCTACGATAATTCGTGATGGGTAAAGGTTGTTGTACAATGCTTTCGATTCACGGAGAAATTCCGGACTGAACAGGAGATTTGCGATTCTGTATTTCTTTCGGATGGACACCGTATATCCCACCGGAATCGTGGATTTGATGACGATGACTGCCTTGGGATTGACCTTCAGTACAAGCTCAATCACTGATTCTACCGTAGAAGTGTCAAAGAAATTTTTTTGGCTGTCATAATTAGTCGGGGTTGCTATCACGACGAAATCAGCATCTTTATAGGCGGAAGTAGCGTCTGTTGTTGTGGTAAGGTTAAGCCTCTTTTCGGAAAAATATTTTTCGATATATTCGTCCCGGATCGGGGGAATTCGTCGATTGATCTTTTCTACCTGTTCCGGAATAATATCCACGGCTGTTACAGTGTGGTGTTGGGATAGCAGAACAGCTATAGAAAGCCCTACGTAGCCGGTTCCTGCGACTGCAATTTTCAGTTCTTTAAATGTTCTCATGACAGTATTGAAATCCTTTCTATGATGTCAACGGACGGAGCTGTTCGATGTAACTGTACCAATTACATCATTCTTTATTCATATTTGTCATGGGAAATATGAGGATTCAATACTGTTTACGGCAAAACTCTTCCTGATTGTGCCAATTTGTTAAAAACCGGCAACATGAAAGGCTTTATAAAAATTCTAAAAAATTCCAATTTTTTGAAAAAAATTCATATTTTTGCCTTTTTGTTCTGTATACTTTCCGGATTTCGAGAGCTATACTTAACACGCTCGCTGCAAAAAAGTTATATGAAGATCAATGTATATTCAGGACAATATTTGCTATGGGTTACAAAGTTTTAAGGAGAAAAATAATAATGAGTAGTACAAATTTGACAGGAAAACCGAGTGTAGACCGTCCGTGGCTGCAGTATTATCCGGAACCGCTGAGGAAGATTACAGTTCCGGAATGCACGGTAAAAGAGTATCTGAAGATGAATTGTCCGGGTGAGGATGTGGCTGCGATGGATTTTTATGGCAGTCAGATTTTGTGGGGTACAGTTTTTCAGAAGACAGAAGCTGTTGCCAGATCTATGCGTGCGGTCGGTTTTAAAGAAGGAGACCAGATTCCGGTATTTCTTTCTTCTGTGCCGGAGTTTATCTATATTCTGCTGGCGGCAGAACAAATCGGAGCATCTCTGCTGTGCAGGGATAACACACTGAAAGAAAATGTAGAGGCTGTGCGGAAGTCAGGCGCCAAAGTGATCATCGCCCAGGATTATCTCGCTCAGCATGAGCTGGGACGTTTCCTGTCTGATACAGATGTTGAGAAAGTAGTGCTGATCGATGCGTGTCAGTCATGCAGACGGGAAGATATGCCGGATTATGTCCGTAAAAATCTGGACAGCAGGTATCCTGATGAAAAGGCTCACGGACCGAAGACGATGGATTGGGAGGAATTCCTTGCGATAGGCGAGAGTTACAAGGGTCCTGTAGATGCGCCGGTCGATGTGAACCGTCCATTATTCAGGGCCTATACAAGCGGATCTACAGGACCGTCCAAACAGGTTATACACTCTGCACACACAATGCTGGCTGTTATTGCACAGATGAATTTTTATGCAGGAGCAAGTGATTACCGTCCGACCTGGATGGTAACGGCACTCCCTCCGGCTCTGGTTGCTGTAGTAGTTGCTATGGAACTGATGCCTCTGGCATCTAACAAGCTTTTGATTTTAAATCCTTACGTTGCAGTTGAGGATGTGGACTTGGAGCTGATGCGCTGCCGTCCCAACTCCTGGCCGCTTATTCCGATGTTTATTGAGACAGTAATGCGCAATGGGCGTATTCCTGATGATTATGATCTGTCACATCTGACTGCGGCAGGCGCCGGATCGGAATCCTACAATAATAATCAATTGAAGCGTGCCCAAAAGTTTGTGGATTCGCATAACTGCCATATCCGGTTTACTACAGGTTATGGAAACAGTGAGGCGGGCTCCAATGTCACGCTGCCTATGTCTCCGTATCCGATGGGAAACGGGAACGTGGGAGTTCCTACGATCCTGAATGTGATCAGCGTATTCGAGCCGGGGACTCAGAAGGAGCTTACGTATAACGAGATGGGAGAAATTTGTATCAGCGGTCCGGGGCTCATGCTTGGTTATGATAATGAAGAAGCAACGAAGAAAGCGCTTCAAGTACATGAAGACGGCATGACATGGCTGCATACGGGGGATATCGGATTTATGAATGAAGACGGCGTTCTGTATGTACAGACCCGGGGAAAAGCACCGCGCTATGGTGGCGGAGACCTGGCTACCCTGCCGATGGAAAATCGATTGGCGGATGCAGATATAAAAGGGATTGATGACGAATTTTTCGTAGTGGTTCCGGACAGCGAGCACGGAGGATGTTTCCTTCCATATCTGTATGTTGTGCTTGAAGACGGATATGCGATTGATGATATCGAAGATAAAGTAAGAGAGTGTCTGGATGATTATATGCAGCCGGTTGAGATTATTGAACTCTCAGAGCGGCCGTTCTTCCACTTCAAAACAAACCGTATTGGACTGACCAAAACGATTTTGAAAGAGCAGCTGAAGAAAGTGCCCGGAGAATTAAGAAGGGCAAATGCATAAGGAAGATGAAAAGGGGCAGTCGCACTAAATAATGGTGCGACAGCTCCTTTTTAAAATATCTGGCTAAAAATCTGGGAAAAAACGGGATTGATAGAAAACTCAAATTAGAGTAAAATGAATAAGACAAAATTTATATAAGGTATTCTTTTTGTGTTATGAGGGGAAAATGAGTGAAAAGAACAGATTCAGCAGACTTTTGAAACATTTGATGACAGTTGCGGGTATAAAGAACTACGCCCTTGCCCAGGAACTTAAGTATGATGTGTCTTATATCAGCAAGTGGACGGGTGGACAAATGATCCCGTCAGAAAAATATGCATCGAAGATTCTGAAAGGGATAAGTGAGTGTATCGTCACACAGTGCGGAGCTGAAGCGGCGACTGGCTTGATGCAGGAGTATCAGGTGGAAAACAAATCGGATCTGCAGCAGGCAATTTGGGATAATCTTGAAGCTGAGTACAACTATGTCCGGGATCTCCAGAACAGTCCGGACGCGGATGTAATCCTGGGTTTGCAGTTCTGGCCGGAGATGAAAATTGTACAGTTTGTGGTTAAGATGAGACATCCGGTCCTGCGTCGCGTGAGCTCTTTGAACATTGTAGGCGCGTTTGATATTTTTGCTTTGGAGCGTGAGTATCAGCTTCAGATTATAGAAGCAAAAAATAAACACGTTTCGAAAGGAAAATGGTATCAGGATGTACATTATTGTATGGTGATCAATGTGCAGAAGGATACATTAGATTATTCACATGATATAAGCTTTCTCGTGGAGGTATTGGATCGAAATCGCTGCATTGACTTTCATTTGTACGGAAGTGCCGGGGCGGCTGGCAAAGCAATTTTTGCCGTAGAAGACGACTATATGATTTCTGGATTGCTTGTCAGCGGGAATCATTGTGTATCCGTGGTGACAAGTGAAAATTCAGATAATTGCCGGTCTGTTTTTCGCAGTGTGAAAGGATTGTGCAGTCAGGAAAATCAGCTTTTTCGCAAAACGTCTATGCGGGAAATGATTTTAAAACATGAGTATGTTCATGGATTGTTTGCTCTCTGCCAGCAGTGGATAATAGGGCATCTGACAGAACATTTTTTGCCGGAGGATTTATTTGAGGAGATTGTGGAGCAGATTGCCGGACAGATGGATGAAGAGGAGAATGAATCCCCAGCGCTTGATGAACTGCGAAGTATTCACAGAATTGCCAGAAATGCCGTAGAAGATTTTGAAATCAGTATTCTGCTTTATAGAACAGCTTTTTATAATCTTGTGGTTGACAATGAGATTGACTTTTTTAATTACAAAGTACATCTTACCCAGAAACAGATCATACGATGCCTGGAATATTTTATTGAACTGTGCAGGAATCATCAGAAATTGAAAATTAAGATGGTGTCAGGAAGGCTGATTCCCAATATGGATTATGAAACCAGATACTGTATCTTATTGAACGATACAATTTCTCATATCCGGCTGGACGGTGATTATAATAATATGTATATTATTAGCCGAATTGATATGAGAGACGCTTTTGTAAAGACTTTTTATGAGTTTTGGGAGAAGCGATCCGATTCGTTGATTACAGATAAAGAAATAATTATTGCAAACGTTGAACAGGTAATCAATGGAATCAAAGGGAACAGCTGATGAGTTATCAATAATCTGTATATTATCACTCGGCGCGATATGGGGGAGTCCTGAACATTAACCTCTGTTTTGGAAAAATGTACATATTAGGGGAGAAAAAAATTGAAAATTGCAATGCTGGGACATAAACGGATTCCGTCACGTGAAGGCGGAGTAGAGATCGTCGTGAAAGAGCTGGGAACGCGTATGGTGCGGCTCGGACATCAGGTGACATGCTTTAACCGGCGGGAGCATCATGTGAACAGAAAAGGATATGGCAGATGTAATCTTCATGAGTATAAGGGGGTCAGGATCCGGCCAGTGCCGACAGTTACCGGTAAGGGGCTGGCCGCAGTTTCTTCCTCGTTTTTCGCTTCTATATTTGCGGCTTTCGGAAGATTTGACGTAGTTCATTTCCATGCGGAAGGTCCCTGCGCCATGCTCTGGATTCCCAGACTGCTGGGGAGGCGGTGTATTGCCACTGTCCATGGTCTCGACTGGAAACGGCAGAAATGGGGAGCGTTTGCCAGAAATTACATCCGCTTCGGAGAAAAAATTGCGGTAAAATATGCTGATGAGATTATAGTGCTGAGCCGGGGAGCAAAAGAATATTTTCTCAAAGAATACGGAAGAGAAACTGTGCTTATTCCAAATGGAGTGGACCGGCATCGCAAGATAGAGGCAGAGCAGATCAACCAGTTGTTTGGTCTGAAGAAGGATGAGTATATCTTATTTCTGGGGCGTGTCGTTCCAGAGAAGGGGATCCGGTATCTGATCGAGGCATTCAGGACAGTTCATACGGAGAAGAAACTGGTCATTGCAGGCGGAAGTTCGGATTCCCAGGCTTTTATGAAGGAGATGCAGCGACTCGCCGGAGGCGACAGTCGGATCAGGTTCACCGGTTTTGTCGGGGGGAGAGTGCTTGCTGAGTTATTCAGTAATGCATATGTGTACTGTCTGCCCAGTGATTTGGAGGGAATGCCGCTCAGCCTTCTGGAAGCGATGAGCTATGGCTGCTGCTGTCTTACCTCGGATATTCCGGAATGTGCTGACGTAGTGGAAGACAGGGCTCTGACATTCCGGAAAGGCAGCGTAGATGATCTGAGAGAGAAGCTTCAGTTTCTCTGTGACCATCCGGACGTTGTGGGGCAATACAAGAGTGAGGCGGCGGATTATATCTGCGGCAGATTTGACTGGGATACTACGGTGAAGAAGACACTGGAGATATACAGAAGATGAAAAAGTATTATGGTTCGGCTGACGGACTTCGGACGATCGCCTGTATCGGGATCGTAATGATGCATGTGGCAGAGAACAGCACCTACTCGATACAGGGGTATTTATACGACACAGTAATTCCGTCTTTTACAGATTTTGTTTTTCTGTTTATGATGCTCTCTGCTTTTGGTATGTGCTGCGGGTATTACAATAAGATGCTGAGTGGGAAGATCAGTCTTTCAGAATTCTATGGGAGACGTTTTAAAAAGATCTTTCCCTTTTTTGCAGTTTTAGTGCTCCTGGATGTGGTAATGTCGCCATCGGCAGGATCATTCTGCGAGGGATTTGCTGATCTGACATTAATGTTCGGATTCCTTCCGGATCCCCGTAGCATTGCGGTTATCGGTGTGGGCTGGTTCCTGGGGCTGATATTTGTATTTTATATCTGTTTCCCGTTTTTTTGCGTGCTGATCGAGAACGGGAGGAGAGCCTGGACTGTATTCGGGCTCAGTGTGGTCTGGCATTTTATGTGCCTGTATTATTTTGGGGCAAGCCGGGCTAATGTCCTGTACAGCGCCTGCTTTTTCCTCGCCGGAGGTATGATCTATCTGTACAGAGAGCAGATTGAAAGATGGAATAAATGGGCGGCGGCAGGGCTTGTTCTGTCAGCGGCTGTGGTATATTATGTAATAGGAAGAAATACTGCGGCCTGTCTGGTACTGTCAGCTGCGTTCCTTATCTATGCTGTGTCAGATCAGGGAAAACTTTTGAACAACAGGATAACGAAGTTTATCGGCGGGATCAGCATGGAGCTCTATCTGTCTCATATGGTGGCCTTCCGGCTTGCTGAGAAGCTGAAACTTACTTCTGCATTGGGAGACGGCTGGGAACAGTATATTTTTTCAGTGATCATAGTGCTCTGCGGAGCTGCGGTATTTTCTCTCGTGCTTCAGAAAAGCTTAAAGAAACTTGGGGAAAAGGTTTCCGTGACAGGAAGAAAGATAACGGGACAAGAAGAAAGATAAGAGGTATGAGTGGAAAATGAGGATTCTCCTGATCAATAAATTCCTCCATCCGAATGGGGGATCGGAAACATATATATTTAAATTAGGCGACTCCCTGAAGGAGCAGGGGCATGAAGTACAGTACTTTGGAATGGAGCACGAGGGCAGATGTGTGGGAAACCGGGTGAACGTATATACCAGCGACATGGATTTTCATCAGGGATCTATGCTGGCCAAGCTGACCTATCCGGTCAAAACGATCTATTCCTCCGAGGCAAGGAAGAAGCTGAGGCTGGTGCTGGATGATTTCCGGCCGGATGTATGTCATATCAATAATTTCAACTATCAGCTGACGCCGTCCATGATCCTGGAGATTGCGAAATGGAGGAGAGAAAGCGGCAGGAAGTGCAGGATTGTATACACTGCCCATGACTATCAGCTTGTCTGTCCCAACCATATGCTGTATGATCCGAATACTCATGAGAATTGTGAGAAATGTCTGGGCGGTCATTTCCAGAACTGTTTCCGCGGCAGATGTATCCATGGCAGTCTGGCAAAGTCTGCTGTCGGTGCGGCGGAGGCCTTCTTCTGGAACAGCTGCGGAGTATATCGATATATAGATACAGTCATCTGCTGCAGCCGGTTCCTGAAGACGAAGATGGATACGAATCCGGTTTTTGCAGGGAAAACAGTAGTCTTGCATAATTTTGCTGATTGTGTGGAGAGGAGAAAAACAGAGAAAAAGGACTACGTACTTTATTTCGGCAGATTTTCAGAGGAAAAGGGAATCCGGACCCTTCTGCAGGTGTGCCGGGAACTTTCTGATATCCCATTTGTGTTTGCAGGCACGGGGCCGCTGGAGAGAGAAATCTCAGGAGCGGACAACATTAGAAACGCAGGCTTTCAGTCCGGAACGGCGCTGGAGACACTGATCCGTGAGGCAAGATTTACCGTATATCCGTCAGAATGGTACGAGAACTGTCCTTTCTCCGTTATGGAAAGTCAGCTTTATGGGACGCCGGTTCTGGGTGCGGATATGGGAGGTATCCCGGAGCTGATCCGGAACGGGGAGACAGGAGAACTGTTTACAGCTGGCGGCACAGAAGATCTGAAGGAAAAGATACGGAAGCTCTGGAGCGACAGGCAGCTGACGGATCAGTATGCAGAGAACTGTCTGAATCGTACGGACTTTGATACAGGTGACAGATACTGTGATAAGTTAATGAAAATCTATACAGGAAGGCGGAAGCCCTCCTCCGGGCATGAACATTCTAAAGGAGGGAGAAGAACAGGAACGCAGAAAAAAGGAAAAAGGATGAAAGAAAAGAAACTTAAAGACAAGAAGCTGAACGGAACGATTATTATTACATATCGCTGTAATGCACGATGTTCCATGTGCAATCGCTATAAGGCACCGTCCAGACCGGAAGAAGAAATATCGATCGAGACAATACGGAAGCTGCCTCGAATGTATTTTACCAATATCACCGGCGGCGAGCCGTTTATCCGGACGGATTTGAAGGATATCGTGAGGGAACTCTATAAGAAAAGCGACCGCATCGTGATCTCCACCAACGGTTTCTTCACAGACCGCATCGTGAATCTCTGCAAAGAATTCCCTGATATCGGTATTCGGATCTCTATTGAAGGAATGGAAAAGACGAATGATGAGATACGCGGGCTGCCGGACGGGTTCAAACGTGGATACCATACTCTTCAGGTTCTCCGCAGGATGGGGATGAAGGATGTAGGATTCGGCATGACAGTCCAGGACAGAAATGCACCGGATCTGGTGCCTCTCTACCGGATCTCTGACAGAACAGGGATGGAGTTTGCCACGGCCTCTCTTCACAACAGTTTTTATTTCGTTGAGACGAAAAATATCATACATGACCGTCCCATGGTAGCAAAGAATTTTGAAAAGCTGATTAATGAGCTTCTCCGCAGCAGAAGCCCCAAGAAGTGGTTCCGGGCGTATTTTAATCATGGCCTGATCAATTATATTTACGGCCAGAAGCGGCTCCTGCCATGCGATATGAGCTTTGATACCTTTTTCATCGATCCCTATGGAGACGTGATGCCCTGCAACGGTACGAAGGACAAGGAAGTGCTGGGCAATCTGAATACCCAGACATGGGAGGAACTGTGGAACAGTCCGGAAGCAGAAAGGGTTAGAAAAAAGGTGCGCTGCTGTGACCGGAACTGCTGGATGATTGGCTCTGTATCACCGGCTATGCACAAGTATATATGGGTGCCGGCATGGTGGGTGTTCCGGCATAAAGTGAAGGCGCTGTTTACGAAGAAGCCTTATTCCATGTATGAGAATAAGATCTGCAGAGATTACCGGGATGGCAAGGTGACGAAGGAAGAATTGGACAGGTGTAGCACATGTGATATGAAGGCGGCGGCATGCGATGGTCTGAGTGGGGCGAGCCGGGCGCAGCTGCACAGGAAAAGCGATGAGGACATGGCACAGTGAGAGACAAGATCGATTTTGTTATATTGTGGGTAGATGGGAATGATTCAAAATGGAAGCGCAGGAGGGCGTTTTTTTCCCCGGAAGAGAAGGACAACGGAAGCACAGAGAACCGGTTCCGGGACTGGGGGCTTCTGCGCTACTGGTTTCGAGGCGCAGAGTGTTTCGCCCCCTGGGTGAACCGGATCTTTTTCGTGACGGACGGACAGATTCCTCCATGGTTGAATCGGGAGCATCCCCGGCTCAGGATTGTCAGTCATGAAGAATATATTCCGCCACAGTATCTTCCCACATTCAATTCCAATGTGATCGAGCTCTGGCTGCACAGGATTCCAGAGCTGGCAGAGCAGTTCGTACTTTTTAATGACGACATGTATCTGATAGCCCCTGTGGCTTCGGAAGATTTTTTTCAAAAGGGGGTTCCCATGGAAACAGCTCTTCTGGATATGATAACCGCCACAGATCCGGAGGACTGCTTTCCGCACACGGAGCTGAATAATTTTGCACTGATCAACAGCCATTTTAACAAGAAAGACGTGCTCAGAAAACATGGCGGCAAGTTTTTCTCCATGCGGTACGGAGGAAATCTGATGCGCAACCTGCTTCTTAGTCCGTTCAAATACTTTTCCTGTTTTCGGGACTCACATCTTCCCACCTCCCATCTGAAAAGCACATTTACAGAGGTGTGGGAAGCGGAACCGGATGTGCTGGAGCAGTGTTCTGCGAACAGATTCCGCTCCAGATCGGATGTGAGCCATTGGCTTATGAAGGACTGGCGGATCTGCAAAGGAGAGTTCTGTCCGAGAAGTACAGGATGGGGACGGCATTTCGAACTGGGAATGGATAAAATTACAGAGATATGCCGGAGTATTGAGAGGCAGAAATACCGGGCAGTCTGTCTGAATGACAGTGCAGATGATATTGATTTCGAAGAGATCAGAGCCTGTCTGACGAAAAGTTTTGAGCGGCTGCTGCCTGAGCGCTCACAATATGAGGAGTTATAGATTATGAAGACAGTTACTATGCGGAATATTTTACTTATTTCATTCTGTATCATTCTTTTCGTTCTTCAGGACTGGTTCCAGCAGCATCTGGAAGTCTTTCAGTATGCAGATGAGCTGTTTGCTCTGCTGATCGTTCCGATGGCTGTTCTCCGGTTCCTCCAGAAGAAGCTTAAGATCAGCTGGACAAGGGAAAGAATCCTGTTTGCTATATTTCTGATTGTGTTCTGGGTCAGCGGATGGTGCGGATACTTTGTCTGGCACTATCAGCCTTTTGTGAATACGGCAAAGGATTCTTATGTGAATATCAAGTTTTTCCTGGCTGCGGGCGCTTCCTGGCTGATGTTTGCGTATGACGATCCGGATGAGGCGGAATCCGGCCGGCTGCGGCAGATCCTGTGGTATGTTGTCAATGCCGTTACGACAGTGCTTTTTGTACTTTGTATGGCTGACCTGTTTTTCGGGATATTTGACGCGGATATGCGAGGCGGACTGCGGGCGGTGAAGCTGTTTTACTCAGTCTATACGGTCCTGGTAGGAATCTGCGTGTTCCTCTGTGCGATCTGTCTCTGGATGTATGAAGAAAAGAGGAAGATGATCTTTATCCCTTTGGCCATGCTTGCTTTTATTATGGTCAGCACCAGGAGGGTCAAGGCCATGGGCGCACTTGCCTGCCTGGTCTTGATCTTTCTGGTCGTATTCAGAAACAGGAAGAAGAAACTGAGCAGAAAAGTAAAGATATTCGCTGCTGTTGTAGTAACTGTGGCAGGCGTCGCCGCCTTGTATCAGACAATCAGCTATTATTTTCTCATGGGAACAGAGTCTGCCCGGGCTGTGCTGACGATCGGAGCCCCGTTTATTGCGGCGGATCATTTCCCTTTTGGAACCGGGTGGGGGACATACGGGTCCGCATTTTCTATTGAACCATATTCTCCGGTATACGGCATGTACTGGATGGCAGGAATATGGGGGATATCCCAGTCCTATTCAAGCTTTGTGTCTGATACGTTCTGGCCGATGATTCTGGGACAATGCGGATATTTCGGCTTCGCAGCCCTGCTGGGCGCACTCTGGATCTTTATAAAGAAGGTTTTTGCACTCTGGGATTACAGATGTGATTTTGCGTCCACTCTGTTCTTGATCTTATATCTGCTCATATCAAGTACAAGCGAGTCGGCATTTGCCAATCCGGTGGCAGTGCCAATGGCGTTCTGGATTGGATTTGTTCTGGCGAGTCACCGAAAGGACAGAGAAGAGATCCGGGCATCTATTACAGAACGACGGAAGAAACGGATACGTTTAAGGCGACAAAGGAGAATGAGACGACGTGCAAATAAATCTGCTGAATAAATACAAAGAAATGCCCGCTGCGGTGCGGACGTCTGTCTGGTTTACCGTCTGCCAGTTCCTTCAGCGGGGACTCTCTTTTATAACGGTCCCGATCTTCACCAGACTGCTGACAACAGAGGAATACGGTATTTGTAACATTTACTTTGCCTGGTTCGATGTATTTATACTTTTTACGTCTCTGAAACTGCCTTATGAAGGGCTGAATAACGGTTTGATCCGTTATGAAGATGACAAGGACGGTTACACGTCATCCATCATGGGATTGATCTCTGTCCTGACTCTGTCAGCAGGCGGAGTGTATTTTTTGTTACATAAATGGATTGACCGGGCTACCGGGCTGAGCAGCTTTATCATGCTGCTGATGTTTATCCAGCTTATGTTCAACCCGCCTCTGATGCTATGGACGAACCGGGAGCGGTTTGATTTCCGGTACAGGAAACCGGTGGCGGTTACTGCAGTCAGCACTGTGCTGAACCTGTTTGTTACGGTTGTGGCTGTGATAAGTACAAGCTATAAGGCAGAAGCCCGGATCATAGGCACAGTATCCGTTCAGACTCTGTTTGGTGTAATATTTGCGGTCCTGCTCTTTGTCAGAGGGAAAACCTTTTTCAAAAAGGAATACTGGAGTTTTGCCCTGCGTTTTAATCTCCCTCTTATATTTTACTACGTTTCCCAGATCATCCTGAACCAGTCGGACCGGATCATGATTAATTATTATCAGGGCAGCGGCAAGGCGGCAGTGTACAGCGTGGCGTATTCTGCGGCGACTCTGATGCTTCTCGTCCTCTCATCCATAAACGGATCATTCAATCCGTGGATGTACAAAAAGCTGAAGGCTGGAAAGTACAGAGATGTTGGACAGACTGCGTCAATCGTATGTCTGCTCGTGGGAGGAGCTACCTTTGCCGTAAGTGCTCTGGCGCCGGATCTGATCAGGATACTGGCTACAGAGGAATATATGGAGGCTATCTGGATCATTGCTCCTGTTTCAGCCAGTGTATACTTTATCTTTCTGTATATGGTGTTTGCAAATGTGGAGATGTATTACGGAGAAAATAATGGAATATCTGTGATCTCGATCATCTGCTCTGTCCTGAACATTGTCCTGAATATGATCTTCATTCCGATGTTCGGATATTTTGCAGCGGGATGGACTACGCTGGTCAGTTATATGGTGCTGACACTGCTGCATTTTGTCCTGATGAAACGGGCGTGCCGACGTAAGGATCTTCCGGAGAAAGTCTTTCAGGAGAAAAACCTTCTGGCCATCAGTTCCGGTGTGATCCTGCTGTCATTTGCCGCGATGGGACTGTACCGGCTTCAGTATTTCCGCTACGCGGCGCTTGCAGCGACGCTGATCCTGGCGTTTGCTTTCCGGAAGAGGCTGATCACCGTGTTCCACCAGATAGGCAAAGGAGGTGCGGAGGATGAAGAGTGAACTCAATAAGAGTGGATCCAATGTAAGCAGGACCCTGGGACTTGGGTACTTTAATCTTGCCAGAGGACTGGGAATGGTCCTGATTGTTCTGGGACATTCCATAAACCTGTATCTGGAACCGCAGCCGACAGGAAGCGGGGAACTCTTTTCCGGAGCCGGCAGTGTGTTCGGAGGCGGGATCATGGCGGCATTTTTCATGATCAGCGGATACGGCTTCTATAAGAGAAAACCTCGGAAATGCTTTGTCATCCAGAGAAAACTGCTTCTCCTGCCATATTGTATTGTCGCTGCCGCTGTGATCATATCCAAATTCCTGCTGGCAGTGGTCCGTCATCGCTCCTTTATGGAGAACGGCGGCGAGTTTATCCTGACTTATCTGCTGGGACTGAATGCGGAAGGCGGAGGTACACTGTGGGGGATTCCGGTGGAATCTGTCAGTATTTTCTGGTTCGTGCTTGCGCTGTTCGGCGGCTGGCTGATCTATAACGGTATCGTACAGATAACTTCAGACAGATTACGTGTTCTCCTTACGGCGTCCTGTGTGATCCTGGGATATGTCCTGACACTGATCTCTAAAATATGGCCCTGTTGTCTGCCCATGGCCCTGATCGCAGTGGGATATCTCCATGCCGGAGCAGAACTGAAAGAGAGAGGACTTCTTGAAAAAGAAATATCATGGAAATGGTGGGGAGTTATTCTTGCATTAATACTGCTCTCGGCGGCATTTGGGCAGATCAGTATCGTAGCCTGTATGTGGAAGCTGGGACTGGCGGATGTGCTGGCTACATTCTGCACCGGATTCCTGTTCCTCAGAATATATGCCGCCTATATGAGAAGAGAACATACAGGCAAACTGATGGCAGTTCTGGAAGAGATTGGGTTTAATTCTATCTGGATCGTCTGCCTTCATGCCTATGAGAAGGTGATCTTCCCCTGGTACCGACTGACGGATGCTATGGCTTTCTGTCCGGCCGCCGGAGTATTGGTCTGCTTTGCCGCCAGATGCATTGTGATGTATATCATGTACAGGATCCTAATGTTCCTTCACCGGAAGCTGCAGCGGAAGAAAAGAGGGAAATTTGTTCTGGACTGAAACATAGTCTGGACTGATACAGAAATCGGGGAAGAAAGGAGTTAAAGATGACAGTGAAAACAGAACAGCCGAAAACCATGCGTGAAGTACTTGGAATGCTGGAAAGCAGGCTGAACGGGAAAAGGGTGTTCCGGTATATGGATGACAGCTGTATAACGGAGATTTCCGCCGAGAGATTTTTTCATGATATCAGGGCGGCGGCTGCTGTGCTGAGGAAAGGGAATCTGGCAGGCAGACATATCGGTATCATGGGGCGCAACAGCTATGGATGGCTTGTAAGCCTCTGTGCGGTATTCCGGACGGAATCAGCTGCCGTGCTTCTGGATCGTGAAATATCCTCTGGTGAACTCAGTGCCAGGTTGAGGAAGACTGACGTCAGCGGGATCATTTATGATTCTGTGGCTGCGGACACAGTCCGGGATGCAGACCTGACCGGCAGGATAACCGGAATCCCCATGGAAGAGCTGTTTGATGATGAGGAAGAGCGCGGCGGTGATCCAGCATCTCAAATGTCTGTGGTCTCATGGGAGAATTATGAGAAACAGGAAGGTCAGGGGAAATGCACAGCCGGACATTCCGGAGACAGCCTTGCATGCATTTTTTTCACATCAGGAACAACGGGAGAGAGCAAAGCCGTCATGATGTCCGAGCGGGGGCTTACAGCAGGAATCTGCCACAGGATCAATAACAGGGGATTCCATTCTCTTCTGGCTGTCCTGCCTTTTCATCACCTTTCCGGGTTCTCTTCTGTGCTGAACGCGCTGTATCTGGGAGCGGAGGTTTGTATCGCAACAGATATCAAGTATTTTTACCGATATCTGGAAGCTATGAAACCGGACTATGTATTTGTAGTGCCTTCCATGCTCCGTATGCTCGCAAGAAAATTGAAAAACGGAGGCCCCAATGGCAGAAATCTGGGATGGGATCTCCACCTGATCAACTGTGGGGGCGCTGATTTCCGCCCGGAGTTCCTGCAGATGCTTCTGGAGAGGAATATTACTGTTCTCCAGGGATATGGAGCATCCGAGGCGGGTGCCATCGGCTTCCTCTGGGAGATGACGCCGGAACGGCCGGATACGATAGGTAAGCCTCCGGCTGAGATAAAAGCCAGGATCATAGATGGAGAGCTATATGTAAAGAGCGATGCGGTGATGACCGGATACTATGGAGATGAAGAGGAGACGATGAAAGTACTGCATGACGGATGGTATGCCACAGGCGACCTCTGCCGGATGGACGAGGAAGGATTCCTCTATCTTACCGGACGCAGAAAAAATCTGATCGTACTTGCTAATGGCGAGAATATCAGCCCGGAAGAGATCGAACGAAAGCTGTTGTATGAATACGATGATATCAGTGATGTGGTAGTATGTGCGGAAGGAGATCTGATCACCGCTCAGGTGTATCCCGGTTATCCGGACGGGTGTACGGCGAAAGAAAAAACAATAATACAGGAACGGATCCGGGAAGAGATCAGGCAGTATAACGAGAGTGAACCTGTCTATCGGCAGATCATGAAGATATGTTTCCCGGAAGGACCTGCCGGGAAGACAAGCAGCGGGAAACTGCTGCGCCGCAGGGTTCAGGAGGAACAGAAAGATGAGCATTGAGGAACTGAAGCAGAAGATACTGGAAGTTATCGCAGAATCTACCGAGTCTGATCTGGAACTGACAGAAGATACTACATTATATGAAGAGATGGGACTTGCCTCGGTAGAGGCCTATGTGCTGCTGAGCGATCTGGAAGAGGAGTTCGGAGTCAGGATCCCGGCGTCTGCACTTCGAAATGTAAGGACAACAGGGGACTTGTGCTCATTGGTGATACGCAAAATGACGTAACAGGATTTTATTGCTTTTAAATTGTGTATAAAATGTAATACAGGGGCTGAAGTGGTGGAAAAACCATGAAGTTTTTACTTGATATTTTGAAACCTTAGTGGTAATCTTACATTGATATATCTCTTCTGATATGCAGAGGGAATTTGCGCCTTTTTCAGTCATCTTGTATATGAGGAGTGGGGTATAAGTATGCTTTGCCTGAAATATTCCTGTCAGGCGGAGCGTAAATTCATTGAAGGGAGAAGTGAAGATGAAGAGGAATTCAAAACGGTTTCTGAGTCTGTTTCTCGCCGTTCCGATGACACTGAGCCTTATGTCTATGCCGGTCAGCGCCGCTCCGACTGGTTCTGCTGATCAGCAGGTCCAGGAAGAGACAGCTGCGCCGGAGACGTCTGAGGACACGCAGGAAGATGCCGATACGGACACGGCGGAAGAGACCCAGGACAGTGCTGCCGGAGCGGATCAGGAGTCATCTCGTACAGAGACGGACACGGAGACCTCAGCGGCAGATAATGCAGGAGAAGATGCTGAGATCAGTATCAACCTGGAAGACAGTCTGACAACATTCACAGTAGATGCTTCCAAGATCGAGGCGCCGGAGATCACTCCGAATGAAATGCAGCTCAGTGAAGAGGAGCTGGATGCAGTTGACACGAGCGATCCGGAAATCGCTACTATTGAGGAAGAACTGAAAAGTATCAAGGTACTTGATGCTGAAGGCAATTCCGTTGCACTGACAGATGAGCAGATCCAGACAGTTCTGGGAATGTACACTGAGTACCAGCAGCAGTGGCAGGCCAACGCAGACGTTCTTGGTGTGCAGAGCCCGTTCTATCTGATGTTTAATGATAATGGAGAGGACGGTCTTGGAGTGCTGGGAGAGATGCTTTGTCTGGCAGGCGTTTCTGTTGAAGATGTAAGATCTGGAAACTATTCCTATGATGATCTGACCGGTATGATCATGAACTTCCTGTATGGTGATCAGTTCGCCATCGAGTATTATGCAGGTACAATCAGAACGAAGAGAGATGAAGCTCTGAAGGCAGTTGAGGATTCAGGCGCCCAGACAGATGTTCAGAAGATCATGGCCTTGAACTCATGGCTGGCTCAGAACAGCAGCTTTGATATGTCTTATATCATGAACCAGATGGATCCGGAGAATCCGATCATGGCAGCTGAAGAGCCGCAGCAGCATGAGTATTATGATGAGATCTATGCGGCGATGGAAGAAGTATATCGTCCGCAGATTGAGAAACAGTTCCAGTCTCAGTTTAAAGCGGTTGCAGAGCAGCAGGTTTCTCTTGCAATTTATCAGAATGCAATCAAACAGATATTGATGGGAAATGGATCATCGGAAGAAGAGGCAGATGCGTACTTACAAGAACATGCAGCTGAGATTTCTGAAAATCCCCATGAGTTCATTGCGGCTAATTTCGGTGGAGAAGAGGTTGCTGCCGGGGTTGATGAGCAGGTGAACGCATTTCTTCAGTCTGAAGATGGACAGGCGGCTGTTGATCAGGCATATACTACGATCATGGATACACAGATCCCGGATCTTGGCAATATGACTCCGAACCAGGCGATTGAAGTTTACGTCGAGCAGGCGGCTTCCGGTCTGACAAATGGTATCCTCGGCTACTGGGAAGGCAACCACATTGGCGCTCTTGCAGAAGGCAAAGCCGTATGTATGGGATATGCAAAGGCTTTTGCTTATCTGATGCAGTGCATGTATCCGGAATACTACCTGAAGGATGGAGCTACAGATATCACAGTTGCTGAAAATTGGAAGACAGCATCAGAGCTTTACTATGATGAGGAAGGCAATCTGGATATCGACCAGGATTACAATGTTGACCTTGTAAGAATTACTTTCGATGCAGCGGTAAGCATGTATGGTATTCCGCAGCCTGATTTCAGTTCAGATCATTTCTGGAATGCAGTTAAGGTGGATGGAAAATGGTATTATGTAGACCCCTGCTATACTGATGTATTCTCAGAGGTTATGAACCGTGACCGTGTTGAGACGGACGGTTATATGAATCATACATACTTTATGATCAGCCATAGTTCTCTCGCAGAGATGTTTGATGGAAACTATAAAGAGATCAAGACGTTGTATGCGGATTGCACCGGATCTACAGTGAATGCAGATTATACAAGCTCTGATTATGAAGGCAGCTGGGTAACCCGCGCTGTCAGCAATGTATATTCTGACGGTACTTACATGTATTATATGTATGACTCCACAGATATGCTTGATATGCTGAGACAGTTTAATGACAGCGAAGGCAATTACCAGGATATGGACATCGAAGATGCGGTATACAAGATAGTACGCCATCAGATGGACGGCGATGATATGGGAGATGGAGACGAAGATTATGAAACTCTCATTGATTTTAACTCCGATGAATCTGGTTCTGTAATGGTGCGGAATGCAGAGGGCGAGATGGTAGCCAATGAGATGCTTACAGAGCTGTATGCGCAGTTCGTGGAAGAACAGTCCGTTTATCCGGCAATTCATACGACACCTGTCCTGTATGAAGGAAAGCTTTATTTCAACGTTTCTAACTGTATCCTGAGCTATGACCTTGAATCCGGTGAGGTTGTCAAGGTGAAAGAATACAATACAGTAAGCGCCACAAGAGATAAAACAGAAGTATTCGGCGCTATGGCTTTCGACGTAGTTGATAATGCGGAAGGCGCTGATTTCACATTTGAGAATCATCCGATCGCCGGCATGACGCTGAAGGGTGATACGCTGTACGTTGATATTGCGACAAATCTTTCTTATATTGCAGGAAAAGCTGATCTTTATGATTATGCGAGTGAGGGTTATGGATATGCATATGAAGAAAGCAACTATAATCCGAATTACAATGAGTTCTCAGCTCAGATGATGGAGGATCAGGGTATCTCCGATGATATGCTTGAGCAGCTGGGATACAAGCGTGAGATTAATGACAACTCGGAATTCATGTGGGTTGCAAATGCGGTTGAAACTATGGATATGGGCCATTTCGCAGGAACATCTCACACATATGAAGACGTGACAGTAGATGCTTACTGCGGCCGTGACGGATATACAGAGAGCCGCTGTACAGAGTGCGGCGCAATTGAAGCGGACAGCCGTGTGCCAGAGGAAGGCACAGCGCACACTCATCACTATCTGCTGTATCAGGAAAAGTACTATACGACAGAGGATGATGTTACAAGCGAGACAGATCCGAGTACTGTAACCTGGAATTCTGGCGAATCCTATGTCTGCGCAGAGTGTGGTTTCCACATCAGCGAGCCTACAGAGCCGAAGAAGAATGGCTTTGTAACAGATGAGGAATATGAAGAGCAGCTTGCTGAGTACGAGAAGAATAAAGAAATTTATGATGAGGCTGTTAAAACGGCAGGACATACTTATGAGGCGGCAGATGCTAAGTGGAGCGATGACTGCTCAACAGTAACATTCTCCAACCTTGTTTGTTCTGCTATCTGTGAAGAAAGAAAGGAAACACTGGATCTGCTGCGTAATGATAACACTATTTCTGTAACTCTTGATACACCGGAGACAGCAGAGGCTACACTTACTTCTTCGGAAGGAGAATGTACAGAAGGGGCAACAGCAACTTATACGGCAGAAGGCGAAGTGAACGGCATCAAGTATTCATTAAGTACTACGAAGCAGCTGGATCCCGGTCAGCATCCTTATGTCGGTGTGTTTACATGGACCGAGGTTACTAATGATGACGGCAGTATCATTGGTTATACGGCAACAGCGACAGCAACCTGTTCTTCGTGTGGCGATAAGCACGAAAATATTGAGGCTGAAGTCGTAAAAGATGAAGAAAACAGCAAGCCGGCAACAGATGAAGAGGATGGAAAAGATATTTATGTTGCAACTGCTGTCATTACAGATGAGAACGGAGAGGTGCTTGGAACCGTAACTGAGACAAAAGAAGTTATTATTCCGGCAACCGGTCAGGACGTTGAAGATGACTTTACCGGTCTTAGAAAGATGGATGACGGCGTATGGTACTACTTTGTAAACGGAGTAGTTCAGACAGAATACACCGGACTTGTAAAGCATACGAGCGGTACATGGTATTATGTAGTGAATGGAGTTATCGACTTCGAAGCAACTGGTCTGTATAAGCACTCAAGCGGCAGCTGGTACTATGTAAAAGACGGAAAGATGCAGAGCAACTATACCGGACTTGTAAAGCATACGACAGGCAGCTGGTACTATGTAGTGAAGGGTAAGATTGACTACAGTGCGACAGGTCTGTTCAAACACGTCAGCGGCAGCTGGTACTATGTAAAAGAGGGAAGAATGCAGAGCAGCTATACTGGACTTGTGAAGCATACGACAGGCAGCTGGTACTATGTCGAAAAAGGTAAAATTAATTACGACAAGACAGGTCTGATCAAACATGTCAGCGGCACATGGTATTATGTAGTAGGCGGCAGGATGCAGAGTAACTATACCGGACTTGTAAAACATACGACAGGCAGCTGGTATTATGTTGAAAAAGGAAAGATGATGAGTAATTATACCGGCCTTGCGAAACATACAAGCGGCACATGGTACTATGTTGTAAACGGAAAATGGAACTCATCCTATAATGGAACTACAGTTTATAATGGAAAGACTTATACAGTCAGACAGGGAAAGAAAGTATAACTTATGACAGAGTTAATAAAATCGGGCTTTTAACTGATTTTACTGACAGATTCCGGTTGACTGAATATTAGTGAAAATGGTTAGATTGCATGAAAGTGGAATCTAACCATTTTTCATAGGAGGATATAAAGCAATGAAAAAAATCAGAAGAAAGACTGCTCTTCTTCTTGCTGCTGCGCTTGCCTTTTCGCAGGTTGCCTGTGTTCAGGCAGCCGGAAACATCGGTTCGGATATGACCGGAACCGGCAAAGCGGATGGAACATATGTTATGGAAGAAACATATGTAAATCCGCTTTATGAAGATGTTGTGACAGAATCTGAGCTAAAGACAGTTACGGCAGGAAGTAATGAGAACGGGATCGCTCTTTACAGCGACATCGATGACGGACAGATTAGTGAAGAAGAATATGCAGATACCATTGAAGAAGCTGCCGAAGTAATCCGAGAGGGCATGAAAAAGAGGGAGCAGACTGTTAGTGTGCATTACAAAACACCGGAAGAACCAACAAAAGCTTTATTGCGTGAAATCGCCGCTCAGGCGTTGATCCATACAGGCATACCTGATGAAGGAGATTATCTTCAATGGCAGTATGCCGGCTGGGACTGCAGCGGACAGGGGCAGGTTTTGGAAAATATGTATTATATGACCTTTACATATACATATACTTATTATACAACATATGAGCAGGAAAGCGTTGTTGATGAGCAGGTCCGGGCGGTCCTTGATAAACTGGATGTGTATGACAGCAGTGAATATGAAAAGGCAAAAGCTGTTTATGACTATATATGCGATACGGTATCTTATGATTATGACAATCTGGATAATAGCGATTATAAACTGAAATATACGGCATATGCAGCGTTGATGGATCATAAGGCTGTCTGTCAGGGCTATGCATTGCTGTATTACCGTATGGCTTTGGAACTGGGACTGGACAGCCGTGTTATATCCGGAACCGGAAACGGAGATGCACATGGCTGGAATATTGTGTGCCTGGACGGTTTGTATTACGATCTGGATACCACATGGGACGCGGGGAACACCGAATACAGTTATTTTCTGAAATGTGAGGCGGATTTCTCAGATCATATCCGGGATGCAGAATATATGACAGATGAGTTTAACGCTGCATATCCTATGTCACCTGTAAGTTATGTCATAAAGGATGATGAAGAAAATCCGGATGATGGAGATGATGCGGATGATGGAGAAAATCCGGATGATGGAGAAAATCCGGACGAAGGAAATAATCCGGATGAAGGAGAAAACCCGGATGATTTTACCGGCCTTCGAAAGATGGACGATGGTGTATGGTATTATTTTGTGAACGGCGCAGTTCAGAACGATTATACCGGCCTTGTAAAATATACGTCAGGCAGTTGGTATTACGTAGAAAACGGCAGGATCGACTATGGAAAGACAGGACTGATTAAACATGTAAGCGGCAGTTGGTATTATGTGGAAAAAGGCAGGATGCAGAGCAATTATACCGGCCTTGTAAAGCATACGACAGGCAGTTGGTACTATGTAGTGAAGGGTAAGATTGATTACAGCGCGACAGGACTGATCAAACACGTCAGCGGCAGCTGGTACTATGTAAAAGAGGGCAGGATGCAGAGCAGTTATACCGGCCTTGTAAAGCATACAACAGGCAGCTGGTATTATGTGGAAAAAGGAAGAATGAAGAGTAATTATACCGGTCTTGCCAGGCATACTTCCGGAACATGGTATTATGTAGTTAAGGGAAAATGGAACTCTTCATATAATGGGATTGTAAAATATAACGGAAAAAGTTATAATGTCAGACAGGGCAGAAAAGTCTGATCTTATATACATTGGACTGAACAGCACTTCAAGATAAAATGAAGGAGATCTGATTCTTGAATCTCCGATAGGAGGTAGCAGATTGCATAATAGTATTTCCGGTGGCTGGCTGAAACATTGGGATTTTATGATTCTGGATACGTTGTTTATACAGGTTTCCTATATTTTGGCATATATGCTGAGAAATGGATTTGAAAATCCATATGCGTCAGAGCTTTATCTGAATATAGGAGTCATGCTTTTTCTTGTCGGTATCTGTGCAGGATTCTTTCTTGAGAATTACAGCGGGATCCTGAGGAGAGGATATTTTCAGGAGTTTAAAGCTGTTCTGAAATATATGTTTACAATATGTGTATTTATAATGTTTTATTTATTTCTGTCGAAAAACAGCAGGGATTACTCGCGCATATCTTTTCTGGTTTTTGTGTTCGGTGCGGTTTTTATTATATACCTTGAGCGGATTTTCTGGAAAATGTATGTCCGGAAGCACAGAAGTGTAAACTTTAATCAGACGGCGCTACTTATACTTACTTCAGCCGATATTGCGGAACAGGTGATCACTACAGTTAAAAAGAATTCTTATAACGAACTCAGGATTGTGGGGATTGTTCTGGTAGATCAGGATGACATCATTGGCAAAAAGATTGCTGGCGAATACGTAGTTTGTACGAAACAGGAGCTCTTTGATTATATCCGGAATAAATGGATTGATGGAATACTTGTAAATGTAAAGGATAAGTCGAAGATTCCTAAAGATCTTGAAGATATCTGTATCCAGATGGGAGTGACTGTTTATCAGAAACTTACTGAACCCGAGAATGATATTTATACTCCGAAAATTGAGAATTTTGCGGGATATGTGGTAATGTCTTCGGGAATCAGTTCTGCAAGTGTAGGTGAGCGCTTCCTGAAGAGATTGATGGATATTGTCGGCGGACTGTTGGGGCTTGCAGTTACAGGTATACTTTTCCTGTTTATCGCTCCGACGATCAAGGCTCTTTCTCCAGGACCGGTAATCTTTTCCCAGATCCGTATAGGAAAGAACGGCAGACAGTTTAAGATATATAAGTTCCGAAGCATGTATATGGATGCTGAAGATAGAAAAAAGGAACTGGAAGCAAAGAATCAGATGCAGGGGAATATGTTTAAGCTTTATGATGATCCCAGGATCATCGGCAGTGGACCGGATGGAAAACGTCACGGTCTGGGGCGGTTTCTTCGGAAGACATCGATTGACGAATTTCCACAGTTCTGGAATGTTCTGAAGGGAGACATGAGCCTGGTAGGGACGAGACCTCCTACTTTGGATGAATGGGAGAAGTATCAGTATCATCACAGGGGGAGACTGGCCATGAAGCCGGGAGTAACGGGAATGTGGCAGGTGAGCGGAAGAAGTAACATTACAGATTTTGAAGAAATTGTCAAGATGGATATGGAATATATCCAGAACTGGGATATTGGACTTGACATAAAAATATTATTGAAAACATTTTGCGTAGTATTGAGAGGAGAAGGGGCAGCGTAATAAGATACTGTAGACAATGAAACCGGAAATAATAAAATATACAAAAAGGGGAGAAGCCTCTATGGAGAACATGTATAAAAGAAAACACGGAAAAAAGGGTAAGAGAAAACATAAGGGGCTTACTGTATACAGAAAAGTCGGCTATTCATTTGTCTCTATCTATGCAGTGGCGGCAGTTGTGCTGCTTTCGTTTCTGGCTGGGACAGATATGTTTCCCGGTTTATATCTTGCTGCATTGGGAGGGGGGTTACTTGTTCTCGGCGTCCTAACGGGTGTTATACAGAAATGGAAGACATCTTCAGTGATCGCGGATGTAATCTGTACAATCCTAACGGCGGCATGTATTGCCGGGTGTGTGTATATTGACAAGATGGATTCAACGATTCGGGATGTGGCCACAGTGTCTGCTTCTACAGATGTGATCGGCGTTTATGTAATGGATGCGGATCCCGCGCAGGAACTCGCAGATGTGGCAGATTATCAGTTCGGGATCGCCACAGCTATTGACCGGACGAACACAGATAAAGCAATGGACGAGATCACGTTTACTATTGGAAAGAATCCTGCGGTTACCGAGTATGGAGATGTATTTGCACTTTTGGATGCACTGAACAACGGAGAGGCCGGGGTTATTGTCGTTAACAGCGCTTATATTTCTACGGCGTCAGAAGCTGAGAATTATGCATGGGCAGAAGAAGGGCTTCGGGAGATTGCCTCTTTTACTTATGAAAGTGCTGATGGAGGCAGCGAGACTGTCACATCTCAGCCGGATGCAGGTTCCAATTCTTTTATCATGTATCTGAGCGGAATTGACACGTATGGGGGCATTTCGACACGTTCCAGAAGCGACGTGAATATTCTTGCAGTTGTAAATACGGAAACGAAGGATATTCTTCTGCTTTCGACGCCGCGTGATTATTATATCAGTTATTCTGAAACCAGAGGGGCTAGGGACAAGCTTACACATGCAGGCATTTATGGGATAAATGCATCCATTGACGCTCTGGAACAGCTGTATGATGTAGATGTAAACTATTATCTCCGTGTAAATTTCTCAGGATTTATAGATATTATCAATGCGCTTGGAGGTGTTGATGTCAATTCTGATTACGACTTTACGGCAAGAGGTACAGAGATCCACCAAGGGAAAAATCATTTGACCGGTGAAGAGGCACTTTCTTTTGCCAGAGAGCGTTATAGTTTTAAAGATGGAGATTTCCAGAGAGGACGGAACCAGATGGAAGTGATTCGTGCAGTGATCCAGAAAGCGGCATCGTCTTCGCTCCTGACAAACTATATGAGTGTGATGAACGCAGTAGCTGGAAGTTTTGAGACAAATATGAGTCAGGAAGAAATATCTGATCTTGTCAAAATGCAGCTTTCAGATATGGCAAGCTGGAATATCACGTCCTATACAGCGGAGGGGCAGGTTTCTAGCGCTGAAACTTATTCCATGCCCGGTCAGACGCTTTCAGTAGTTATTCCGGATGAAAGCAGTGTGAAAGAGGCGAAGAATATGATTACAGATGTCATAGAGGGAACGGCACAGTGACGGGAAAGTATCGAAAGAGAATGATCCGACCTGAAATTTCTTGATTTCCTGGAACAAACAGTCTAACAGAGTTTTGGGGGCAGATAAATTCCTTTGGTTTTTTGTCTTATTTTAGAGCGAAAAAGGAATGATAGCCCCTTTTTTATTCCATTTTTGAATGGTGGGTCCACAGGCAGGTTACCGGCTATTTGTCGCCATCCAGCCATTTGATGATGTAGTGGCAGGCTGTTTATAAAGAAAACATAAAGTGAATAATGAATATTCCTTGACCTTGTAATTCGCAGATAATATAATCATATGCGATACAAGGTCATTTTCTTATAGAAAGAACAGAGGTTGCAGTATGATCAGGATTGCGATCGTGGAGGATGAGGAAAGTTACATTTCCGTATTGAAGGAATATCTGGAGCGATATAAGGAGGAGTCCGGCGAGCAGATCGAGGTTACAGTCTATCACGACGGCGATGAGATCGCGGCGTTTTACCGGGCGCAGTTCGATATTATCCTGATGGATATTGAAATGAAGTTTATAGACGGCATGACTGCTGCAGAGGAAATCCGGAAAGTGGATTCATCTGTCTCCATCATATTTATCACAAATGCGCCGCAGTATGCGATCCGCGGCTATGAGGTAGGGGCGCTGGATTATATCTTAAAACCGGTATCCTACTTTACATTCAGCCAGAAGCTGGGGCGTGCCGTCGGGAAGTTAAAAAAGCGCAGCAGAAAATGGATCACTGTCCCGGTTAAAGGCGGTGTCATGCGGATGGAACTGTCCGATGTCTACTATATTGAGAGTGAAGGACATAATCTTATCTATCACGCGAAAGAAGGCTCCGTTGTATCTTCGGGGACTATGAAGTCTGTGGAAACGGCGATGGAAGGAATGGATTTCTCAAGGATCAACAAGTGTTATCTGGTCAATCTTGAACATATTGACGGTGTACAGGATAAGTATGCTATAGTCCATGGCGAGCGCCTGCTGATCAGCCGGCCGAGGACGAAGCAGTTCATGCAGGAACTGACAAGATACTGGGGGGAACGCTCATGACGGTTGCAGATTTTATAAGGGATCTTCCGGATATACCCAGAATCATTACAGCGCTTGCAGAGTGGCTTGCCTGCCTGGTCTGTATCCTGCCCGTGAGACGCCGGGAGATTGCAGGGAGTTGGAAGTTTGCGGCGATAAGCGGCGCATTTCTGGCGGTACAGTGTGCCTTTATGGTTATTACGGATGGATTCGAAGGGGTTGCATGGAATCTGTGTATGGCAACGGCGGCGCTTCTGATGTTCTGCTATATACGAGTATGTACGGAGACGACACGGAATAATGCCATATGCTGCTGCTGTACGGCTTTTATCGCATCAGAGTTCGCTGCGTCCTTTGAATGGCAGATCTGGTGCTATGCTTATGACTTCCTGAAACTCCGGCAGAGGGGCTGGGGGATTTTGACCTTAATCCTCGTGTATGCCATCGTGTTTTTTGTCATCTGGCAGCTCAGCAGGACGATATCTGTGATGGATGACGAATTCAGTGTGACGCCGGGAGAAACAGTTATGACTGCCGTGGCGTCAGTGCTTATATTTGCCGTGAGCAATCTCGGTTTTCTGCCGGTCAGCGTGCCTTTTGCAGGAAGAGACAGCCTGGAAATATTTAATATGAGAACACTTGTGGATCTCGGAGGACTTGCGATTCTTTATGCATACCAGTCCCAGTGGAAATCCACGCATATTCAGCGGGAACTGGAGACGATCCAGACGATTCTTAACAGTCAGTACGAACAATACAAACAGGCGCAGCGCGCTGTGGATCTGATTAACTACAGATATCATGACCTGAAGAATCATATTATTGCGCTGCGGGCGGATGGGAGTGATTCCCAGAGAAATGAATATCTTGATAAGCTGGAAAATGAGATCCATGATTATGAGGCTATGAATAAGACCGGGAATCAGGTGCTGGATACGCTCCTGACAAGTAAGAATCTGCGCTGTATGCAGCACAAGATTGATATGACCTGTGTGATCGACGGAAAGCTGTTTGATTCTATGGATGTTATGGATATTTGTTCGATTTTCGGAAATGCGCTTGACAATGCGATTGAGTGCGAGCTGAAGATTAAAGATTATGGCAAGAGAATGATTCATGTGGATGCATTTTCGGAGAGAAGCTTTCTTATTATTCGGTTTGAAAACTATTATGAGGGGGAAATCCGTTTTGAGAGAGGACTTCCGGTCACCAGCAAGATTGAGAAGAGTCTGCACGGTTACGGACTGAAAAGTCTTCGCTATACCGTCCATAAGTACAAGGGGGAGGTCCAGATTGATGCGCGGGATAACTGGTTCAGCCTTCGTATATTGATACCACTTGAAGTAGAAAAGACATCTTTTGAGCAGAATGCCTGATTCCGGCATCGGCAGGAAAATGTGCCGTAAGACGGAAGGATAGAGAATAAGCACGCATATGAAGTTGTGAAAAGTGCACAATTTCATATGCGTGTTTTTGTTATATTTTGATATAAGAGAAAACAGTTTATGCAGAAAATGAACAATTTGTGAATGTTTCGTAAAAAAACAGTTAAACCCTGCTATAATAACGCCAGTTGACGGGGAGATCCCGTCGAAATCTATAAGAGAAAGGGAGGAATAAACTATGTTAGCAATTAACATGGCCGATGTGGTTAACGTGTTAAATACATGTAAACCATATCTCATTGGCTTTGGCGTTGTATTTGTGATCGCGCTGATCGTGCTGATCGCAGCATTCAAACTGGACAAAGCCAAAAGAAAACTGGTCCGCTCAGAGGCGGGCATCGCTATCCTGCTGGCACTGGTCGTAGTAGTGAACCTGATCTGTTTCGGACCGATGAACAGCATGATCTCACTGGCGACAGGAAACGGTACGATCCAGGAAGAGACTTCTGCCGAGGCGACAGACCTTGTAGAGCAGATCGCGGATGAAGGCATCGTGCTCCTGAAGAATGAGGATAATATTCTTCCGCTGGCAGACAGCAACAAACTCAATGTATTCGGATGGGCTTCCACCAATCCGTGCTATGGCGGTACGGGATCCGGATCCCTGTCTGACGCGTACGAGACCGTATCTCTGCTTCAGGGACTTGAGAATGCAGGGTTCGAGCTCAACACGGAACTTTCTGATTTCTATACGGCTTACCGTGCAGACCGGCCGGAAGTCGGTATGTGGGCTCAGGACTGGACCCTTCCGGAACCGACAGCTGATTCCTACACAGATGATCTGATGAACAACGCAAAAGACTTCTCAGATACAGCGATGGTAGTGATTACACGTGTCGGCGGCGAAGGCGCGGACCTTCCGGTTGATGTAAGCCAGGTTACCTACACAAACAATTCGGACGAGTACAATGATTTCGAGCCGGGCGAGCATTATCTCCAGCTCAGCCAGACAGAGCGGAACATGCTCGATCTGGTGTGCGAGAACTTCGACAATGTCGTTGTAGTGTATAATGGCGCCAACGCAATGGAACTGGGATTCCTCAACGAGTACGAGCAGATCAAAGGCGCTCTGTGGTGCCCGGGAACAGGCCAGTCAGGCTTCAACTCACTGGGATCCATCCTGAGCGGTGAAGTGAATCCGTCCGCTAAGACAAGCGATACATTTGTCGCTGACCTGACAGCAACACCGACATGGAACAACTTCGGCATCATGTACTATGACAACATGGATGAGTTCAATGTTGTATCTGTAGGAGCTACTGGCGAGGAAGAAGTCAGCACGCCGTCCTTCGTAAATTATGTTGAAGGAATCTATGTGGGCTACAAATTCTACGAGACAGCTGCTGCAGAAGGCCTGATCAATTACGATGAAACGGTTGTGTATCCGTTCGGATACGGACTTTCCTACACAACATTCACCCAGGAGATGGGCGAGATCACTGAGGCTGACGGAAACATTTCCTTCGATGTGACAGTAACAAACACAGGGGATGCTGCAGGCAAGGATGTTGTAGAAGTATATTACAATCCTCCGTACACAAACGGCGGCATCGAGAAAGCAACTGCTAATCTGGTTGCATTCGAGAAAACAGAGACACTGGAGCCGGGTGCATCCGAGACTGTAACGATCACGTTCAAAGCCGAGGACATGGCTTCCTATGATTATCAGAACGCGAAGGCGTATGTGCTTGAGGCGGGAAATTATGAGATCAGCATTAACAGTGATTCTCATACAGCGATCGATTCTCAGACATACACGGTTGCGGAGACCATTACATACAGCGGCGACAACGCGCGTTCAACAGACGCCCAGACGGCTGAGAATACATTCGATTACGCAGCCGGTGAGGTTACATACCTTTCAAGGGCGAACGGATTTGCAAATTATGCCGAGGCAACTGCAGAGCCGGCAACATACACCATGCCGGAAGACCAGAAGGCTAATTTCCATAACAACAGCAACTACGACCCGACAGAATACAATAACGCTGACGATGAGATGCCGACCACAGGCGCTGACAACGGCATGGAGCTGGCGGATCTGCGCGGGGCGGCTTACGATGATGAGAACTGGGACAAGCTTCTTGACCAGATGACGGTAGAAGACATGGATGCGCTGATCGCACTTGGCGGCTTTCAGACGAACACTGTTGCAAGCATCGGCAAAGTGCAGACCATCGACTGCGACGGTCCGGCTTCTATCAACAATAACTTTACAGGCACAGGATCAGTAGGATTCCCGTCTGCAGTTATGATCGCAAATACATGGAGCACGGATGTGGCTACGGCATTCGGCCAGAGCATCGGCAAGATGGCGGATGAAATGGGCGTATCCGGCTGGTATGCACCGGCTATGAACATCCACCGCAGCGCATTTGCAGGACGTAACTTTGAGTACTATTCAGAAGACGGACTTCTCTCAGGTAAAATGGCTGCAAACGCTATCATCGGAGCAAACGAGTACGGCGTGTATGCATATATGAAACATTTCGCGCTGAATGATCAGGAATCCAATCGTCTGAGTATGCTCTGTACATGGTCCAACGAGCAGGCAATCCGTGAGATCTATCTGAAACCATTCGAGCTTGCAGTAAAAGAGGGCGGCACGGGAGCCGTAATGTCCTCCTTCAACTACATCGGAACTCACTGGGCTGGCGGAAGCAGCTCTCTCCTTCAGACAGTGCTCCGTGACGAGTGGGGCTTCCAGGGATTCGTACTTACCGACTACTTCGGAGTATACGGATATATGAACTCTGACCAGGCGATCAGAAATGGTACAGACTGTATGCTGGTTGCTTATGATACTGAGACGAACCATGTGAAAGACCAGGAGAGCGCGACAGGCGTTCAGGCAATGCGCCAGGCATGCAAGAACATCCTGTATACTGTTGTAAACAGCCGCGCATATGACCCGGAGAACCTTGAAACAGGGCTGATGGGATGGCAGATAGCAGCAATTGTGATCGATGTGATCTTTGCAGCGATTATCATTGTGCTTGAAGTTGTGGCTATCAAGAAATTCCTTAAGAGAAATGCAACAGAAGTAAAATCACAGGCTTCTAAATAAAAAGCAGCAATAAGCGGCCCGGACCGGAAGTGTCCGGGCTGCCTTGTAAACATGGAACGGAGGCAGTTTATGAGTAATGTAAAGACATGGTGGATGGGAAAATGGAACGGGTTTGAAAAAAACCATCCGAAGCTTGCGAAATGGGTTTACCAGATATTCTACTTCTTTGTCTTCAGTATGGGTGTAACAATCTTCCAGTATCTTGTATTCACTTTCATGCCGCATCTGCTCGGAAAAGGTCTTGCGGGTACGGAGTTTATGTGGCCGCAGGTACATATGAACCTGTTTGGCGTGGAATTCGACTGGAGCCTGCTGGGATACGAAGTGCTTACAGATAAAACAACAGGCGAAGTGCTGATCGGAGGAGGTCTTGGTTACTTCATCAGTTATGAAGTCGGATCATTCCTTGCCCAGTGTATCAATTTCCCGCTTCAGAGAAATATCACATTTAAGAGTAAGGGAAATCCGGTTTACCAGGCTATGTGGTACTTTATCGCATGGGTTGTGATCTCTCTGATCTGTAACGGATTCAACAACCTGTGGATGCCGATCGCGCAGCAGTATGTAGCTCCGGCAATTTATAACCTGCTTGTAACATTTATCACAGGCGGCGTGTCTATGATCATCTTTTTCTTTGTATTTAAGATCATCTTCCCGGAGGGAGAGCCGGATAAGAAGTAGGAGGAGCGTTGTGAAACATAAAGAAATAATTGACAAAATGAAACTGGAAGAAAAGGCGGCTCTTCTGAGCGGTAAGGGAGAATGGCAGACTTGGGATTTCGCCCGGCTGGGAATTCCGTCCATGTACTGCTCCGACGGACCGCATGGTATCCGTAAGCAGGCCGGGGCCGGCGACCATCTGGGGTTAAACCCCTCGCTTCCCGCTACCTGTTTCCCGACGGCGGCGACGGTAGCCAATAGCTGGGATCCCGAACTGGGAGAGGAGATAGGAAAAGCGCTCGGCGAAGAGGCAAGTGTACAGGGCGTGCATGTAGTGCTCGGCCCCGGACTCAATATAAAGAGAAGTCCGCTCTGCGGAAGAAACTTCGAGTATTTTTCCGAAGATCCGTACCTTGCGGGCAAGATGGCAGCGGGATATGTACGCGGAATCCAGAGCCGGGGCGTCTATGCCTGCCCGAAGCACTTTGCCGTAAACAGCCAGGAGCTTCGCAGAATGGCAATGAACGCGGTGGTAGATGAGCGTACTCTTCGTGAAATCTATCTGACCGGATTTGAGATTGCCGTGAAAGAAGGCGGCGCAAAAGCGATCATGACCAGTTACAATCAGGTCAATGGAACATATGCCAACGAAAACACACATCTTCTCAGGGACATTCTGAGAAACGACTGGGGATATGACGGGATCGTCATCACGGACTGGGGCGGATCCAACGATCATATCAAGGGCGTAGAAGCCGGTTCCGATCTGGAGATGCCGACACCGGGACTAGATTCTGCAAGGCAGATCGTGGCGGCTGTGAAAGATGGTAAAATATCAGAGGCGGCTGTGGACGAGTGTGTTGACCGTCTTCTGGAAGCCGTTCTTACACTTACGAAAGAAAGAGATATTCCTGCAGAGTTTGACAAAAAAGCGCACCATGCGCTGGCTCGGAAAGCTGCGTCGGAAAGTGCAGTACTTCTGAAAAACGAGGAGAATATCCTTCCGCTGAAGCCAGGGACAAGAGTTGCGCTGATCGGTGATTTTGCATTCGATCCAAGATATCAGGGCGCGGGTTCTTCCATGGTAAATGCAACAGAACTGGATAAGATGGCAGAGCTGATCAAAGGATACGATCTCGTGCTCGCAGGAACTTCAAAAGGATACATCAGAACCGGAGAAGAGGATGCTGTTCTGGCAAAAGAAGCTGTTGATCTTGCACAGGCGGCGGATGTCGTTCTGTACTGCTTCGGACTGGATGAGCTGAGCGAGTCTGAGGGAATCGACCGGACGCATATGCGTATCCCGCAGAACCAGATCTCTCTTCTGGAGTCCATGGCGAGAGTAAATAAGAACATTGTCGGAGTGCTGAGCGCGGGTGCTGCGATTGAGATGCCGTGGCACTACTGCCTGAAAGGACTGCTCCACGGTTATCTGTACGGACAGGCAGGCGCGGGCGCGATGCTTGATATTCTGACAGGTAAGGTCAATCCGTCCGGAAGACTCAATGAGACATATCCTCTCCGTTATGAAGATACTCCTGCGTTCCGTTATTTCCCGAGTGAAGAGCGCAACTCGGAATACAGGGAAGGGCTTTATGTGGGATACCGGTACTATGACACAAGCAAGGTGCGTGTGATGTACCCGTTTGGATTCGGACTGTCCTACACGACATTTGAGTACAGCGGCATCAAAGTAGATGAGTCGGGAGTCGCATTTACGGTGAAAAATACCGGAAAAGCAGACGGAGCGGAAGTGGCTCAGCTCTATGTCGGTATGAAAGACGCAAAGGTGTACCGTCCGGAAAAAGAGCTGAAGGGTTTTGCGAAGATTTTCCTGAAAGCAGGCGAGAGTGCGGAAGTAAAGATCCCGTTTGACGATAAGACATTCCGTTACTGGAATGTAAGGACAAATGCATGGGAGATCGAAGGCGGCACCTACCGGATAATGGTCGGCGCGAGCTGCGCGGATATCCGTCTTGAAGCGGAAGCAGATGTTGCGGGCACGACGGAAGAATTCCCGTATTATACGAATCGTATGCCTTCCTATTATTCCGGCCTGATCCAGCAGGTTGATGACAAAGAGTTTGAAGAACTGCTTGGAACTCCGATCCCGTCCGGAAAGTGGACCGGCGATCTGACAGTCAATGACGCGATCTGCCAGATGTACTACGCAAAGAGTGCCATTGCGCGGTTTGTGTACAAGAAACTGACGCAGATGAAAAAGAAGAGTGAGGACGCAGGCAAACCGGATCTGAATATCCTCTTCATATATAATATGCCGTTCCGCGCCATAGCAAAGATGACCGGAGGCATGGTGAGCATGGAGATGGTAGAAGGAATCGTGACTATGGTCAACGGACATCTGTTCCGCGGACTGGGACGGACGATCGGCGGCTTCTTCCGGAACAGGAAACTCAATAAGAAATACGTGAAAGAAATTACCGGGAAATAGACCCGGACTGAAAAAACCGGCATTGCCAGAACAGATGGCTCTGCCGGTTTTTTGTGGTGAAAACTTGTCAAAGTCCGAGGCTGCCCGGGCCCGTGGCGGCCGCTTGCAATCCAGGAATCTGCCTTTGGGCACATCCGGTGACTGCGGTCAGTTTGTAAGAGGGGTGCTTAGATACTTCTTCGGCGTAACCCCTTTGTACTTCTTGAATGTCTTAATGAAGTAGCTCTCATCGTTAAAGCCGCAGCTCATACCGATTTCGGACACGGAATCATTAGAAGTGGCAAGTTTGAAACATGCCTGTTCGATGCGGTAGTAGTTCAGGTAATCGATGGGAGTCCGATGAGTCATCTCCCGGAAATAGCGGCAGAAATATTTTGAGTTCATTCCCGCGGCGCGCGCCAGATCGTCCAGAGTGATGCATTCATCATAGTGATCCTCGATGGTGGCGATTACATTTTTTAAATGTTCGATCCTGAGTCCGTCCTTTGCGGAGATGCTTTGAGCCTCTCTGTACCACCCGTGTTCGAGAATATATCCGAAGAATTCATAAAATGCACCGATCACGGTGAGTTCGTGTCCTTCAGCGCGTGTCTTCATATGCCCGAACATTCTGTCGGTGATGCGGGAAAGCTCTTTGCCGGCAGGAGAGAGGTGATTGTTGATGTCAATAGAATCGCTGCTGACCTTTTTCAGCAGGCGTTCTCCAGCGGGGGTGGCTGTCATGAGAGAATCAAGATTAAACACAATACACTCATACAGGCAATTCTTCGGTATGCCCCCGTGGAGCAGCCCTCCCTTGATAAAGATGATATCCCCTGCTTTTGCGGTGAATTCCTCCTCGCCTATAGTCATTAGAAACTCGCCCTTCAATATCCGTATAATTTCATATTCGATGTGCCAGTGGTACGACATTTCATATCTCGGATGCGCCGGCCCAACATGATAAAACTCCATCGGAAACTCAAACGTTCCGTGTTCTTTCGCTTCCCTGTATTTGATATATTTCACAGTATATTCTCCTTTACGTCTGATTTAATACTTTTATACAGTTTTTATATAAGGATGAGATGTGGTCTACGGGAAAAGATTATCTATTGCGATATCCCGACTCGCGGCAGATCAATCTGCAATATCTTTCCGCACGCCCATGCGCCGGCTCGAATCCGCTGCATAGCAGCTCCTTCTCGCTGTATGGCATCCGCCATATGCAGATATCACCGGACAACGCCGCATACAAGCAAGCTTGAGCGGCATTGCCCGCTGATATCCGCGCATGTGCTGATTTTGTACAAAAAGTGAATATCTTTATATTTTTATTCTATTATAGCACGAGACAAACAAAAAAAATAGTATTATAATGATAGACAAGAAACGAGCTATAAAGCCAAAGAAGAGGAGGAATGTTACTATGGCAGAAAACAGATACGTAGGCTCTTATCCGGTAATCGGCATCAGACCTACCATCGACGGAAGAAAAGGCGTTCTCGATGTAAGAGGATCTCTGGAAGATCAGACAATGGCTATGGCTAAGAACGCTGCGAAACTGTTTGAGGAGAACCTGAAATACTCAAACGGCGAGCCGGTTAAGGTTGTTATTGCTGACTCCACGATCGGACGTGTCGGCGAGAGTGCTGCCTGCGCGGACAAGTTCAGAAAAGAAGGCGTTGACATCACTCTGACAGTTACACCGTGCTGGTGCTACGGGTCAGAGACAATGGATATGGATCCGCAGACGATCAAGGCTGTATGGGGCCTGAACGCTACAGAGAGACCGGGCGCTGTATACCTGGCATCCGTTCTTGCCACACACGCTCAGAAAGGTCTTCCGGCATTCGGTATCTACGGACATGACGTTCAGGATGCTGACGATATGACGATCCCGGAAGATGTTAAAGAGAAACTGTTAAGATTCGGCCGTGCAGCAGTTGCAGCTGCTTCCATGAGAGGAAAATCATGGCTGCAGATCGGTTCCGTTACAATGGGTATCGGCGGATCTATCATCGATCAGGATTTCATCGAGTCTTATCTTGGCATGCGCGTTGAGTCTGTTGACGAGGTTGAGATCATCCGCCGCATGACAGAAGGCATCTACGATGAGGCTGAGTACCAGAAAGCTCTTGCATGGGCAAAAGAAAAATGCCACATCGGATTTGACAAGAACCCGGAACACTTGCAGAAATCACAGGAAGAGAAAGAAAAACAGTTCGAGTTCGTTGTTAAGATGGCAGTTATCATCAAAGACCTGATGCAGGGCAACAAGAACTTCCCGGAGGAGCTTTCAGAGGAAGCAATCGGACACAATGCGATCGCAGCAGGTTTCCAGGGACAGAGACAGTGGACTGACTTCTATCCGAACGGAGATTTCGCAGAGGCAATGCTCAACTCTTCATTTGACTGGGATGGAGCACGTGAGCCGTACATCCTTGCTACAGAGAATGACGTGCTTAACGGTCTTGGAATGCTGTTCATGAAACTCCTCACAAACCGTGCACAGATGTTCGCGGATGTTCGTACATACTGGAGCCCGGAGGCTGTTAAGAGAGTGACAGGATATGATCTTGAGGGTGTTGCAAAAGAGAACGGCGGTATCATCCACCTGATCAACTCAGGAGCATGCTGTCTTGATGCAAGCGGTGCGGCAAAAGATGAGAACGGCAACGGCGTTATGAAAGAATGGTGGAATGTAACAGAAGAAGACCAGCAGGCCATCATGGACGCTACAACATGGAACATGGCTGACCTCGGATACTTCCGCGGCGGCGGATACTCCAGCCGTTTCGAAACAAAAGTACAGATGCCGGCTACAATGATCCGTCTGAACCTTGTAAAGGGCCTTGGACCGATGCTTCAGATTGCAGAAGGATGGACAGTAGGACTTCCGGAGGATGTATCTGACACACTGTGGAAACGTACAGACTATACATGGCCGTGTACATGGTTCGCTCCGAGATGCGACGGCAAAGAAGGCGCATTTAAGTCCGCTTACGATGTAATGAACAACTGGGGAGCTAACCACGGTGCAATCTCCTACGGACACATTGGTGCAGATCTTATTACATTCGCATCTATGCTCCGTATCCCGGTTGCTATGCATAACGTACCGGAAGACAAGATCTTCCGTCCGGCAGCATGGAATGCATTCGGAATGGACAAGGAAGGCGCTGATTACAGAGCTTGCGCAAACTACGGTGCTCTTTACAAACCGTACAAATAATAGATCGTTGACATTTGCATAAAGTATGAAGAGAAAGGGGAGGGTTGAAAGCAAAACTTTCAACCCTCTTGTCTAAGGAGGAAAAAATGGAGAAGAAAGTATTGGCTTTTGACTTTGGCGCTTCGGGCGGCAGAGCAATGTGCGGAACTTTTGACGGTGAGAAAATCACGATTGAAGAACTGCACCGTTTTTCCAATGATCCGGTTATCTTAAACGGTACAATGTACTGGGATGTGCTCCGTCTTTTCTTTGAGATCAAGCAGGGACTTATTAAAGCTAAAAAATGCGGAAAGATTGAGAGTATCGGTATTGATACGTGGGGCGTTGATTTTGGCCTGATCGACAGCGAGGGCCGTCTTCTTGAGAATCCGGTCCACTACCGTGACAGCCGGACAGAGGGGATGCTTGCAGAAAGCTTCAAGATGATCGACAAGCAGAAATTCTACGAGATTACAGGCAATCAGTTTATGGAAATCAATACTGCATTCCAGCTTCTGTATCTTCTGAAGAACAGAAAAGATCTGCTTGACCGCGCAGATAAGATGATCCTGATGCCTGACCTGTTTAACTATTTCCTGACAGGAGCAAAGAAAGCGGAATATTCTATCGCGTCTACCACACAGCTCCTGGATGCGAGAAAAGGACAGTGGTCGGATGAGGTGCTCGATGCACTGGAACTTCCGAAGCATATCTTCCCGGAGATTGTTCCTACGGGAACGAAAGTCGGGGAACTGACAGATGAAATCTGCACAGAACTTGGACTTGATAAGATAGATGTTATGGCTGTTGCGGGACATGATACACAGTGTGCGCTTGTGGCTGTTCCGGCGTCGGAGGAAGATTTTATCTTCTTAAGCTGCGGTACATGGTCATTGCTCGGAACCGAACTTGCCGAGCCGATCATCAATGACAAGTCAGAGTATTACAATATAACAAACGAAGGCGGATATGGAAGAAAAATCTCTTTCCTTAAGAATATTATCGGTCTGTGGTGCATCCAGGAAAGCCGCCGTCAGTGGATCCGTGAGGGTCAGGAGTACGGGTTCGGTGATCTGGAGATCATGGCGAAAGAGGCTCCGTCGCTTCGGTGCTTTATCGATCCGGATGCTCCGGAGTTTACGCCGGCAGGCGATGTGCCTGGCCGTATCCGTGAATTCTGCAGGAGAACCGGACAGCCGGTGCCGGAGAGCATTGGAGAGGTTGTCCGCTGCATCAACGAAAGTCTTGCAATGAAGTACCGTCATGCGATGGAAGAGATCAAAGACTGTACAGGTAAAGATTACCAGACTGTCTACATGGTGGGCGGCGGCACACAGAGTGCCCTGCTGTGCCAGTTTACGGCAAACGCCTGCGGATGCCGCGTGAGCGCCGGACCGGTCGAGGCTACAGTGCTGGGAAATGTCGCACTGCAGCTTATGGCTTCGGGGGATATCAAGTCTCTCGGCGAGGCGCGAGAAATCATAAAACGCTCTCAGGATATTAAGATTTACGAGCCTCAGAATACAGCAGAGTGGGACGAGGCATATGAGAGATTTAAAAAGATTCTTGTATAGACTTGACTGTCAAAGTGCTGTGTGTTTTAATTAAAACAGCAATTGCATTAGACAGAATGCATAAAACGGTTCGCCAGCTCCCCGAAAGGAGAGTAAAAAATGGCTGCAACGATTCGCGATATCAGAGACAGGACCGGCCTTTCCCTGGCGACGATTTCCAAATACTTAAATGGCGGGAATGTGCTTCCGAGGAACCGGAAACTGATCGAAGAAGCAATCGAAGAATTACATTATGAAGTGAACGAACTGGCAAGAGGACTGGTCACAAACCGTACAAAGACGATAGGAGTCCTGGTATATGATATTCAGTGCATTTTCGTGGGGAATATGCTTCATTATCTGGGGCAGGCACTCCATCAGAACGGTTATGGCATGCTGATCTGTGACTCCTGTAATGATGCGGAGATTGAGTCGAAGAATCTTCAGTTCCTGTTGAACAGAAAAGTAGACGGTATCCTCGTGTTTGCCGTCAGCCTGAATGGGACGTTTTTAAAATCTGCAAGGAAAGCGGATGTGCCGGTGGTGCTGCTGGACCGGGCTTTTCGTAACGAGGAGTTTGACTGTATCGAGATTGACAACAGAACAGCAATGCTGCGGGCAACAAATAAGCTGATCAGGCGGGGGCATAACAGGATTGCACTTGTTGCATCTAATATCGAATACACCGGAATGGAGAGGATGAAAGGGTTCGAAGATGCACTGTCGGACGCAGGGATTCTGATCCCTGATGCTTACCGTGTGTACGGAAGACATTCTTTTGAACTTGGGTATCAGGGGATGAAAGGCCTTCTGGAACTGCCTGAACCACCTACTGCGGTGATCCTGAGCAATTACGATACCACGCTTGGCGGTATAATGGCGGTAAACGAGTCGCAGTTTACGTGTCCCAGGGACGTGTCAATTATCGGTTTTGATGATCTGCTTATGTCAAAGGTGATCCGGCCGAGACTCTGGATCGTGGCCCAGCCTATGGAAGAAATGTCGAAAAGAGCGGTCGAACTGCTCTTGAAACGCATTTCGCACGAGGAAGAAGGCGGGCCTCTCAGGATAAGTTTCAGCGCCGGAATACGGGAGGGAGATTCAATCCGAAATCTTTAGAAAATTTGGGCATTATGTACAGAAAAAGAGCCGTAAACTCCATAATATCAATCTGACTTTGGTCAATACGACAAAAGCGAACCGGTTCGCTTTTAAAAAGTTCGCTTTTGTTGACAAAGGGTAAAAGCAGTTGTATAATTTCACTATACGGGCACTTTTTATTTATGATAAATGTCAAAAATGCCTGAAAACTGCAAACAAAAATGTATAGGGAAAAAGCGAACCGTTACGCGCAAACGAATGAGGAATGGGAGAATCATTACTTAAAAATGAGGCACCATGAATCAGAACAATTCATCGAATGAAAAGATGGGAGGAAGAAAAGTGGAAAGTATCAAACAAAATCCTTTAGTCAAAAAGGTGGGATTTAACAGAATCGTGCTGTGCATCGTACTGCTCCTGATGTACGGACTGTTCTGCGCCCTGACCGGAGGCGATTTCTTCGGTATGCGCCGTATCTTAAGCGCATTGAACTATGCGTACTTCCTGGGATTTTTATCACTGGCAGTTACGTTTGTCATTGCGACAGGAGGAATTGATTTCTCCATAGGACCGGTTATGTTCTGCTGCGCATTGATGGCAGGCTTCTGTTTTACAATGTACGGCATGCCGATGCCGGCAGCGCTGCTGATAAGCCTGGTGATCGGACTTGCATTCGGTATTTTCAACGGATACCTGGTGGCGTACTGGAATGTGCCGTCATTCATTACATCCATGGCGAGCATGAACATAGCAAAAGGACTTGCATCAGTATTTACTAAGACACAGTCTGTAAGCTGGCCGCAGTCCAGTCAGGAGGGCGGATGGTTCAGAAATCTGGTAACGATCGAAGATATTCCGGTAGGTCTGATTATCCTGATTGTTATTGCAGTTGTCTGTGCTATTCTTCTGAATCAGACAAAGATGGGACGCTATATCCTTTCTCTTGGAAGCAACAAGGAAGCTGTAAGACTTTCTGGTGTTAATGTAAAAAAATGGGAAATGTCGGCATATGTTGTCTGCGGACTTCTGGTCGGCATCGCGGCAATCTTCTTTGTAGGCGCATATTCAACGGTACAGCCTGGTTATGGTGACCAGTATAACAATGAGGCAATCGCCGGATGCGTAATGGGCGGAACATCCATGGCAGGCGGACTTGCATCGATCAGTGGTACGATCATAGGCGTGTTCATTATTTCACTCCTTCAGGAAGGAATTATGGCGCTTGGCCTTGATAAGAACCTTCAGCTGATCATCACAGGAATTATCGTTATCGTTGCAGTATTCGCTGACGTTGTGGCAAGACGCAGGAAGAACTAAAGACGGTACATGGAAATCAGTAAGTGTGATTGAGAAAGGCAAGGGTAAAGAATATGGGCGAAGTTATATTAACAATGAAGGGAATCGACAAATCTTTCCCGGGTGTTCATGCACTGGACCATGTAGATCTGGAAGTCCGAAAAGGTGAAGTACACGCACTCATGGGAGAAAACGGTGCCGGAAAGTCAACATTAATGAAGGTGCTGACAGGTATCTATAAAAAAGATTCCGGAACAATTACATATGAAGGAAAAGAAGTAGAATTTCATAATACAAGAGAAGCGCAGGATGCAGGAGTCGTAATCGTGCATCAGGAGCTGAATATGCTCGGTCATCTGACAGTTGCCCAGAATATTTTCATCGGACGTGAGTTTAAGAAGGGTATCCGTATTGATGACAAAAAGATGAACGAGGAAGCAAAGAAGCTTTTTGACAGGATGCATATTGATATTGATCCGAAGGAGACGATGAGTAAGCTGACAGTCGGAAAGCAGCAGATGTGTGAGATTGCAAAAGCAATTTCCCATAAGGCGAAGGTTATCATCTTTGACGAGCCGTCAGCAGCTCTGACGGAGTCGGAGATTGAAGAGCTGTTCAAGATCATCCGCGATTTGAGAGACCAGGGGCTGGGTATTGTTTATATTTCCCACCGTATGGATGAGATCAAGGTGATTACAGACCGTGTGACGGTTATGCGTGACGGTGCTTATGTAGGTACTCTGATTACGAAAGACTGTACAAAAGATGATATCATTAACATGATGGTCGGCCGTGTGATCTACGAAGATCCGAAGACTCAGAACATGACACCTAAGGGATCGCCGGTTGTGCTGAAGGTAGATCATCTTAATGCGGGCAAGATGGTTCAGGATGTAAGCTTTGAACTTCATAAAGGTGAAGTGCTCGGCTTCTCAGGACTGATGGGCGCAGGACGTACCGAGACGATGAGAGCGCTGTTTGGAGCAGACCCGATCGACAGCGGTGACATCTACATTAACGGGCAGAAGGTTACTATTAAGAGCCCGCAGGATGCAGTTAAGCACGGTATCGGTTATCTGTCGGAGGACAGAAAGAGATACGGTATTGTTGTTCAGAAGTCGGTGGCAGAGAACACGACGATGGCTGATCTTGACGAATTCTCCAACGGTCCGTTTATCAATAAGAAGAAAGAGAAAGAAGTCGCAAACAAATATGTGGAGTCACTTGCAACGAAGACACCAAGCGTTGACCAGCTTGTTGTAAATCTGTCAGGTGGTAACCAGCAGAAAGTCGTTATTGCAAAATGGCTGACAAGAAACTGTGATATTCTCATTTTCGACGAGCCGACAAGAGGTATCGATGTCGGAGCTAAGAATGAAATCTATAAGCTGATGAACCAGCTTGCAGCAGAAGGCAAAGCCATTATAATGGTTTCCTCAGAAATGACCGAAATCTTGCGTATGAGCGACAGGATTGTCGTTATGTGTGAAGGCAAGAAGACCGGTGAACTGGATATTTCCGAGGCTACACAGGAAAATATCATGAACATGGCTACAAGAGAGATTAGTTAGGGAGGAAAATGTGATGGCAAATAAATCAGTAAGTAAAACGGCCGGCACGAATAAGTCGTTCATTGACAAAATGGGCGGTCAGCAATTTATCGTCCTGATCATCGTCATTGTAATGTTTATCTTTTTCAGTGCAATGAGCCCCGGATTCAGAAAGTATACAACGGTAGTAAGTATTCTTGATTATTCTTACTATATCGCGTTGATGGCAATCGGTGTTACGTTCCCGCTTCTGACAGGCGGTGTTGACCTTTCAATCGGAACAGGTCTGATCTGTTACTCGCTGATCGGCGGACTTCTGGTGCGTCAGCATGGAATGCCGGTCGCGGTAGGGATGCTTGTAACTATTTTGATCGGTATTGTTTTCGGTATTATTAACGGATGCCTGGTGGCACTGATGGATCTGCCGCCATTTCTGGCAACTTTGTGTACCTGTATGATCACCCGTGGTTTTGGTGCGTTTGTAGTAGGCGGCTATGGTATTCCGTGGCCGGCAGCAGGACAGGAAGGCGGATGGTTCAGAAGTATCTTCAAGATTCAGATGGGCGGTCAGAACATTCCGATCGGTTTTCTTTGGATCATCCTTCTGGTTATCATCATGAGTTTCGTACTGAACCACACAAAGATGGGACGTTACACACGTGCGATCGGAAGTAATAAAGAAGCAACAAGGCTTTCAGGAGTCAATGTTAAGTTTTACCATATAATGGCATATGTGATCTGCGGACTCTTTGCAGGGCTTGCAGCAATTGCTTACTCGGCAATTTTCGCTACAGTTCAGCCGGGCAGCGGCGCCGGATTTGAGATGGATGCAATCGGCGGTGCAATCGTCGGCGGTGTGTCTATGTCAGGTGCCGTAGGAAATGTTACAGGTACTCTGATCGGTGTCTTTGTTATCTGTCTGTTGAAGACAGGACTTCCGTTCATCGGACTGACTGCGAACTGGCAGCAGATCATTACAGGTTTTGTCCTGATCATAGCTGTATTGATCGATATCTTTAAGAGAAAGAAAGAGTCAGGACAATAATCAATTTAATTTCAGTGATAGATAACAGCCGGGAGCTGTATCAGCAGTAAAATGTCTGCCGGCTGTTACTATAGAAACCAAGTAAAGGCAGACCATGCCGGAAGGATCAGCGAATTGATGTGCGTATATATTGGAATATACAGATATATGCACGGTATCTGTACTATATGCGGACTGACAGAAGTATATCTTTCAAAATGGTCGCAAAAATTATTTCAGGAGGATATGAAATATGAAAAAGAAAGTATTAGCAGTATTACTCGGCGGATGTATGGTAGCAGGGCTTCTGGCAGGCTGCGGCGGCGGAGATGAGGCTACAACCTCAGACAATGGCGATGCAGCGACATCAGAGGAAGATAGCTCAGGCGGCGGAGATTATACATTTGAAGTCGTAGTAAAGAGCTTCCAGTCTACATACTGGCAGGCAGCTATCCAGGGAATTGAAGCAGCAAAAGAAGAACTTGGCGTTAAGGTTAACACAACAGGACCGAATGCTGAGTCTGATATTGCCGATCAGGTTAATATGCTGAATAACGCGATCAGCCAGAATCCGGATGGTATCGCTCTTGCAGCAAATGACCAGAATGCAGTTCTTGATTCTCTTCAGGATGCACTTGACGCAGATATCCCGGTAGTATGCTTCGATACAGGTGTGCCGGACGCTCCGGAAGGATCTGTAATCGCTACAATCGCTACAGACAACGAGGCAGCAGGTGCTGTTGCAGCAGAAAATATGTATAATGTAATCAAAGATACAATTGCAAATGCAACAGAGCCGGTTAGAATCGGTGAAGTTAACCAGGATGCTACATCAGCTAACATTTCCGGTCGTGGTATGGGATTCATCAACAAGATGAAAGAGCTCATCGAGGCTGACGGAAAGACAGTAGCAGTTATCGGTAACCAGTTCTATGTAGACCAGGTTGAGAACAACGGTGATGAGGGATCAGCAGACGTTATCATTGAAGTAGCCGTACCGGCTCAGACAACAGTTGAGCTGTCCGCTACAGAGGCTTCCAACATCATGAACAAAGATGATACGATCGCTATCTTCGGTTCCAACCAGGTTACAGCAGAGGGTGTCCTCACAGCTAACCAGAACCTGAATGTACTTGCAGCTACTCCGGACGAGGGTATTGTTGGTGTAGGATTTGATGCAGGTGCTACACTGAAAGCAGCAGTTGCTGACGGAACACTCATCGGTGCAGTTACACAGGCTCCTGTTGATCAGGGTAACCTCGCTATCCACGCACTGTATGACTACTGCGAAGGAAAAGAAGTATCCGATATCCCTACAGACAGCTACTGGTATGATGCTTCCAACATGGAAGAAGAGGACATCGCTCCTAACCTGTATGACTAATCAACAACAGTCATTTGGAAAAAATACTAAAATCTGATTTAAATTAAAACGTGCATACAGGCTGGGATGAGCCAGCCTGGAAAGAAAAGGAATCGGGAAATTCCCGGTTCCTTTTTAAAAGAAAAATATTATATCGAGGAGGACATCATTATGTTAAAAGGAATCCCGAAGATCCTGTCACCTGAGCTTCTGAAAGTATTAGCAGAGATGGGACACAGCGACAGACTGGTTATTTCAGATGGAAACTTTCCGGCAGAATCCATGGGAAAGGATGCAATCGTGATCCGCTGTGACGGACATGGAGTTCCGGAACTGCTGGATGCTATACTTCAAGTATTTCCGCTTGATACATACGTAGAGCATCCTGTAAACCTTATGGAAGTAATGCCGGGAGACGATGTGGAAACTCCGATCTGGGATACCTACAAGGAGATAATCCGAAAACATGACGACAGAGGAGATGCCGTTGTCGGGAACATTGAGCGCTTTGCATTCTATGAAGAGGCTAAGAAAGTATACGCCATTATTGCTACAGGAGAATCTGCACTCTATGCGAATATTATGCTGCAGAAAGGCGTAGTTACCGACTGATCACAAAAGATAAGGCTGTTTACAGAAATACCAGAGACGGAGGATATCACATGCTGGATCATGTAGAAATTGTTTTTGAAAATATGAAACCGATGATGAAAAAGCTCAAGAAAAAAAATTATAAGAGCAATATGGAAGATTTCCTGGGCAGATATGGGCATTATTTTCAGGAAATGACAATACTGACGGAAAATGCAGATGACAAAGAAGCAGCGGCAGATGAGATTGCACGTACCTTTGCGGAATGTGTGGAACGAAAATTCACATCACCGAAAAAAGGGAGGATTGACGGTGTTGTCCAGCTCGATCTGAATTTCTTCATGATCTACTATATTTTCCCGGCAATCCTTAAAACCGGGCATGAAGATGCAAAGCTTATCGCCGACCATATACGCGATGAGTGGAGCCGCCGTTTTAAGGACAGCGACATCCAGTATACAGATTATGATTCGATCTACTCCGCATTTCGCGAGAAAATATTCGGGCTCTTTTAGTTTGTCTTGCAATGATCCCGTAATTGTGGTAGAATAATCGTGGTTTATCCGCAGGAGGTGTAGAGATGGATATCTTAAAGACCGTGATAACGATCATCTTTGTTATAGACTGCATTGCATTAGCTGCGATCATTCTTCTTCAGGAGGGAAAGTCAGCAGGACTGGGTACGATCAGCGGAGCAGCAGACACATATTGGGGACATAATAAAGGACGTTCCATGGAAGGAACTCTTGTAAAAGTAACCCGTGTGGTAGCGGTTCTTTTCATTGTACTGGCTGTGGTTCTCAACCTTAAGATCTTTAATTAATGCAGCGGACGACGGTAAATTATCGGCCGTAAAACGCTGTGATGGTATCAAATGCACTATATCAGAAGATAATAATCACGTAAGCACTCTATAACGGACATAGAGTGCTTATGTTTTGTCCAGAGAAGAATGTTGATATAGAGACGGAGAAACAGATATGGATCAGACATTTGAAAAGAGAAAAAAGGTGATACTGGACTTCATCAGCGATGATATGTATGTACCTATGAAAATAAAAGAGATAGCAATTGTGCTCCAGATTCCCCGCGAACAGAGGGACGATCTGAAAGAGGTCCTTGACGTACTTGTGGAAGAAGGAAAGATATCGCTGTCAAAAAGAGGGAAATACAGCAAGGGTCAGGCTGTGCGCCTGAAAGGAGTCTTTCAGGCCAATGCGAGAGGATTCGGGTTCGTAACGCCGGAAGACGGCGCGGAAGATGTATTCATTCCAGAGGAGAATATATCCGGAGCATTTCAGGGAGACCAGGTAGAGTATATTATCACGGCGGCACCATCGGGAAGGCGCAGGGAAGGAAAGATTGTGAGAATACTCTCGCACAGTGTGGTGCATATTGTGGGACTCTATGAAAAAAGCAAAAATTTCGGGTTTGTGCGTCCTGATAATCAGAGATACCTGAAGGATATTTATATTCCTGCAGGCAAAGAAAAGGGAGCGATGAACGGGCATAAAGTCGTGGTGGAGCTGACCTCCTACGGCGGTGAGAATATGAAACCGGAGGGGACTGTCGTCGAAATCATCGGACACATTAATGATCCGGGAACAGATATACTGTCTGTTGTGATGGATGCGGGAATTCCGACGGAATTTTCAGAGAAGGTACTGAATCAGGCAGTGAGAGTATCAAAAGAAGTGAGCGAAGCAGACAGAGCGGGAAGAAAAGACCTGCGGGACTGGCTGATGGTGACGATAGACGGCGAGGATGCGAAGGACCTGGACGATGCTGTCTCCCTGCAGACGATAGACGGCAATTATGTCCTGGGCGTGCATATCGCGGATGTCACTAATTATGTGCAGGAGAACAGTGCCCTTGACAGAGAGGCTTTTGAAAGGGGCACGAGTGTGTATCTTGCCGATCGTGTTATACCGATGCTGCCCCATAAACTGTCAAATGGAATATGTTCACTGAATGCCGGAGAGGACAGGCTGGCATTGTCATGTATTATGACATTTGATCAGGCAGGAGAAATGATCGATCATGAGATTGCGGAAACAGTCATTCATGTGGACAAGAGAATGAGCTACAATGGTGTTGCGAAGATACTTGAGGACAATACAGAGGAAACCGGGACAGATCAGGAAATTGTCTCGATGCTCCTGAGCATGAAAAAACTTTCGGATATACTGAGAGAACGGCGAGGGAGACGGGGATCTATTGACTTTGATTTCCCGGAAACGAAAGTGATCCTCGATGAAAACGGAAAGCCGGTTGATATCAGGCCATATGAGCGGAACGATGCAACAAAGATCATTGAGGATTTTATGCTGATGGCAAATGAGACCGTTGCAGAGGAATACTACTGGCGAGAGCTGCCGTTCATTTACAGGACTCACGAAGTGCCGGATGAAGATAAAATACGGAAGCTCAGTACATTTATCAATAATTTCGGATATCATATCCATGTCCGCAATGAAGTACGTCCGAAGGAGATACAGAAACTTTTGGACAAGGTGGACGGAACGCCCGAAGAAGCGCTGATCAGCAGACTGACGCTCCGCTCCATGAAACAGGCGCGGTATACTACGGAGAATACGGGGCACTTCGGACTTGCGGCAAAGTACTATACACACTTCACTTCGCCGATCAGGAGATACCCGGATCTTCAGATACACCGGATCATCAAAGAAAACCTGAGAGGGCGGCTGAATGAGGACAGGATCTCGCATTATGAGGAGATACTCTCCCGCGTTGCAGCCCAGTGCAGTGACCGCGAGCGGAGGGCTGAAGAAGCAGAGCGTGAAGTGGTCAAGATGAAGAAGGCCGAATATATGCGCTCCCATATCGGAGAAGAATATGACGGCGTAATCTCCGGAGTGACGAAGTGGGGCGTCTATGTAGAGCTTGCCAATACGGTTGAAGGGCTTGTGCATGTGGCAGATATGCGGGATGATCATTACGAATTCGCAGAGCAGACATACGAACTGGTTGGAGAACACAGCGGAAAAACATACAAACTCGGACAGACTGTGCGGGTACGTGTTGCTGATGCAGACAAGCTGCAGAGAACAGTTAATTTTGAAATTGTATCGTGAATACAGGGGATTCTGCGGGAAAGCAGAGATGAAGTCCCTGCACATGCGCGGGCAAAGGAGTGTTAATATATATGGCTAAGGCAGAAGTAAAACTTATCGCCAATAATAAAAAAGCATATCATGATTATTTTATCCTTGAAAAATATGAAGCAGGGATTGTACTCCATGGTACGGAAGTCAAATCCCTGCGCATGGGAAAATGCAGCATCAAAGAATCATTTATCCGTGTTGAAGACGGGGAAATGTATATTTACGGCATGCATATTTCACCTTATGAAAAAGGGAATATCTTTAATAAAGATCCGCTGAGGGTACGTAAGCTGTTGCTGCACAAGAAGGAGATCCTCAAGATTTTCGGTAAGATGAAAGAACAGGGAATCACTGTTGTTCCGCTGAAAGTGTATTTCAGCGGAAGTCTGGTGAAAGTAGAGATCGGTCTCGCGAAAGGTAAGAAACTCTATGACAAGAGAGCGGATATCGCGAAGAAAGATCAGAAGAGAGAGGCGCAGAGAGACTTTAAAGTCAGAAATCTGTAGCGAGAATTTAAAAGAAACAGGAGATGTATCATGATCCAGGATATCGAACCGCGGCATTTGAATAATCAGTATGATCCCGTGCCGCCGGATAAAGACAGCTATGCACTGTATTATGAGGAACATGCGGTGCTTCTGAAAAAGACGGAGGAAGGCATTACATTCCCCAGATTCCGGGAAATCGAGAGGCTGAATGAAGAAATATATGAAGATTACATATATCTGTTTTCTGTAGATGATGAGAGATATTATCTTGTACAGGAAATCAACAGAGAGCCTCTGTCCGAATTTACAATGGAGAATACAGAGGTGTTCCGCAATGCAGATCCCCAGTATCATGCTTTTGCAGGAATCACGGGATATCAGCTCTACAACTGGTATAAAAATCATAAATACTGCGGAAGGTGCGGAAAGATGATGCGCCGCTCTGAAAAAGAGCGGATGCTCTACTGCGAAGACTGCCGTAATATGGAATATCCGAAGATCTGTCCGGCTGTCATTATCGGGGTTACGGACGGGAACCGCATCCTGATGTCCAAATATGCCGGGAGAGCATATAAGAAATATGCACTCCTTGCAGGCTTTACCGAGATCGGGGAGACGGTCGAGCAGACTGTTGCCCGGGAAGTCATGGAGGAAGTCGGGCTGAAGGTGAAGAATATCCGTTATTATAAGAGTCAGCCGTGGGCGTTTTCCGACACACTTCTGATGGGATTCTACTGTGATCTTGACGGAGAAGATAAGATAACGCTCGATCAGGACGAGCTGGCGCTTGCCGAGTGGTTTGAGCGGGAAGAGATTCCGGTTGAGCCGTCCAGGGACAGCCTGACAAATGAGATGATTATACGGTTTAAAAACGGTGCGGTCTGATGTATAATAGAGAAAATGTTTTAGTTACTGAGAATATTGTAAAACAGGAGGTACTGATTAATGAGAGCAGAATTTGACGAGAGCCTGGTAACCGGCAATGAGATGATCGATGCACAGCATAAGGAATTGATCGATAAGATCAACAAACTTCTGGACAGCTGTGAGACGAGCAAAGATAAGGTTGTTGCAGTAAAGACACTGGATTACCTGGCAGATTATACAGAGTTCCATTTTGGCGAGGAGGAGAAACTCCAGGAGTCGATCAATTATCCGGGCATCGCAGAGCATAAGAAAGAGCACGACAAACTTCGTCAGGTAGTAAAAGATCTCTACAACATGCTTGAGGAGGAAGAGGGACCGTCAGATGCTTTTGTCGAGCAGGTGAATAAAAATGTGATCGAGTGGCTGTACCGCCATATCAAAGGATTCGACCGGTCAGTGGCCGAGTATAAGTTCATGAATTCAAGCAGTGAGAGACTGTAATAAAAATCAGTCAGTGATAATCCTGCGGAAGAGAATATCCGGAAACAGGCGGAATGAGGATACTGATACACCTCATTCCGCCTGTTTTCAGTCTTGCAGGTCTTAGCTGCAGTTCTCACTGTATACTTCAAAGGACTTCTCCATCTTTTCCAGTATTTCTGAATACTGCAGGAAGGCGTTTTTCATTTCAAGCTCATTGAACGGCTGGTTTTTATAACAGATTCGGTGTTCCATTGCAGCCCAGAAATCCATGGATATTGTACGGAACTGGATTTCGACCGGATAGTACTCCATACCGTCCATATAATAGATAGGAACGCCGATAATCACATGATAACTGCGATAGCCGTTCGGCTTTGGCGCGGTTATGTAGTCTTTCTCTTTGATCACAATCAGGTCAGACTGTTTTTTCAGACATTCTACAAGATGACGGATGTCCTTTTCAAAGAAGCAGATTACACGGATGCCTGCTATGTCCTGAAGGAAAGATTTTGCATCCTGCATGCTTGTGGAGACGCGTTTTTTAACCAGTTTATTTTCAATGCTTTCCTTTTCTTTTATACGGTTTGTGATACTGTGAATCGGCTGAAAATCCTCATTCTCATAAGCAGTGTGATTCAGTATCTTGAGCCGGGTAAGGATCAGATTCATGGCATCCTGATAAGGATGGATCAGTGTGTAATATTGTTCATCAGTCATATGCATTATACTCCCTTCGATATGGAACAGTTTATTTCTAAAATGTGACGAAAGTGTGACGATAACATTATGAATTGATAATAAAACACTAAATTTGGATGACCGACAAGCCGCTTTACATACGTGAAATAATCTTATATAATTCGAGATAAGGCGGAGGTGGAGATGAATACGGATTTATTTAGAGATGCTTTCCCTTTCTGGGAAAACCTGACAGAAGCTCAGAGAGCTGAGATGGAAAATAATACGACTAGGAATCAGTGTGCGAAAAAGACCCGGATACATTTCGGAGGCGGAGAATGTGCGGGCGTTCAGATTATCGGAAAGGGAAGGGCACGTGTATTTATTACGTCTCCGGGAGGCGGAGATATTACTCTTTTCCGGCTGCTTGACGGGGATGTGAGTATTCTGAGCGCGGCCTGTATGTTAAATGGCATGGATATCGAACTGGATATGGAGATGGAGACCGACTGTGAGATCTACACGATTCCGAAGAAAGTGTACCGAAAACTGTATGATGAGAACGGCGCGGTGAAAGACTACACTATGGAGATGATCTCAGAGAAATTTTCGGATATTATGTGGCTGTTCAATCAGTTCGTATTTTCTAATGTGGCGTCCAGGATCGCGGGAGCGCTGCTCGAGCACAGGGCGCTGGAAGGCGGAGACGAATTGAAACTTACGCATGAGGATATCGCAAAAGATGCCGGGACAGCGAGAGAGGTTGTGACGAGGATCCTGAAGCAGTTCCAGGCGGACGGGCTTGTAAAGCTGACAAGGGGAAAGGTCACAGTACTGGATGCGGGAAAGCTCGGAAAGATATAGAGGAGAAATGTGATTTTGTCACTGAAAAGACAAAAGAAAGTGGTATAATAATCACATAGATTTGATTCAAATAGTGTATAGGAGGATATAAAAATGGCAGTTGTAAAGTTGACGACAGATAATTTTGATCAGGAAGTATTACAGGCGGACCAGACAGTGCTGGTTGATTTCTATGCAGACTGGTGCGGACCGTGTAAGATGATGGGACCGGTCGTTGAGGAGCTCGCCGGTGAGGAGAGCAATGTAAAAGTGTGCAAGATCAACATCGATGAGGAGATGGCGGTCGCACAGAAATATGGTGTTATGAGTATTCCTACATTTATCTCCTTTAAGAACGGAGAGGTTGCAGGAAAGCAGGTAGGCGCAGTACCAAAGAGCAAACTGCAGGAACTGATCAGATAAGTGTCTGACAGATGGCATAAGCCGGGGATTCACGCAAGTGATGAACTTTATAAGACAAAAGCTCTGTGAAAAATGGAATGTTCATTTGCACAGAGCTTTTTCTTCCGGAAATTTCAGGGATGAGCGTGCAGCCGGTAAATTTAGTCTACAGCTCGATGACTCTCGTGGCTATCTTCTCCCTGAAAGTACGGTCGTGTTCTACAAAGAGCATGGTCGGGCAGCAGGAGAGGAGCAGATCCTCGAGCTGCATGCGGGAAAAGACATCGATATAATTCAGAGGCTCATCCCATACAAAGAGATGGGCGGGTTCGCAGAGGGATTTTGCCAGAAGTACTTTTTTCTTCTGACCCTCGCTGTAAGTTTCAATCTGCTTCTCAAACTGAGGGCGTTCCAGCCCGAGCTTTGTCAGAACGGTGCGAAAGAGCGAGCCGTCCAGCCCGTATTCTGAGGCGAACTCTGAGAGGTTGCCGCGCAGGTAAGACGTATCCTGAGAGATGTAGGAGATACTCAGCCCTCCGGCTGTATATAGTTCGCCTGTGTGTGGCACATCCTCTCCAAGGATAAGGCGGATCAGGCTGGATTTACCGCAGCCGTTCTTTCCGGAAAGAGCAATCCGGTCGCCGGGATGGATCTCCATAGAAAAGTTCTCAAGAAGCGGTCCCTCCGCATCCGGGTAACGGATGGTCAGATCCTTCAGGGCGACGAGACGGCTGCTGTGGTGTTTGAGTATATTGAGTTTCAGTGAGTCGAGAGATTCGACATCCTTTAAGAGCTTTTCCTTTTCCTGAACAGCATTATCACGCCGGCGCTCCAGAGTTTTGGAGCGCTTCATCATTTTAGCGGCCTGATGGCCGATGTATCCCCGGTCCGGGCGCAGCCCCGCGACGCGGTTTCCGGTCTTAGTGCTCTCCACTTTGTCAGACCAGCGTTCTGTACGCCTGGCAGCTTCCTTTAATTTAACGATATCTTTTTTCAGACGCTCATTCTGTCTGCGCTCTGTTTCATCACGCGCTGTCTTATCTCTGTACCAGGAAGAGAAGTTCCCTTTACAGACTTCGATCGTTCTGCGGTTGAGTACGAGGACGTGATCCACACATCGGTCGATAAAATCCCGTTCATGGGAGACGAGGATGAAGCCTTTCTTGTGGGAGAGATATTCCGCAACTTTATCCCGTGCCGCGGCGTCCAGATGGCTGGTCGGCTCATCGATCAGGAGAAAGGCGTGTTCTTTGAGGAAGAGCGCGGCCAGCAGTACCTTCGACTGCTCTCCGAAACTGAGTGAACAAAACGGGCGATATAAGATCTCTGCATCCGCATCGAGCAGATTCAGTTCACGCAGGAGCTCCCACTGTTCCATGGCAGGGTTGACGGTTTCGGCAACTTCATAGGTGAGCAGATCCTTATTTTCTACGTGATAAGGAAAATACTCAAAGTCGACGGAAGTAAGGATAGAGCCGGAGTATTCATATGTACCGGTCAGAAGGCGCAGGAATGTAGTCTTCCCTTTGCCGTTCCTGCCGATAAATCCAAGCTTCCAGTCTGTATCGATCTGGAAAGTAACATTTTCAAAGACAGGTTCAAAACTGTCTTCATAAGTAAAAGTCAGATTGCTGACCTGTATCAGTGACATATCGATCTGCCTCCTTTTATAATACCACTACGATATGACCGGGGTGCTGTCCGGTAAATGTCCGCTCATGCAGGCATGGCGGCCGCTTGCCGGGCATATCGCGCAAAAAGGACCGCGGGAAAGTAAATTCCGCGGTCCTTCTGTCATACGGTATCCGGCACATGGATGAACTGTTACGATTACTTTCCTGCGATCACATGACAAAACAGACAAATGTTTTCTTTATTCTGCACAAAGAATAACAGAAAAGGAGGGGGATGTCAATCGTAACTTATGGCGTGAGAAAAATGACAGAAAACATGCAGTATGATATAATCACTGATGAATTCTGATTTTCGGCGTGACCATGACACCAGGGAGGAGACGTATGTCATTACAATTTATATTCGGCAATTCCGGCAGCGGTAAATCACACTGCCTGTACCATAGTATCATAGAGCAGTCCATCCGGCACCCGGAGAAGAATTATCTTGTCCTCGTGCCGGAGCAGTTTACCATGCAGACGCAGAAGGATCTGTGCCTCATGCATCCGAGGGGTGGAATCATGAATATCGACGTCTTGAGTTTCGGAAGGCTGGCTCACAGAGTATTCGAAGAGGTGGGGCAGGATAACCGGACGGTGCTGGATGATGAGGGAAAGAATCTGATCCTTAGAAAGATTGCGGGAAATTATGAGGATGAGCTTACAGTACTGAAGGGAAATCTGAAAAAGCAGGGGTATATCAGTGAGGTGAAGTCAGTTATATCGGAGTTTACCCAGTATGGCGTCAGTTACGAGAGTCTTGACGAGTTCATGGACAGTATCAGTCCGGACAGCTATCTCTATTATAAATTGAAAGATATACGGAAAGTCTATGAGGGATTTGAGGATTATTTAAGTGAGAAATATATTACAAAAGAAGAAATGCTGGATGTCTTGAGCGATGCGGTGCCGCGCTCGGGGATCTTACGCGGGAGCGTCGTGGCGATGGACGGGTTTACCGGATTTACGCCGGTGCAGGATCGTCTGCTGGGCGAGCTTCTGAAAGTGTGCGACAAGGTCATGATCACGGTGGAAATGGACGCGAGGGAAGATCCGTTTGTGTACCGGCATCCTTATCAGCTCTTTGCACTGAGCAAACAGATGGTGACTTCTCTTGTGAAGATCGCGCACGACACAAAGACAGGAGTGGAAGATCCTGTATATCTGTACGGGAAACCGCCGAAAAGGTTTGAGCATAATGAGGAGATGGCGTTCCTTGAGTCGGAGTTGTTCCGGTATTCCGGAAAGCAGTGTGACAGTACGGGCGCGATCTCCCTTCATGAGACCCGCAATCCCCGCTCAGAAGCACAGTATGTGGCAGAGAGTATACGTTATCTGGTGAGGGAGAAGGGATACCGTTACCGTGATATTGCAGTGATCACGGCGGATATGAATGTATATGCGGACGCGCTTGAAAAGGCGTGTGATATATTTGATATTCCGGTGTTTATGGATCATAAGAAGAGTGTCCTGCTCAATGCCTTCGTAGAGTATCTGAGGAGCCTGCTTGCCATGGCGGAGGAAAACTTTACCTATGACAGTGTGTTCCGTTTCCTTCGCACAGGGCTGTGCGGCTTCAAGGATGAAGAGGTGGACCGGATGGAGAATTACTGTCTGGCACTGGGGATAAAAGGCTACAAAAAATGGCAGCAGGCATGGGTGAGAAGGACTTCGGAAACGGGAGAAGCAGAGCTGCAGGAATTGAATCATCTGAGAGTACGGTTCGTGGAGAAGATCCAGGATCTTGTGTTCGTGCTCAAACAGAGAAGGAAGACTGTGCGGGATGTGACGATGGCAGTCTATGAGTTTATTTCAGCAGAGAAGATGCAGGAGAAACTCAGCGCCATGGAGCAGGATTTTCAGGACAAAGGAGAGCTTGCCCTGGCAAAGGAATACTCTCAGATTTACCGGATCGTGATCGGGCTGTTCGATAAGTTCGTCGAGCTCCTGGGCGATGAGAAGATCTCTCTGAAAGAATACTGTGACCTGCTGGATGCGGGGCTTGAAGAGGCGAAGGTGGGCGTTATCCCGCCAAGCCTGGATCAGGTAGTCATCGGCGATGTGGAGCGTACAAGGATCAAGAATATCAAGGCGCTGTTCTTCGTGGGAGCGAATGATACTCTTCTTCCGGGAAATGCGGGGGCCAGAGGGCTTCTCTCCGAACGCGACAGAGAGCAGTTCGCAAAAGGAGATATCACGCTCTCTCCGGGGCCGAAAGAGGAAATGTACACACAGAAATTTTATCTCTATATGAATCTGACCAAACCGTCGGAATATTTGTACCTGTCCTGGGCGAAAGTATCCGGGGATGGAAAAAGTCTGCGGCCGGCATATCTCATATCAGATATCCGTCGCCTGTTTCCTGCTTTAAAGACGATCGACGAAGAGAAACGGAAGATGTCGGAGTCTGAGATCACGAGAAAGACAGGCGTCCTGAAAGTGGCGGAGGGGATCCGAGACCGGAGGTCCGGTGTGGACAGCGAGTGGAAAGAACTGTATACATGGTTCCGGCAGGATGACTGCAGCAGTAATTCTATGGAAGAGATCCTTCGCGCAGGATTCCTGAGACGGGAGTATCCTGATCTGGGAACAGCGCGGGCGAAACAGTTATATCCGGACCCGGAGCGGATCAGCGTTACCCGGATGGAGCAGTTCGCTTCCTGTGCGTATGCTCATTTCCTGAGCTACGGGCTGCGGCTCTCAGACCGCGAAGAGTACGGTTTTGAGGCGATGGATCTGGGAAATATCGCGCACCAGTCGCTGGAGCGCTTCTCCAGAAAAGCGGACCGGGAAAAGATGCGCTGGGAGGAACTGCCGGATGATTTAAGGGACGAGCTGATCGATGAGAGTGTGGAGGAGAGCGTTCTTGACTACGGGAATACTGTCCTGTTCAGCTCCGCAAGAAATGAATATATGATCTCCAGGATAAAACGGCTGATCCGCAGGTCGGTCTGGGCGCTTACTAAGCAGCTTGAGAAAGGGGATTTTGTGCCCGGCGGTTATGAGCTGAAGTTCGGCAGCGGCAAGATCGACAGGATCGATATCTGCGAGGATGATTCGGATAATTGTGTGTACGTTAAGGTGACGGATTACAAGACCGGGATGAAGAGCTTTGACATTACAGCGCTGTATCACGGACTGCAGATGCAGCTGCCGGTGTATCTGAATGCCGCCATGAATGTGGAAAAACGGAAATTTCCGGGAAGAGATATCGTTCCTGCGGGAATATTTTACTACCGGATCCAGGATCCTGTTGTCGACAGAAAAGACAGCGATGAGGATGTGGAGAAGAGCATTTTAAAAGAACTGCGTCTGGACGGCCTTGTAAACGGGGATGAAGCCGTGATCGCTCATTTGGAGAGAGACCTGACGGGAAGTTCGCTGCTGATCCCGGTGGGGAGGAACAAAGACGGTTCCCTGAGCAAAAGCTCCAGAGCGCTTCCGGGGGATACATTCCGGACAGTTCTCGCGTATGCGGAAAATAAAGAGAAGAAAATACGGGAAGAAATAACTTCCGGGAAAGCGGCTGCCGAGCCATATGAGATGGCCGGCTCGACCGGATGCGATTACTGCGCGTACAGGGATATATGCGGGTTTGATATCCGGATCGACGGATGCGTGTACCGCAGGCTTGAGAAGTATTCCATGGAAGAAGCTGTAGCGAAGATGTCAGTTGGGACGGAAGGCGGACAGGGCAGAGAACAGAACGGTCAGGAGGGGCAGACGAGATGAGCGTAAAGTGGACAAATGAACAGCAGAAAGTCATCGATCTTAGAAATCGCAACATCCTCGTTTCAGCAGCCGCAGGATCCGGAAAGACGGCAGTGCTCGTGGAACGCATTATCAAACGGCTTACGGAGGATACGCCCCCTGCAGATGTAGACAGGCTGCTCATCGTGACATTTACAGAGGCGGCAGCCGCGGAGATGAAAGAGAGGATTGGCGCGGCGATCGAGAAGAAGCTGGAAGAACGTCCCGGTGACGCGCATCTGGAGAGACAGGCTACCCTGATCCACAGTGCGCAGATCACGACGATCCACAGCTTCTGTCTCTCGGTCATCCGGGATCATTTTCATGTGATCGGGATCGACCCCGGATTCCGCATTGCGGAAGAGGGGGAACTGAAGCTTTTAAAGCAGGATGTGCTCGAAGAGCTTCTGGAAGAATGTTATGCTTCAGAAGAGGAAGCGTTTCTTGATTTTACCGAACGGTTCGGGAGCGGGAAGAGCGATAAGAAGATCGAGGAGATCATCCTGAAAATGTATGAATACTCCCGCAGTTATCCCCGCCCTGACCGGTGGCTGGACCAATGTGTGGAGGCGTACGAGACGGAGGATCTGGAAGCGCGCGCGGAGGAGAGAGCCCGCATAAAGGCGTCGGATATCCGGCGGATGATCGAGCGCGGGATAAAGATCTGCGAGGAACCTGACGGACCGTATATGTACGGTGATATGCTGGAATCCGACCTTGACGGACTGGAAAAAGTGGATCGTGCAAAGGATTATGACGCAATGTATGAGGCCGTCACCGGTTTTAAGTGGAAACGCCTCTCGGCTAAGAAAGACGATACCGTATCTCCTGACAAGAAAGAGAAAGTAAAGAAGCTCCGGGAACAGGCGAAGAGTCTCTTAAAAGCGCTGCAGGAGGATTACTTTTATGCACCGCGCGATGTATGGGTAAAAGATATGCGGGACGCCCTGCCGTCCGTGATCACTCTGACAGATCTTGTGAAACGATTTGCATCTATGCTGGATGAGAAGAAGCGTCTCAGAAATATGATCGACTTCAACGATATGGAACAGTTTGCCCTTGCGATCCTGACGGAGGAAAAGGATGGGGAGCTTGTGCCCTCAGCCGTCGCCGGGGAATATCAGGATCTCTTCGATGAAGTGATGATCGATGAGTATCAGGACAGCAATCTTGTGCAGGAGACGATCCTGACCAGTGTATCGAAGGTGTCACGCGGAGAGTATAACATTTTTATGGTGGGGGATGTAAAACAGAGCATCTACAGTTTCCGCCTGTCCAGACCAGAGCTTTTCATGGAGAAATATGATACCTACAGTCTGGAGGACAGCGCCACGCAGAGGATTGACCTGCATAAGAATTTCCGCAGCCGCGGGGAAGTGCTGGACAGTGTAAATTATATTTTCCGGCAGATCATGAAGAAAGAGCTGGGGGGCATCGAATATGACGACAGCGCAGCGCTTTATCAGGGAGCGGAATTCCCTCCTGCTCCGGAGCAGGGTTCACAGTTTATAAGCGAACTGCTTCTTCTTGATAAAGAAGATACTGGAGGCGAGGATGAGCGCAGGGCAGAGGCGAGAATGATTTCGCGCCGGATACATGAGCTGATTATGGACGGCGTAGTACTCGATAAAGAAACGCAGAAATACCGGAGAGTGCGATACAGCGATATCGTGATCCTGACGCGGAGTATCCGGGGGTGGGCGGAAGTCTTCTCCTCGGTCCTTGCGGAAGAGGGGATACCGGCTTACTCAGTGAGCAGAGAAGGGTATTTTGAGACTTATGAGGTCAGCGTCCTGCTGGATTATCTGAAGATCCTGGATAATGCCAGGCAGGATCTTCCCCTGACCGCAGTGCTGACTTCCCCGTTCTGCGGTCTGGATACGCAGGAACTCTCAGAGATACGGATCGCATATCCGAATGTACCTTTCTACGAGGCGGCGGCAGCCTATGCCGGTGAGGAGCATATAGCAGAGGACAGTGCGGCAGAGAGCCTGCAGAGGAAACTGCGGGAGTTCTATTCCCAAGTCCGTCATTTTAGGGAACGTGTGCCGTACACGCCAATACATGAGCTGCTGCAGGAAATCATTGACGAGACAGGATACGGCCTGTACATTGCCGCAATGCCGGGCGGCGCCCAGCGCATGGCAAATGTAGAAATGCTGACAGAGCGGGCGGCGTCTTTCGAGGGGACGAGCTACAAGGGACTGTTCAACTTTGTGCGTTATATTGCCCAGCTTAAAAAGTATGATGTGGATTACGGCGAGGCGGGCATCATGGATGAACAGGCGGACACGGTGCGCATTATGAGTATCCATAAGAGTAAAGGTCTGGAATTCCCGATCGTATTTGTGGCAGGTATGAGTAAACAGTTCAATACCCAGGATACGAAAGGAAGTGTGCTGCTTCATCCGGACTGGGGCGCAGGACTGGATCTGATCGATCTGAAGCGAAGGACGAAGACGCCGACTTTTCTGAAAAAAATGATCCGGGAGGAGACTGTACTTGAAAATCTTGCAGAGGAAATGCGTATTCTCTATGTGGCATTGACCCGTGCGAAAGAGAAGCTGATCATGACAGGAAGTGTAAAGATGTCGGAAGAAGGTTTGATTTCGGGTACTTCCGGTGTATTCCGCGCAGAGGGGGCGAAAAACTATCTCGACTGGGTACTGCCTTGTATCCTGTCTGACGAGACCGGCGAAGTGAAGGCAGAGGGTCCGTTTGAAGTCCATATCTTCGGTGCGGATGATATCCTCCCGCAGGAGGCGGAATGTCAGGCAGAAGTCCTGGCGGAAGATGTGCTGCGAAGCTGGGATGTCTCGCGGACATATGTGCCGGGATTAAAAGAACGGCTGGACGAACAGATCAATTATGTCTATCCTTATGAGGATGAGGGAAAGATGAAGATGAAATTTACAGTGTCCGAGCTCAAGAAGTGGGCATCTCTTGCAGAAGAACCCGGCGAAGAAATGTACGAAGAACCGGTCGTTGTGCCGCTCGTTCCGGAGTTTCTCAAAGAAGAGGAGGCTTTGACCGGGGCGTCGCGGGGAAGCGCGTATCACAAACTGCTGGAACTGCTGGATTTTACAGCTGATTATGGTGCGGAATATAATGATGGAGAAAGGGACGGAAAATACTGCGGCGCCGCAGAGGGGAACACTGGTGGTGCCGAGGCAGACAGCTTCGGCGGCAGCGAGAAGAAACTGGCCGAGGCGGTGGAGAGACTGCGGCAGGAGGGCAGATTGACGGATGAGATGGCAGAGTGCATCCGTCCACGGGACATCCTGCGTTTCCTCGGGTGTGAAAGCGGAAGGAGGATGACTGCCGCCGCGCGCAGAGGAAAGCTTTATAAAGAGCAGCCTTTTGTGCTCGGTATTGATGCAGCGGAAATCTATCCGGAGGACAGGTCAGGTGAAAAGATCCTTGTACAGGGAATCATAGACGTATACTTTGAAGAACCGGACGGTCTGGTAGTGCTGGATTATAAGACAGACAGAGTGAAGACCGGCGGAGAACTGAAAGAAAAGTATCATGCGCAGCTTGACTATTATGCCCAGGCACTTGAGCAGCTTACAGGAAAAAATGTGAAAGAAAAGATCATCTATTCATTTACACTTGGGGAGGAGATCAAAGTATGAGTATTCTTACCGGATATCTGGCAGTTATCAATTTTATTACATGGGTCGCATATGGCCTCGATAAAGGCAGGGCAAAGTCCGGAAAATGGCGCATCCCGGAGCGGACTCTCCTGCTGCTTGCCCTGATCGGCGGCTCTCTGGGGGCGCTGGCCGGGATGATCATGTTCCGGCATAAGACAAGAAAAGCGAAATTCGTTATCAGCGTGCCGGTCATGTTCGTGGTGCATTGCGTGATCGTGACGATGCTGTATCTGCAATAAACTCCGGATTTATCAGAGTAAGCCGTGTTGAAGATAAGGTTCGAAAACGGACGGAATGAGGCGCGAAAGTACTTCTTCGAGGCAGGCGGTATGTGCTTTAGGCTCCGCTCCATAATCTGAGAAAAACTAAAGAGTCCGTGAACTGATTAAATGCAAAGCCGCAAAATGGATAACTCGCCTTTGGCTCAGACAATCCATTTTGCGGCTTAACATCAGTCCCCGGACTCCCAACTTTTTCTGGCAGATTATTCCGAAGTCGCCTTCCGCACATACCGCCAGCCTCTTTTTGAGCCCTTCTGCGCCTCATCGCCATCCGTTTTCTACTTTATCTCCACCGCCAGTCACTCCGATAAATGCGGGAGATATAAAATGGGAAGAGACCGGAACTTCACCGGTCGACTTTCCTTTTCCTCCAAATGGTTGGGATGAGAATGTAGCCGGGAAAGTTCCGGTCTCTCCCCTTTGATGAGGATTTGTTGATAGATACTGTTGCGGACCGCGGATGGATATACTGCCGACCGGATGAGACAGCGGAAAAAGAAGATACTGCATAAGCTGTGCATCGACATGGAGCGTTCCGAATACACCTCGTTCTCCATGTTAGCGGCGTTAAAATACGAGTTCCAATGGACGAGTATTTTAATGCCGCGTTACATGGATTCGAGGGGATGAGGTAAGCGGGTCGGCACAGCGCTGCAGTATCTTCTTTTCCGCGTCCGCCATCCGATCAGCATATTTTCACTACAGCGGCGGCATCTGTTCAATAAATCCGGATTTCTTCACAATAGTACTTTTAAATTTTTTGTTTTTCTGCTAATATAGTGATGCAGATCATAAGAGCGGGCCCTTGAGTCCTGTATTGCCGCAACGGGGCGGCGTACCGGAACCATCCCGCTTTTTTCTGATGTAAAAATGGAAAGGAAGATCAAGATGCCAAAATTAAATGAGAATTATCTGAACGTACAGGACAGCTATCTCTTTGCCGAGATTGCTCGAAGGGTGAAAGCATATGAGGAGAATCACCCGGATAAAGCAGGCAGTATCATCCGCCTGGGAATCGGAGATGTAACCCGTCCGCTTACTAAGAGTGCGGTTGAAGGACTTCATAAAGCCGTGGATGAGCAGACGGTTTCCGAGACATTCAAGGGATACGGACCGGAGCAGGGGTATGAGTTTGCACGGAAGGCTGTTGCGGATTATTATGCGAGAAACGGCGTGAGCGTTGACGCGGACGATGTGTTCATCTCGGATGGTGCGAAGAGCGACACGGGAAATATTACGGAGCTGTTTGCACAGGATAATGTGATCCTCGTGCCGGACCCGGTATACCCGGTTTACGTGGATACGAACACGATGGATGGCAAGAAGATCATTTATATGAACGGCACAGAGGAAAATGATTTTCTTCCGATGCCGGATAACAATGTGAAAGCGGATATCATTTATCTGTGTTCCCCGAATAATCCGACCGGTGCCTGCTACAATAAGGAACAGTTAAAGGCATGGGTAGACTACGCTCTGGCAAATGAGGCAGTGATCCTCTTTGACTCGGCTTATGAGGCGTTTGTATCTGAGCCTGAACTTCCGCGCAGCATTTATGCGGTAGAGGGGGCGAAGAAGTGTGCCATCGAGTTCTGCTCACTGTCTAAGACGGCAGGATTTACAGGAACACGTTTCTCCTACACAGTCGTACCGAAAGAGCTGGTATTTGCCACCTCGGATGGAAAGGAACTGAGCCTGCATGACATGTGGAACAGAAGACAGTCCACGAAGTTCAACGGAACTCCGTACATTATTCAGTATGCGGCTGCACAGGTATTCACAGAGCAGGGAATGAGCGAGTGTATGGAAAATATTTCCTATTATATGGAGAATGCCCGCGTGATAGCGGAGACTCTGAGGAAGAAAAATATTCCGTTCACAGGCGGAGTGAACTCTCCTTATATCTGGTTCAAGTGCCCGAACGGGATGGAGTCATGGGAGCTTTTTGATCATCTGCTTGAGAATATCCAGGTAGTCGGAACACCGGGCGCGGGTTTCGGCGTGAATGGAAAAAATTATTTCCGTCTGACTTCATTCGGAACTCATGAGAAGACTAAAGAAGCGATGGAGAGATTCGACAAACTGTTTTAACTAAATTTCAATTTGTAAAACGTAAATAACTTATAGAAAAGAGATATGGCGGATGTCCGCAGCATATGGGAAAGGTGTGACTGTATGCAGAGCGGATATCCGCCATATATTTTTCTTGAGAAAATCTTTAGAATTTATTTCATATAACTTAAGTAATATTATATTGACAGGTAATATTATACGAAATATAATATAGAAAACGGTACAACATAGAAAGGGTGATTGCATGGTATTCAATACAGGTGCAGCGCTTCTGGACGCGATCGTGCTTGCCGTTGTTTCACACGAGGATGAAGGAACATACGGCTACAAGATCACACAGGATGTACGCAGAGTCATAGACGTGTCAGAATCGACACTGTATCCGGTCCTGCGGCGCCTGCAGAAAGATGAGTGTCTGGAAGTGTATGACAGGCAGTTTGACGGGAGAAACAGAAGATATTACAAAGTGACATCCAGAGGGATGGCCCAGCTTGGTCTGTACAAGTCAGAATGGAAAACTTATATACAGAAAATCAATGAGATATTTGAGGGAGGTGTGACTGCATGAACCGTATGGAATTTATGGCTGAGCTTGAAAGACTGCTCGCTGATATGCCGGAAGATGAACGGCAGGCGGCGGTTCAGTATTATGCAGATTATTTCGCGGACGCCGGCGAAGAAAACGAGCAGGATGTGATCCGGGAGCTTGGAAGCCCGGAGAAAGTAGCCGAGTCGATCAAGGCGGATTATTACGGAACAGAATTTAATGAAGCCAATTACGAACATAAGGATTATATGGAGAAATACGGACAGCGATCTTCCGGCGGGACAGACAGCTCCCGGGCGGATTCCGCGGCGGGCACCGGACAGAGTGGAACAGGAAGTAAAAACAGCGCAGGAGAAAATGTAGCAGGTGACGCGGAAAAAAGAAAACCGTGGACCAGCAATACACTTAAGATCATACTTGTTATTGTGATCGCAGTCATGTTATGGCCGGCATCCCTGGGAATCGCACTTGCAGTTCTTGGTATTGCGGCGGCATTGATCTTCTTTTTCGCAGGGCTTGTGATCGCGGCAGCGGCGGTTATGATCGCGGGCGGTGTTACTGTCATAGTGGGAATAGTTGCTGCGTTTGCGGTTCCGCCGGTTGCACTCGTGACAGCTGGGATCGGACTTGTCCTGTTTGTGATCGGCCTGATTGCGACAGTCGGAACAGTGAAGCTCTGTATCATAGTATATCCGGCGATGCTCAGAGGATTTGTCAATCTGTGCAGAAGACCGTTTTACGGAAAGGCGGTGTAAAGGATGAAAAAAGGGTGGAAAGTGTTCTGGATTGTATGTGCAGTACTGGCAGCAACAGGTCTTTTTATGACAGCGGCGGGGGCGGCGCTTGGCGGACTTTCAATGCTGAGCAATAGAGATGAATTAGAAAAGCTGTCGGAGATTACGTCAGACGGAGAAAATCTTAGCAGCGGATATAAAGCAGGAGAACCGGACGGCGATATGATTACGGCTTATGAGGAGGTTGATGAAATAGCATTGGATCTGTCTGAACTTGTCGTAAGTGTCGTTCCGTCTGACAGCAGTGCGATCGTAGTAGATACATCCCGGCTCCGGGAAGACGTGCGGGAAACAGTTGTTATCTCACAGGACGGTTCAGAACTGAAGATTGAGACTGACGGACATCACAGATTTCAGTGGTATACGGATGATCCGGGCATGCTGTATATAAGCATCCCTGAAGGCGAGAATTACAGCTCTTTCTCCGCTGAGATCGGAGCCGGTCTTTTGGAAATGACTGGAATCTCGGCAGGCGAACTCAGCCTTGAGGCTGGAGCCGGTCAGATCATTGCAGAAGGATTTTATGCGGATGTACTTGAGGCAGAATGCGGGGCCGGTCAGATTAGCCTTCAGGGTGAAGTGGTGCAGCATGCAGATATTAACTGCGATATCGGGGAAGTGCTTTTTACACTGCCGGGCGACGCAGAGGCGTATGACTACGGACTGTCATGTTCGGCAGGAGAACTTGTCGTTGGTGATGAGGTGTACAGCGGTCTGAGGAATAAAATGAAGATAGATAACAACAGCGGATGTATGGTTGAAGCAGAATGCCGGGTAGGCAGAATAGAGATCATGTTTGAGTGAGGTATATCATTTAAGAAAGAGAGGAACAGATTATGACGGAAAAAAGATTATATCGTTCGAGGAACAATAAGATGCTCTGTGGGGTATGCGGGGGAATCGCCGAATATTTTAATATTGATCCGACACTGATCAGACTGCTGGCGGTGGTATTCGGATTATCCGGGGGAAGCGGGATATTGGCATACATTATCGCGGCGATCATTATACCGGATAACCCGGAAGCATAAAAGGAGTGAACGTAATGTACCGGACGCTTAAGAAACGTCCGGTTTCTTAGTTTGAATATTCTGACTTAATTAGGGCAATACTTCGAGAAAACGGAAAGAAGGGGTATTGTGTCAAAGAAAAAAACAAAAAAAATCGACCTGAACAATCTGGAACCTGAAGAAAAGATAAAATATGAAGTGGCGGAAGAACTGGGACTTCTGGACAGAGTGCTTTCAGAAGGATGGAAATCTCTTACATCAAAAGAGACCGGACGGATCGGAGGTATCGTGACAAAAAAGAAAAGGGAAAAAATAATAAAACAGGGCAGGTAAAACTTTACAAAAAACGTCAGATTTGATAAAATTGTACGGCTGGGGAGACTATAGGTGATGTAGTTATGGAAGAAAAGATAAAAGTTCTGGGAGTTGAGATGAACTGTCTGACAGCTAAGGAAACGATGGTGCTGGCTATGCAGTTTATGGAAAATGACCCGGTTGATACAATAGAAATGATGACCATGGATTCCTTGATGAACAATCAGGATGATGAAGCATGGATATCGCAGGCAGGGGATTTTAAACTGGTTCTCCCCGGGGAGTCTGAGATCCTTGAGGCGGCTGAAGTCCGCGACAGGGTAAAACTGAAAGAAACAGAAAACAGGACCTTTCTGAAAATGTTTATGAAATACCTTCAGAAAAATCAGAAAAGGGTTTATCTGCTGGCAGATACAGAAGAGGCGATCTCTAAGGCTGAAGGTGCGATCAGGCGGTATAACAGGGGGATACGGCTGACCGGGCATGCCTGTCTGAATCGTGATGACAATCGGGAAGAAGAGGTAGTAAATGACATTAACGGAACAGAGACAGATTGTGTTTTGTCAGTATTAACGCCGCCCTATCAGGAGAGTTTCATAAGCAGAAACCGGACATTGATCAACGCTAAGCTTTGGTTTGGGTGCGGCCCGATGCTTTCGCGGAGCTACGATGACCGCAAGGTGTTACAGCAGATCAGGCATTTCTTCAGAAAAACGATGTTCCGCAGGCAGGTAGAAAAACAGCAGAAAGAAAAATAATATGAATTTTTTGTAAAACATTTGAGGAAATGCATAAAAAAAGTGGATTTCCTCTTTATTTTTTTGATGTTTTGCATTAATATAATACGTGAATATGTAAATTTGAATATTTTTTTTGCTTAAAATTTGTGAAAAGTGTACATGGTTTTCTGGAGGAGTGGAGGAAGAGGTATGATTTCTAATCAGATACTGCAAAATACGATCGATGGATTAAAAGGGATTGCGAGGGTGGACTTCTGCGTTCTGGATACAGAAGGAAAGGAACTGGCAGCCACATTTGACAATGGGCAGGACCGCGGCGAGGCGGTGCTTTCATTCGTGGAATCCCCTGCAGACAGCCAGGTAATCCAGGGATGTCAGTTTTTTAAGATATTTGATGAGCAGCGGTTAGAATATGTGCTCCTTGCCGACGGCGACAGTGAGGATGTGTATATGCTTGGCAAGATAGCGGCATTCCAGATCCAGAGCCTCCTGGTAGCATATAAAGAGCGGTTTGACAAGGATAATTTCATAAAAAATCTTTTGCTCGATAACCTGCTGCTGGTGGATATTTATAACCGCGCGAAAAAATTACATATTGACACAGAAGTAAAACGTGTTATCTTTATTATTGAGACATCGCATGAAAGGGATAATGCTGCGCTTGAAAATGTAAGGAGTCTGCTCGGCGGTAAGTCGAAGGATTTTATCACTGCGGTTGATGAGAAAAATATCATTGTGGTGAAAGAGCTTACTGACAAGGACGGCAACAAAGAACTTGAGAAGATGGCAAAAGAAATGCTGGATACGCTCCGCAACGAGGGAGGGGAGGAGCAGATCCGCATCGCATACGGTACAATTGTCAATGATATCAAGGAGGTTTCCAAATCGTACAAAGAAGCGAAGCTTGCTCTTGACGTCGGGAAAATCTTTTTCGATGAGAAAGATATCGTAGCATTTACGACTCTGGGTATTGGCCGTCTGATCTATCAGCTTCCGATTCCGTTGTGCAAGATGTTTATCAAAGAGATTTTCGAGGGGAAATCTCCGGACGATTTTGATGAGGAGACATTGACGACGATCAACAAATTCTTTGAGAACAGCCTCAATGTGTCAGAAACGTCCAGGCAGCTTTATATTCACAGAAATACTCTTGTTTACAGGCTGGATAAGCTCCAGAAGAGCACCGGTCTGGATCTTCGCGTTTTCGAGGATGCAATCACATTCAAGATCGCGCTGATGGTCGTAAAATACATGAATTATATGGAGTCTTTGGAGTTTTAAATCCATATAATATACGAGCAGGGGTATGAATAATTAGGAGGAACATATGATTGAATTAAGAAAGGTGACAAAGGAGTATTCCAAAGGTAATGCCGCTCTGAACGGAATATCCGTAAAGATCGAACGTGGTGAGTTTGTCTTTATCGTGGGTGACAGCGGATCCGGTAAGTCTACCCTGATCAAACTGATCATGAAAGAGCTGAATCCGACCGAGGGAACCATCATCGTGAACGGGCAGAACCTGAACAGGATGAAACACCGTAATATTGCAAAGTACAGAAGAGGAATTGGCGTTGTCTTTCAGGATTTCCGTCTGCTGAAAGACAGAAACATCTATGAGAATATCGCTTTTGCGCTGCGTGTGACCGAGACGCCAACCAGAATCATCAAGAAAAAGGTCCCGGCGGCACTTTCTCTGGTGGGACTGGCGCAGAAATATAAATCATTTCCAAAAGAGCTCTCAGGCGGCGAGCAGCAGCGGGTTGCGATTGCAAGAGCTCTTGTGAATGAGCCGGCTATACTGCTGGCAGACGAACCTACCGGAAACCTGGATCCGACGAACTCATGGGAAATCATGAGTATTCTGAAGGAAGCAAATGAGCGTGGAACGACAGTGCTTGTTGTTACGCACAACCAGGAAATTGTAAACGAGATGAACGAACGAGTGATCACGATGAAACAGGGCGTGATTGTCAGTGATGAACAAAAAGGTGGGTATATAAATGAGGATTAGCACAATAGGATACGTAGGAAAGCAGGGGGTCAAGAATATCTGGAGGAACAAGATGTTTTCACTCGCATCCGTTGCGACGATGTCAGCTTGTATCTTCCTGTTTGGTTTATTTTTCTCGATTCTCGTAAACTTTCAGTACATCATAAGAACTGCCGAAGAAGGCGTTGCCATCACGGTATTCTTTGAAGAAGACGCCACAGATGAGCAGAAAGAAGAGATCGGACAGCAGCTTGCAGAGCATGAAGGTGTGGCAGACGTAAATTATGTTTCTGCAGATGAAGCATGGGAAGAGTTCCAGAAAGAGTATTTCGGCGATAATCCGGAGCTGGCAGAGGGATTTAAAGACGACAACCCGCTGGCAAGTTCTGATAACTATGAAGTATACATGGAGACTATGGAGAATGACGATCAGAGTCTGGTGGCAAGGAGCCGGTCTCTGTCAGAGACACAGAATGAACTTGTAGAGTTTGCGCAGGGGCTTGACGGAGTCCGTGAAGTCAATAAATCAGATGTGGTCGCAAATACACTTTCCAGTGTGAATACGCTTGTAGCGATTGTGTCTATCGCGATTATCGTCATACTGTTTGGCGTATCTATCTTCCTGATCAGTAATACGGTTACCATGGGTATTACAGTCCGCAAGGAAGAGATTGCGATTATGAAATATATCGGCGCGAAAGACTTTGTGGTGCGGTCGCCGTTTGTGATCGAGGGTCTGATCATCGGTATATTCGGAGCTGCGATTCCGCTGACACTGCTGTATTTCCTGTATGACAGGGCGGTACAGTATATCATGACAAAATTCAGTATCCTGCAGAATATCATTGATTTCCTTCCGGTTGGAACAGTCTATCAGATACTGCTCCCGGTAGGACTTATCATGGGTATCGGCATCGGATTCCTGGGAAGTTTCTTTACCGTGCGCAAGCACCTCAAAGTATAGGAAACAGTACGAGTATATACGGAGAAAGAATGTGGGAGGACAAAGTGGAGAAGAGAGTGATCCGCTTTGCCCTCTTTTTCAAGTATTAGAAGAGGAGTGAAAGAGATGACAGATTTGAATAAAGACAGTGGTCATGAGGGCCCTGAGGAAACAGCGGAAGAGACAGTACAAGCGTCTCAAGCAGCGGGAGGAACTGCCGGCAAACAGGATAAAAGAAATGGCAGATTCAGTATGGGCGTACTGGCCGGCGCGCTGGGCGCAGTGATCATCATATGTGGTGCGGCAGGACTCTGGAAGGCAGTCACCGGTATGTTTACCGGAGATTATACTTCAGGGACAGTTTCGGAAGCTGATGTCAATGAAAAGCTGGATAAGATAAACGGCCTGATAGAGGAGTATTATCTGTATGACGATGAAGTCGATGAAGTCGATGAAGACGCCCTGATAGACGGGATATATTCCGGCTATGCAGAGGCTCTGGGAGATCCGTACACAGAGTATTATGACGAGGAGGAGACCAAAGCTCTTTATGAGTCTACCAGCGGCGAATTCTCAGGTATAGGGGCTACGATGTCCAAGAGCCTGGACAGCGATGAAATAACAGTGAGCAATGTGTACGAGGACTCCCCGGCAGAAAAAGCCGGTTTGAAGCAGGGCGACATCATATATCAGGTGGATGATCATTCGGTCTCGGGACAGGATCTTGAGACGGTGGTATCATGGATCAAGGGCGAGCAGGGAACGGATGTAGTCCTCCATGTGATAAGAGGCGGAGAAGAACTGGAACTGACAGCTACAAGAGATATCGTTGAGGTTCAGACAGTTACCAGTGAGATGAAAGACGGACAGATAGGCTACATCGCAGTGAGTGAATTTGACAGTGTGACTTACGACCAGTTCGAGGAAGCGCTCAATGATCTGGAATCGCAGGGAATGCAGGGACTTGTCATCGATCTGAGAGGAAATCCGGGAGGCAGCTTGACGACGGTGACAGATATGCTTAAATTATTGCTGCCCGAAGGAACGATAGTATCTACAAAAGACAAGTACGGTAATACCGAGGAAATCACCTGTGACGGCAGTCATGAATTTACAAAGCCTCTGACAGTTCTTGTGAATCAGTACAGTGCAAGTGCCTCGGAAATATTCAGCGGAGCCATACAGGACTACGGTACGGGAACGATCGTGGGGATGACAACTTACGGTAAAGGTGTAGTACAGCAGCTTATGGATCTGGGCGACGGTACCTGTTTCAAAGTTACAATAGCTGAATATTACACACCAAGCGGAAGAAGTATCAACGGTGCAGGTGTGAAGCCGGATGTTGAAGTCGAGTACGAATATGATGAGAAGAATCCGGAGGCGGATAATCAACTTGACAGGGCTTTGGAAGTTGTGAAGACAGAGCTTGAACAGGAATAGAACGGCCTCGGATTGTGTTGGAAGCAGAGCTGTGATAAGTGACGGAGGATAAGGATGAAAAGAGTTTGTACGGCGAAAAATGCAAGATATAAATCTGAAACTTGCAAAAAAGGGGTTGAAATTAAAAAAGCAGTGTGATATTATTGGAAACATATTTTAACAGGCTAAAGTGTTAAAATAGACAAAGGCAATGAACAAGACTCTGGTCTTCAGAAACTGACAGGAAGTTGGCGTCACCGACTGAGAGCGCCGGACAGCGGAGAAGGTTAAGGGAACACTTGGGAGCTGACCGTCTGAACAGGTGCAGAAAGCTTAGCATAAAGTAGGGCGGTACGTGAGGCGTACGTTACATGCAAAGAGGGGAACCCTGATCACTTGGGTGAGGGTTCAATGCGGGTGGTACCGCGGATTTTATCTTGATAATTTCCGTCCCGGGATACTTAAGTATCCCGGGACGTTTTGTTTTCCCCGGGATGCAGCATCTGAAAGGAGAGAAAACAATGGAACTGGTAAAAGGAGTAAAAAAATCGGAAACTTTGGAACTTGCAGATCTGCTTAAGGAAGAGGTAAAAGGACAGACGGTAAAGGTAAACGGAGCCGTCCACACGATCCGTGATATGGGTACGGTAGCTTTCGTGATACTCAGAAAACGCGGCGGCCTTGTGCAGTGTGTGTACGAGAAAGGTTTGTCAGGCTTTGACCTCAAGGATGTGAAAGAGGCGGCTACGGCAGAGGTTACAGGTATTGTGGCAGAATCGGAGAAAGCGCCCCACGGCATTGAGATCCGTCTGAGAGGCATCCGCATCTTAAGCGAACCGGCAGCGCCCATGCCCCTGCCGATTGCGAAGTGGAAGCTGAACACTTCCCTAGAGGCGAAGCTGAACTATCGTCCGGTTTCTCTGAGAAACTTAAGGGAGAGAGCAAGGTTCAGGATTCAGGAAGGTCTCGTGAGAGGATTCCGTGATTTCCTTTACGGTGAAGGATTTACAGAGATCCATACGCCGAAGATCGGAGCCAAGAGCGCGGAGGGCGGTGCAAACCTGTTCCGTCTGGATTATTTTCACAGACCGGCTATCCTTCAGCAGAGCCCGCAGTTCTACAAACAGATGATGGTCGGGGTGTTCGACAGAGTATTTGAGACAGCTCCGGTATTCCGGGCGGAAAAACATAATACAAAGCGCCATCTGAACGAATATACGAGCCTTGATTTTGAGATGGGATATATCGAGGGATTTGAGGACGTGATGGCTATGGAGACCGGTTATCTCCAGTACACGATGAAACTTCTCGAAGAAGAATATGCAGATGAGATCAGAATACTCGGGATCGAGCTGCCGAAGACAGAGGATATTCCGGCTGTGCGGTTTGATGAGATCAAGAAACTTGTCTCTCAAGAGTATGGGCGGAAGATCAGAAGCCCTTATGATCTGGAGCCGGAGGAGGAAGTGCTCATCAGCAGATATGCGAAAGAAAAGTGGGATGCGGATTTCGTATTCGTTACACACTATCCGTCAAGGAAGCGTCCGTTCTATGCGATGGACGATCCGGAGGATCCGACCTATACGCTGAGCTTTGACCTACTGTTCCGTGGAATGGAGATCACGACAGGCGGTCAGCGTATCCACGATTACGAGAGCCTGCTTGCAAAGATGGAACAGCGCGGCATGACAGAAGAAGGAATGGAGCAGTATCTGAGCACATTCAAATACGGTATGCCGCCTCACGGCGGCCTGGGGATCGGTCTGGAGCGTCTGACCATGAAACTGACAGGAGACGACAATGTCCGCGAGACTACATTGTTCCCGAGGGATATGAGCAGACTGGAACCGTAATAAAGCACAGCCTGATCTGCAGAAAAAATCTTGGAGAGGCTCAGGCGACCAGATACAGAGAAAGGAGAGACAGTCATGGCAAACAAGATATCAGACGAGACCATCGAGTATGTCGGAATCCTGGCAAAACTCGAGTTATCAGATACAGAGAAAGAAGCTGCAAAAGCGGACATGGAGAAGATGCTGGATTACATTGATACGCTGAATGAACTGGACACATCAGGGATTGAGCCGATGTCCCATGTATTTCCGGTAAATAATGTATTCCGCGAGGATGTGGTGACAAACGGTGACGGCAGGGAAGAGACACTGGCGAACGCACCGCAGAGAAAAGAGGATACCTTTGAAGTGCCGAGAACAATCGGCTGAGACGAAGCGGATCATGACAGAAAGGCGGCATAGATTATGGAAATATTAGAACTTACAGCCCTTGAGCTGGGAAAAAAGATAAAAGCCGGCGAGATCACAGTGCGAGAAGCTGTTCAGGCGGCGATTGACCGTGCAAAGGAAGCCGAGCCAGCGATCAACAGCTATGTGACACTGGACGAAGAAGGAGCATTTGCGCAGGCGGAAGAAATCCAGAAGAAGATCGATGCAGGCGAACTGACCGGACCTCTGGCGGGAGTGCCGGTTGCAGTCAAGGATAATATGTGTATCAGAGGACAGCTTACGACCTGCAGCTCAAAGATACTTTCGAATTTCAAACCCACATATACTGCAGAGGCGGTAGAGAACTTAAAGAATGCCGGGGCAGTGATCATAGGAAAGACAAATATGGATGAATTCGCAATGGGAAGCACCACGGAGACTTCCTGGTATGGACCGACGAAAAACCCGCACAATACGGCTCACGTGCCCGGAGGTTCTTCAGGAGGTTCCTGCGCAGCGGTAGCGGCGGGGGAGTGCTTCGGCGCTCTCGGATCGGATACGGGCGGCTCCATACGGCAGCCCAGTTCCTTCTGCGGCGTGGTCGGCCTGAAACCTACCTATGGGACTGTCTCCAGATACGGACTGATCGCTTACGGTTCTTCACTGGATCAGATCGGACCGGTGGCGAAAGATGTGTCCGACTGCGCGGCATTCCTTGAGGCAATCGCATCACACGATCCGAAAGACAGCACATCTATAGACAGAGACGATTATGATTTTACGAGTGCTCTTGAGAATAATGCAAAAGGGCTGAAGATCGGCATACCGAAGGATTATATGGGAGACGGCCTTGATCCGGAAGTGAGACAGGCAGTCCTTCGGGCGGCAAAAGTTCTGGAAGAAAACGGCGCTGTTGTCGAGACGTTTGATCTGGGACTTGTAAAATATGCCATCCCGGCGTATTACACGATTGCTTCTGCGGAGGCAAGCTCGAATCTGGAACGTTTTGACGGTGTAAAATACGGCTATCGTACAGAGGAGTACGAGGGGCTCCACAATATGTACAAAAAGACCCGTTCAGAAGGATTCGGTCCGGAGGTAAAACGCCGTATCATGCTCGGCTCATTTGTCCTGAGCTCCGGATATTATGACGCATACTATCTGAAAGCTCTTCGGACAAAAGCTCTGATCAAAAAAGAATTTGACAAGGCGTTTGAGTATTATGATATCATTCTTGGACCGGCAGCACCGACGACGGCTCCCGAACTGGGCAAGAGTCTGAACGATCCGCTGAAAATGTATCTGGGAGATATTTATACGATCTCCGTAAACCTTGCAGGACTTCCGGGAATGACAGTGCCGGTCGGGAAAGATAAAAACGGACTGCCTATCGGGATGCAGCTGATCGGAAATGCATTTGAGGAGAAAACACTGATCCGGGCGGCATACACTTATGAATGCGCGACAGGAAAACAGTATGAGACAATGGCAAATATCAGCAGAGCGTCTGCAGGCGGTATAAGCGATGGCGGCATGGGAGCGGCAGATGCAGCGATGGATAAGGAGGTGCGCTAGATATGGCAAAGCAGTATGAGACAGTCATCGGACTTGAGGTCCATATCGAACTGGCAACAAAGACGAAGATCTTCTGCGGATGCAGCACAGAGTTCGGAAGCGCGCCCAATACCCATACATGCCCGGTGTGTACGGGAATGCCCGGATCGCTTCCGGTGCTCAATAAGCAGGTGGTAGAGTATGCTATGGCGCTGGGACTTGCCGCAAACTGTAAGATCACACAGGTGTGCAAGTTCGACCGGAAGAATTATTTCTATCCGGATAATCCGCAGAACTACCAGATCTCCCAGCTCTATCTTCCGATCGCGAGAGACGGATATGTGGAGATTGATACACAGACAGGAAAGAAGAAAGTACGGATCCATGAGATGCATATGGAAGAGGACGCGGGAAAACTTGTCCATGACGAGTGGGACGACACTTCCCTTGTAGATTATAACCGAAGCGGCGTCCCGCTTGTGGAGATTGTCTCCGAACCGGATATGCGCTCTGCTGATGAGGTTATCGCATATCTGGAAAAGCTGCGCATGATCGCACAGTATCTCGGAGTGTCAGACTGTAAGCTCCAGGAAGGGTCCATGAGGGCGGACGTGAACCTGTCTGTCCGTGAAGCCGGATCTGAAAAGTTCGGTACGAGGACAGAAATGAAGAACCTGAACTCATTTAAGGCTATTGCCCACGCTATCGAGGGAGAGCGTCAGAGACAGATCGAACTCCTTGAAGAAGGGAAGGAAGTCATCCAGGAGACAAGGAGATGGGACGACAACAAGGAACATTCCTATGCGATGCGTTCCAAGGAGGACGCGCAGGATTACCGCTATTTCCCGGAACCGGATCTTGTGCCGATCGTGATAAACGACGAGTGGATCGCAAAGATCAAAGCACAGCAGCCGGAGCTCCGTCCTGAGAAGCTGGAGAGATATAAGAAGGAATTCGATATTCCAGAATATGATGCGGAGCTTATCACAGAGTCCAAGAAAGTGGCGGATCTCTTCGAGGCAACGGTCGAGCTGTGCGGGAAACCGAAGAAAGCGGCAAACTGGATCATGGGAGATGTGTTCCGCCTGATGAAAGAGAAAGGCATGGAACCGGAAGAACTGAAGTTCTCACCGGAGCATCTGGCGAAGCTCATCGACATGGCAGATGTGGGAACTATCAGCGCCGCTGTCGCGAGAAAAGTGTTTGAACAGATATTTACCGATGATGTGGACCCGGAGAAATATGTGGAAGAGAACGGACTTAAGACAGTGAACGACGAGGGCGCTATCAGAGAAGCGGTCGAAAAAGTCCTGGCGGATAATCCGCAGGCGGTCGCAGACTATAAGGGCGGTAAGCAGAAAGCTTTCGGAGCGCTCATGGGACAGAGCATGCGCGCGCTGAAAGGAAAAGCCGATCCGGCGGCTGTGACAAAGATGATAAAAGAGATATTAGGAAAATAGTTTTTCAACGGGATGATTTCCGGTATTCTCCGGGAGTCATCCCGTAAGTTTTTTTGAACATACGCATGAAATGTTCCGCAGTTTCATGAAGTGTGGCGGTCTGATAGCTGCGGCTTATGTAGTTCAGGATTTCAGTGATAGGGCTGCCGTCGTACGCTCTGGTCAGAATAGATTCGATATCATTTTCATGATACTGCAGGAGCATTGCCCATAACTGCATAAGAAGCGCGTTGAGAAATGCGGAGTGATATTTCTCGTGAGCAAGGTATTCGATGCAGATATCCCCGGTACATAGAGCCTGTGACGGCTGATATATTCCGGATCGAGCGTATCGAGATATTCTTTAAATGTCTCAGGATGTTCCTTCTCATGCAGATATACGTCTCTGTAAAACTTTTCATCTTCGGTGTAGGCGGAGAGATGCTTTGGAAATTCTTCTTTGGATATTTTCATGGACGGCCGGCCTTTCTTCATAAATTATGACAGGAGTTTATATGCTGTCATGATTATAACACGAAAAAATCAGATGATAAGTAAAAAAGACAGGCGAAAAAGAAGTCAGTAAAAAACATCAGTGTTTTTCAGAATAAAAAAGGAGACTGACACATAAGCCATATAGTGTGTCAGCCTCTGTCAGTTTATTCAAGAATCTCATTTACCTGTTCTAAAGAAATACCGCATTTACAACTGCTGTTTATAGTAGCTGAAGAAATCAGCTATTTTCCCCATTGCCTCTTTGAGTACCTCGATTCGGGGCAGATAGACTACGCGGAAGTGATCCGGCTGTTCCCAGTTGAAGCCGCCGCCGTGGATCAGGAGGATCTTTTTATCCCGCAGAAGATCAAGGGCGAACTGTTCGTCGTCTGTGATATTGAACTTTTTAACATCGATCTTCGGGAAGATGTAAAATGCTGCTTTTGGCTTTACAGCGCTGATGCCGGGAATATCGGTCAGTGCTTTGTAAATATAGTCTCTCTGTTCGCGTATACGTCCGCCCGGTTCGATATAGCCGCGCACGCTCTGATGGCCGCCAAGTGCTGTCTGGACGATGGACTGTGCGGGGACATTGGAACAGAGGCGCATGTTGGAGAGCATCTTAAGCCCTTCGATATAATCCTTTGCAGCCTTTTTGTTACCGCTTAAGATCATCCAGCCGATGCGGAATCCTGCGATCATATGAGACTTGGACAGACCGCTGAAAGTGATGCAGAAGAGATCCGGCGCAAGGGAAGCAATGGAAATATGCTCTTCTTCATCCATTACGAGACGGTCGTAAATCTCATCGGAAAAGATGATAAGCTGATGCTCTCTTGCTACATCGACGATCTTTTGAAGCACTTCTTTCGGATACAGTGCCCCGGTCGGGTTGTTCGGGTTGATGATAACGATCGCTTTCGTACGGTCGGTGATCTTTCTGCGGATATCTTCAATGTCCGGATACCATTCCGACTGTTCATCGCAAATGTAATGTACAGCCTTTCCGCCGGCAAGTGTGGCACAGGCGGTCCACAGCGGATAATCCGGAGAAGGGATCAGGATCTCATCCCCGTTGTCCAGCAGCGCAGACATACAGATATTGATCAGCTCGCTGACGCCGTTTCCGGTGTAGATGTCCTCTATGGCGATATTCGGAATTCCTTTCAGCTGTGCATACTGCATGATTGCTTTTCTTGCAGAAAAAAGCCCCTGTGCATGAGAATACCCTTCACATTCCGTCAATTGCTGACGCATATCGTAGATAACTTCGTCCGGCGTGCGGAAACCGAACGGAGCGGGATTACCGATGTTCAATTTCAGGATCTGCGTGCCGGACTCTTCCATTCTTGCCGCTTCGTCAACGACCGGTCCCCTTACATCATATAAGACGTTATCGAGTTTCGATGATTTCTTGAATGTTCGCATTTGTCTTTCCCCCGTAATTGTATTATTTCTAAAATTTATTTGGCTGTTCTGTTTTGGATTGCCGGCAGGGGCGTTTCCGCCGTCCGCGCCGGCCGAACCGGTGGAAGAGGCGGTTTCAGATGATGATTCATCACCCCGCAGCCAGTTCTCGTCTACCTGAAGTGTATCCGCGAGAAAATGCAGGATATCGGGACGCGGAAGCGTTTTTCCACTTACATACTGGCTGATGTGGCTCTTCCCGAGCTTAACTCCCTGCTCAGATGCTGCCCGTATCAGATCGACCTGTTTTTTCCCTTGCTGCGCCATGGATGCCTTCAGGCGCAATGCAAAATTTTCTTTAGACATATTCGTTATCTCCGTAAGTTCAAAAAAGTTCAATTTGCGCTGCGGATACTATAACACAGATTTAGAAAAAGTTCAATACAATATTGTGAGTTCAAAACGAGGAAAGTTCAATTTGCTCAATTGAAAAGAATATGCGGATATGAAAGCAGGATTTCTACAGATAGTGAAACAGCTTAGGGATAAGTAGATGGAATCAATAAAGGTTTGTGGGATAGCAGGAATTTTGATACAATGTGAGCGGAACTACTGGAACCGGCAGAATGGTACAGAGAAGGAGGAAATATAATGGACATTAGAGATGAGCGTCGTACAGCTAAAGATATTGAAGCAGTTATTACGAGTTATAATCAAGGGGATATGATCATTGAAGCGGTTCATTCATTATGTGAACAGACCGTACTGCCGTCAAGAATTATTATTGTAGACGATGGCTCGACAGATAAATATTCTCTGGACATATTGAATACAATTAAGGCAGACCACGCTATTCCTATTCCGGTCGTTGTGATACAGCAGGCAAATAGCGGTGTATCAACAGCGAGAAATACCGGTATTCGTAAGTCTGAAACACCACTGGTACTTGTACTTGACGGAGACGATAAAGTCAAGCCCTCATATATAGAGCAGGTTTGTAAGTTGTTGCACGAAAATCCTTCAATGGTAGCTGCTTCATCATGGATGAATACCTTCGGCGTGCTTGATTCGGTAATTTGTCCAGGCGGAGGAAATGTAAGTAAATTTCTTGCACGTAATTGTTGTCCGGCAACTCATATCCTTCGGCGTGAAGTATGGGAAAAAAGTGGAGGATATGATGAATCTATGCGTTCAGGTTTTGAAGACTGGGATTTCTTTTTAAGTATGTTGGAAACAGTACCGAACGCACATATCGGGATTGTGCCAGAACCACTAATTGATTATCGTACTGCGCCTGCTTCATCGAATGTCAAGAGTATGTCAAAGCGGCTTGAACTAATGCGTTTTATAATAAGAAAACATAACCAGTCTTATCAGGCGCATATAGAAGATGCAATATTGGAGATCGAAACCATATCCATGTCAAGACTGGACGGATGGGAAAAGGAAATATGCCATACCTTGAAAGAAAAGCAAATTTTAAGCCAGGCATCTGTAGATTTTATCAAAAGCCCATCATATGGTGACGGCGGGATGGCTGCTGCTGTTCGCATTGCATCAAATCATCAATCAACTATATCTGCTTTGAGGACGGAGAGCCGGAGAAGCGAAAAACGGACCATTTCGGACTAAAAATATGTTTTATAAACAGATTATCTTACAGCGAGGACTTCCCTTTGAAGTGAAAATCCCAGACAGAACGCCCACAGATATAAGTATGCTGGGAATAGAAGAACTGCTGTGACGAATACGGCAATCCTCACACCAGTGTTGACAAGGGGAGTCAAACTTAAGAAAAATGACAATTTCAAGAGTAGAAAATGCTTGCAAACCATTGATTTTACTGGGTTTGCAAAAAAAAATTCAAAAAAATTAGCACTCACCTCTTGACTGTGCTAATAATTACTGCTATATTTCTACTAGAACACGAAAACCAGGTAGTGTCTGCTGATCTGCTCTCGTTACCGGATCAGAGTTATGGATCTGAGTGATAACGGGCAGACTTCAATGAAGGAGGGAACAGCCATGAATATTAATAAATTTACACAGAATTCATTACAGGCTGTACAGAACTGCGAGAAGATCGCCGCAGATAACGGCAATCAGGAACTGGCGCAGGAGCATCTGCTCTATGCTCTGCTGACGCAGGATGACAGTCTGATTTTAAAATTGATTGAAAAAATGAGTATCCAGGGACAGCTCTTCATAAACAGTGTGGAACAGCTGATCGGTAAGCGGCCGAAAGTCCAGGGCGGTCAGGCTTACGTAGGACAGGATCTCAACAATGTCCTCATCCATGCAGAGGATGAGGCGAAACAGATGGGAGACGAGTATGTGTCTGTCGAGCATCTGTTCCTTGCCCTGTTAAAATATGCAAGTAAAGATATGAAACAGCTTTTCCGTGAGTATGGCATCAGCCGTGAGGGATTCCTGCACGCACTTTCAACCGTGCGGGGAAACCAGCGGGTGACCAGCGACAATCCGGAAGCTACCTATGATACGTTAAATAAATACGGGCAGGATCTTGTGGAGCGTGCAAGAGAGCAGAAGCTTGATCCGGTCATCGGTCGTGATGAGGAGATCCGCAATGTGATCCGCATCCTTTCCCGTAAGACAAAAAATAACCCCGTGCTTATCGGCGAGCCTGGAGTAGGCAAGACTGCAGTCGTGGAAGGTCTGGCGCAGCGTATCGTCAGCGGGGATGTTCCGGAAGGACTGAAAGAGAAGACAATCTTCTCCCTTGATATGGGCGCACTTGTTGCCGGGGCAAAATACCGGGGCGAGTTCGAGGAACGTCTGAAAGCGGTCCTTGAGGAAGTGAAGAACAGTGACGGGAAGATTATCCTATTTATTGATGAGCTGCACACAATTGTCGGTGCGGGCAAGACGGACGGCGCCATGGACGCCGGAAATATGTTGAAACCTATGCTGGCGAGAGGAGAGCTGCACTGTATCGGTGCGACGACGCTGGATGAATACCGTGAATATATTGAGAAAGACGCGGCTCTGGAACGTCGTTTCCAGCCGGTTATGGTAGATGAACCGACGGTGGAGGATGCAATCTCTATCCTGCGTGGCCTGAAAGAGCGGTACGAAGTATTCCACGGCGTAAAGATCACGGACAGCGCGCTTGTTGCGGCGGCGACACTTTCGAACCGATATATCTCTGACCGTTTTCTTCCGGATAAGGCGATCGACCTTGTAGATGAGGCGTGTGCCCTGATCAAGACAGAACTCGACTCCATGCCGACAGAACTTGACGAACTGAGACGTAAGGTTATGCAGCTTGAGATCGAGGAGTCAGCGCTTAAGAAAGAGGAAGACCGCCTGAGTAAGGAGCGTCTCGAACATCTGCAGGAGGAGCTGGCAGGTCTGAAAGAACAGTACGCCGGCAAGAAAGTCCAGTGGGAGAATGAGAAAACCTCTGTTGAGCGGGTGCAGAAGATTCGCGAGGAGATTGAGCAGGTCAACAAGGATATCCAGAAAGCCCAGAGAGAATATGACCTGAACAGGGCAGCTGAATTGCAGTACGGCAGACTGCCGCAGCTGCAGAAACAGCTTGAGGAAGAAGAGGAAAAGGTAAAAGAAAAAGACCTTTCCCTTGTTCATGAGGCTGTCACAGATGATGAGATCGCGCGTATCGTATCCAGGTGGACAGGGATTCCGGTGGCGAAGCTGAACGAGAGCGAGAGAAATAAGACTCTTCATCTTGCAGAGGAACTCCATAAGCGTGTAGTAGGACAGGACGAAGGTGTGGAACTTGTTACGGAAGCGATCATCCGTTCCAAAGCCGGGATCAAAGATCCAAGCAAGCCGATCGGTTCGTTCTTGTTCTTAGGACCTACCGGAGTCGGTAAGACGGAGCTTGCAAAAGCATTGGCACAGAGTTTGTTCGATGATGAGAACAATATGGTGCGCATCGATATGAGCGAGTATATGGAGAAATATTCCGTCTCCCGTCTGATTGGAGCTCCTCCGGGATATGTAGGATATGATGAGGGCGGACAGCTCACGGAGGCAGTCCGCAGGAAGCCTTATTCAGTTGTATTATTCGACGAAGTTGAGAAAGCGCATCCTGATGTATTTAACGTACTGCTCCAGGTACTCGACGACGGGCGTATTACAGACTCTCAGGGAAGAACGGTAGACTTTAAGAATACGATCCTGATCATGACCTCGAACATCGGGGCAAGCTATCTGCTGGAAGGCATCCATGATGACGGCTCTATAGACGAACAGAGTCAGGAGATGGTCATGAACGACCTGAAAGCCCACTTCAGACCGGAATTCCTGAACCGTCTGGATGAAATAATTATGTTCAAGCCATTGACGAAACAGAATATCCGTGCCATTATTGACTTACTGATAGCAGATGTCAACAAACGGCTGGCGGAGAAAGAGCTGACGATCGAACTGACAGATGCAGCAAAAGACTTCGTAGTAGAAGGCGGCTACGACCCGATGTACGGAGCAAGACCGCTGAAAAGATATCTGCAGAAGAATGTTGAGACGCTGGCGGCAAGACTGATCCTTGCCGGAAATGTTGGCAGGGAAGATACAATCCTGATCGATGCGAAAGACGGAAAACTGACAGCAGAAGTGAAAGGTCAGGTCGTTGCAACGGAGACCGTTTCCTGATGCCGAAGCCGGCGTGAAAGGACGATATTCGGATGGCACCTATCATCTTTCATATAGATGTAAATTCAGCATATTTAAGCTGGACTGCAGTAGAACAACTGAAAAACGGAGCCGCAGTGGATCTGCGCGAGATACCAGCGATCATCGGCGGGGACCAGAAATCCCGTCATGGCGTGGTGCTCGCCAAATCCCCTGCGGCGAAGCGATATGGCATCCGCACGGGGGAACCTGTTGCGAATGCCTTTCGTAAGTGCCCGAATCTTGCAATGTATCCCCCGGATCACAAAATGTACCGGGAGAAGAGCAGGAGACTGATGGAGTACCTTCGGACATTTACGAAAGAGATTGAACAGGTCAGTGTGGACGAGTGCTACATGGATTTCACAGGAATTGCAGACCGATGGAACTCTCCTGTGGATGGCGCGGTGGAGATAAAAGACGGGATAAAGGAGCGATTTGGATTCACCGTAAATATCGGAATCTCTACAAATAAACTTCTGGCGAAGATGGCGTCGGATTTTGAAAAACCGGACCGGATACATACACTTTATCCGGAGGAGATAAAGGAGAAGATGTGGCCGCTGCCTATAGGAGAACTCTATATGGCGGGGAAATCCAGCGAGGAGGTACTGAAAAAACTGGAGATCAATACCATAGGTGATCTTGCGCAGTCAGATCCGCGCCTGATTATGCTCCATCTGAAGAGCCACGGGAAGATGCTGTGGGAATTTGCCAACGGCATCGGAACTTCGGTAGTCCAGTCAGAGCCCGATGAGGCGAAAGGAATCGGAAATTCCACAACTCTCAGTGAAGACGCGGCGACAATGGAGGAAATCCGGCCGGTATTTGAGCGGCTTGCGCAGAGTGTAGGAGGACGGCTTAAGAAAGCGGGAAAGAAAGCCGGAATGGTTAGCATGGAGATTAAATATTATGATTTCCGGACGGTTTCTCATCAGATACAGATGGATAAGCCGACCAATGATCCGGAAGTGCTCAAAGAGACTGCCTGCAGTCTGTTCCTTGAAGTATGGAGCGGAGAGCCGGTGCGTCTGCTGGGAATCCGGACTTCCAAGCTTACCGATGAAGCAGCGCCTGAACAGCTCTCGATTTTTGATATTGAGATACCTAAAGAACCGGATGAGAAACACAAACGGCTGAAGAAAGCTATGGATGAACTGAATGAGAGGTTTGGAGAAGGGGCTGTCATGAAAGCAAGCCTGATGCCGAAAAAGCCGCATAACAAGTGAGGGGAACTGTTATTATGAAAGAAAAGAACTATAATCTGGAACTGGTCAGAATGATCTCGTTCATTCTGGTTATCGCGATCCATGTGAGCAATTATTTCTGCCGTGCCTACGGTAAGATCCCGCAGGGGGAATATCTCTTTTCTCTTGTGATCGACACAGTGGCAAGACTCAGCGTGCCCTGCTTTTTCATGATATCCGGAGCTCTGCTGCTGGGGAGAGACGAGCCGATTAAAAAACATATACACCGGGTCGTGCGTTTTGTCATTGCGCTGGTTGTATGGAGCGCAGTTTACTACTTCTGGAATATCTATTACATGGGATCGTCATTTGACTTAAAGGAGATACTTTATGTTCCGGCGGAGGCGCATCTGTGGTATCTGTACGCTATGATTCCCATTTACCTTGTGCTTCCGTTCTTTCAGGTGATGTGCAGAAATATGAGCCTGAAACTGGAAAAGGTGTTTCTTATTGTGACGACGGGCGCGGTACTGTTTAACTATGTTCTGTGGCTCATGGGTGGAGAGGCATATTATGACCTGCCGCTGATTGGCGACAGGATTTACGCGTGGTACGTATTTGTGGGATTTTATCTATATAAATACAGACGGCATATACGGATCAGCCAGAGAACACTGGCTGTTATCTGCGTGTTCAGCATGGCTGCAACGTTCGGAATCACATGGGGTGTTACAACGGTGACGGGCGACCATTATGAGGATGCGCTGACTTATATCAGTCCCTTTGTTGCCATTGCGGCAGTGTGCTTCTTTCTGTTTATGCTGCGGCTTGGAAACGCCCATGTCAGACCGGGGGAGCGGGCGAGAAAAGTAATCGACCTGTTCTGCGGATGTTCGTTCGGCATTTACCTGATCCATATCCTGTTCCTCGATAATTATAAGAAATACATGAAGCCGTGGGATCTGACGGCGTGGATCGCGGTGCCGGGACTTATCGTAGTGATCGCACTGGCGTCATTTGCGTGCGTGTGGGTGATACGGAAGCTTCCGGGAGGACGAAAGATAACATGAGAGGAATTCGGATTTATCTGACTGAGAAAGAGTCCGCCGGGAGGTATGTATTGTTATCGCACACGTTTTCACTCGGTCGCGGCGTAGCGGTACATAAGAGCGCAGAAGATGCGCTCTAAGTGCCGACGCCGCTCCAACGGTGCGTAAAAAGATTGAGAACGGCGACTGTGGAAGGAAATTACGAAAAGTTAAAAGCAGGGAAATGGTGTTAAGTGAAAAAATGATGCTGTCTGAGCTTGCGAGTTCGTCATTTTTTCACTTGCTTTTAACCATTTTCCTGCTTTGTTACTTTGAGTTATTTCCTGTAACCGGAGCCGGGATCAACCTTTTTCTCCGCCTGCGTACACGCAAGTCAGGTCGCTGTATATTGCTGTATTTCAGATGTTTTCTGTACTATCAGCCAGTACGATAAATCCTAAGTTTAGGTACAGTGTCGGAAAGACCGGTCTGTTATGATTCTTGCCGCGATCAGTCCCAGGGGTAATGCCATGATAATCATCAATGCTGACACGAGCCATGGTGCGGAGAGGGTCAGCGACATCTCACCCATGTTATAAACAGCCCGGTACAGATACAGACCGGGAACCATGATGACGATGGACGGTACGGTTACGGATATTCTCGGGTATCCCAGTTTTTTCATCATAAGCGAGGCCAGAAGTCCTGCTGTCAGTGCTCCGATAAAAGCGGCAACTGCTGCGGGAAGCCCGGCCAGATCTACAAGCTCCAGTCTCAGCGTATTTGCAACTGCGCCGATGACGGCTGCTGAGGCTGCAATGGAAACCGGACTGTTGAACATTATAGAGAATCCAAAGACCCCGACAAAGCTTGCAATCAGCCGAAGCACGAAGAGCAGTGCCGGCGACAGCCCCAGATCCGCAAAAGCTCCCGGTGACAGGTTCAGTATCAGTGACATGACCCATGCCGTAATTGTTGAGATGACAACGATGATCACCGCATATGCAAGCCGTTCCAGACCGGAGCGCATATCCAGCTTCGCCAGGTCAATGCCGCTTGTGATGAACGGAAAGCCAGGGATAATAAACAGCATAGCGCATATATATCCGACTTCATGACCGCCTGCTACAGGAAAGGCCAGTTCAATCAGGCGCAGGGATGCAACATAGGCCAGACAGGCAAGTGCAACGGAGGATACGACACACAGATACAACGTGAAGTGTTTCCCGATTAATTTGGAGCGGAGAAAGTTTCCTGCTCCGGCGCCAATAAATGCACACAGCATTTCGATGGGACCGCCGCCCAGAAGAAAAGTAAATGCCGCACATGCAAAAGCAGCTGCAAGACCAAGTTTGACGGGAGTGTACAGTCCACGGATTTTTTCAATCTCGTCCAGCTCCTGATGAAGCTGTTCGCCCGATTTATGTGCGCCGTCTGTAGGAAATTTTTTTACGAATCGCTCCAGCCGGTCAAGTTTGGATGTGTTGACGCCGGTGTTGTTCAGACACAGAGAATTTGTAAAGGTTTTGTGTCCGTCAAAGCAGGTGTAGACAATGGTCATAAGTCCGATACTGGAGGTACACGTAACTCCGAGCTGTTCAGATATTGCATTCATGGAGCTGCGAACACGCCATGCGCCTGTCCCGCAGGACAACAGCATCAGCCCGACTCTGCCGATCAGGGCTGCCTTTACAGGAACGCTTGCCTCGGTTATGGGTTTGTCTTTCACATGTCCGGTATAGTCATGCCAGTAGATATCCATATGATTGGGAATAATATTATCTTTTACCATAAGAATTCCTTTCGATAACTGAGTATGCATTGGTTACTTATTACTACATATTCAGTATAGATAGATATGTAGAAAAGTCAAGAAAAACAAATGGTTTCGATGTTTTGAAAAAACTGTGTAAAGGATTAAAAAATAATAAAATCTCTTGACCGGGAATTCTGGTGTGGTATGGTTTTATATAGTGGGATTTTGGCGGGCAAAATCCAGAATGATAAGCAGATTAAGGAGACGATGAAAATGAGCAGAGTGATCGGAATTGATCTCGGAACTACGAACAGTTGTGTATCCGTAGTCGAAAATGATACGCCGGTAATCATACCGAGCGCAACAGGAGCCACAACGACACCGAGTATCGTTGCATTTACGAAAAACGGAGAGCGGCTGATCGGCGAGGCGGCCGCAAGACAGGCTGTGACAAACCCGGAGCGGACGATCACATCTGTAAAGAGGCATATGGGTGCTGACTGGTCGGCACGTATAGACGGAAAAGAGTATAAGCCACAGACGATCAGCGCAATGATCCTGATGCAGCTGAAAAAAGATGCGGAGAAGTTTCTCGGAGAAGAGGTGACGGAAGCCGTTATCACGGTGCCGGCATATTTTAATGATATCCAGAGGCAGGCAACAAAAGATGCAGGCAGGATCGCGGGGCTGAATGTGAAGCGTATCATCAACGAGCCGACGAGCGCCGCTCTTTCCTATGGCCTGAACCACGGCGAGCCCCAGAAGGTCATGGTTTATGATCTGGGAGGCGGTACATTCGATGTATCCATTATCGAGATCGGCGAGGGCATCATAGAGGTGCTGGCCACGTCCGGAAATAACCACCTGGGCGGCGATGATTTTGATGAGCGGCTTGTACAGGGGATCGTGCGGAAGTTCAAGGATAAGACACGTGTCGATCTGACAAAGGATTTCGCCGCTATGCAGCGGATAAGGGAAGCTGCGGAACGTGCGAAGAAAGAACTTTCTACCAGTGATACTACTCATATCATGCAGCCGTTTATCACTCAGGTCAAAGGAGAAGCGCTGCATCTGGATATGGTGATCACGCGGCAGGAATTTGAATCCATGATCAGCGATCTGATCCAGAAGACAGAGGACCCGGTGAGAAATGCATTGAATGACGCACATATCAGCCCGGCACAGCTTGGAAGAGTCCTGCTCGTAGGCGGTTCTACGAGGGTTCCGGCAGTCCAGAGGAAGGTGCGGGAGATGACAGGAAAAGAACCTTCCAGGAATATCAACCCGGACGAATGTGTGGCGAAAGGCGCGGCAATCCTTGGAAGTACACTTCAGGGCAGAGGACTTGTCGCTGCAGGGACAGGACAGGATCTGCTTCTTCTTGACGTGACGCCGCTGAGTCTTTCAATAGAGACGGTGGGCGGTGTGGCGACCCGGATCGTGCAGAGAAATACGACTCTTCCGGCAAGATATTCCCAGATATTCTCTACAGCTGCACCGTATCAGCGAAATGTGGATATCCATGTTCTTCAGGGAGAGCGCCCGATGGCAAGAGATAACAAGACCATCGGAAAATTCCGGCTGAAAGGGATCAAGCCGGCGCCGGCGGGCGTGCCGCAGATCGAGGTTACATTTGATATCGATGCAAACGGCATCCTGAAGGTATCTGCCCGGGATCTGGACACAGGAAGAGAACAGTCCATCACGATCACTGCCGACGACAGGATGTCCGATATGGAGATTCAGCAGGCAATGCAGGATGCGCAGAATTATGCGTCTCAGGATCAGCTGAGAAAGGATGCAATCGAGCTGCTCGGGGATGCGAATAAGCTTCTTATCAGGACAGAGCGCTGCGTGAAAAATGCCGGGAAACAGCTTGAGAAAGCGGTGAAAAAACAGGTAAAGGCAGACACGGCAAAACTCCAGAAACTTGTGGCAAAATGCAGACTTGACCGTGTGGATGCGAACCAGCTCTCTGAGATCAGGGCGGCAAAAGAACAGCTTGAACAAAGCGCCGGAGATATTCTGATGAGATATGACGGAGGGCAGCAGTAGAAGTGACAAAGTAATAGTTTATGCAGCAAAAGTCCGGCCCGCATCATTTGTAAAAATGTTTGACAGACAGCCGGATGCGTTATATTGTAGAATATATATTAAAAGAACGAAAGCGAGGATGCTTGACCTTAGGGAAAAGTGCCCTCGCTTTTGCTTTGCGGCAAAGGAGGTATAAGATAAGATGGGCGCATTTGACAAGATAAAGAGCGGGCTGCCGGGAATGGACGAACTTTTAAATTATATCCGGATGGGTGACAATGTAGTCTGGAGCGTAGCAGATCTGGAGGATTTTAAATTTTTTGCAATACCGTTTGCAGAGCAGGAGATCCGGGACGGGAGAAATCTGATCTATATGCGTTTTGCCGATCATGAACCACTCCTTACACCGAGACCGGGGCTTAAGATCTGTGAGTTTGATCCGGATAAAGGGTTTGAGGCGTTTACCGTAGATATCCATGACCGGATTACAGAAGAGGGGAAAGATGCATTCTATGTGTTCGACAGCCTGTCTTCTCTCCAGTCTGTATGGTACACAGATCTGATGATGGGTAACTTTTTCCGTGTGACATGCCCTTACCTGTTCCAATTGGACACGGTGGCTTATTTTCCGTTGCTGCGGGGCAGACATTCTTTTGAGGCGGTTGCGCGCATCAGGGATATCCTTCTCATGACTCCGGGAAGGGTGGGCACCTCCTCGCCGGAACTTGGAGTGCCGGTCAGCTTTGCGCAGATATCGGGATTCTGCGGGATCTGTGAGGTGTCGGATAACCGGGCGGGATATATGCCGGAACTGAGCTACGGAAGCCATATGTTCCAGGATCTGGTGGAGGCCGGAATCTTCTACTGTGCACTGTGGGGAGATGAGAGGACAGTACAGTATAATGAGGCATTCTTCGGAGATCTTGAGAATCTGTTCCCTGTGATCTGTCCGGAACGAAAGGAGCTGGCAAAAATGGTCCGGGTGAGCGATCCGGAGGATCTGTGGTATTGGAACAATGAACAGACAGGGGAGACTGTGTGCGGGATATTGCATGAGAGAATCGGATAAGTCGTCGGATAAGATGAGACGAAAAAGACTTTGGTCCGCTTTCTCACTGTTCAATCTTCTGGAAAAAGACCTGGGGCTGAAACTGTTTATCCGTACACATCGGAGGCTTGTGCTTACGGAAGCCGGAAAGTCTCTGTACAAAGATGCAAAATATATTATCCAGTACTGTAAAGAGTCCGTGGAGCGGGCGAAGAAAGCCATGGAGGAGAAGGACAATATCATCCGGATCGGGACTTCTCCCATGACTCCGGCAAATATGAAACCGGATAATTTTATCCACTAATATCCTTTGTCAACGATGCAGGCAGTGCTGTGTCTACTTAATATTATAGTATATTTTTGGCTGCCTCATCCGCTCTTCTTGAATATAATTGAAAAACTTGACAATATCGAGTATCGATATTATACTCAAAGTAGAAATATCGATACTCGATATTTGTTGTGGGAAATAGTAATGAAAGCAGGAAGGAGGGAGTTCCATGAAAAAGAATATAAAACGGGTGTTCAGAGATTTCAGTTATCTGGAGTGCAGCGCATTTGCCGATTATCTCCATGAGATGTCGCTTGAAGGATGGCACTTTACAAGCTGGAAGTTCGGGCTTATATTTGAAAAAGGAGAACCGGAGGATATCGTATATGCCGCCGAAGTATTCCCCAAAGGCCGGGAGAGTGACAGTCAGCCGGGGAAAGATGCAGAAGAGTATGCCGAATATTGCGAGGCGGCAGGATGGAGGCTCATCGACGGGCGGAGGCGGTTCTGCATTTTCAGGAGAATACAGGACGATGCTGTTCCCATCGTGACAGAAGAGGAGCGGTTTCAGAATGTGAAGAAAGCGGAGATAAGGCATCTTCTTGACCGTTCTGCCGGGTTTGCGCTTCTGGCGGGAATGGACTGGCTGCAGTTTTTTACAATCAACTTTGACAGATGGGTCTTTTCACAGATGTGGCTTCTCCTTCTTGCAGGGCTGACATTTATGTGCCTGCTTTATCTGCTGCAGCTTGGTGTACTGTTCTTCTGGAGCCGCCGGGCGAAACGGGAACTGGAAAGCAGGGGGAGTATATATTACGGGCAGAGAAAGAGAGTCCGGGCGGCCAATGAAATCTGGGCGCTGTTCATAATGGTGCTCCTTATATACTGTGCGGGAGACATCCTGAGCATATGCAGTATTATTATGCTTATCATTGCAGTCATTATCATCTTTGCCGTGCGTATCGTGATGATATATATGCGTCCGTCATGGGAGGCGCAGATTGCCGTATGGACTCTGATTCCGTACTGTTTCGTCCTGATTTTTGTGGCAGGTATAGTGTCGGATGTGATACAGATGGAAGAAGGAGATTATGACCTTTCAGATGTGCCGCTTGTTCAGTCTGATTACCGTGAGGTGGAAGGCGAGCCGGACTATCTGGATCACGGACATGAAGAAAGTGTCCTTGGAAGCATGGATTATTACATGGTGTCCTATGACCACGGGCAGACGGACAGCGAGGGGCAGTCCTTATCCGACAGTCTCACATATACAGTTTACAGAAGTAAGCATCCATGGATACTGGAGAAGTTATGGGAGGATGAATACAAGTCAGAGGAATCTGTGGACTGTAGTGCCTCATGGCAGGCGGAGCGGGCGCTTGAGACATGGGAGGGGAGCGGAAATTACCTCGTGATGTATGATGAAATGCTGCTCGTGCTGAGTTCGGATACGGAGCTGGACGATGCTCAGATACAGATCGTGATGGAAAAGCTGGGGGTAATATAATGGCAAGAGAACAGTTTCAGACATTGACAGAACCGATGTATTATATTCTCCTTGCCCTGACAGAAGAATGCTGCGGCGTCGACATTATGGAGAAAGTCCGGCAGATATCGGACGGGCGTGTAAAAGTAGGACCGGGAACACTGTACGCTATGCTGTCCAGATTTGAGGAGAACGATGTAATACGAAAGACCGCGGAAGAAGGCAGGCGGAAATCCTATATCATAACAGACACCGGAAGGCAAATGTTAAAGGACGAGTATGAACGTCTGAAGACGATGGTGAGAGACGGGGATACGGTATGGAATGCCGGCTTTTCGGATATTCATTTTTGAACAGGTGTTGTATCAATGTAGAATTTCCATTGTCATTTTGTTATGATATGAATTAGAAAAAAACGTAAAAAGCAGGAGGAAACACTATGACGATGGAAGAAAGAAAAGCCAAAGGGCTGCCGTGTGGTTTTCTCTATCCTGTTCGGAATCCTGCTGGGCATGGGAGTGATCGGATAGAAACTGTAACGATTTGGTGAAACCTGTGTAAATGCAGTAGGAAGGAGAACGTACTATGGAGATAAGGGTACTGCGATATTTTCTGACGGTAGTGAGGGAGGAGAGCATCACACGGGCGGCAGAGGTGCTCCATATTACACAGCCTACACTGAGCCGTCAGCTCTCGCAGATGGAAGATCAGATGGGAGTGAAACTGTTCGTAAGAGGAAGTCGAAAAATATCTCTTACAAATGAGGGACTTCTGCTCCGGCGCAGGGCGGAGGAGATATTGGAGCTGGTCGATAAGACAGAGCAGGAGCTCATAGCACAGGAAGAGCAGGTGGAGGGGAGTGTGTCGATCGGATGCGGAGACTTGAGGACTGTACAGAGACTTCCTGAACTGATCCGGACCTTTCATGAGAAATATCCGCTCGTTACATTTGATCTGTATACGGCAACTGCAGATCATGTGACGGAACGGATGGACCGGGGGCTGACCGATATCGGTCTGCTGCTTGAGCCTGTCGATCTGGAAAAATATGATTTCATCCGTCTGGCGGGAAAAGAAACATGTGTGGTCACCATGCATCCGGATGCACCACTTGCTGCAAAGGAATATATTACACCGGAGGATCTGGCGGGTGTCCCGCTGATTATGCCGAGAAGGGCAAGCATACAGAGCGAGATTGCAAACTGGTTTGGCGAGTATTATAACAAGCTGCATGTGCTGATGACAAGTAACCTGCCTGCCGGAAGTGCAGTTATGGCAAACCAGCAGCTTGCATATTCAATCAACACATGCGGCTCGGTGGATTTCTGGGATCAGACAAAACTGACATACCGTCCTCTAAAGCCGGAACTGTCTGCAACATGCGCGCTTGCATGGAAGAGACAGCAGCCGTTCGGCATTGCGGCAGAGAAGTTTATTGAGCATGTCTGTAAAGCGCTGCAGAAATAAGCAGAGGCCTGTATTCACTACAATAGTGGATGCAGGTCTCTTTTTGTATAAATTTCTCTGTTTCAACACATCCTAACGCTGAGATGGACGTAGTGTGTAGTATCCGTATGCCCTTACGGTATAATAAGGACAAACGGAAAAACCCAGTGTTTTCAAGGGTTTCAGCGTTTGTCGTTGCCTGTTCAATTCCTTTTCCAACCTTGATAGCCAGCGAAAAATCTGTCGAATGATGGGAGGTGTCACTTAAAAGACAAAATTGAATACTGCTGCAGCGGTGCGGTGTTTTACCGGACCGCTGCTTATCAGGGCGTTTCATCTGATCTGATGGGCGCCCTTTTTTTGCGCCCATTTTCAGAAATAGGAGGAAATTTACATGGAACTGAATGAAGAAGAAAAAAGGCAGTTGTTTCAGGTTGACGGTGACTGCCAGGCCAAAGTGTTGGATGAACTGTATATGACAGCCCGTTTTACCCGTAACCCGGAGCAGCGCGATATGGTGCGGGGACTCATGGCAAAGCTGCGGGTTCTGTCAAATGAACAGTGCATGGATTTGGTGAAGGACATCCAGAAGAACTATCATCTGCCTTACCCCCGCACTATGGGTGAGCGGATCGCGCTGGCCCGGCAGCAGTCCGGGGCTGAAAAGTTGAAAGGGCATGACATCATGGCCCTGGAGCGGTTTGACCCGGAGGTACGCCACATCTATAACAACGGCGAACTGGTCGATACCTATACCACGGATGCAGACGGCAGCTTTATGACCCGCTATTATGTATGCGGGGACGCCTGGACGATCCGTGAAATCTCCCCCAGCACCGGGTATCTGCTCAACGAGACTGTCTACGAAGTCGGCGCTTCTCCTTCCCTGTATGAGATTGAGCTGAATACAGCGGAGAGCCAGGTCACAGAAACGGTGATCTATGGGAACATCCAGCTTGTGAAGCATACCGATGAGACGGACCCGGATGTGCCGGAAGATGAAAACACCGAGGAACCCAATGAGGGTGTGGTGGAACGCCCGGAGGAAGGAGCAGTATTTGAGATTTACTTAAAAGCCGCAGGCAGCTATGACAACGCGAAGGAAAGCGAGCGCGACCTGCTCACAACGGACAGCGACGGATTTGCCGCTTCCAAACAGCTCCCTTACGGGCACTATACCGTACATCAGGTTGCCGGTGAGGACGGAAAAGGGTTTGTGCCGGACTTTACAGTCTTTATTTCTTCCAATGGGGAAACGTACAGCTATATCCTGAACAACCGCACTATTACGGCCCGGCTGAAAGTGGAAAAATGTGATGCGGAGACGGGAAATATCATTCCCATGACCGGCACCGGCTTTAAGATCAAAGACCTTTCCACCGGGGAATTTATCACCCAGGACGTTTACTACCCGAACCCGGAGACTCTTGATACCTTCTATGTTTCGGACGAGGGCTGGCTGATGCTGCCGGAACCTCTGCCTGTGGGGGATTACGAACTGCATGAGGTGGCTGCGCCTTATGGCTATGTGCTGTCCAATGAGCCGGTGCCGTTTACTATTGACGGCAGTGAGGCAACTGTAACTGTTACGCAGTACAATATGCCGCAGAAAGGCCAGCTCAGTATTACAAAGACCGGCGAGGTATTCGCTTCCGTGCAGGAAAACGATGGCCTCTATCAGCCGGTATATGAAGTCCGGGGACTTCCCGGCGCGGTCTATGATGTGATTGCTGACGAGGATATTTACACCGGAGACGGTACCCTGCGGGCAGCGAAAGACACGGTGGTGGAAACTCTGACTACCGGCGAGGATGGAACTGCCCAGAGCGGACTCTTATACCTGGGCCGCTACCGTCTGGAGGAACGCCAGGCGCCGGAAGGCATGGTGCTGGACCCCACGCCGATTTATACCGAGCTTACCTATGCCGGTCAGGATGTAGAGATCACCCAGGCGGCCATCGGGCTTTATGATGAACGCCAGAAGGTAGAGATCGACCTTCTGAAATCCCTGGAAACGGACGAAACCTTTGGCATTGGGCTTGGCGAGGAATACAAGGATATTTCCTTTGGCCTGTACGCTTCGGAGGACCTGACTGCCCTGGATGGCAGCGTGATTCCCGCGGGCGGGCTTCTGGGAGTCGTGGCGGTTGCGCCGGTGGAGGACGCGCCCGGTCAGTATTCGGCTGCCTTTGCCTCCGATCTGCCTTTTGGCAGCTTCTATGTCCAGGAACGCACCACCAATGAAGCGTTCGTGCTTTCCGATCAGCAGTACCCGGTGGACTTCGCGTATGCCGGGCAGGAAACCGCTCTGGTTACGATTGCGGTCAATGACGGCGAGGCCATTTCCAATGAAATGATCCGCGGGCGCATTGACGGTGTGAAATACGGCGAGGATCCCGAAGGCGGTGAGGACCTTACCCTGGAGGGCGCGCTGATCGGCCTGTTTGCTCCCGGCACGGAGGAATTTACCGAGGAAAATGCCCTCCTTGTGACAACTTCCGTGGAAAACGGCGCCTTCTCCTTTGAGGATGTGCCTTTCGGCCATTGGATCATCAAGGAAATTTCCAGCCCTTCGGCCCTGTACTCCATCAGCCCGGAACAGCACCATGTCTATATCGGCACCGATGGGCAGACCATTGAAATCGAGATCGACAATACCCTGATCCACGGTACGGTGCAGGTCATCAAGACCGAGGCTGTGGACGAATTGAAGTCTATCCAGGAGGACGAGGAAAACACTTCTGAAAGTGAGGCTGGCGAGACGGAAGAAAGCGCCGCTGATGATACCGGCGAGGACACTGCGGACAATCCATTCCTCCACCGGCTGCCCGGCGCTGTCTTTGAGCTTTATGAGGACACCAACGGCGATAAGGCATTTGATGAAGGCGACGCCCTGATCGGGGAGCTGACGGAAACCGGTGAAGGTTTCCATGAAATGAGCGGCCTCTTGGCAAAGGGCTATTTTGTCAAAGAGAAAACGGCCCCAGAAGGCCACAAACTGGACCCCAATACTTATTACTTTGAGATCACCACGGACGGGCAGGTTGTCGTTGTGGAAAATGGTGAGGCTGGCCGCGGCTTTGTCAATGAGGCGTACCGCGGAAACCTGAAAATCACGAAGGATTCCAGCGATGGCCGCAAGGACGGCTTTGCCTTTGAGGTGAAAAGTGAAGATGGCACCTACTGCGAGACCTTCACAAGCCCGGAGGATGGTATCATCCTGATCGAAGGGCTGCGCGTGGGCAAATACACTGTGACCGAGGTGAAAAATAAGGCCAGTGAGGACTATATCATCCCGGATGGCGCTACGGTGGAGATCAAGGCCGATGAAACCGCCGAGGTGAGCTTCTTCAATGAAAAGCCGGAGGAAGAAACCCCGGAAACGCCGGATACGCCGGATAACCCGGATAGCCCGGCAACGCCTTCCAATCCTTCCAAGCCGGTCCCGCAGACAGGCGATGATTATAACCTGTATATCTGGATCGGCGTGCTGGGTGCGGCGGTGATCGGCAGCGGTGTTGCCCTTTTTCTGTGCGCTTACAAGAAAAAGGGACAGAAGGCCAGCCCCGGACGCCGCAAAGCGGCAACCGGCGTGATTCTGATCTGCATTGCCATGGCAGTAGGCAGCGGCTTTATGCTGGCGCGGGAGATCGGCCAGTACAAGGAAAGCGCCGATACCTATGCCGGGCTTTCGGAATATGTCACCCCGGCTGAAACGGATGGGGAAAATGGGAACGCGGAGGCGCCGGAGGAAACCGGCGCTTCCTCCGTTTCCCTTCCCATGGTGGACTTTGAAAGCCTGATTGCCCAGGGACCGGATGTCAAGGCATGGCTGGAGCTTCCCGGCACGGTCATTCAGTACCCGGTAACGCAGGGCGAGGATAACAGCTACTACCTGAAACACTTGTATGACGGTACGGCAAACAAGGTAGGCTGTCTGTTCATCGACTATGAAAACGCGGAGGATTTTTCCGACAACAACACGATCATCTATGGGCATAACATGCGTGACGGTTCCATGTTCTCCACGCTGGTGGAATACAAAGCGCAGGCTTACTATGACGAACACCCGGAAATGTACCTGGTAACGCCGGAGGGCGGCTATGTGGTCGAGGTGTTTTCCGCATTTGTGGCAAGCCCGGAGGAATCCGGCAGCGAAACTTCTCCCTGGGCGCTGGAATGGAAAGACAGCGGCGCATATACGACCTGGCTTTCCGCAATGCAGGAGCGTTCCGTGATCGAAACCGGCGTTTCCGTCACTTCCAGCGACAAGGTACTGACCCTTTCCACCTGCACCAATGGCGGCGCTGACCGCTTTATCGTCATGGGCAGGCTGGTAGCTGTAACTGAATAACAATTTTTCATAAGATGGCGCGGGATGCCGGTTGCTCCCGCGCCCATCTCTATATATGGAGGATTTGCAATGGTAAATAACATTGTTCCCATTCCCGGATATGTCCATCTCTACCGCTCCATGCTGCGGTTTTACGATATGCCCAGCGCGGAGCTGAAAGAAATGCTCTACCTTCTGAATACCGCAAACCTGGACAGCTACGGCTTCCACCACCCGGAAGCGCATGTGGTCGAGAGCGGCCCGGTGGCTTTTTGCGGCTGGCTGGATCATCGGTATGCCCGCCCTTACCGGACGGAAGTGCAGCTTTATAAATCCCTGCTGGCCCTGAAACGCAGCGTTGACCGGGATTGCATTGTCACTTCCCAGCGGGAAGCCCTTCAAATGCTCCGGTGCGTGATCTCCAACCTGGAATATCGCTTTTATAAAGCCTACAACATGGAATTTGAGGATAAGCGCACAGTGTATTCCGAGTGCGCCTTCCGGCTGATCCCGCGGGAGGACGAACCCAGCGTGTGCCTGATGCGCGATTGGGTTTATCTTCCTACGGCGTAAAGTGGGGTGAGTTATGACACAAAAAGAATTTCAGGCTGTTTTCCGGGAACAGGTACGGCAGTGTGAAGGGCTTCTGATTCAGAAGGCCAAAGAATATACCGGCGACAACCCGGACCGGCTCAGCGCCTTCAAAGCGGCGGCTGCGATCCAGGACAGCACCCCGCAGCGGGCGTTGGCCGGGATGATGGCAAAGCACATCATCTCCATTTATGATATGTGCTTTACAGATCGGAAAACTTTTGAGCTGGCTGTCTGGGAGGAAAAGATCACCGACAGCCTTAACTATCTGTTTTTACTAAAAGCTGTGATAAAGGAGGAATTGGAACATCAATCAGATTGAAACTAAAATTTTGAACTGCACTGCGGTACAGGAAGCAGAGAAAAACATGGTGTTTGCGGCAAGGCTCACCCAGCGGGGCCATGCGATCCATTCCATGGATGACCTTATGGCTCTTTATGAGAAAGCCTATACTGCCGATACAGTCAAACGGATCGCCTCTCTGCCACACCCCGCCGTACAGAAGCTTTCGGTTATCACGGTGGCGGTTGTGGGCGCCAGCAGGCGTTTTCTGGCGCAGATCACCCGGCACCAAAACGAGGTCAAGTTTATCAGCGCCTCTTTGCAGTACAGCAATTATGCGGGGCAGGCTGATTTTGTGGTGCCTTATGAGATCCTGACGGCCAGCCAGTGGGTACATGACTTCTATCTGAAAAAGTGCCGAGCTGCCATGGAGCATTATGCGGATATAGGTGCCTGCGGGATTTCCAGTGACGCCGCGGGGTATCTTACCCCGCAGAGCCTTCGCAATGTGCTGATTATTAGTGCCACGCCTTATCAGTGGAAGCACATGATCGGCCAGCGGACTTGCCGCCGCAATACGGATGAAACACGCTTTGTCCTGCTGAAGATATGGACAGACCTGTATGCGCTGGACCCGGAACTGTTCAGCCCGGAGCTTACCGGTCCCTTCTGCCAGCGGGAGGGCTGTCGGGAAAAAGATATGTCCTGCGGCTGCCCATGCGAGAAAGGGGCGCTGCCTCTTACTCTGCTGCACCAGGACTATCCTGCGGCACTGGAAGGAGGCGGCCTGTGAAAATCAAGATCATTGATTTTGGGCTGCCAGAGAACCACCGCCCCCTCCGTTCCCACGCCAATGACGCCGGGGCGGATGTCTATATGCCTTTTGACTGTACCCTGGAGCCTGGCGGGATTGCAAAAATCCCGCTGGGCTTTGGCCTGGAGGTGCCGGACGGTTATGCCGCCTATGTATTCCCCAGGAGCAGCCTGGCGGCAAAAGGGGTGGTCTGCGAGCTGCCCCCTGTGGATTCCGGCTACCGGGGCGAGATCCACGCCATTGTAAGCAATGTAGGAAATGAGCCCCAGACGCTTCCGAAAGATTCCAGGATCGGGCAGCTTATCATCATGCCTGTGGTGATCGCGGACTTTGTGAATGACCTGGGCGGCGAACGCGGCAAGGGTGCTTTCGGCAGCACGGGGAAATAATACCATCCTTTGTTTTGCCATGACGTATAAAGAGATCCTTTCTTGGGAACCCTTTAGGAAAAGGGACAGGTCTATTGCTTTTTTGTCCCGAATAATATATAATAAACGGGACAAAAGGAGGCGATACGCATGGCAAACGGTTATGCGAAAGAGATTCAAAACCGCATTGGTGCGGCTCCTGACGGCACGATTTTTATTGTTTCCGATTTTGCGGATGTGGCGGACAGCGAGACCATACGCCGGAACCTGAACCGGCTTGTGCAGGCTGGGACGCTCCGGCGTATTTTAAAAGGTGTCTTTGAAAAGCCGAAATTCAGCAAGCTCCTTGGGGAATATGTGGCGGCGGACCCGGATGCGGTTGCCAAAGCACTGGCGAGGTGCTATCATTGGACGATCGCTCCCTGTGGAGATACCGCATTAAATATGCTGGGGCTGTCTACCCAGGTAACGGCAGTATGGTCCTATATCAGTGACGGGCCATATAAAACCTATGAATGGGATAAGACAAAGATTGAATTTAAGCATCGGACCAACAAGGAGGTCACGGGTCTGTCACCTATGACAATCCTGGTGATCCAGGCGTTAAAGACTCTGGGAAAAGAACATGTGGACGAAAAAACCATACGGGTGCTTTCCCGCAGGCTGAATAAAGATGAAAAGGCGGCGCTCCTTGCGGAAGGGGCCGAAGCGACGGATTGGATTTACACTGTGATTAAAGAGATCTGCAAAGGAGAAAGAGAAAATGATTGAGATTGCCAGACTTCCGGCGGATGACCGGCGTGAGCTGTTTCATAACACCGCAGCAAAAACCGGCCTCCACGATGCCATTGTGGAAAAGGATTTTTGGGTGTGCCTGACGCTGGATTACCTGTTTCACCGCTCCCCATGGAAAGAGGCGGTCACATTTAAGGGCGGGACCAGCTTATCCAAAGGGTATCATCTTATCAGCCGGTTTTCCGAGGACATTGATCTGATTCTGGATTGGCGTGTCCTGGGGTATGGGATCAATGAGCCCTGGGAAAAACGCTCGAACACCAAGCAGGACGCCTTTAATAAAGAGGCGAACCGTAAGGCCGAGGTTTTCCTGGCAGAAACCTTCTGCCCGCAGGTTCGGGAAGGGCTTTCTGCTGAATTAGGCCTCCCGGCCAACCTTTACATAGACGAGGAAGATAAACAGACGGTGATTTTCGCTTATCCAAACCTGTTTACCGATGCCTCCACCTTGCAGGTAATCCGATTGGAGATTGGGGCGCTGGCTGCCTGGACTCCGGCAGAGCTGGTAGATATTGTGCCGTATGCCGCGGAGCAGTACCCGCAGTTATTCAAGCAGAAAGAGGTTTCTGTCCTGACGGTGGCGCCGGAGCGGACTTTCTGGGAAAAGGCTACGATCCTTCACCATGAAGCAAACCGGCCTGAACATCTTTCCATGCCACAGCGGTATTCCCGCCATTATTATGATCTTTACTGTATGGCGAAATCTCCTGTGAAGGAAAAAGCGTTTGGACGGCTGGATCTGCTGCAGAAAGTGGTCGATTTTAAGATGAAGTTTTATCCGCGGGCCTGGGCGCGCTACCTGGAGGCTGTTCCGGCTACCATAAAGCTGCTCCCTCCATCATATCGCCTGGATGCGCTGCAGGAGGACTACACAGCTATGCGGAATATGCTTTATGGGGAGATTCCGGCTTTTGAAACTTTGATGGAGACTGTTGGAGATCTTGAAAAAGAAATTCACACATTATAAATGGAAAGGGCCGCACATGCGGCCTTTTCTTATGCTGTATGGCAAAACGGCAAATGGGAATACTTACGGATAAAGAAAGCAGCCTGCCTCACTGTGCCGACTGCTTCTACTTTTTGCTGTTCAGTTCTTTCATAATGCCGAGGATGTAAGACATCGCTTTGGAATCCAGCTTCTTTGCCTCTGTGATAAATTCATTTAAAGCGGCGGGATTCGGATTGCCTTCATCGAAAAATTCCTGTGGTGTTACGCCCAGGTATTCACAGATATAAAAGAAGGACTGCATGGAAGGAAGCGTTTTCTTGTTCTCCACGTTGTTGATATAATTGTTGGCCTGTCCAAGCGACAGCGACATATCCCGTGCGGAAACACCCTTCTGCATCCTCAGTTTTGCCAGCCTTTCCGGGACAAAATCTTCGTACAACATAGTCACCTCCCATTCTGTAATAGATTGTACCTTACAGGCTGGCTCTATTCGCTAAATGAAAAGGGGTATTTCTGTTGACACGCTAAATGTAACCTAATAAAATAAGAAATACAGTAGTTTTTAACTATCAGCCATAAGGGAGGCAGGTATCATGGAACAAAAAATATGCGGAGTAACCGGACACCGGGAAATCCCCGCTGAATATATGGAACAGGCAGAGCAAGGTCTGCGGCGCGAAATTGAAAAAGCCATCGCAGACGGCTATACCTACTTTATTTCCGGTTTTGCTGACGGTGCAGATCAGCTATTTGCCGGGATTGTTCTGGAAAAAGCCAAAGAAAATCCGGTATTGCACCTGGAGGCAGCGATTCCGTACCGCAACCGCTATAAGCAGCTGATGGAGGACGGGCAGACCAGAGCCATGCTGGAGGCATGTGCGAAAGTTGCGGTTATCAGCGAGGAATGGGCTTCCAATGTCTATATGAAGCGCAACCGTTATATGGTAGACCAGGCAGACCGGGTGATTGCTGTCTATGATGGGCGGGAAAAAGGCGGCACGGTGTCCACGATCCGCATGGTCCACGCCCAGAGAAAAGAAATGCGGGAGGTCCCTGTGGGGCCTTATCTTCCTAAAAGCATGATAAATCTTGGATATTTCAGGAACGCTTCGGGTAGATAAGGATTTGTTTGTGTGGTAAAATAAGAAACATAAGTGGACAAATTGGAAGTTGCGGAGGTCTTAGTATGGGAAAAGATAATAAAGATTTTTTTGTATGGTTGGATTCGATTTTAAAGGATGAATTGAATAATGAGGTAAAAGCGATTAACTTTAACCTATATGAAGATGCTGATAATAAATGGTCTATTGAGCTAGTCGGTACATTTTCTTTCGATAAAGATGATGAAGATTGGGCTTGTGATGAAGTATTTGCTACAAGAGATAATCCTTTTGTGATAGAGTGCGAAAGTGATTGGAAATCAATGGAAACGGTTTTTATTGGTTTAGTAAATGAATATCTTTCTTCTGGAAAATACGCAAATAAATTAAAAGGATATCTGGCAGTTGGTATTGGATTTGTTGACGGGGATTTGCATATTTTATACGAAAAGTAATGTCCTGTTTTTGTTAGACAAATCCTAATTTGTGGAGTGAAGCATATATGGCAAAACATGAGTTTGGAATTATGACGGATGCACCTCAATCGGGTAAAAGATACGACGAGTATGAACCACGGAAATATGATTGCATTTCTGTTGATGATGACTATGTAGAAGGCATTGCAGAAAAGCTTGGTTTCATTGATTTCTATTGGCATACGCTTTCTATCAAAGAAAAGGGGCTTGCATACTATGGTATTTCACTTATTCCGCCCTGTTCTCTAAAAGCGTTTATTGATGTCATTGATGATATTCCTGAACTATATGAACTAAAGGGACTGTTAGAAAAGGCATTGAGCCAAAACAAATGGGTTATTCATTATGGACTCTAATGGAGCGGCAAATCCTAATTTGATAAAAAGGCGTGATTGTATGTTAAAAAAGAAAATTATTATTCATTTATTGTCTTTGGGCGTGCTTTGTAGTGGCTTTGTTTTGTGCAGATATGTATTTTTTGATATTCATGGAATGAAGCAGTGGCCTGCTATATTGTTTGGTATCGGGATAATTGCTGTAGTAATATCGTTTATCCTTGATGGAAAAACAACGCCTATCTGTATTGCCTTTTCTTACATTGTCGGATTTGTTGTCGGAATTATTTTTCAAACTGATGGTATTGATCCAGGAGGTGCAAGAACAAATAACCTTTGGATAATTTGGACTGTGGTGTTTATTTGTCTTACATTGGCTGGTATTATTTACGACAAGTTTATTAGTACCGCTAAAAAGAAAATTCGTTAAGCGAATTCCCATTTATCGTGAAGTTGAACAGAGCGATAAATCCTAAGTTGTCAAATAAAACTGAATATTCCTGAATTTACGCCGCAGATCTTTTCTGCGGCGTCTTGCTATATAGCCCCGGCGCAAAGGTGTTCTTATCCCTTTGCGCTTTTTTCATATTCAAAATTCAAAGGAGGTGCGGCACATGTGGAACGCAGTATCACATTTTCTGTCTTTCACGCTTGGCACAATCGCAGGCGTAACTTTGATGTGTCTGCTGCAGGCCGGAAGGCAGGCAGACGAGCAGTTTACAAAATTCTTTGATAAAGAGGGAGGTTCAGACGAATGAAACTTGTGGTAGCCGAAAAGCCCAGCGTGGCCCAATCTTTGGCGGCGGTGCTGGGAGCAAAGGTGAAAAAAGACGGGTATCTGGAAGGCGGCGGCTGGCTGGTGTCCTGGTGCGTGGGCCATCTGGTGGAGCTGGCCCAGCCGGAAGCCTATGGGGAGCAGTACGCCAAATGGCGGTATGCGGATCTGCCTATTCTTCCCGCCCATTGGAAGTATGATGTGGCAAAGGATAAGAAAAAGCAGCTTGGCGTCCTGCGTCATTTGATGGAGGATAAACGTGTGGACGCTGTGGTGTGCGCTACCGATGCTGGCCGGGAAGGTGAACTGATTTTCCGGCTGGTCTATCAGCAGGTCGGATGCAGCAAACCCATTCTCCGGCTCTGGATCAGCTCTATGGAGGACGCCGCTATCCGTGATGGATTTGAACACCTGCGGCCCGGCGCCGACTATGATTTGCTTTATCAGGCGGCACTCTGCCGGGCAGGTGCGGACTGGCTTGTGGGAATTAACGCCACTCGCCTTTTCTCTGTCCTGTATGGCGATACCTTGAATGTGGGCCGGGTAATGACGCCGACACTGGCGCTGATCGTCCAGCGGGAGGATGCGATCCGCTCTTTCCAGAGCAAGCCCTTCTATGTACCGGAACTCACCTGCGGAGGGTTTACCGCTGCCGGGGAGAAGCTGGAGGACAAAGCGGCTGCGGAGGCAATACAGACAGATTGTGACGGAAAGACTGCCGTTGTCCGCAAAGTGGAGCGGCAGAAAAAGACTGTCCAGCCGCCCCGCCTTTACGATTTAACTATGTTGCAACGGGAGTGCAACCGCTTGTATGGCTTTACTGCCCAACAGACCCTTGATTATTTACAAAGCCTGTATGAGAAAAAGTTGGCGACCTATCCGAGAACAGACAGCCAGTATATCACAGCGGATATGCAGGCCACAGTTGGCTCTCTGGCCCTGTGGCTGTGGCAGAATATGCCTTTTGGCAAGGACAGCACCACGGCACCGGAGCTGGAAGGAATCATTGATGACAGCAAGGTAACAGACCACCATGCCATTCTCCCCACGGTGGAGATAGCCCGCACCGACCTGTCTGCTTTGCCTGCCGGTGAGCGGGATGTCCTGATGCTCCTTGCCTGCCGCCTCCTCTGCGCTACCGCCCAGCCCCACCGCTTTGAGGCAGTGCTGGCAGTTTTAGAGTCCGAGGGCCACACATTTACCGCAAAAGGGAAAACGATTCTGCATGAGGGATGGAAAGGCATTGAGCAGGCTTTCCGTGCCAGCCTGAAACAAAAACAGCCGGAGGACGGCGACGAAAATACGTCCCGCCTGCCGGAGCTGAAAGAAGGACAGCGATTTGAAAAGGCTGCCGCCACGATCCGGGAAGGCAAAACCAGCCCGCCCAAGCATTATACTGAGGATTCTCTGCTTGCGGCTATGGAGACAGCTGGTGCGGAGGATATGCCGGAGGACGCCGAACGGAAAGGGCTGGGATGGAAACAAACCGCTCTCCTTTCAGAACCAGATCCGGCAGGCTATTGACGCCGCCCTGGAGCAGTCCCCCTCCACCTTTGAGGATTTCCTGAAAATTCTGGAAGCGTCCGGCGTGGAAGTCACCCGGCGCGGGAAATCTGTCAATTTTCGTGTCTCCGGGCAAAAGAAGCCTACTCGCTGCAACACTCTGAAAGGCGACTACACGGAACAGGCCATACGGGAAAGGATCGCCGGAACCTATATCCCCTCTGTTCAGCCCAAGCGGTCTCATTCTTCGGTGAGGATGCTGATTGATATTGACGCCGCAATGCGTTCCGGCAAAGGCGCCGGTTATGAGCGTTGGGCCAAAGTATTCAATGTGAAGCAGCTTGCGAAAGCCGTGGCTTACCTGAAAGAGCATGGGGATATGAGCTATGAGGACCTTCAAGCAAAGGCCCAGGTCACGACTTCCCGGTTTAATGAGCTTTCCACGCAGATCAAGGATATGGAGAGCCGTTTGTCTCAAAATGGAGAATTGCAGAAGCAGATCGTCAACTACTCTAAAACGAGATCTGTCTATATTGAATACCGGAAAGCCGGTTACAGCAAAAAGTTTCGGGCTGAGCATGAGGCTGACATCCTGATCCATCAGGCAGCAAAGAAATATTTTGACAGCCTGGGGGTGGAGAAACTGCCTACCATAAAGGCTCTGCGGGAAGAATATGCCCAAGTGTTGGAAGCCAAGCGGAAAGCCTATGCGGAATATAAGCAGGTACGGGAAGAAATGCGGGAGCTGCAGAATGTGAAGGCCAATATTGACTATCTGCTGGGGCCGTCTGCAGATAGGGCCCAGGAAAAAGAACATTCATAAAGGCATGGTATAATAAAAAAGCAAATTCTTTGTCCAACTCCACCGAAACTCCACCTTTGTATGGTACACTACCCTTGGAGGTGCAAGCGATGTCAAAAATGATTTTGATTATAGAGGATGAAGAATCCATTCAGAATATCATCAAGGCGTTCCTGGAGGACGCAGGCTATACGGTGGTTCTGGCTGCTGATGGCCTGGAAGGGATCGAACAGTTCCGGGCGAACAAGCCCGACCTGGTGCTTCTGGACTTAATGCTCCCGAAAATTGACGGATTTGCCGTGTGTGAGATCCTGCGGAAAGAGAGCCACGTTCCCATTATCATGCTCACCGCATTGGACGATGACGACAGCCAGATGAAAGGGTTTGATGCCCTGGCCGATGATTACATCACCAAGCCCTTTTCCATGCCGGTTGTGATGAAGCACATCGAAGCGGTGCTGCGCCGGGCCGAACAGGGCGGCGCTGCGCCCAATACCGTGATCCGTTATAAGGAAATCACGGTAGACACGGACAGCCTTACCGTCCTTGTGGGAACAGAAAGCGTTTCCCTGACCACCAGGGAATTTGAGATTTTGAAGCTCCTTCTGGAAAACCAGGGCCGGGTGGTGTCCAGGGAAAGACTGCTGGACACGGTTTGGGGCTACGATTATGTTGGCGACGAAAAAATCATAAACACCCACATCAAGAATATCCGCAAAAAGCTGGGTGTGGACTACATAGAAACCATGAGAGGGGCGGGATATAAAATTGAAAAGGAAGATTAGCGGGAGCATTCAGGCCAAGACCTTCCTCAGTATGCTGGCGCTGCTGGTGGTCTGCTGCATCCTCATTTACGGCATGGTAATGATCTTTCTGCCGAGAAATTACCATACGGAGCTGGAAGGACAGGTCACTTCCGATTTTTATGACTTGATGACGGTCCTGGAGCGGAACGGCTGGGAGGCCAGTTCGGACAGTTTGATGGAATTTTCCATGAGGAACAACGCTTCGGTGAAAGTCAACGATAATTATGGGAATAATCTGTTCTCCGTGAATTTTGCTGACATGGAGAACCCGGACACTTCTGCCCCTTCCATGAGCTGTTCCGCAACATTCCAGCAAGGTGGGCAGACCTACCATGTATTTGCCAATGCCGCCCTGGTCGCGGTGGCGCAGTCCTATGACATTCTGCTGAAGCTCATCCCCTTTATCGCCGTTGTGATTCTGCTGATCTCCGTCATGGGGGCGGTGGTTTGTTCCCGGTACTATTCCAAGCCTCTGGTTAGTATCAGCAATGTGGCGAAACGGATGACCACCCTGGACATGACTTGGAAGTGTGAAGTCAACCGGCAAGACGAGATCGGTGTGCTGGCCGCCAGCCTGAATGAAATGGCCCAGCGTTTGAGCGATACGATGGACAGCTTGAAGGCAGCAAACTGGCAGCTGAAGAAAGATATTGAGCGGGAACGCGAGCAGGAAAAGCAGCGGGTAGAATTTTTCACCGCTGTTTCCCATGAGCTGAAAACCCCCATCGCCATCATCAAGGGGCAGCTGGAGGGCATGATCTATCAGGTTGGCGAATACAAAGACCGGGATACTTACCTGCGCCGGTGTATGAAAACCACCAATGACATGGAGGCATTGGTGAAAGAAATCCTTTCTGCGGCCCGGATGGGCGGCAGCGATTTTCACCTGGAGCGCACTGACCTGGACATCAGCCAAATGCTGCGAAAGGTCTGTCAGCAGTTCCGTGGCCGGATGGAGGACAAGCAGATGGAGCTTCGCATGGACATCCAGCCGGAATACCACTACCAGGGGGACCGGCGGCTTATGGAGAAAGTGTTCACCAATGTGATCGGAAATGCCGTGGCCTATTCACCGATGGGCGCAGTGATTACTGTCACCCAAAAGGACGAGGTGTTTTCCGTGGAGAATACCGGCGTCCACATTGCAGAGAAAGATTTGGAGCGTATCTTCACTCCCTTCTACCGGGTGGACAAATCCCGGAACCGGAACAGCGGCGGCAGCGGCCTGGGGCTGTATATCACCAAAACCATTCTGGATCACCACGAAATCATCCACAACATGGTTAATACGGAAAATGGCGTGAAGTTTACGGCGTTTTTGTGGTGATGGCGCCATATTATGGGATGTGCCGGAAAGGTCTTGCTGTGCTGCCAATCCTTTGGGCAGCCGGTATTTTGTCCGTTATTTTGCTGGTACGCCAATGGGCAGCGGTTCTTCTTGCAGCGGTGGTAAGCATGATAGCTGCGGTGTTATATCTGGCCTTTGCGGATGCCTATGATTTTTACAGTGCTGGCGTTGCAAAGAAAGCCATCCGGCATACAGGCCGCGCCGGGAACGTGTTCACCTACTTGATGCGCTATTTGATGGCGAACAAGACCTATCTTATCAACACTGCGGGCCTATGTGGGATTGCCTGCTTTCTGCCTCTGTTGTTCGGTGAATTTCAAGGACTGAATATGTTCCCTATCGGCCTTGCGATCCTTTGCCTAAACACCCCAATCTGTACGCTGCTGTCCTGCGATCCGGATTTGGAGCAGGCAATCCGTATGCTTCCCGGACAGACGGGGCGATTTTGTCGGAAGTATTGCTTGTTTATCTTTGCGGTCAACAGCATTGTCGCCAGCATCTACCTTTGCAGTTGGCAGATGGTAAGCGGCGGCCTTGATTTTGTCCATGTGGGGACACTTCTTATATTCGCTCTGCAAAGCGCCATTCTGTCGGTTATTCTGGAATGGAAACACCCGATCCGTGGTTGGAAAACAGAAAGCGATTTGTGGCATCATCCCCGTAAATATCTTGTTCCGCTGATTATGCTGCTGGTTGCAGCATTTGTAGGCACATGGACATTGGCTCTTTGGATATGTGCTGCTGTTTTGCTGACGGAGTGCTGTGTTTTGCTTTTTGTTACAAGGAGAGGGTGACAATGAAAAATACAAGATGCTGCCCGAAGTGCCATTCGGAGAATATCGTGCGTGTGCCGGATAATCCGTCAAGATACACCAGCGGAAATAATATCTATACTACAACCGTGACCTTATTTGGAAAAATTCCAGTGATCCGCTATGTTTGCTGTAATTGCGGCTATGTAAAAAATTGGGTGGAGAACCGGCATGAGTTGGACGAGATCAAAAAGACATTTGGATAAGGAGGCGTTGCATGAGTTGGGACATTGAAGTACACGAAAAAGTGTATCAGCGTCTTGCCAATGAGATTTTCTTTCGTATTTTGCGTGGAGAGTATGCGTTGGGCGCAAAATTGCCTTCTTACATAGACTTTGCAAAAGAGGCTGGGAGCAGCCCGGAAACTGTCAGAAAAGCAATCCGGGAACTGCAACAGCAGGGAGTGGTTGAAAAGACGCGGCGGGGATATTTCGTAACCTCGGATAGAGCTGCGATAGTGGCGTTTCGGGAACGATACCTTGCTTCCATCGAAGAAGAATATCACAATGCGATAGAAAAAGTAGAAATTTAACACAGTATATTTTGAAGATAATCTTTCCTACATCAAGTGAAAAGAAGGTGACAATACTATGGGAAATTAGCCGTATTGGATTTAGGAGATTCTGGCAGACAAATCGGTGAAAAGCTGTTTGCCCTGCTTTCTACCGGACAAAAGAAGGATCTGGCTCAGTTCGTTCGTGACTATGAGACTGGTAATATTCCGGCTGATGTCCCATGCACAACACTCTTTCGAGGCCAGTATTTTATCCCACTGCAGGCTAATCAGCCATTGACAGAAATCCGGGAAGGTGCTTTATATTTCTGCTTAGAGCAGCGCCTTGTTACTGTGCGGGACCAGATAATTCCGCTAACGGTTAAGGAATTTGAGATTTTTGCTTTGCTCATACTGAACCCCAAGAGAGTATTCACCTATGAAATGCTTCTGGAATTGGTATGGCATGAGGACTATTCCTACTATTCCCGGAAAGCGATCAACAATCACATAAGCAATCTTAGAAAGAAGCTCAGGATAGCCCCCGACTTGCCGGAATATGTGAAAAGCGTCTATGGCGTGGGCTATAAATTTGAAGTATAGAAAGGGTGCGGTATTCTCTGCCGCACCCTTAATTTTCGCGTTTCCGTTGCTGTGTGAATAACACCTGATTTTGTCATATTTTGTTGATGAAATTCAGTAAAACCATGACACTTCTGGAAAAATTATAGCATATTTTCCTATATAATGCCCCCAAAATGAGGGAGGTGAAAACGGTTCAAGCTATCTGTCCTCCTTCATAGAAGGAGGCATAGGAAATGCTGCCGAGGTCAAAATACCGGCCTCGACAAAGCCGGTCATGTAGAAGATACTCAAACCCCGTAATCCTGCACTGGATTACGGGGTTTTTCTATTCGACAGAATTTTGCATTTCCCCTACTGTTCTGTCAGAAATTGGCAGAATACGACAGGCACAGCCTACTGTCATACGGTGGGCGCTCCTTTTTACATATAAGGCGCAGGACAAGCCTGACGCTGGACCTGTACGGTGTAGATCACCGCCCCTCTGATTTCGATTTGCCCATTAACCCACTCAAAAATCGAAATTGGAGGATTACCATGAAAGAAATCAATCTGCGGGATTATTACCCGTTTTATACACAGGACGCTATTGTTGAAGTACCGGACGAAGTGGCAGCCCTTCTCTATGAATTAAAATTAGCAGAGGCAGCCTCTTTTCTGCGTACATACCGGCATAAAGCATACTTTTCACTGGATTACGATACCAATGTGGAACGTGATGCACTGGTGGTGGTTCTGACACCGGCTGATATTTTGGAGCAGAAAGAAGAAAATGATCGGCTATACCAGGCGATTGCTTCCTTGCCTGAAAAACAGCGGAACCGGATCACTTCTCATTTTCTTCTCGGCATGAGTATATCGGAGATTGCAAAAAGCGAAGGTTCCGGCGCCAGCTCTGTGCATGAAGGAATCCAGAGAGGGCTTCGGCGTCTGAAAAAAATTTTGAAAAAAATGGAGTCAGACCCCGAAAAAAACGCCTGAAAATGAAATGAATAATAGAGGGACATATTCGGCGGGACAAGCCTGATGGGTGTGGCCGGTAACACACGTTCCGGCCCGCCCAACTGAAATACTGTCATAACTGCCACATCCCTCGCTTGTTCTTTGACAACTGAATATACGGTGCCATAGGTACTTTCCCTGTATTCCGAGCGGCAAATGGAGCGGCGCGATGACAGACGGCTTTAAGGAGGTGGTGAAGCCCAGCCGTACGAGCGATCTACGCAATCCATTGACCTGGCTGTGGCAGGCCAGGCGCGATGACCGATACAGGGCACAATGATACTTTCTCACGACCCGTCAAAGACTTGGGGGGAGTCCCTTCTGTGTTCGTTAGCTCTGGCGAAGCGACGGCATAAGCAGGGCTATGATGCGGTAAAGCTGACCGTAGCCTGTGGCATCCCCGGCCCTGAAAAGGGCCTGCCGGGGGGCGTGGCAAATACGGCAAGTTACCAAAAACCATCCATGCCGTTGTTTTAATTTTCGAGCAGCGGCATGGATTCCTATAAAATCGAAATCAGATACCATGAGGCCGGGCCGCTCTTTCAGTGTGTCCGGCCTTATTCATGTGATTTTGATGATTCAGTATGAAAGGAAAGGAGCTGCTGTTATGAGTCACACACCGGCATATACGGTCATTCAAACACCGGAGGCAGATAAACTTGCCGACATCCGGGATGTATCTGTTAATAAGGATTTGCCGCGAGAAGAAAGGATTGCCGAGTTTATTCGGCAGATCCGGGACCCGTATCATTTCAAATGCGGCAGATTTGTTGTCCGGGCAAGTTTTTCCCAGGAAGGTGCCACCCTGGAGGAATGTCTGCGCGGAATCCTTCGCTGAAATTTGCTGATTTTTTTCATTTTGGGGGCTGATTTTTCCCGCATGGAGCGTTATAATAAACATGGAAAAGGAATTGAATACCGATAAGCAGACTGCACTCCTTGAATTGCGGGGATTTTTCCGTGATGAAAGGAGTGTTTTTCTATGCAGGTTTATAAGGCTGCCAAATATATCCGCTTATCTTATACGGATGACAAATCAAATGAAAGCAACAGTGTCGGCAATCAACGAAAGCTGATCGAAGATTTCGTGAGCCGTCACCCGGAAATCGAGCTGGTTTCCGAAAAGGTAGACGATGGGTACAGCGGGGTTATCTTTGACCGTCCGGCTTTTAAGGAAATGATGGATGACATCATGGAAGGAAGGATCAACTGCGTCATTGTCAAAGACCTTTCCCGTCTTGGTCGAGAGTATATTGAGACTGGCCGCTATATGCGCCGTGTCTTTCCGGCCTATGGCGTGAGGTTTATTGCCATCAATGACAATATTGATACTCTTAATGAAAGCGCAGGCGATGACCTGACTGTATCAGTAAAGAACATTATGAATGAAGCCTATGCACGGGATATTTCCATCAAGACGAGAAGTTCTCTGGAGACAAAGCGCAAGAACGGTGATTTCGTTGGAGCTTTCCCGGTTTACGGCTATCGTAAATCCGAAGATAACCATAATCTTCTTGTGGTAGACGAATATGCTGCCCAGGTGGTGCGGAGCATTTTCAGGATGCGCCTGGAAGGATTCAGCCCCTACGCCATCGCAAATGAGCTGAACCGGCTGGGTACGCTCTCTCCCCTGGCATATAAAAAGTATTATGGCCTTCCCCATGCCAAGAAAGGCTATACAGACCGGAAGGATTGCCGGTGGTCGGCAAATACCGTCACCCGGATCTTGCAGGATGAAACTTATACCGGTACGCTGGTTCAGGGCCGAAAGGGTTCTCAGCACTTCAAACTGAAAGAGATGGAGAGCCGCCCTTCCTCCGAGTGGATTCGCGTGGAAAATGCTCACGAAGCCATTATTGATCGGAATGATTTTGACCTGGTGCAAAGGATTCGCAACCTGGACACCCGTACATCTCCCCAAAAAGATAAAGTCTATCTGTTTTCCGGCATACTGGTCTGCGGTTGCTGCGGCAGCCGGATGGTACGCAAAACGAACCGCTACAAAGACAAAGAATATCACTATTACTATTGTCCCACTGGAAAGAAGAACGGCTGCGCCCATCCGGTCATGGTAAAGGAACATGAGCTGATGGAGTGCGTGCGGGACAGCCTGAAAGGGTTTATTGCCAATGTAGTCTCTTTGGATGAAATCTTATCCGGCATAGACCAGAGCCGTATCAACCGTGAACTTATCAAAGAGTATTCGCGGCAGATCGCCCAGAACGAGCAGCAGTTGGAGCAGATCCGTCAATATAAGATGAAGCTGTATGAGAGCATGGTAAACGGCTTTCTGGACAAGGCGGAGTTCCTTTATAACAAAAGCAGTTACAGCGCCCGTATCACCCAACTGGAACAGGCGGTTGCCGCCCTTAAGGAAAAACGGACCGATGTAATGGAAAACCGGAGTGAGCGGAATCGCTGGATTGAGAATTTCAGGCGTTTTTCCGATCTGGAAGAACTGGACCGCAAGGCGGTGATCCAGCTTGTGCAGGTGATTACAGTGCTGGGGAAAGACGAATTGCAGATTCAATTTAATTATCAGGACGAATATGAAAAAGCCCTCGCCCTGATTACGCCGGTACAGGAAAGGATGGTGGTCTGAAATGGCGAGAAAGAGCAGGAAGCATACTATGGCGCAGGCTGCCATGCCTGCTTCCCCGTTTATCAGCACGGCACTGTATATCCGGCTGTCTGTGGAGGATAACAATAAACGTGGAAATTCTATCGAAACGCAAAAGCTGGTTCTCGAAAAATTCTTATTGGGAAAACCTGAACTGCGTCTTTATGACATTTATATCGACAATGGAGCAACAGGAACGAATTTCAACCGTGACGGCTTCCAACGGATGCTTTCGGATATTGAATCCGGCAAAGTGGGCTGTGTGATTGTCAAAGACCTTTCACGCCTGGGACGCAATGCCATTGACACGGGATATTACATTGAGCGGTATTTCCCTTCCCATAATGTCCGGTTCATCAGCGTTACGGATCAATTTGATTCTGAAAATCCTGATAATCTCCACGGCGGTATTATCCTTCCGCTGAAAAATATGATTAACGAAGCCTATGCTCTGGACATAGGACGCAAGATAAAGGCCCAGGCCCGTCAGGATATGAAAGAGGGCAAGTATGTGGGTGGCAGGGCGCCATTTGGATATATGAAAGACCCTGATGACTGCCACAAATTGATTATTGATCCTGTGGCGGCTCCTGTGGTACGCCAGATTTTCCAGTGGGCTTATGAAAAAGTCCCCCTCAACCGGATTGTGCTTCTGCTCAATGAAGGAAACTACCCTTCTCCCGGAAAGTATAAGATGCAGACCGGGGAGATCACCCATCAGGCGTTAGCCGGGCGCGGCTACTGGCAGACCTGGACAGTTGCCAAGATTTTGAAGGAAGATAAATATACCGGCGACATGGTGCAAGGGCGGACAAAAACCGTTCTTCACCGGCAGGTGCCCGCAGGCGAGGAAAACCTGATTGTGGTTACTGGCACCCATGAGCCTATTGTTTCCAGAGAGATTTTTGATGCTGTCCAGAAGTACCGGGCAGAAGTGGCCGAGGAAAGCAAGAAGCATCCGGTTATTCCATATACGCCCAATATTTTCAAGGGGCGGATTTTCTGTGGAGACTGCGGGAGAAGCCTGCACCGGCAGCGTTCTCATGGAGTGTATCGCCTCCACTGTCTGACCCCTACCAGGGTACATAAAGATAAATGCGCTGGTGTTTCCATCAGCGAAACCGAGCTGATCGCAACGGTGCTGGACATTCTTAAAAGGGAACTTGCTGCCGTCCTGGGGGATTACGCACTGCTTCTGAACGACAACATTCAAAAGCAGGAAAAAGAGGCTGCCACCCGTGAGAAAATTAACCGGGCAAAGTTACAGCTTAACCAAAGCCGTGAGTTTTTGCAGACTCTTTATGAAAATCTGATGAACGGAGCGATTGACAGCGAAGAATATTTCGTCTTGAAAGCGACTTACGAAGAACAGATGCAGGCGGCCCAAAAAGAGCTTTCCTCTTATGAAAACCAGTCTGCCGCCCGTCAGAAGCAGGCCGAAAAGTGCAAGCACCTGGAAAAAGACGAGCAGGAACTTTTGGCCGGAGGCTCCCTGACTGCCGCCCTCATTGAGCGTTTGATTGAGCGGATCACGGTCTACCCGAATAAACAGGTAGATGTAAAATTTACATTCCGCACGGAATTTGAGGCGTTTAAGGAGGCGGCGGCAGAATGAAAAAGTATATGATTGCTCTTTATATCCGTCTTTCTTTGGAGGATGCCAAAACAGATAGTATGAGTATTTCCAGCCAGCGAAGCATCCTTCGGGAATATGCCTCTGAACTGCCTGAATATGCCAATGCGGAACTTATGGAGTTTGTAGATAACGGGTACAGCGGGGCAAACTTCGAGCGCCCTGCGGTGCAGGAATTACTTGACCTGGTACGGGCCAATCGGATTGACTGTATCATGGTAAAAGATTTTTCCCGGTTTGGTCGCAACAGTTTGGAAACCGGCTACTTTATCGAGCGGGTATTTCCGCTGTTTCATACCCGCTTTATCTCTGTCAATGATGATTTTGACACCCAAAAGTTAAAAGGTGATACCGGAGGTATGGAAGTCGCCTTCAAGTATTTAATCAGTGAGTATTACAGCCGTGATATGTCGGTAAAGACCAAAACGGCCAAATACCTGAAATTCCAGCGTGGCGAATACCAAAGTAAAATCTGCCCTTACGGTTATCGCAAAGGGGAAAACGGACGGATGGTGCCGGACCCGGAGACTTCCGAAGTAGTCCAGAAAATTTTTGAATATGCCGTAAATGGCATGAACGCAGCCGATATTGCACGGGAGCTTTCCCGTCAGCAGATTCCCACGCCCGGAGAACATAAGGCCCGAAAAGGAATTAAGACACACGATGTTTCAAGAACTCACGGAATGTGGTGCAATTCTACGGTGCTTCGGATTCTTGCTGACGAACGATATATGGGCACTTATGTGATTGGCAAAAGAGAGGTTACGGAAATTGGCGGCCACAAGATGCGGAGCAAAGCGGAAAGCGACTGGATCAAAATACCGGACCATCATATACCGCTGGTGAATGAGGAAATCTTTTCAAAGGCCAATGCCTCTATTCAGCGTTTTAAGATTCCAAACAGGAAAAAGCACAACTATCTCCTACGTGGGAAGGTTATCTGTGGATGCTGTAAACATGCCCTGCACCTGGCAAACGGGACATCTTACCGGTGCCGTTTTTCCAGCACGATTCCTTCACTGGACTGCTATAACATTCATATCCGGGAAAAAGAACTGAACCAGCTTGTTTATGAATTACTGTGCAAACAGTTCCAGGTAGCATTTGGCGTTGACAGCTTAGCGGATCTCCGTAAGGTAGATACCGTTGCTTTACGTCAAGCTGACTTTGACCGGCAGATTTTTGAACTGCAGGAAGAAAAGCGGAAGCTGTATGAATCGCTTGTTTCCGGGGGGATTCCGCTCCCGAAATACAAGGAGCAAAAAGAGCAGATCAGTGAAAGGCTGTTGGAAGTGCAGAATACCAAAGCGGTTGTCATGGCCCGTCTTGAAGCCGAACAGGAAGAACGGCAGCACCAGCGCCAGCAGATGGATATTTCCCGGATGCTGACGGAAAGCGATGGGCTGACTTCGGAATTGGTTGATCTTCTGATTGATAAGATTTATGTTTACCCTGATAAACGGGTGGATGTTGAATTTAAGATAAGGGACAGTTTGGCAGCTCACAAATGAGGGAAAGGGATTGATTATGCGGATTGCGTTTTATTACAGAAAAGGCAGCACAACTTTTGGCTGTATGCTGCCGGAAGAAAAGGAACGACTTCATGCTTTTTTTGCCGCCGAACAGAAACGGGAGGCGGCAAAATCCCTATCAAGAAAGCTGGATCATGGGGACAAGAAAAAATAAATATTTTTTTGTCGTGGGCTTGACATAAGGGTGTGATATTTCCGGGAACCAGGAGGCAGCAGTGATGGATTACAGGTCGGAACTGGAGATAAGCTTCAGGGAAGCATTAAATAATAATTGTCTGAATGTCCTGTATCAGCCCCAGGTAGATATGAGGACAGAAGAGCCGAAGGGGGCGGAGGCGCTCGTCAGGTGGAAGAAAGAGGACGGAACTGTCCTTTCTCCGGCATACTTTGTTCCGGCTCTGGAAAAAATGGGACTGACAACTCTTTTGGATGAAGCTGTTATCGGGATTGTGTGCAGGGACATCTGCGAGGCAAAACAAAACGGATTTCCATTTTCCCCGGTGTCCGTGAACCTTTCCAGGCTGCACGCCGTAAGACGTAATGCTGCAAAAAGTTTTCGGGAGATTGCAGAGCGATGCGGAGTTGAACGTCCGGAACTCTCTTTTGAAATTACGGAGACTGCGGCGCAGACAGAAGACGGCACGGAAGAAGTATCAGAGACGAATGAGGAAGATAAAAAGATGATGCTTCTGGCTGGTGCGCTTAAAGGAGAAGGATACCGCATTGCAATGGATGATTATGGAATGGGAAGCTCCACACTGAAACTTCTGCAGGAGGTACCTTTTGATATTCTCAAGCTGGACCGGTATTTTGTCAGGCGAATCGGAGATCCCCGGACAGATATCATTCTGGCCTCCACAATCGGCATGGCGGGAGCGCTGGGGATGGAAGTGATAGCGGAAGGTGTAGAGACAGAAAAACAGATCCGTTTTCTGCTCGATCATAGGTGCCGTTACGGGCAGGGATACTACTATTCCGGGCCGCTGCCCAAGGAGGAGTACATCAGATGGAGGCTTGAGTATGAAAAAGATGTATAAGCGGCTGGCGGCCACATTTTTATTCTCTGCCATTCTGACTGCGCTGATATTCGGAGTAAGCCTTTATGCCAGAGGAAAGGCTGAGAACGGAAGATATCTGGAACAGCTTCTTGTGAGTGTGGAGAACAATCTGGAGCATGCGTCCGAGGATTATACAGAGCAGATGGAATATCAGAAAACAGAGTGCATGAGACGTGCCAGGGCGGCTGGGTATATCGTCGCAAATGATGAGCGGATAATCGACAGAAACAGATTGGGGATCTTAAAGGAGCTCATGGACGTAAAGGCCATCTCTCTGATCGATTCGTCAGGAACTATATTTTTAAGTACAAACCAGAATCTGGAAGGCGGCATGGAAGACCAGGACGTGATGAGAGAACTGGAGAAGACGGCAGAGACGGAACTGACGCCCGCAGCTGTCCGCATGGATCAGCCGGATTTCCAGAGTGCCCCTGAATACCTGTATGCTGCTGTGGGTTCAGAATCAGACCGGCTTGCGGCGGTACGAGTAGATGCTGATCTGTCGCAGTCCGGAATGACAAGCGGAAAAGAGCTCGTCGAAACAATCCTGAAACAAGCCACGACAGAATATGCTACCGGGATCTTCGCGGTAGGAAAGGAGAGGGGAAGTATATTCGGTATTACGGAGAACAACAGCCAGAATATCCGTGTTGAAAATGTAGAAGAAGGTACGGAGCTGCTCGGATATCTGGAGGAACTGCCGAAAGAGAGACCGCTTGTCCTATATATTAACAGGGCTTTTCAGAGTGCGGTGGTAAGAGATATGGAGGGGATGTATCTCGTAGCTTTTTCCGGACTGGACCGGGTAGTGGGAGATGTGCTTCTGACCTTTTGGCTGGGCCTGGCAGTAATTGGCACGATCAGTATACTTACTGTATTGATGGTACGGTCCCATTTGAAAAAATATCTCTTCTGTCATTTTGAAGAGATCCGGGAAGGAATATACGGTATTATCCGGGGTGAACGCGATCCCGGTGAGGAGAACAGTGAGATCCCGGAATTAAAGCCCCTGGCGGAGATGATCTACCGGCTCGAACGGGAATATGTTGAAAAAATACATGGAATGAACCGGATGGAAACACAGCTTACTGAAGCACTTACTGAAGCTGAATACGACCGGCTTACCGGACTGTATAACCGGACCGGATTCGAGCGGAGGACAGAGTCTTACCTGAGAAGAGAGAGCCGGTCAGGAGGGGCACTGCTTTTGATGGATCTGGATAATTTCAAAAAAGTTAACGACTGTGAAGGACATCCGGAGGGCGACAGGGTACTCAGAATCTTCGCAAAATGTCTGTGCGCGGTATTCCGAAAAGAAGATGTTATCGGACGAATTGGCGGAGATGAATTTGCCGTGCTTCTGTGCAACGAGGTACCCCGTGAAATCCTGGAAGAGAAATCAGTATCTCTCCGGGAGGAGACCCGCTGCGCATTGGCGTCATACTTTGAGAAGTATCAAGTCTCTGTGAGTATCGGGGCCGTACCTGTGGACAGTCGTGAGGATGAGTACAGGAAACTGTACCGGTGCGCAGATACGGCACTGTATATTGCAAAGTACCTGGGAAAAGACCAGTTCTACTTTAATGAAAAGATGATTGACTGCATGAGAAGAGAATGTATCGGATGCCGGGCGGACTGTCCTAGAAGCAGAATCATAAGCAGTGGAAAAAGGACAAACTGAGAAAGGGCGGCTGCAAATGAAGACAGTTTATGTCATTATCCCGGCGTTGGAGCCGGAGAATACACTGCCAGAGTATATTATAGAACTGCAAAGCAGGATACACTCCCTGGTGGTGGTTATAGACGACGGATCAGGAGAGGCTTACCGTGGGATATTTGACCGGGTCAGCAGACTGGAAGGCTGCACAGTCCTTCGACACCATAAGAATCTGGGGAAAGGCCGGGCCCTGAAGACAGGCTTTGAATATGTCTTGAAAGATGCCGGGGACCTGCACGGGGTACTTGTACTCTGTGCTGACTGCGACGGGCAGCACCTGGCAGAAGACGGAATACGTCTTCTGAAGACAGCGGAGCGCTGCCAAAACACATTGGTTCTAGGTGTAAGAGACTTTTCAGATGAGTCTGTACCATGGAAATCCCGGTTTGGAAATCACATTTCATCGGCTCTTTTCCGTTTCCTTACGGGAGTAGAGTTAAAAGATACGCAGACGGGATTTCGCGCTTTCGGCGGCAGTCTGCTAGAGCGCATGCTCTGTATTCCCGGAGAGCGGTTCGAGTATGAGACGGAGGTACTGATTGAATTCGCGGGAGAAGGGATTCCCATCCTGACTGAGAAGACAGAGACAATCTATGTCAATGAAAATGAGGACACGCATTTTCATCCGGTGCGGGACAGCCTTCAGGTGACAGGGGTGCTCATGAGGGAACCGGCAAGGTTCTGCCTGGTATCTGCACTCTGTGCACTTCTTGATGTAGGACTGTTCTGGCTTCTCGCCGGAACCGGGAGGCCGGTACAGGAATGGAGTCCGGCAGGACTTGGTAGAATCGCTGCGGCTACGGCGGCTGCACGTGTTCTTTCGGCGGCGGTGAATTTCACGATGAACAAGAATTGGGTGTTCCGGACAGAAGAAGCAGGAAGAGTGCAGAGATATATTATTCTCTTTACCGGGCTTATGGCAGCTTCTGCCGGATCAGTATATCTTGTCTCCTCGGTCTTAGGGATCAGGCCGGCGGCAGCAAAATTATTCTGTGACGGCGTACTGTTTCTTCTCTCGTACCGGATCCAGAAGATGTGGGTATTTGCGCGCCGGAAAAAGAGGAGAGAGGACATATGACAGAGGAGAAAAAGAGAAATATATGGTTTGTATTGACTATTATCACATCATCTGTTTATCTGTTATGGAGAATTTTTTTTACTATACCGTGGAATGGGGGCGTGATACAGGCGGCTGCGGGGATTATCCTTATTCTGGCGGAGACGGTGACTACACTGGGGATGGCGGAACTGATGGTCAGCCGAATGAAGAACAAAGGCTGTGAGATACCGCTTCCGGATATCCCGGCCGGTCAATTTCCGGAGATTGATGTATTGATCGCCACACATAATGAGCCGGAAGAGCTTCTCTACAAGACAGTCAACGCCTGTACATTTCTGGAATATCCGGACAGGTCAAAGGTGCATGTCTATGTGTGCGATGACGGAAACCGGACGGAGATCAAAGAGATGGCAGAACATCTCGGAGCAGGATATCTGGGACTTGCAGACAATATTCATGCCAAGTCCGGAAACTACAATAACGCTCTCTCGTATACATCATCCCCTCTGATTGCCACTTTTGACGCGGATATGATCCCGCGAAGGACATTTTTGATGAAGACGGTTCCTTATTTTCTTATTCCCGAAAAGCGGATCGGGCTCGTCCAGACGCCTCAGAGCTTCTACAATCAGGATCTCTTCCAGTTTAATCTCTTCTCAGAGCGGTACATTCCGAATGAACAGGACTTTTTCTCAAGAGAGATCAATATATTGCGCAACGCCACCAATACTGCGGCATATACAGGGAGCAATACTGTAATATTGCGGTCCGCCCTGGAAGAGATCGGCGGATTCCCATACGATACGGTGACGGAGGATTTTGAGGTCAGTCTGCGCCTTCAAAAAGCGGGCTATATTACTTATGCTTCTTCTGAAGTGCAGGCGGCAGGACTTTCAACTACGACTGTGGAGAGTATGATCAGACAGAGGGTACGGTGGGCTAGGGGCGTGATCCAGAGCATCCGCAATACAAACGCGGTATTTACGAGGAAATTTACTGTGGCTGCCCGGCTGTCCTATCTGAATGCGTATCTGTACTGGTGGTCCTTTCTGTGCAGGATGGTATTTATTCTCGCTCCTATCCTGTTCGCCCTGTTCGGATTCCGGCTGGTAGAGTGCGGATTTTGGGAACTTTTGCTGTTCTGGCTGCCATCCCATCTGTCGTACCGTGCGGCGATGGAATATCTGAGTACAAATATCCGGAATATCCGCTGGAGTCAGATCATAGATACGATTCTGGCACCATATCTGATTATTCCGGTGTTACTGGAATCTGTCGGGATACGTGAGAAGAAGTTTACAGTGACGGATAAAAAGAAGAAAAGGATAAATACGGCTTCGGCGAGGTATCTCATCCCTCATGGTATACTGATTGCTCTGACAGTTGTATCAATCCTTCATTTTATAAGGGGGAAATACGGTATGGCTCTTGTATACAGCAGCGTGATACTTTTCTGGCTGGGATATAATCTGACGGGGCTTGTATATGCGGTGTTTTTCATGCTGGGCAGAGAATCCAGACGTATTTCAGACAGGATAGGAGCAGAAGAGAAAGCAGAAATATGGGTCAGGGGAATATGCAGGGCCGGTTTAACAGAGGATGTGTCCGAGGAAGGAATAGGCCTGCGGATGCCGGAAATGCCGCAGATCAATAAAGGGGAGCACTTTCGGGTTGTAGTGACAACAGAGTATTACCGTGCAGTGATGTACGGAGTCTGTGTATACTGCCGCAGAGAAAATGAAGAGGGAGAGACCAGGGGATTCCTTGCCGCCAGGGTCTTTCCGGCGGAAGAGAGAGACCGTAGGAACTGGCTTCAGATTATCCATGACCGTGAGCACTCTCTGCCTACGGAGATAGATCCCTGGATGACCATATATGATGAAGTGGACAGAAATGTCAGAAGGCGGTGGGAGCAGCATCGGAGACAGAAGAGGAAGAACGGGGAGGGTGTCTCATGATACAGATACAGGAAACGCTCCGTGCGGCAGGGCAGACTTTACTGCTTATATTGTCGTTCTGGGGATATTTTTTTCTCGTGTACCGATTCGGGAGAGTAAGGGAATGGTTTGTGCCTGTCGTCTGCATGACAGGAATCGGGCTTGCGCTTTTCTGGGGAGGGCTGGCAGGGGATGTCTCCCTGGCAGCGAATATGGTTCTGGCAGGCGGTCTTGCCGGATTTGTGGTGTTTTTTATCTTTTGCATAAGAAGGAAAGTCCGTCTGCCGGGACGGAATCTGTGCAGATCCTGTTTTATTGTGGGAGCAGCAACGTTCGGCATACTATCACTGAACCTGGAAATGCTTCATTACGATAATTTCTCTCATTGGGCGGTGATCGTGAAATATTTACTGTCTGCAGACAGACTTCCGGATGCAGATACAGTACTGGTTGCTTTCCGGAACTATCCTCCGGGCAGCAGTCTGTTTATTTATTATGTATGCAGACTTGCCGGGCACTCCCGGGGAATGATGCTTCTGGCGCAGAACAGTATGATTTTTGCATGCTTTTATGCTGTGTTTGGGATTGTAAAGGAAAACAGGCGATTTCTGCTCTATTCAGTCCTGGGAACAGGATGCGCGCTTCTGTCATATCTGAATCTGACGATTCGTATCAATAATCTGCTGGTCGACTTTCTGATGCCGCTTCTGGCAATGGCATCCGTGGCAGTTTCTTACCGCTGCAGGGATGAGAAGGGAAAACTGTGCCTTTTGCAGATTCTTCTGCTTGGCTTTACTGTGACTGTTAAGAGTACAGGTGTATATTTTGCGGGAACAGCGGCAATTTATGCGCTGTGGGAAATTCTCAGGACAGAAATACCCGGTCATGTAAGCGGGAGAGACTGCTCGTCAGGAAGAACAGGGTACAGCAGAATGGGCAGACGCAGAGCAGGTGCTATTCTTCTGAGTGTGATACTTATCTGCGGCTCTTTTCTGCCTTCTATGGCATGGATATACCATGTACAGGCTCAATTGGAAGGGTATGAAATGAATACTGGAAATCCTGTAGGGGAAGACGACTTCCGACAAGTCACGGAAAAGTTTTTTGAAGCGGCGTTTGATCCGTCGGGAAGGGCGTTACAAATGCTTTCCTTCGGTATTTTTTTGTCGGCCGGAGCTGTCCTGTATGCAAGATTTAAGATAAAAAAGAAATGGAATCTGGGCAGGATACTTCCGGCTGTGATTACCCTGACGATGTTGTATTATGCGGGAATGCTGTATATGTATCTGTATTCCATGTCCGCTGAGGAAGCACTCCGGATGGCAGGATTTGAGAGATATGCCTGCAGTGCGGTTATACTGTCTGCAGGACTGCTTCTCATGGGGGCGGTAACGGATATGGAGAGTTCCTTTGCAGTCAGTATTGACGACAGAGGGGCTTACCGGGCATATTCAAGCCCTTCGGCAAAACGCCGGTATCAGTATGCTGTCCTGGTATCTGTAATCGTGGCCGGGAACCTTCTCTATTCGGAGTTCAACGGATTGCGAAGCATCCGGGCAGAGTATGGGGAGTCGCTGCCGGCCAGGGCAGAAAAGATTGTCGGAGACAGGTGGTATAAAAATGGTGAAGCTGACATTAAAAAATATCTGATTGTTGCTCCGGACGACAACGGACAGGTGGCAAGCGGCGAGGTACGGTATGTGTTCCGGTATTTCCTGTGGGCGCCTGATGTGGACGTGACGGAAGATCTGAGCGACATGGAGAGAGAAGAAGCGGAGAAAGAGTACGCCAGGATAATTTATCTCTGATTAGTCTGACAAATGAAAAACCCTGTGCTAAACTACTTGAAGCTTCTCGGAGGGCTGACTGTCAGAAAGAACCGCGTCAGCCGGATAAGAGGCAGGCTGAGAAGCCTGATCCTCGGAGGAAAAGTCATTCATGAGAAATGGCGAACCGGATAAGAGATAAGTTGAGACACTTATTCCTTATCCGGTTTTTTTAGTAAGTGAATCACAGGAGGATGAGAAAAAATGGATTTTCTGAACGGAAAGATCAAAACGATCTACTTCAAGTATCTGTCGGCGGCGTTCGGCAGTGCACTGATCACTTCCATCTATTCCATCGTGGATATGGCCATGGTGGGACAGTATCACGGGCCGGAGGGATCCGCAGCGCTTGCAGTGGTGGCTCCGGTATGGAATATAAGAAAGATGTCATATATGCCGGGATCGTGGCGGATCATCTGGAAGCGTGGGAGGAAGAGTACCAGAAAGAATACCAGATGAAGTTCCTGACACCGGATCAGCTTGCAGAAGATAGCGGGCCGCTCCTTGACTGGCTCAGGGAGAACGGATATAAGCATGTGATGATCCACTGGGATCTGGACGTGATCTCCCCGGCGGATTTTCGCTCCCTGCTCTGTGCAGAGCCTCATATCCCGCCGGTGGAGTACGCGGTGGGAGAGATGACTCTGGATCAGATACTCCGACTGATCAAAGATGTATCGGCTGAGTTTGACGTTGTCGCTCTGGGCATCACGGAATTCCTGCCTTGGGATATCATCCGGCTGCAAAAAGGGCTCGGGGAGCTTAGTATATTTCACGAATAGTATGTTTTGAATCTTAAATCCGGTTTTTATCTCCCCACTCACACATTCCGTCCAGGATGGGAATCAATGATTTCCCTCTTTCAGTTAAACTGTATTCCACTTTGGGAGGAATCTGAGGATATTCCTCCCGGTGGATAAGCTGGTCAGCTTCCAGTTCTTTTAATGTTGAACTCTTAAAGTCTTATAAGGAGACCTTCAGCTTTTGTTTGTCTTTCCACAGATAGTATCCGATAAATGCCAGAGCGGTGATCACCCAGGTCACGGGGTAGCTGAATATGATGGCGTGGATCGTGGGTGATATTCTCAGTACGCCTGCGAGCCAGATGATCCTTAAGACGCAGACTCCGAGAAGGGTGATCACTACAGGGACGATCACATTTCCACGACCTCTGAGCGAGCCGCCGAGTACCTCGATAAACACATAGACGATATACCATGGCGTGATGAACAGGAGCATGTCAGATCCGATCTGCACAACAGTCTCATCTGCGGTAAACAGGCGGAAGAGGAGTCCTCTTGCCCCGATCAGAACAGCGACAAGGACAAAGGACACGACCAGATCCATACACAGGCATACCCGGGTGCTCCTTCGTACACGATCCATTTTGCCGGCGCCATAGTTCTGTCCGACAAATGTGGTGATGGAGATACCGAACGCGGTGCTGACCATCCAGAAAATGGCGTCCAGTTTGCCGAACGCGGACCATGCTGCAGCGGTATCTGTACCGAACGTGTTGATCGCGGCCTGAATGGCGATGTTCGTGATCGCAAAAAGGACAGACTCAAAGCCGGTGGGAATACCGAGCTTTAACTGCAGTTTCAGGAGCGAGCCGTGGAAACGGATCTTCCTCAGAGAGAGATGGAGCAGTCCGCCGGAACGCATCAGTTTATAGGTTACAAGAAAGGCGCTTACTGCCTGCGCGAGCAATGTGGCGATGGCGACGCCCATGACGCCCATATGGAACACAAGGACAAAAACCATGTCCAGAATGATGTTGATGACACAGCATATGATCAGGATGTACAGCGGATTCCTGGAGTCCCCGGTTGCGCGAAGGATAGCGGAGCCCATATTGTAGACGAGTACGAACAGGATACCTGCAAAATAAATCCGCAGATACACAAGAGAATCCGCCATGATCTCTGCCGGTGTATTCATGAGCCGGAGCATGAAAGGTGCGGACAGTATGCCGATAAATGTGAGCGCAATCCCGCCGGCCACAGCGATCGCATATGCATTGTGGAGACCTGCATTTGCTGTATCTTCTTTCCGTGCCCCTGTGAACTGGGCGATGGTGACGGCAGCGCCCGAGGAAAGTCCGGTGAAGAAACCGACTACCAGGGCAACGATCTGCGCAGAGGAACCGCCCACACTGGCAAGCGCTTCCTTCCCTACAAACTGACCTACGATCACACTGTCAATCGTATTGTAAAGCTGCTGGAAAAATGTTCCGAGCAGGATCGGGAAAAAGAACAGCAGAAGCTGTTTCCAGATGATTCCTTCTGTGATTTCATTTTTTGTCTGACGTATTGTTTCCATAATATTCCCTCTCATAAAACAGCGTAAGTATATGTATTATAATCTTAGTTTATAAAAAGAGCAAGAAAATATAAAGAGAACACTTGTTCGAAAATAAAAATTATGATAAACTTAATCTGTAGCAGGGAGGCGGATAAGATGGATAAAAGAACTTATATTGCGATTGACCTGAAATCATTTTATGCCTCTGTAGAGTGTATGGAGCGGGGGCTGGACCCGATGACAACAAATCTGGTAGTAGCGGATAAGAGCCGGACGGAGAAAACGATCTGTCTTGCGGTCTCTCCTTCTCTCAAGTCCTATGGAATTCCGGGCAGGGCGCGACTGTTTGAAGTAGTGCAGAAAGTCGGGGAAGTCAACGCGCTGCGTCGTCAGAGAGCACCGGGGCATAAGCTCACCGGATCTTCCTGTCAGGATCCGGAGCTGAAAAAGGATCCGGCGCTGGCAGTGGATTATGTGGTCGCTCCGCCGCAGATGGCACATTATATGAAGATCAGCGGTGAGATTTACGAGATATATCTTAAGTATATCGCTCCGGAAGATATCCATGTTTACTCCATAGATGAGGTGTTTATTGATGCTACATCTTATCTCGGGACATATCAGATGACTGCCAGGGAACTGGCTGTAAAGATGATCCGTGACGTACTTGATACTGTCGGCATTACTGCCACCGCGGGAATTGGTTCCAACCTGTATCTCTGTAAAGTGGCTATGGATATCGGGGCAAAGCGTATCCCGGCAGATGAGAATGGCGTGCGTATTGCTGAACTGGATGAAATCTCATACCGGCAGCAGTTGTGGGGGCATCGTCCGCTCACCGACTTCTGGCGGGTCGGGAGAGGATATGCAAAGAAGCTGGAAGAGTGCGGGCTGTTTACGATGGGAGATATTGCCCGCTGTTCTCTGGGGAAACCGACAGATTATCATAATGAAGATCTTCTGTATAGGCTGTTCGGAGTCAACGCAGAGCTCCTGATCGATCATGCATGGGGCTGGGAACCTTGTACTATTGCCGATATCAAGGCATACAGGCCGCAGAGCAGCAGCGTGGGTTCCGGCCAGGTACTGCAGTGCCCGTATCCGTTTGAGAAGGCAAGGCTGGTAGCGAGAGAGATGGCGGATCTGCTTGTACTGGATCTGGTAGATAAGGGACTTGTCACTGATCAGATTGTCCTGACAGTAGGATATGATATAGATAATCTGAAAGATCCTGATCTGCAGAAACAGTATCGTGGAGAAATTAAAACAGACCGTTACGGAAGAAAGATTCCAAAGCATGCCCACGGTACGATCAATCTGAAGCAGTATACATCTTCCACCCGTCAGATCGTACAGGCGGTAACGGAACTGTTCGACCGGATCGTAGATGAGAAACTTCTGGTGCGTAGGCTCAGTATGGCTGCCGAACATGTCATTCCGGAGGATGAGGCGGAGAGAGACATGAGGTTTGAGCAGATGGATCTTTTTACGGATTATACTGCTCTTCAGAGAGAGCAGGAAAAACAGGAGGCAGAACTGGAGCGGGAGAAAAAGATGCAGAAGGCTGTTCTGGAGATTAAGAAGAAGTTTGGAAAGAATGCGATATTAAGAGGGATGAATCTGGAAGAAGGTGCGACAGCCAGGGACAGGAACAGTCAGATCGGAGGTCATAAGGCATGAAAATCCGGAATGGAGATGATGAACTGTGAGTATCGAGGGTACAATGAAAAAATACGATGATATTATCCGGCTTCCCCATCATGTATCTTCTGTTCATCCGCATATGCCTGTATCTGACCGGGCGGCTCAGTTTGCACCTTTTGCTGCCCTGACCGGATATGGAGATGTGATAAAGGAAACGGCACGGCAGACGGATGCCAGACCGGAACTCTCAGAAGATGAAAAGGAAGCACTGGATTATAAAATCCAGCTTGCATGCGGTCTTCCCGGAGACAAGCCGGAGATTACAATTACCTGTTTTGTTCCGGATGAGAAGAAATCCGGCGGGGCATATCATACAGTTGAAGGCAGGATCAGACGGATCGATCCGGATGCAGGACAGCTAATCATGGAGGATGGGATTAGAATCAATCTGGAGGATATAGTGAATATTTTGTTCTGTTAAGAGATGCTCTTTAAGCATAACGAACCATGAACTCTAAGTATTTGAAGCATTGCTCATATTGTGTCAAAATATACGTATAAAGAAACAGGTGTTTTGCTGAAATGAGAGGAGAATAAATGATGCAGTACACAAAATTAGGCAACTCGGACTTGAATGTATCCCGTATCTGTATGGGCTGTATGGGATTTGGAAACGCTGCTAACGGTCAGCACACATGGACGATAGATGAGGCTCACACCCGCGAGATTGTCCGCCGGGGACTGGAGTCGGGCATCAATTTTTACGATACGGCAATCGGGTATCAGAGCGGTACGAGTGAGCAGTATCTTGGACGTGCGCTCAAAGACTTTGCAAAGCGAGAAGATGTTGTAGTCGCTACGAAATTTCTTCCCCGCACACCGGAGGAGATTGAACAGGGAGTGCCTGCACAGCAGCATATAGAGAAGATGATCAATAAGAGCCTTGAGAACCTTGGGATGGATTATGTGGATCTGTATATTTATCACATGTGGGATTACGCGACGCCGCTCTATGACATTATGGAAGGGCTGAACAATGTGGTGAAAGCAGGCAAGGCGAGATATATCGGTATTTCCAACTGTTATGCCTACCAGCTTGCCAAGGCGAACGCTCTGGCAGAAAAAGAAGGATTTGCGAAATTTGTGTCCATACAGGGACATTATAACCTTATTTTCCGCGAAGAGGAGAGGGAGATGGCGAAGCTCTGCCGTGAGGATAATATCGCTATGACTCCGTACAGTGCTTTGGCGGGCGGACGCCTCTCAAAGAAACCGGGAGAGACATCGAAGAGACTTGAGGAAGACGATTACGCAAGGCTGAAATACGACGGGACGGCGAAAGAAGACGGCATGATCATCTCCCGTGTGGCGGAACTGGCAGAAAATCGGGGAGTGTCAATGACAGAGATTTCACTCGCATGGCTGCTCACAAAAGTGGCTGCGCCGGTAGTCGGCGCAACGAAGCTTTCTCATGTGGAAGGCATGGCGAAAGCTGCGGAGATCTGTCTGACAAAAGACGAGATCACATATCTGGAAGAGCCGTACGTTCCTCACAGACTGGTAGGAGTCATGGCGCAGAATACAGCGGACCAGGCTAAGGAAAAACATGTCTGGTCTACAGGAAACCAGAAGCTATAATGGTAATCATCCATGCAGGGCGGAAAAGGGAGCCACCTTTTCCGCCTTGCTGTTTTCCGGAGGCAATGGTAGAATTGTTGCTATAGTGAGGTGAAGCGTGAACAATGGAAATACGAGTGCTGAGATATTTCTTGATGGTGGCAAGAGAAGAAAATATAACAAAGGCTGCGGAACTTCTGCATATCACACAGCCTACCCTGTCGTGGCAGCTCATGCAGCTTGAGGAAGAACTTGGGAAAAAGCTGTTTCAGCGGACCAATCACAGTATCCGTCTGACCGAGGACGGAATGCTTCTGCGGCGCAGAGCACAGGAGATCGTGCAGCTGGCGGATAAGACAGAGATGGAATTTAAGACGGGAGAGGAAGAGCTGTCGGGAAGCATTGCGATCGGAAGCGGCGAGGCGAACAGTGTGCAGGAATTTGCTGAAATCATCGGCAGGTTCCAGAAGAAGTATCCGCAGGTGCAGTATGATCTGTACACGGCAAATGCAGATGATATCAAGGAAAGACTTGACAAGGGGATACTGGATATCGGATTGCTGACAGAGCCTGTGGATATCGGGAAATATAATTTCTTACGTCTTAAGGGAAAAGAAAAATGGGGCATACTGGCGCGCAGGGATTCCGAGCTTGCGCAGAAAAGTGCAGTCAGACCGCAGGATCTGATGGATGTGCCGGTATTTCTGGCGCAGCGCCCGCTTGTAAGAAATGAACTCGAAGGATGGTTTGGAGAATACTATGACCAGATTCATGTGGCGGGAACATACAACCTGATCAATAACGTGGCAGTCATGGTAGAAAACAAAATCGGTGTGGCTTTCTGCTTTCAGTTACAGAACCGTTTTGACAATCTGAAATACATTCCGCTGTCTCCAGAGGTAGAGACGGGCGCTGTGATCGTCTGGAAGAAAGCGCAGACCATGAACCGGACGATGCGTCAGTTTATCAATTTTATGAGAGAATATCAGGAAAAAGAGCGCCACACATTGTAGTGAAAAAGCAGGCGTTTTGTTAGAATATAATCCGTGAGTGTGGGTGCAATCCAATGCGCTGCTGATAATGTGACCGAAGAGATTCTCGCATAAGGCTTTTAATAGATCGTCCTTTGCTTCAAAGTGAGCGTAGAAGGTTGTCCTGCCTACATTAGCGGTATCGATGATTTCCTGTACCGTAATTTTACTGTAACTTTTTTCTGCCAAGAGCGTACTGAACGCAGTAAAAATAGCTGCTCTCGTTTTTCGCTGTCGCCTGTCCATAATAGCTCCTTCTGTACAATTTTTCAAAAAAGTTCCATACGAAACATGGAACTGATATTATCCATTGTATTTGACTGGCATCTTACCTACAATAAAAAAGAACACAATGTTCATTATCAAATTTATTGTACGGCAAATATAAATGACCGTCAAGAACTGAACGGACTGATATGTCGTGCAGATTGGAGAATCTACCATGATAAAGAAGCTTAATGATTTTTTGTCCGGATTTCCCATGACGATTGTGGCCGGTGCATTTCTTTTGCTGGATTTAGTGCCGCATTTAATGGAAGAGTTTGGTGGCTCATCAATGCGGCTTTCCTTTTTGCCGTTAGATCCTGCATGGGGAACTGTTATTATCAGCGGGATTCCGCTTTTGTATCTGGCAATATGGCGGATTATTTATAATCCCGGCATCAGCAAAATATCTTCTGCCCTTTTGATCTGCATTGCCATGTTTGCTGCTATTGCAATCGGAGACTTGTTCGCCGCAGGAGAAGTTGCGTTTATCATGGCGATTGGCGCACTTTTAGAGGATGCTACCACCAATCGGGCAAAAAAGGGATTGAAACAGTTGATCAGACTTGCTCCAACGAAAGGGCGCAGACTAACAGACGGGAAAGAGAAAATGATACCGGCGGAGGAAATCAGGCAGGGAGATATTTTGCGTATTCTGCCAGGTGAAACGATTCCGGTTGACGGAACAATCATAAACGGTGAAACCTCTGTTGACCAGTCCATTATGACGGGAGAATCCCTGCCAGTTGATAAAGGGGCAGGAGAGGAAGTTTTCTGCGGCACTATCAACCGTTTTGGTTCGATTGACATTTCAGCAACAAAAGTGGGCGAAAACAGCTCCTTGCAAAAGCTGATCCGCATGGTACAGGACGCAGAGAACAAGCAGGCTCCCATGCAGAGAATTGCCGACAGGGCGGCGAGCTGGCTTGTGCCGGTCGCTTTGCTTATTGCAATTTTAGCCTATGTATTTACCGGTAATATCGTTACTGCTGTAACCGTGCTGGTCGTGTTCTGTCCCTGTGCCCTCGTACTGGCAACACCTACTGCAATTATGGCGGCAATCGGGCAGGCGACAAAACATGGTGTGATCATCAAGTCCGGCGAAGCCCTTGAAAAAATGGGAAAAGTAGACATGATTGCTTTTGATAAGACCGGTACTTTAACTTATGGCCGATTAGATGTCAGCGACATGATTTCTTTTGATGAAACAATCAGTGAAACAGAGATGCTTTCTCTGGCCGCTTCCGCTGAAACCAGGAGTGAACATCCGCTGGGAAAAGCGATTGTGGAATATGCAAAATCAAAAGAAGTTCCGTTGATGGAATCAAACAGCTTTAACATGATTACCGGCAAGGGGATTTTTGCAAAGGTGGGCAGTCACAGCCTGCTTTGCGGAAACGAAAAATTTCTCACAGAAAACGGAGTTTGGATTGATAACAAGGTTCAATCCGCATTGGAACGGCTTCGCATACAGGGAAAAGCCTCTATTCTTGTTGCAGAAGGTCAAAAATGTATCGGTGTTATTGCGCTTTCTGATGTGCTGCGCCCGGAAGCAAAAGAAATGGTTTCCCGTCTTTCGGATATGCATACTCGCACCATTTTACTTACCGGAGACAATCAAAAAACAGCTGACTATTTTGCACAGAAGGTTGGTATTTCCGAAGTTCGGGCGGAACTACTGCCGGAAGAAAAAGTGCAGAGTATTGAGAATCTGCAGGCAGAGAATCACAAAGTCTGTATGATCGGTGACGGTATCAATGATGCACCGGCGCTTAAAACGGCGGATGTAAGCGCCGCTATGGGAAGTATGGGAAGCGATATTGCCATAGACGCTGCGGAAATTGCCCTGATGAGTGATGATCTTTCAAAGATACCGTATCTGAAGCGGCTGTCTAATGCTACAGTTAAGACCATTAAAGTCAGCATTACCTTATCTATGTGCATCAATTTTGCAGCGATTGTGCTGTCGCTTATGGAATTATTGACACCTACTACCGGGGCGCTGGTACATAACGCAGGTTCTTGTTTTGTGGTGCTGATCGCCGCACTGCTATATGATAGAAAGTTTGAATGAAAAGTATTTTGCAAAATGTGCCATTAGAAAGAGCCGCTGCCCAAATGGGCAGTCTTCTCCTCATAGCGGTCGATCACATCCTGAAGTGTGATCGACTTCATTTCTTCTTCTTCTTCGTGTTCAAGATCATATTCCCGGAGGGAGAAGAGAAAAAGAAGTGATTTGCTCAGGGTCAGAGGGGAACGGATGAGAATTTTCAGAAGGAAAGGGGGTTGGACAAGTTGAAGGTTGGAATTATCAGATGTATGCAGACGGAAGACTACTGTCCGGGAACTACGGATTTTAAAGCCATCCGGGAGCGGACAGGCGTCTTTGAGGGGATTGAGGAGGAGATAGAGATCGTCGGTTTTATCAACTGCGGGGGATGCCCGGCGAAGAAAGCAGTTCTGCGGGCAAGAGAACTTGTAAGGCGCGGGGCAGATACGATCGCTTTCGCAAGCTGTATCCGTAAAGGAACTCCGATCGGCTATCCGTGTCCGTTTGCAAAGAAAATGAAAGAGATTATTGAAAAAGATCTACGGGAGAAAATCCGGTTTCTTGATTATACACATTAAGGTGTGGAAACTCATATGGAGCCGATTGGTTCGATCAAGAATCAGCCGGCTCCATTTTTCATATTGAAAAATTTTGTTATGCAGTTTTCAGCAAAGATATCTGTTTTCAGATTCCGGTGAAGGCGTATATCTGGCAATCATATCACCGGAGGTTCTCTCCGTTAGAGGCGATCACATCCCTGTACCAGTACCTTTCCGCAGAGGACAACAAAACCTATCTCCCCAATATCGTCACCTCCACGCTGAAAAGCATTGTGGCGGAAAGTGATCATCGGCAGAACCGGATGATTTTCAAGCTGGCCGTGGAGCTGGCGGTCATGATGAATGTGGTCGCAGCGAATAACAACATCGATCCGGTGTTACTGGAACGCCTGCGGGGAGAATGTGTCAAGGAAGTCAAAAGGCTGAATGGCTCCTTCTCTTTTGATGATGCGGTGAGCTGGCAGAAAGGATGGGAAGAAAACGAGTAGCAATTGAAAACGAATTGCAATCCCCGGTTCCTCTTGATATAATAATGGTTAGATATTACTAACTCATTTGCATATAGGAGGATAGATAGCCATGTCCGAATTTGGTATAGTAGAAGATACAATGTTTATTCCTATGGTGGGAAGGATTTACGCCAGCGAAAAGTTTCCGGGTATTTTATATGATAAAAAAGCACTTTCATTAAAAGAAAAGCTGCCATCCGCACTGTTGGAAACAGGAAATCAAAGTCAATACACGCTACTGGCTTCTGCATCCCGTTCCGCTAATATGGATCGGCATATCCAGAACTTCCTGAAACGTAAGCCGGATGGTGTTGTCATACAGTTGGGCTGCGGACTGGAGACAACATATGATCGCAATGACAATGGGCAAACCCAATGGTATGCTGTAGACCTTCCGAATGTAATCGAATACCGGCGCAGTTTGCTCCCGGAACCTGAGAAGGAAACTTATCTTTCAGGGGATGCTTTTTCAGACGGATGGCTCAGGCAGATCCGAAGGAACATGCCTGATACGCCTCTTCTGGTTACTGCAGGAGGTTTGTTCCATTACTTTCAAGAGGAAAAAGTTTTTGGCCTTCTGCAGATGCTGGAAGGTTTCGGGAATATAGAGCTTGTGTTTGATACGGTAAATAAAAGCGGCATGAAAATGTTGCAGAAGAAATATATGAAGCAGATGGGACATGAAAATGCCCGAATGTTTTTTTATGTGAATTCGGCTGAAAATCTGGTTACCACACTAGGTAGAGGTGTCAAAGTATTGGCGGATGAACCATATTACAAGTTTATCAAACGAGATGGATTAAAAATCATTACAAAAATCAGTATGGATATTTCAGATCGATTTGGAATGCTCAAAATGATCCATCTGGAGTGGAGGTAATGTAAATATGGTGGTCATGATAGAAAGTCTGATTGGTATCTTATTATTCACAATCCTGATTGTGTCGCCGACGCTGAAAAATCCCCTTGCCTCAGTGGGAGATTATCCCCGGCCATAAGGGAGAAATGTATGGAATTAGGATTAATCGAAAAAAGAGAACAACGTTTCCCAGGTCAGATATCATCTAGAAAGGAATCGCCCTGCTTGCTTTTGTGTTCATCTTCGCTGTTATCCTGAAACAGTTTAATGGAGCGGATACATTCTGGAAAGGGGTTCGGGATTCCTACATGATCTGGCTGATCATTGATTGGTATGATGCTCTTGTACTCGATAGCATCTGGTTTTGCCATTCGAAAAAAGTCAGGATACCAGGCACAGAGGATATGGAAGAATATAAGGATTACTGTTTTCATATTAAGCAGTCCTGTATTGGTATGCTTCTTGGCTTGCCCGCCTGTCTTGCAGTGGGAGTGATTACAGCAATCCTCTGATCAGCCATCAAATGATATAAAACAGAATATGATTCGCATTCAGTAGGAAATCTCTTACTATGTCTCCTGCTCTTCCTTTACTCTAAAATGGAAGGAGGTTTCTCATGACCCGCCATGTCACTATCAAATGATTAACAGGTAAAAAATGAATTGCAGTCCTATACGTCTCCTGATATAATATTAGTTAGTTGTTGCTAACCCGATTGTGTATAGGAGGGTACATCCATGTTTACTGTTCGTCCATATAAGGAAGAAGATGCTGCGGCCTGCGGGGATTGCTTCTACGAAGGATTCTTTTCATGCTCTGTGGATCAGAACGATAAAATACTTTTGCGTGACTACGCACAGATCCTGATTGAAAAATGCAATTTCACCTATGTTGCGGAAACGGAGGATCATCAGGTCGTAGGATTCATCTGTGGAAAATATGATAAGCGTTTCAGCAAGGCTCTGGCAGCTCAGTATGAGACAAAAAAGCACTATGGCCGTTGGTGTAAAATGTTCCTCAAGTTCTATCTGAAAAGATATAAAATGTCAGCACCATTCCAGAAGCAGTTTGATGCCTTTTTCCGTCAGCTACAGGAAAGGGATAAGGAAACCGTTGGGAAATGCGATCTGGAACTCGTTGCCCTTTCGTCCAGAAGGAATTACAGAAAGGGGTTGGGAACCGCATTGGTCACACACTTTTTGAATCGGGCAAAAGCTGATGGAGCAGATCGTGTGCGGCTTTTTACGAACACTCTTGCATCGTGGGAGTTTTATGAAAAACGTGGATTTAAGAAAGTGGCAGAGAAGCCCTTTCAGGATGGCTCCGGCAATCAGTCCCTCGTTTATGAGTACGTTTTGAAGGAGCATGAATATGAAAAACACCATCTGTGAAAAACTGATGTGGTCAGCGATGACACCTGCTATTTTCAAATATATCGCAGCCAATTGCAAAAATACGGATACATTCAGGGTGAAGAAGAAATCGCGTAAAAACTTTAAAGATATGTTGGCGAGGACACCCGACATAGGCGGTTTTACGAAAAATCCTCTGCGAATCTGTCTTTCCGGCGGAATTGTCTGGATGGCAGTTTATAAGGCAATGGATGGGGCGATGAGCCATGAGCAGTTCGGGGAAATGGTGACAGCCACGATGCAGGCGTCGCTCATTAAAAAAGCTTTCGGGAGTAAAAATCCATTTGATATGGAATATCAAAAAAAGAAAGTCAAGAAGGACAGAATTGCAAATGCCATATCCGACAGCGAATTCAACTGGATGACGGAGACGATTCCCGGAAGGGATGCAGACGAATACACCATCAACTATCACAGGTGCGGCCTGTGTGCGCTTGGAAAACAGGAGCATTTGGAAGAACTGATACCCTATATGTGTGCCATGGATTTTATTTCTGTTGATCTCATGGGCGGCGTGTTATACAGGACAGGTACACTTGCAGAGGGCGCAGAAAAGTGTGATTTCTATGTTTGCAAAAAGGACTCTAAATGGGATAAAGAAAGAAAATACGGACAGCAATCCAAGCTGCAAAAACAGGGAGAGTTGGGAAAGTGGAATATGTGACGGTTGCACAGGAGGGCTTCTATGGACTTTATCATGTCCCTGTTAAGGATCATGATCCCAAAAAGGTCGTCATCGTAGTAGGCGGCAGCGAAGGGAATGAAAATATCCCGATGAATGTGGGTGCTATGTTTGCCAGGTGCGGCATCGCCGCGTTAGGTATTTGTTACTGGAACGTAGACGGGCTGCCGAAAGAACTGGTTCGGGTGCCTGTCGATCCATTTGAAAAAGCGATCCTGTGGCTGAAAAACAAAGGATATGAAAAGATTATCATGTATGGCATTTCAAAAGGCGCTGAACTGGTATTGCTTTGCGCTTCTCTTATGCCGGATATCTGCGGCGTTGTTGCCCTCTCCCCGATCCACTGTATATGGGGAGGCATGTACGGGAATAAAAGCATGGCATCGAAAACTTTTTCATCTGCCTCCGAATTCACATACAGGGGAAAAGATTTTCCGTGTATGACAGCGCATCTGAAATATGGGCCGGCAATCCGGAACCTCATCCTCCATCAGCAGTTCGAGTTATCCTACATCTACGAAGAACCGCTGAAACATTTTGATGAGGATACAGCCATTCATGTGGAGAACATTCAGGGAAACATTTTATTTATTTACGCAAAGGAAGATCTCATGTGGCCCAGCAAAGAGGCAGTGGCATATATGGTAAACCGCCTGGAAAAACACCGGTTTGCTTTCCGGGTGGATGTCTTGGAATATGAAAAAGCAAGCCACATTCTTGTTCCATTAAATCCATCTAAGCTGAAAATGTTTAAAATTGAGAGACAATATCCGGAAGATTGCAGGCGCAGCCGTGAAGACGCTTTCCATAAAACGATAAAATGGATATCGGAGGTAAAGTGAATATGGCGGTCATGATAGAAAGTTTGATTGGTATCTTATTATTCACAGTTCTGATTGTGTCACTGACGCTGAAAAATCCCCTTACCTCAGTGGGAGATTATCCCCCGGTCATACGGGAGAAATGTATGGAATTAGGATTGATCGAAAAAAGAGAACAACGCTTTACCAGGGCAGATATCCTCCGAAAGGGGATCGCCCTGCTTGCTTTTGTGTTCATCTTCGCTGTTGTCCTGAAACAGTTTAATGGAGCGGATACATTCTGGAAAGGGTTTCGGGATTCCTACCTGATCTGGCTGATCATTGATTGGTATGACGCTCTGATACTTGATTGTATCTGGTTTTGCCATTCGAAAAAAGTCAGGATACCAGGCACAGAGGATATGGAAGAATATAAGGACTATCGTTTTCATATCAGGCAGTCCTGTATTGGTATGCTTCTTGGCCTGCCCGCCTGTCTTGCAGTGGGAGCGATTACAGCAATCCTCTGATCAGCCATCAAATGATATAAAACAGAATATGATTCGCATCCGGCAGGAAATCTCTTTCGAGGTCTCCTGCTTTTTCTTTACTCTAAAACGGAAGGAGGTTCCCCATGGCCCGTCTGGTCACCAAATTTAAGTACCTGAAGCCGGATCAGGAAAAGCCCATCGGCGGGTATGCCACCTACATCGCCACCCGTGAAGGTGTGGAGAAGATCGATGAGTCTTTCAAGCTGGCTCCAGCAACCGTGAAACACCAAAAGCTCATCGAAAAGCTCCTGCGGGATTTTCCGGATAGCGCTGCGATGCTGGAGTATGAGGACTACCAGAGAGAAAAGACCGTAGGAGTTGCCTCTGAATTTATCACCCGTGCCATTGAGGATAATGCCCATGAGATCCTGAACCAGAGAACCTATGCCGACTACATCGGCACCCGGCCTGGTGCGGAACGGTTTGGCAGCCATCATCCGTTCTGCGATCCTCTCTTCAGATATGATCGTATTTGCAACCCCGCTTTATTATTACGGGATGTCAGCACAGTTAAAAATTGCAGTTGACAGATTTTGTGCATATAACAGCAGCATCACCAGAAAGAAGATGAAGTCCGCACTGTTAGCTGTGGCATGGAACAGCGATAACTGGACATTTGATTCTCTGGAGAGCCACTATCGTACTCTGGTCAGATATCTGCACTTTGATGATCAGGGGATGGTACTTGGAAGAGGCTGTGGAAGTCCGGGGATGACGAGAAACACCGAGTATCCAGAGAAGGCGTATGAATTAGGAAGATCACTTTGATAGGATACATAATATATAGAGCCATATGCAGACAGGGAGTGCAGTCGGAGTATATTACCGACTGCACTCCCTGATTTATTACTGCATATTTTTTTCATTGTTACGGATCTGATAGCGGAGATAATCCAGTTTGCTTATCTGCTTCTCACGGAAATGGATATCATCAAGCAGAGTCTGCCGTTTTTGCTCAAGCATTTTAAGACGGCTGCTGTCGCTGCCGTTCTGTTCCAGAAGAAGTTTCATATAGGTCTCTATCTCAGAGACTTCAAATCCGATATCGTGTAAGGTCATGATCAGCCCAAGACGTTCCAGGTCGGTGTCGTCATACTGCCATGCACCCATTACTTTCCTGACCGCTCCGCACAGTCCCCAGCGCTCATACTCATGAAGAATTTCAAGAGGTATGTTATAACGCTCACTTGCCTCATTAATTGTCATATGCTCTCTCCTTTCAGAATGTAACAATCCAGCCAGATCCTTTGGTCAGTTTCATTGTAGACTCTAAATGAAAACGTGTCTAATACCTATATTGGATTCATATCAATGCCTGAAATGAATGTTCGTCGATTCAACATGAGTATTAGACATTAAACAGAAAAATCGGTATGCTTATATTGTGAAAAGCAGGAAGGAGGGATTTTTCTGAAACCTAAGATGAAATGTTTGTTCTTTTTATTTTCCATCATCTCCTGAACCGGAACTGGTATAGCAATCTGTTCAGAGGAAAATATACACCGCTGCGTATTTTGCAGACAGCAGCAGACGTGCTGCTTCTGGCGGCAATGATCGGGCTGATGGTAAGCGGGATCATCCTGTCCAGAGTGGTATTCGATTTTCTTCCCATATCCGGCGGCATGGGATTTGCGCGGACGCTCCACATGCTTGCCTTGTACTGGGGATTCCTGCTCATGAGTCTGCATCTGGGGCTTCACTGGGGCATGATCATGGGCATGTTCCGGAAAGCGGCCGGCATCGAGCATCCTTCACGGATCAGGACATGGATACTGCGCGTTCTGGCAGTCGGACTTTGTGCATACGGGATATATGCCTTTGCTAAAAATGGTATCGCTTCCTATATGTTTTTACAGACACATTTTGTTTTCTTTGATATGGATCAGCCTCTGCCGCTCTTCTTTGCAGAATATATCGGCATGATGGGGCTGGGGGCAGTTCTTGCTCATTATATAGGAAAACTGCTCCGGAGATCCGGATCAAAGCAGATTAAGAAAGATTGATAAATGGAGGTTTTTGGTATGAAACAGATTCAGAATCAGACATTTGATGAGGAAAGAGCTCTTTATGGAAGTAAGGGTATTCTGGTGAAAGACTGTACTTTTGACGGGCCGGCGGACGGTGAGAGCGCATTTAAAGAAAGCTCAGATATTGAAGTGGAAAAGTGCTTTTTCAATCTTCGGTATCCGTTCTGGCATGATCAAGGTCTGTCAGTCAGCAGCTCGGAAATGACAGAGCTTTGCCGTGCCGCTCTCTGGTATTCGGATCACATCAGCATTTCCGACAGCCGGCTTCATGGGATCAAGGCTCTTCGCGAATGCATCGATGTAAAAATGAATGGATGCGATATCATTTCCCCTGAATTTGGATGGTCTGTCCACAATATTGAGATGAATGACTGCGATGTTCAGAGTGAATATTTTATGATGCGTTCCTCAGAGCTGAATTTCCATGACGTACGTATGCAGGGAAAATATTCATTTCAGTATATTGAGAACGCTGTATTTGAGTCATGCACATTTGACACGAAGGATGCTTTCTGGCACGCGAAAAATATTGTGGTGAGGAACAGCGTTGTGAAAGGCGAATATCTGGCGTGGTACAGCGAAAATATTACTTTTGAGAACTGCCGTATTATCGGTACACAGCCGCTGTGTTACTGCAAGGGCCTAAAACTTATTAACTGCGAAATGATCGACGCAGATCTTGCCTTTGAGCGGTCAGATGTGGAAGCTGTGATCACAACACCGATGATAAGCATTAAAAATCCACTGTCAGGGCACATCAGTGTTCCGGCTGTAAATGAGATCATCCGGGATATCGAAGGGGCGGACGGAGTAGTAGAGATACAGGATTAGTCTTCGTTTCGCCCCGCCAATCCAGCTCCGTCCAGTCCGTGCAGGATCAGGCGGGTCGCAAGCGGGATCATCTCTTCGATCGGGATTCTCTGGCCGTCCACTTCCCACTGGCGGTAGATGACGCCGAGACACACAGAGAAATATGTAATGATCAGATTGCTCTCAAAGCGGTTGTACTGAGGAAAGCAGTCGTATTTCGCAAAGAAATGCTCACGGATCAGATCAGAGGGGCTGTTTGAATCTGTCACATTTCCTTTGGCGGAAAGAATCTTCTTATCGACCGGATCAAGCGCTGCCATGAACTGAAAGCTGTGCTGTATGATCTTCTCCACATCGTCCGGGAAAACCGTCTCTGAGATCATCCGCAGTGTGGGTTCCATAAGTTTGAACTGAAGCTCGGTGAGCAGATGATCCAGAGAGGGATAGTGCAGATAGAAGGTCTTCCGGTTGATCTGGGCTCTCTCTGTAAGTTCTTTGATCGTGATCCTGGAATATTCAGTCTCTGCTATCATCTCACGGAATGTCTTTTGTATCAGATTTTCATTTTTAATAAAACGCAGATCCTGTTTCGGTGTGGAACTCATCTCCGTTTTCAGCTCCTTCGCATGGTTTTGTGCAATAAATTAATACACATATTTGTAAAAATGAGTATTAAGCCACAAGATAGAACATATGCCCATTGTGGTAAATAGATATTTTTATTATTATAATACCAGGATAAAAAACAATCAAGAAAGTAGCAGTTCAGCCCTCGCCACTCGCAAAGCCGCAATGATGTGCTTATTACGGCTGCGCCGCGTCTTTACTTATATACTGGCGTCAGATGGCTGAACTGTTGCGTGATTGATATAGAAAATGGAGGTGCGAATATGAAATTTCGCTACATAACAATTGAAAGAGAATACGGAAGCGGGGGAACAAAGATCGCACGAAGACTTTCAGAAGTCAGCGGTGTGCCGTGTTACGGGAGGGAGATCCTTGAAGCGGTTGCAAAGAAGCAGGGAATCCCGGTAGAGCGAATCAACCAATACGAAGAAAAAGCAACAGGAAGTCTGATTTACTCTATGTTTGTCATGAGCCGTGTCCAGACAGGTGACCCGAATATGCTGACAAAAGAAGGAAAGGTATTTCTCGATGAGCAGCTTGAGATCCGGAGACTTGCCATGGAAGGACCGGCAATCTTTCTTGGACATTGTGCCAGTGACGCCCTGAGAGACCAGAAAGGCGTCATAAAAGTATTTATCCATTCCGAGAACGAGGAAGAGGTAAAGAACAGGATAGCGAAAGATTACGGAATCGCTCCGGGAGATGTGGAGTCGACCCGCAGGTTCTATAATAAAAAGAGAGCAGGGTATTTCCGGGCCAATACAGGAAATGAATGGAAGGATCTGAAGAATTATGATGTGGTCCTTGACTCGGCTAAGCTGGGAATCGAGGGATGTGTGAACATACTTAAAGGTATTTTCGAATAATAAGAAGATGTACATAAAGCTCCGCAGGATCAGAGTGATACACTGTCATTTTTAAGACAGGCAGCCTGATCCTGCGGATTTTTGTTTTACTGTGCAGTTCTAGTAGGTTACGCCCATTCGAAGTGATCTGCCCCTGCACCCAATTCGAAATGATATTTCGCGATGCCGAGATCGATCTTTGTGTAAAAACCGAATCCGGCTTTTGCAGAGACTTTATTTCCATCAAGTGTGAACAGGAATTTCTGCTGATTCATGGCAGTCGGAGCGAGCAGCGCAGCTTCTGCACCGGCTCTGAACCAGTCGGGAAGCGGTCTGTCTGCTTTGGCTATTGCCTCTACAGGTTTTGACTTGTGAGGAACGCCGTTAGTCTTGCCGTATCCGAGGGAGATAACGATGCACAGCTTCTCCCCGCTGTTTACGGTGAACGCCGTCTTCACTTTGCTGTAAGTCATTGCTACCCAGCAGGTGTTTAAGCCTAGCTGCTGTGCTTTCAGGACAAGCCTCTCGCCATAGTATCCGCATTTTTCATCCAGATCAGGTCCTTTTTTACCAATCATGGCGATATAGTTTCTGACGCCGCTGAATTTTCCATAGTGTGCCATGAAACTGTCAAAGGCTTTCGGTTCATCTTTTACGAGCTGTATGTACAGCCCGCTTTCTTTGTTGCATGCTTCAATCTCGTTCTCCAGTTCGGCGATAACGCTCTCTTCGAGTGGTCTGTCCTCATACTGGCGAACACTGTGTCTTTCTTTCATTGCTTCTTTTAAATCCATCATGTCTATTCTCTCCATTCTTTATGTTTTCAGTAAGATGCTGCGGCTCATTTTGCTGTTCCTGTCATTCTGTAGTATTACGGGCAGGCAGGTTTTCCATGATTTTTTTTGCATGAGTCAGCATATGCAGCAGACGCTCCATGACATCCGAGTCCGCATCAAAATAGTAATAATTCTTTGTACCTTCTTTGCGGACCTGCAGCAGACCGGCGTCTTTGAGTATCTGGATATGGTGGGATACGGCCGGTCGAGAGAGGTGTGTCTTCTCCGTGACGGCTCCTACGCGGACGCCGCCGCACTGTCCCATCTTCATCATTTCCAGAATGAGGTGCTGACGGTTCTCGTCTCCGAGCGCCAGCAGGATCTTCCGGCAGCTCTCAAACTCTGCCGCGAGTTCGGCAAGCTCTTTCTCATGATCTGTCATAATTACACTCCTTTGGTTTATCAGATTAAACCATTGTACCATAGAGATGAGATTTTGCAACATTGGTAAAGAAAATCGAGTTGATTACAGGCTGCAGTTTAGAAACAGCGCACTGGAAAATGCGTTGACAACTAATCCTCTTTTTTGGAAATCCTTTTTCACATAGAGAATATTTCTTTTTTCTTGAAATAACGACTCCCGGATGGATAAGCACGCGCCCTTATCTGCTGGCGCTCTGTGCAGTTGCTGCAATTTTCCTCGCGCTGTTAAGAGTCAGCCTTAAAATCCTGAAAGGTTTCAAGGTATTTGACGATATTCTGCAGCGGCAGTGTGATCCGAAACAGTATCTTGCGGTCATAAGTTATGGGGTATCTTATGGAAAAGAGCTTCGGCTTAAAGGTTATCAAAAATCTGTATTCCTGTTGATGCAGCAGAGATATGCATTAGCATTGATGGGAAATGCACAATTAGAAGAAAGCAGACGATACCTGAATGAAGAGTGGAGCGGAAAGAAGAAAGAACGTCTTTATAAACAGACTGTACTCAATCTGGATCTGGTGGAAGCATACCAGCAGCAGGATGCAGACCGGTATAATGAACTATATGACCGGGCTGACCGGTCGATCAAAAGGAATAAGCTTTTTGGCGCGGAGAAGTTGTTTCTTGAACATCAGTATAAACAGGCCATAGATTTTCTGGAGGGATACAGAGTCCGGACAGCTTATGACAAAGTGATCAGGTCATATCTTCTCGGACAGTGAATAACCATTATGGGACAGAGCAATTGGCAGGAAAGCTCCGGTCATTTTCCATGAAAGAGGGAGAAAAAAACGTCGGTGCCATATTTGAATCTTTACAGATTTACAGAGGAGAAGATTGCTATGCCGCAGACGGACAGCATGTATCTGTATGTTGTGGCGGAGGCAAGACGGCTGATGCTTGACGAGAACCGGAATGCGACCGAGGCAGCCTTTGAGATCAGATATGAGAGTGCGTCATAGTTCACGCGGGATTATCGGAAGATGTTCGGAGCGTCACCGAAAGAAGATGTGGAGAATCTCAAGCAGCAGCTTCGGAAGTGAACAATTAAAGAAATGTGCAAATTTTTCAGAGAAACTCGGGGTCTGTTTTTTGTCCCAACTCTTCTGACAGGGCGCCCAGATTTTCCAACAGGCTGATAACAGCACTGGATTTACCCTGACTTATATACTCATTTCTTTCGCCTCCGCTCTGTGTATTTCCGGATCTTATCTGTATATAATGCTTTAAATATATGGCATCACCGGTAGCGCCGGAGTACCAGCAAAAATTTGAGGATAGTGGAAATCAGATAAGGTATGAGGTAATATATAGGGAAAGGCTGCAGTTTTCGTTGCAGTGGGCTGCAGATACAAAAAACAGTTCCGGAAAACAGAGGACAGAAAGAAGGAATGGGACATGTGGCTTTTCTATGCTATAGGCTCTGCGTTTTTTGCCGGGGTGACTTCGATCCTGGCAAAATGCGGGATAAGGAAGACAGATTCTACCGTGGCGACGGCAGTGCGCACGGTGGTAGTCCTTATCTTTTCATGGATCATGGTGCTCATATCAGACTCCTTTGACCAGATCACTTCCATCAGCGGATATACGTTTGTATTCCTGATTCTGTCGGGCGCTGCCACGGGGGCGTCGTGGCTGTGTTACTTCAAGGCGCTGCAGACAGGGGATATCAACAAAGTGGTACCAATCGATAAGTCCAGTACCGTCCTTACGATCATACTGGCGCTCATCTTCCTTCGTGAGGGCATTTCCCTCCCGAAGGCTGTGGCAGTTGTCGCTATCGCGGCGGGCATCCTGCTGATGATCGAGAGAAAAGATGTGGAGGAGACGAAGCAGACAGGAAAAGGCGGATGGCTGCTCTATGCAGTCGGTTCGGCTTTCTTCGCCAGTCTGACGGCGATCCTCGGTAAGATCGGCATCTCCGGCGTGGAGTCCAATCTGGGAACCGCCATCCGTACATGTGTGGTGCTCGTCATGGCGTGGGGAATGGTATTTGTCACCGGAAAGCAGCGGGAAGTCAGGAAGATCGGCAGAAAGGAGATGGGATTTATCTGCCTTTCCGGTGTTGCTACAGGGGCGTCATGGCTGTGCTATTACCGTGCGCTGCAGGAAGGTCCCGCAAGCATCGTAGCGCCTGTTGATAAACTGAGCGTATTGGTAACAGTCGTCTTCTCGTATTTTGTGTTCGGAGAAAAACTGGGGAAGAAAGAGGCGGCAGGGCTTGCGCTGCTCACTGCCGGTACGGTGGCGATGGCGTTATTGTGAACAGTCTTTAAGAATGCGCTGCATCAGGTGACGAAAGAGTAATGGACAGACTATTGATAAGAAGGACAGACAAGACGTGCCGGGGACTTAACAGTCTCCGGCATAGTATGATACAACTGCAAAATAATCTGTCGGATAGTCAAATTCCAGAGTAAGGGGCAGGCACTTCCCATTCTCGAGATACTCTGCCTGCAGCTTACGCTGAATACCGGTGCAGCCATTGATATCCGTCCGCTTCCCATCGGGAGATACGACCATTATCCTGCCGACGCATTGATTTACTACTTTCAGAAAACTCTTCATATTCAGTATTTTTACTTTTATCATAGCGAAACCTCCTTAGCTGTAAATCAGTCTTTTTGTACTTCCTGTTACAATAATTATAGAAGTTCCGCATTCTGTGAAATATCCCTTTCCTGTCAGCTTTTATCATTATCCTGCCATTTGCGGCGGTACTCCAGAGGCGTATATCCTGTGTGTTCCCGAAATGTCTTTCCGAAATAGCTGCTGCTCCCCAGACCACAGGCATGGCCTATGGCTGTTACGGATTCGCGGGTTTCTGCAAGCATCCGGCAGGCCATCTGCAGCCGGATGCTTGTCAGGTATTCCGTCGGAGTCATGTGAAGGCAGTTCTGAAAGACTCTGTAACATTCCCGCTCACTGAGAAAGGCGGCCGCTGCCAGATCCCGGACGGAGATTTTTTCAGCAAAATGATCATGTATATAGATCATCATTGTCTTGATCTTATCATCGGACTTTTTGTCCGGAGCTGTTTCCTCATGTATTAATTCAGATGAAGAGAGCTCAAGCAGCTTGAGCCATATCTGCGAGAGAGCATTCCTCAGCCTGACTTCATAGCCGAATTCATTCTCGTCCAGTCGGAAAGCCTGCCGGATCATAGTGAGGATCTCTGCCTGTTCTGGAACATCGGGCGTGAGACGGATCAGCTCGAGCTGTGAGGCTGCGGCAAGGGGAGTGACGTACTTCTTTTCGATCAGATTCCCGTATGCACCTGAGATCAGGACAGGGTCAAAAATATGGAGATACTGGATATTTTCCTCCGTGCGGGAGAGCATTTGCGTCATATGCAGCACATTGGAATTGACCATCCCTCCGGTGCCGGCAGGGAATAGTTCTGTGCCGCCCGGCGTGTGATACCTGATTTCCCCGCTTTCCATGTAAAAGAGCTCGACTGCCTTGTGCCAGTGCCACGGCACGAAAAACTCTCTGTAGTGATCCAGTTCGGCGCGCGAAGCAATATATGGAAATTCCGGTGTGAATCCCGGCAGATTTTCTTCGCTGCTGCCGGAATGTAATTGGATACTGTGGACGATCTGCATCTTTTTCCCTCCTGCTTTCTCCTGTCGGTATTTTAACATAATTCTGCCGGATAAGATAATTTTAGCAATTCAGAAATAAAAGTCAAACATTCCGGAAGCACAAAATGAAACATTAAATGAAATTGTCTGCCCCTATTTAAATTACAGCGGATTTCAGGCGGCAGGATTCTGATAATTTGTGACAGGAAAAAGATATCAGATATGCGGTATGCGTGTTAAAATAAAAACTGAAAACAGATAATAGGAGAGCCTGACAGTTTTCTGTCAGGTTTTTCCGGTTGAAAAGAGTCTGTCTTTCTGAAGTAAGTTTGAAATTATAGGAAGGGGATATATGATGAAACTGGATCGGAAAAGAGCGGAACTCGAACTGGAGCGGGCGGGAAAGCTGAATCCCGGGAAATGGACAGATCACTCCCGTTATACGGCGCAGGCGTGTGAGAATATAGCGGCGCGCTGCGACGGTATGTCTCCTGATACGGCATACTGTTACGGCCTGCTGCATGACATCGGGCGGTATGCCGGGGTGACTTCAGAGAAGCATCTGATCGACGGCTACCGGTTCTGTATGGAGCGTGGATGGGAGAAAGCGGCACAGATCTGTATCTCACATGCATTTATGATACAGGATATCAGCACATCGATCGGAACTTTTGATGTGACGGAAGAAGATTATAAGTTTATGGAGCATTTTGTCAAAAATGCGGTTTATGATGACTATGACAGGTTAGTGCAGTTATGTGATTCCCTTGCGCTCCCATCCGGTTTCTGCCTTCTGGAGAAGCGCTTTGTGGACGTGGCACTCCGGTACGGCACACCGCCGGTCATGGCAGAGCGCTGGCGCCGGACACTTGAGATCAGGGATATGTTTGAGGAAAAGATAAACGGTTCCATTTATGAACTGCTTCCGGGTGTGGAAGAAAATACATTCAGATGAGCAGTCCGGTAGGTTTCGGTTTGTTTGACGGAAAGGAGTAGTATATGAATACAGACATCAAAATTGCAGCGGTAGATATCGACGGTACTTTTGTGCGTTCTGACTATACATATGATGTGCCGCGCTTTAAGAAGATACTGGCGCGGATGAAAGAGGCGGGATGCAGTTTTGTCGTGGCGAGCGGCAATCAGTATTATCAGCTCAGGGATCTTTTCCCGGGATGTGATGATGAATTGTCCTTTGTGGCGGAAAACGGCGCGTTTGTCAAAGATCGTACCGAGATCATCTTTGCCGCTGACATACCGAAAGAGACAGTCCGCTTTGTCGCTGATCTGTGCGAGGAATATCCGGAGATACAAAATGTGATGTGCGGTCTGCGGAGCGCTTACTGCGAGCGAGGAGCAGTGAGCCGGGAGTTTTTTGAGCTTACAAAGATATACTGCCACCGGCTGGACTGGGCAGATGATTTCAGGGAAGTAGATGACCGGATACTCAAATTCGCAGTCACAGTACCGGATGAAAAAACATACTATTATTACGATATGTTCCGTGAGCGGCTTGAAGGAAGACTGGAGCCGACAACAAGCGGGCACGGGGCGATCGACCTGATCCTGCCGGGATGCCATAAAGCGTCAGGGCTGAAAAGACTGGCAAAGCGCCGCGGAATATCGCCGGAACAGTGCGCAGCGTTCGGTGACGGCGGCAATGATATCGAGATGCTGAAATACTGCGGACACAGCTATGCCATGGCGAACGCTCCGGAGGAGGTAAAACAGGCCGCGAGAAGTGTGTGCCCGTCAAATGAAGAGGACGGTGTGCTTGTGACACTTGAGGAATTGTTCCCGTAAATTTTAGCTCCTTCAAGGCACTTGAACGACGCGTGCAGAGACGTACGCGGAGTGAAAGTAACGTAGAAGGTGCTAAAATAAGCCCTTCAGCGACCGTGTTGCCCCTTGTACACTGACGCTATTCATTTTTTATATAACATAATATTTTAGCTGTTAAAGGTCTGAATAGGAAATATAATATATAACCCAGAACTCCACCGAATACATTTGTTATCAGATCAGTTATATCCGATGACCTGAAATCACTTACTAATGGCTGCAATATCTCAATGCCTAAACTTAGTAAAAATGTATACAGCATTATTTTTATTAAGCTTGTCTTGCTTTTAATAAGTGGCAATAAGAATCCGAAAGGAATTGTCATTATAACGTTTAAAACTATCTGTCTGATAAAATCACCCCTGCCGTATGAAACATCAATGAAAGGAACTAAATTCATCGGAACATAAGAGTGATTAAATACGAATGGCAGAGAGGTAATTACAGGCATTAAAGTAAAATATAATACAAAAGATAAATATATATACATCAGAGTATTTATAAATAATATGTCTTTTCCTTCTGCTTTCCACTTCCTATAGAATATAAAGAGATAAATAATAGCTAAAACAATAAAATCTACTGTATTTTTCATATTGCCTCCATTTATGAATCGTTTTCGTAAAGTATATCTGTAATATGCAGAAACCACAATTAATTATTTCTTAAGTTTGAAATTTAACATTGAAAAGATATTTGTGGAGGTGCTGGTATGTCGATACAACCGCGGGTCAGGCAGAAGCCGCACTTTGTATTGACAACAAACGTGGACCATCAGTTCTGGAAAGCAGGATTTGCAGACGAGGACATCTTCGCCACTCAGGGAGATTACGGAGAGATCCAGTGTGCGAGAGGATGTCACGAAAAAGTATATGATGCTGAGGAAATGTTTCTGGAGATGAATAGAGCGCGGAAGGACTGTGAGATCCCGTCTGATATGGTCCCGCGCTGTCCGGTCTGCGGCGGCAATATGGCGATGCATTTACGGTGCGACCAGTATTTTGTGGAGGATGAACACTGGAACGAAGCGGCAGGAAGATATGCCGCATTTCTGAAAGAACATCAGAAAGATAAGGTCGTACTTCTGGAACTGGGCGTTGGGTTCAATACGCCGACGATTATTCGGTTCCCGTTCGAGAAGATGGTAAGAGAGAACGACAGATGGACACTTGTCCGGCTGAATCTCAGGGAAGCAGTAGTGCCGGAGAGCTTTCACAAAAGAGCGGTTGGGATCAATGAAGATATATGCAGGTGCATGGAAGATATCAGGAAAGAGGCGGAAAAAGATGTGGTTCGGTAAATATAAAGACGAAAAAGATAAAGAGAAACAGAACAGCGCGGGCGGAGAGCAGGAAGAGAGGCTTGACTATCTGCTACGTGAATTTAAGGAAGATTCCGTGCAGTACAGAGACCTGGAAACAGGAGAGGACTATCGGGAGAAGCGAAGACTCCTGCGCTCCCTTATGAATATCCGTATGCCGGGAAAAATGAATGAAGAAGTCCTGCGGGTGCAGGATGATTTCCTGACCGAGGAGGCAAAAGAAAAAGGAATCGTAGAACTTAGTGATATCCCGACAGTGGGAGAGCAGTACGGCAGCAGCCATCCGTATGCAGATAAACTGTCCGTCTGGCAGGGAGATATCACCAGACTCCATGTCGGAGCTATTGTCAATGCGGCGAACTCGCAGATGCTCGGATGCTTCGTGCCATGTCACGGATGCATCGACAATGCCATCCACAGCGCGGCGGGGATTGAACTGCGTGAGGCGTGCAGCCTTTATATGCACCGGCGGCGCATACAGTACGGTTCCCGCTATGAGGAGCCGACAGGTCAGGCTGTCCTGACAGAAGGATACAATCTGCCTGCGGAGTACGTGATCCACACAGTGGGTCCTATTGTTGGACGGGGGCTGAATCAGGGCCTGAGGGACGATCTGAGGAACTGCTATCAGAATGTACTGAAGTGTTGCGTGGAGCATAAGATACGATCTGTTGCGTTTTGCTGTATCAGCACCGGCGAATTTCATTTCCCGAATGATGAGGCGGCGAAGATTGCTGTGGAGACTGTGACGGAGTTTTTAAACGAGCATAGTGCGGATTTTGACCGGGTGATCTTCAACGTATTTAAAGAAGTGGATAAACTCCTGTATGAGGAAGAACTTACCTGTAATAATTGACATTACAATGGACAGCAGGTAAAATAAATCTCAAAAGGAGATGAGAGCATCATGCAGATTTCAAGCAGATTTACAATCGCTATCCATATGCTGACCTGTATGGAGACGTTTAAAGAAGATTATAAGATAACGAGCGACTTTCTCGCTTCCAGTATTAATGTAAATCCCGTCATTATCAGACGAATCCTGTCACAGCTAAAAGAGGCAGGCATTATCGAGGTGAAGAGAGGAACGGGCGGAGCGGCCATTACAAAACCATTGAATGAAATCACGTTTCTCGACATTTATCGTGCGGTAGAATGCATAGAGGAGAATACGCTGTTCCATTTCCACGAGAATCCGAATCCGAACTGTCCGGTAGGGAAGAATATCCATAATATTCTCGATGACAAGCTGTACCGGGTTCAGTCGGCGATGGAGAGGGAACTGAAAGCCATCACTCTGGCAGATGTGATGGCAGACCTTGGAAAATATATCTGAGACAGCAAATGAAGATGCGGGAGTTTTTCCTGCATCTTCATTCGTTATCCGCATCTGTGCACAGCCGTTTTTTATATTCTGTTCCCCATTTCTCCATCGCATCCAGTATAGGTTTCATAGATTCCCCCAGAGGAGTCAGGGAGTATTCCACTCTGGGCGGCACTTCCGGATAGGCAGTGCGCGCGACGATACCATCGGACTCCAGTGCGCGCAGGCTGTCTGCCAGAACTTTCTGGCTGATGCCTTCCAGATCTTTGCGCAGTTCGTTGAAGCGCCACGGACGTGCAAGGAGATTGCGCAGGATCAGCAGTTTCCATTTGCTGCCGATCAGTTGTACAGTCGTCGCCACCGGACATGCCGGCATCTCTTCTTTTGTGAGCATTTGATCACCTCGTTTTCATATAATCAATTGAGAAATGTGCGAAATGCGAGCTGCTCGCATGGTGCAGGGGATGTCCCGCCGTGGCAAGCGGAAAAGACGGCGATTTCTATGCAGCAGATCCACAGTGTTGGAAGGAGGTCGAATAAGATGACAGAACGGAATAATGTGACAGTCATGGAGGCGATCATGCACCGCCGTGCGATCCGGCGGTACGATCCAAGGCAGATCGAGGAGTCGGATCTTCAGCAGATCCTTGAGGCAGGCATGTACGCTCCCAGTGCAGGCGGGCGGCAGGGCGTGATCTTTGCAGTATGTCAGGACAGGAAAGTCAATGAAAAGCTCGGAAAGATCAAGCGGGCCAATTCCAAATGGAACATGGCGTCGGGAAATAACTATATATCAAAAGAGCAGCCGAGTGTCGCTGATGATCCGAAACTGACCAATGCATTTTATGATGCTCCCACTGTCATTACTATGTTCGCGCCGAAGAATTTCCTCTTCTCTGCGGAAGACTGTGCGACAGCGGCGGAGAATATGATGCTTGCGGCGGACGCTCTGGGCGTGGGATCCTGCTATATCGGACAGGGATGGACAGCGTTCGCAGATCCGTATGGTCAGGAAATCCTGAAGAAATGGAACATCCGCCCGGACTCTTATGCGGTCATGCAGCTCCTGCTCGGTTATCCGAGAGAAGGAGACAGACATCCCGCGCCGAAGCCGCGCAAAGAGGGACGCATACTCCGGGTGTGATCTGGAGATGCAATGCGGATAAAGAATGATAAAGGAGGAACCACAGATGGACGCAAGGACCTGTCTTCAGAAATTACAGTATGTCGGTGTGCTGGCATTCGCCACCGTGGACAAAGAAGGAGCGCCGCAGGTGCGCAACATCAGTGCTGTTCACTACGAGCCTGATGCTATATATTTTTTTACAGCCAGAGGAAAAGATTTCTGCCGGGAGCTGCTATCCGACGGACGGGTGCAGATCCTCGGATATACAAGGTATAAGGAGATGATACGCCTGTCCGCAAAGGCGGAACCGGCTCCGGATGAGGAACAGGAGAAGTGGATCAGAACGATATTTGAGGATCAGCCTTACCTTTCAAATGTATATCCGGGAGATACAAGAGAGATTGGCATTGTATTTGTGATAAGAAATGCGCAGATTGAATATTTCAATCTGGGAGTGAACCCGATCTTTCGGGAAAGTTATACGGTGGGGAAGGGACAGATTGCTGAAAAAGGATATGAGATCACGGAGAAATGTATCGGCTGCGGAACCTGTATGAAGCACTGCCCGGTATCCGCGGTAAAGAAGAGGGGAGACAAATGATGTCTGTACAGCGATTATTTCGGAGAAATGGGGAGACTTACAACGAGAAGATAAAGAGGCTGGGGAATGTTCTTGCGGAGGCAGATACAATTGTGATCGGTGCGGGGGCAGGGCTTTCCACATCGGCGGGTTTTGTGTACGACGGAGAACGCTTTGAGAAATATTTTTCAGATTTCAAAACAAAATATGGATTCCGCGATATGTATTCGGGAGGGTTCTGGCCCTACGATACATTGGAAGAACACTGGGCGTACTGGAGCCGGTATATCTGGATCAACCGGTATATGGATGCCCCGGAGCCGGTGTATGACGAACTGCTTGATCTTGTAAAGGATAAAGATTATTTTGTTTTGACGACAAATGTAGATCACTGTTTTCAGAAAGCGGGATTTGACAGGGAAAGACTTTTCTATACGCAGGGAGATTACGGTCTGTTCCAGTGTTCGGAACCGTGCTGCCAGAAGACGTGGGACAATAAAGAGGTGATCCGTCAGATGGTTGAGCGGCAGAAAGATATGTGTGTTCCGTCCGAACTGGTGCCGCACTGTCCGGACTGCGGGAAACCCATGTCCATGAACCTGTGGGCGGATGATACATTTGTGCAGGATGCGACATATGTATGCATTAATTACAGGGATGCGGCGGTGCCGCAGGAGATTGCTGAGCGGTCGATCTGTATAGATGGGGATATTGGGGAGATACTGATAGAATTATAAGAGAGCAGATTCCATTTAAATTCTAAAACAGAAAAATGTTAAAAGTTGCAAAAATCTTTTCTAAAACCGCGTCGATATATTGAGCTGGCATTTGTTTTGTGATAAAATAGAACAGAAAAATGCTGAGAGTTGCAAAAATCTTTTGCAAGGAGGTCGCTGAATGGAGATCCGCAGAAATTTCTATCTGGACAAATTGATAAAAAGAAAGAACAATGGTCTTATTAAGGTTATCACTGGTATTCGCAGGTGTGGTAAGTCCTATCTGCTCAATAACCTTTTCTATCATCATTTACTAGAGAGCGGCGTGGACGTTGACCATATCATACGTTTTGCCTTTGACTCAGCGGATGATCTGTACTTGATCGGCGAAAGCCTTATTGGGATTGAAAAAGAAAAGCGTGGGGCAGACCCGGAAAAATTCATGGCTTATGTCCGAACCAAAGTCGTTGACGATGGAATGTATTATTTGCTGCTTGATGAAATTCAGATGTTGGATTGTTTTGAAGCTGTATTGAATAGTTATCTGCGTAAGGATAACATGGATGTATTTGTGACAGGAAGTAATGCAAAGCTCCTGTCCAAAGACATTGCTACTGAGTTTGCCGGCCGTGGCGATGAAGTTCATATGTATCCTTTAAGTTTTGCGGAGTTTATGTCTGTATATGAAGGCGATAAGTATACGGGACTGTCTGAATATATGCTCTATGGCGGCATTCCCTCAGTTGTCTTGCGTGATGGGGCAAATGATAAAGCTGTGGCATTACAGAATCTGTTCAGTGAAATATATATCCAGGATATATGCAGGCGGAACCGTGTCAAGAATATCGGCGAATTGGAGGATCTGCTGAACACTCTTTCTTCTGCGATTGGTTCTCTGACTAATCCGGAGAAGCTTAAAAACACTTTTAGAACTGTGAAGAAATCTAAAATAACTTCCAATACCATTAAAAAGTATTTGGATTATTTTGAAGATTCATTCCTGATCGAGTCCGCACAGCGCTATGACATCAAGGGAAAGTCATATATTGAAACCCCAAAAAAATATTACTTTTCTGACCTTGGACTTCGGAATGCAAGAATTAACTTTCGTCAGTTTGAACAGACTCATTCTATGGAAAATGTGATTTACAATGAGCTTCGTATGCGTGGTTACAGCGTGGACGTAGGAGTTGTACCTATCGCTGAAAAAGATCGGACCGGGAAAGTAACACGTAAGCAGTTGGAAGTTGATTTTGTGTGTAATCTTGGTTCTTCCAGATACTATATTCAATCTGTCTATACCCTGCCTGATGAAGCAAAGCGCACTCAGGAGGTCAGACCATTCAGAAAGATAGATGATTCTTTCAAGAAAATCATCATTACCAGGGACATGGTGCCGATGCAGTATGATGAATATGGTATCCTGACCGTAAACATCTATGATTTTCTGCTTGACCCGAAATGTCTTGAAAAATAAAGAAGTAAGTCAAAATGCCGAAAAAAATTGCCAGATTACCGAAAAAGGAGTATAAACATATGCATGACATCTGGAATCCATGGCACGGCTGCAGGAAGTGCTCGGAGGGATGCGAAAACTGTTATATGTATTTTCTTGACCGGATGCGGGAGCAGGACGGGAGCCGGATCTACCGGACTAAGAACGGCTTCCGCTATCCGTTGTCCAAGGACCGGCAGGGAAAGTACAAAGTAAAGAGTGGAGAGATGATCCGGGTCTGTATGACTTCGGATTTTTTCCTTGAAGAGGCGGATGAATGGCGGGATGAGGCGTGGTCTGTCATGCGTGAGAGGAAGGATGTGAAGTTTTTTCTTCTGACGAAGCGGCCTGAGCGCGTCTCTTTCTGTCTTCCCTACGACTGGGGAAATGGATGGGACAATGTCTTCTTCAATGTAACCTGCGAGAACCAGAGGCGGGCGGATGAGAGGATACCGATCCTGTTTGAGCTGCCCTTTAAGCACAAAGGAATTATGACCGCTCCGCTGATCGGTCCGGTGGATATTGAAAAATATCTGCCGGCAGGGCAGATCGAACAGGTGATATGCGGCGGGGAGAACTATGACGGTTCCCGTCTCTGCCGCTATGAGTGGGTAAAGCTCTTAAGTGATCAGTGCAGAAAATATGACGTTACATTCAACTTTATCGAGACGGGCACCTGTTTTGCGGTGGGTGAAAAAGTATACCGCATTCCGGATAAGAGGACGCAGGCTCAACAGGCATTCCGGTCGGGGTTGAATTATAAGGGGAAAGAGATCCATTTCCATCTGACAGATGAATGGGGGTATGACATCCCGGAGGAAGAGCTCTATGTTCCCCATTATCATCCGGTCACATGTGTGGAATGTTCCAACCGTCTGACGTGCAACGGATGCTCAGACTGTGGAAAGTGTTCCTAGTGCAGCGATTACAGTTATATAAGTTATTACGAGGGAAGGATAGCTATGCAGTCAAGATCAAAAATGTTAAAAAAAGCTTTTACCACGGCATTCCCCTATACGATATCGATATTTGCCGGATTCTGGTTCCTGGGTATTACATATGGGATATACATGAATGTGTCAGGATTCAGCTTCTGGTATCCGATGCTCATGAGTGTGACGATATTTGCCGGCTCGATTGAATTCGTGACCGTCAATATGCTCCTTGGAGCATTTAATCCGCTGCAGGCCTTTGCTATGACACTGATGATCAATGCGAGGCATCTGTTCTACGGGATTTCCATGCTGGACAAGTTCCGGGGAGTCGGCAGGAAGAAGTTTTATCTTATATTCGGGATGTGTGATGAGACGTTCTCAATTAACTATACAGCAGACATTCCGGAAGATGTGGACAGGGGATGGTTTATGTTTTTCGTCACTCTTCTGAATCATTTTTACTGGTTCTCCGGCGCGACACTGGGCGGTATCTTCGGGTCTCTGATCAATTTTAATACAGAAGGTCTTGAATTTGTCATGACAGCTATGTTCGTGGTAATCTTTCTTGAACAGTGGCTTAAGGAAAAAGATCACACGAGTTCTCTCATCGGACTGGGGATCTCGATTCTCTGCCTTATCGCATTCGGAGCGGATAACTTTATCATCCCGGCAATGCTTGCAATCCTCGGCGTGCTGACGCTGATGCGGCATCCGCTTGAAAGAAAAGATGGTGTGGAAAGCAAAGCCGGAGTAAATGAAGTGGAAGACAGTCAGTCAGAAAAGAAGAATGTTGAGCTGAGCAGTCTTGGGGAAGGAGGAGATGTACAATGACGCTGACACAACAGATCATCACAGTTGCAATGGTAGTCCTCGGCACGGCGGTCACCCGCTTCCTGCCCTTTCTTTTATTCCCGGCAGGCAGGACGACGCCGAAGTATGTACAGTATCTGGGCAGAGTGCTGCCTGCGGCAGTATTCGGCCTGCTCGTCGTTTACAGTCTGAAAGACGTGAGCATCCTCACCGGAAGCCACGGCATACCGGAGCTGATCTCGATCGTTCTGGTTATTGTGCTCCATGTGTGGAAACGGCAGATGCTTCTGTCTATTGCCGGAGGGACAGTGTGCTACATGCTGTTAGTGCAGCTCGTTTTCTGAAGATGTGAATTGTGAGCGCAGCACGGAACATTCCGGAGCTATCACAGCAGAGATTTTGACCGGTATAATTTTAATCATTTAGAAACAAAACAAAAACATTTTGGAAATAATGAACAGCTATTGTGAAATCAGATGTGCATTTTGGTGCGGAACTTCATTCGAGGAGGAAGACTATGCGCGGATTTCACATTCCGATATGGCGGAAGATGACTGCTAAAATAAAAAAAGTAAAAATGCCTGACCTGAGCCTGCAGGTAAAGATAATGCTGTACATTGCCGCCCTCGCCTGTGCCGTGCTGTCAATAGTCAGTATCACATGCGGGGGCATTTTCCCGCCGGCAGCAGAGTATGCGGTATATACTGCAGCCGGAATTACGCTGTTTGTGTCCTGTTTTTATTTGGCGGGGGACCTGGACCTGCTGAAGCAGAAGATCATGGAGCTGGCACGTTCGAATACACTGACCGCACGACTCACGGACGATATAGAATACAGATCGGTTCTGTTTGCTGTGTGCGGAGTCTGTATGAATATAGTGTTTGCCCTGTTCAATGGCATCGCCGGATGGATGAGCCGGTCCGCGTGGTTTGGCACGCTGTCCGCGTATTATCTGATCCTCGGGATGATGCGCGCCTATTGGATATTTCACAGTCAGGACAAAGTGAGAAACCGGGAAAATCAAAGGAGCAGCCGTGCCCCGGAGAGGAATATATGGCGCTGTTACGGCGTCCTGTTCCTCTTTCTGGCAGTCGTCCTCTGCGGGGCGGGAAGCCTTTATGTAAATCCGGAACATACCGCATGCGTGGCAGACGGTCCGGATTTCCCGGATGTATTTAAGCCTGTAGCATCAGCTCAGGCAAAAGCCGCCGGCATGTCAGCAGCGACCCTCTATGTCTATTATGATAATAAGGAGGATATGTTTCGCAAGGTTTACATGGATGTGAAAAAGCACATGACAGAGAAATGCAGCAGGGATATTGATCCGGAGGGCAGCGTAGAAGAGGCGGTCAGAAAACTCTGCGGAAACCTGCTTGACTATATGCAGGAATACACGGATGAATTTTTATTCATAGAACAGGCGTGTAATTCTCCTATGACAACGGATGAAATGCTGGAGACGCTTGAACAATATAACAAAGACACGGTAAGGATTTTTCAGAGAGGGATAGAGGAAGGAATCTTGAAACCGGCCTCACCCGCTCTTCTTATCAGCTTTTGTTACTATCCGATCCAGCAGATTTTCAAAGAATGGCGGAAAGACAGATCCATGCTTCCCGATGTGGATTTTGATATGGTCTTTCAGATGTGCTGGGATGCAGTCAAACGATAAAAGAGGCACCTGCCTGGTGCTTCCTTTTTTACAATATAAATTAAATGAATATTCGATTAAAAAGTGGCGTGGTGGAAAAGAAGTAATCCGTATTCGGAAAGGGAAAGGAGTAATAAGAAATGAGATACACAGAATTCAAAAACGGCATAAAGCTTTCTAAGCTGGGATTAGGCGCCATGCGCCTTCCACAGACCGAACCCGGTTTCGGAAAACCTGTCGACGAGGTAAAAGCACGGGAACTTATTGATTATTGCATGGCGCACGGTGTGAATTACTATGACACTGCTTATATTTATCATGGGGGAAGATCAGATATTTCGGATTTTCATTTCACGGAACGCCAGGCTGCCTGAGAAGACTTCTGGAAAAAAACGAATGGGATTTTGTACAGATACAGCTGAATTATTATGACTGGTATCAGGGGACTGCAAGACAGCAGTATGAAATATTAAGAGAACATGATATTCCTGTTATGGTAATGGAACCCGTTCATGGAGGCATGTTAGCCGTTCTTCCGGAAGACTGCAGACAGCTTCTGCAGGACAAGAATATCTCACCGGCCGGGTGGGCGCTTCGATTTGTAATGAATCTCCCAGGCGTATCGGTTACTCTCAGCGGTATGTCTGAGACGGGGCAGGCGGAAGAAAATACAGCAGCGGCAGATTCAGAGCATAGTCTGACCCGGAAAGAACTTTCACGGCTGGAGAGGATCAGCGAGATACTTCACAAAAAAATAGCGGTTCCCTGTACCGGATGCCGCTACTGCTGTGACAACTGTCCTCAAGGCCTGGATATTCCTTTTTTGCTGTCGGCATATAATGATTATCGTGATGAAGCTGCTGCATTAGGCGATAAAAATCTGGCAGTCTGGCGGCTGTTCCGCCTAAAAGCGTTAGCAAAAGAAAAACAGCCCTCTGCCTGTATCGGGTGCGGCAGTTGTACGGAACATTGTCCGCAGGGGCTTGATATCCCTTCCTATATGCGGGAAATGTCAGCGGTATGATGGAGTTATGCGGATGAGGAGACAAAAGAGGAAAAAAGCTAAAAGAGCGATGTGCAGTCTGGTAAAAACTCAAACTGCGCATCGCTTCCGGGGAATGCAGCCACAGCCTTTTTGGGACGCATTTGACTGTTCAATACCTATACGAGCGACATAAACCACTCGACAGTCGCCGGGTCGTAGTGGGAGAAGAACAGGCTGTTTCCTGTATCCAGAGCTTCAATCTCTTTCATCTCCTCATCGGTCAGGGAGAAGTCAAAGATATTAAAGTTTTCTTCCATACGGTTCTTGTGTGTGGATTTCGGGATCAGCACTACATCACTCTGAAGAAGGAAACGGAGTGCTGTCTGAGCTACAGATTTGCCGTATTTTTCACCAATTTTTTTCAGCACCGGATTGTTGAAATAATCGTTCTTGCCTTCTGCAAAAGGTCCCCATGACATAATCTGGGTTCCGTTCTTTTTCATGTATTCTTTTGCGGTCTTCTGCTGCTGGAATACATGGGTCTCAACCTGATTTACAGCCGGTTTGATCCTGGAGAAATGGAAGATATCCAGATACCGGTCCGGATAGAAGTTGGAAACACCGATGGCGCGTACCTTGCCCTCATCGTAAGCCTCTTCCATTGCGCGGTAAGTTCCGTAGTAATCGCCGAAAGGCTGATGGATCAGGAGCAGATCGATATAGTCTGTCTGCAGCTTCTTCAGAGATTCTTCAATAGAAGCTTTCGCCTTTTCATATCCCGCGTTTGTGATCCATACTTTTGTCGTGATGAAAAATTCTTCTCTCGGTAGTCCGCATTTTTTCAGGGCGTTTCCGACTCCTTCTTCGTTGCCGTACGCCTGGGCAGTATCAATGCTTCTGTAGCCTGTCTCAATTGCTTCCAGCACGCAGCGTTCTGTCTCTTCCGGCGGTGTCTGATATACTCCGTATCCTAATTTCGGCATTTTGACGCCATTGTTTAATGTAACATAATCCATGATAAATACCTCCTGTCTGTCTGTTTTCATTTATAAGTTTACAGCTGGAGCAAAAAAAAGTACAATAAAAATACAGGAATCCAGATTCCTGAAAATGAATAGTGAAAGGAAAGAGGAAAATGTTGAATCTGCTGGAGCTGGAGCAGCTTTCCGCATTTGCAGAATACGGAACACTATCGAAAGCTGCTGAAAAACTGAATATTTCACAGCCTACGATCACAAGGACGATGCAGCGTCTTGAGGAGGAGTTTGGGGTACCGTTATTCGAACGAAGCAAGAATCACATTGCGCTGAATGAAACAGGAGAGCAGGCTGTCAGTTATGCCGTACAACTTCTGAAAGATGCGAAAGAGGCAGTGGATGCTGTCCGGGCGTTCGACCGGAGCCGGCATACGATCACGGTCAGTTCCTGCGCGCCTGCACCACTGTGGAGGCTGCTCCCGGCACTGTCGGATGCATTTCCGGATATGACACTGTCATCCTCTATTAAGAATAACGCATCGGTACTGGAAGATGTGAAATCCGGTCACTGCCTTCTGGCGGTACTGCCGGGGATACCGGAAGAGGGGAAGATTCCGGAAACATATTGCTGCCGGCCCTTTATGAAAGAAAATCTGGCGGTGTGTGTGCCTCCCGACCATGTGCTTGCATGGTATAAAGAGGTGTCTTTTGAAGTGCTAAACGGATATAATTTCCTGCTGGGCACAAGGCTCGGGTTCTGGGATGACATGTGCCGGGAGAAAATGCCGGCTTCAAGGTTTCTGGTACAGACGGATCAGTTTACAATGGAGGAACTGATCAGGGAATCTTCCCTGCCCTGCTTTGTGACGGACGTTGCTGAATATGACGAAGAAATTTACGGAGACAGAATTGTCATACCTGTCTCAGACCAGGCGGCGAAGATAACATTTCACATAGTATATAACGGGACAGATAAAAAATATGCCCCGGCGTTTGCACAGCTTTTTAACTTCTGACCATGGCAGACACCGCTTTTAATATTCCGGAAACGAAACGGAAACGCTTTGTCAATAAAACGGGGTTATCTTTATATCGTCAAACGGAAATAAAGATCATATAAAGAAAGAAGGAGCAAAGCAAATGGCAAAATCAAAGCTTGTAAAAGCAAATCAGAAAATCGCCGATTCAGCGGCCGGCGGTTACAAGAAAATTGAGAGAGGTGTAGTCGGCGGATATAAAAAGATTGAAAATGGCGAAGGCGGGGGGATTGAAATAATACGGATAGGGACAGGGCAAAACGCAATTGGGGACGTAGTAAAACCGCATTTTACTACGTCCCCAATATTTAACATTGCTCAGCTATCGTATACAGCAGTTTCTCCGTATCCTCCCAGCCAAGGCACGGGTCGGTGATGGATTTCCCGTATACATGGTCGGTTCCGATCTGCTGGCATCCTTCTACGAGGTAGCTCTCGATCATAACGCCTTTGACAAGTTTCCGGATATCCTCATCAATCCGGCGGCTGTGCAGGATTTCTTTCACGATGCGGATCTGCTGTTTATATTTCTTGCCGGAGTTGGAATGGTTGGCGTCGATGAGAACAGCCGGGTTTTCCAGATCCCTCTCCTCGTATTTTTCAAGAAGAAGCTGGATATCTTCATAATGGTAGTTGGGGATCGTATTTCCGTGTTTGTTTACGGCCCCTCTGAGGATCGTGTGGGTGAGCGGATTCCCTTCTGTCCGAACTTCCCAGCCTCTGGAGATAAAATCATGTCCTCCCTGTGCCGCAACGACAGAGTTGAGCATGACGGAGAAGTCTCCGCTGGTGGGGTTCTTCATGCCGACAGGGATATCCAGTCCGCTGACCATAAGGCGGTGCTCCTGATTCTCTACGGAGCGGGCTCCGATGGCTACATAGGAGAGAATATCGGAGAGATAGTGCCAGTTGTCCGGGTAGAGCATCTCATCAGCGGCAGTAAGTCCGGTTTCTGAGATGGAACGGATATGCATATGGCGGATCGCAAGGATTCCTGCAAGGATATCCGGCTTTGCCTCAGGGTCCGGCTGATGGAGCATCCCCTTGTATCCCTCGCCCGTAGTACGGGGCTTATTTGTATAGATCCGGGGCACAAGCACAAGGCGGTCTGCCACCTTTTCCTGTACCTTTGCCAGACGGTTTGTATATTCGCATACGGAGTCTTCATTGTCGGCCGAGCAGGGTCCTACGATCACGAGAAACTTGTCGGATTCGCCTGTGATCACGTCGCGTATAAGCCTGTCGTGCCCGGCTTTTATTTTTTTCATTTCTGCGGACAAGGGCTCCAGCGCTTTGACCTCGTCCGGAGAAGGCAGTTGTCTGATAAATGTAAAACTCATTGTATTTTCCCTCTGTAATTTTTATTTTAGTTCATTGGCGGATCGGCTGATTCCGCCGGACGTAACAGTTCAGTCCGCGCCATTCGTAAAACCGCACTTCGTGCTTATTGCGGCTGACACCGTTGTTTTACTCATTGACAGACGCTCAACTCATCTGAATGCCAGTCGATGGATTCTTATGCGAACATAAATCCGTCGACTGGCATCAGATGGCTGAACCGTTACCAACGGACAAATTATAATACAGAGAAGGGAAATTGTCGATACTTCCGCATAAAAAGTCTTGACAGATGAGAAAAAAACGTTTATATTAACACCCATAGCAAGGGCGCTTGATCATTTGGTCAAGTGTCCTTTTTACATATATATGAATAAAGGACCGTCCTCAGGCGGTCAGGAGACAAAGGCGTTTCTTCTGCTGTATGGTGCAGTGCATAGGAACGTCTTTTTTGTTTATAGGAAACTCCGTTCCGCGGACAGCAGGCCGGGCGGGGATTTGATTTATGTCAGGAGGAAACACAGCATGAAAGAACTGGTAGAACACACAGAAGGGATCAACCGGCTGATGGCGCGGTACGGCGTCAAATTCGGGATTTATAAGGGCGGTGAATTCCACGAGCAGCTCTTTCCGTTCGACGCGATCCCGAGGGTCATCACCCATGATGATTTTCAGCAGCTTGAAAAAGGCCTGATCCAGCGGGTAGACGCGCTGAATCTGTTCCTTAATGATATATACAGTGAGAAGAAAATCATAAAAGACGGCGTTATACCGGAAGAATTTGTATTTATTTCCTCCGGTTATCTGCCGCAGTGTGAGGGCATCACGCCACCGAAAAACATATACAGCCACATATCAGGTATCGATCTGGTGCTTGGAAAAGACGGAGAATGGTACATACTGGAGGACAACTTACGGATTCCTTCCGGCGCATCCTATCCCATGATCGCCAGAGAGATATGCAGAAGAGTATCGCCTGCTACATTCAGCAACAACTCTGTTGTAGATAACAGGAACTATGCAGCAATGCTGCGGCAGACCATGGACTGGGTGAATACCGGCGGGATTCCGGTCATCATGACGCCGGGGCGCTACAATGCGGCATACTTTGAGCACTCCTATCTGGCGGAGAGAACGGGCAGCGAGCTTGCCACCTGCACGGATCTGTTTGTGGAAGACAATTACCTGTATTACAGGGATTACCGGGAGAAGAAACAGAAAGTGGGAGTGATCTACCGGAGGATCTCGGACGAATATCTGGACCCCATGACATTTAATCCGGAATCGCTGATCGGCATCCCGAACATTATGGACGTGTACCGCAGCGGAAATGTGGCTATTGTGAATGCTCCGGGAAACGGAGTGGCTGACGATAAGGGCATCTATTATTTCGTTCCCAAAATGATCCGATATTATCTGGATCAGGAGCCGATCCTCAAAAATGCCCCGACTTATCTGCCGTTCTACGATGAGGACAGAAAATATGTGCTCGACAATCTGGAAAAGCTGGTTGTCAAGGATGTGGCGGAAGCCGGGGGATACGGCGTGATCTTCGGAAATGAGCTGAGCAGCGAGAAGCTCTCGGAGATGAAGAAACTGATCGAGAAAGAATCCAGACGTTTCATTGCCCAGGAAGTCGTGGATTTTCAAGATATGGAAGTCATGGAAGGAGAGGACAGAGTGCTCAGGAAAGCAGATCTCCGGGCGTTTGTCCTGTCAGGTGAAACGACAAAGGTATGGCCCAGCGGCCTTACCAGATTTTCGAGGAATGCGGATTCATTTGTGGTGAATTCATCACAGGGAGGAGGATTTAAAGACACATGGGTATTATCTCAATGGAAAAAGTAGATCATCTGTACTGGCTCGGACGCTATACAGAGAGAGTTTATACAACGCTGCGGGTGTTCTTTCATATCTATGACAAAATGATCGAACAGCCGGAAGGAATTTATGCGAAATACTGCGAAAGACTGAATATCCCGAATATCTATACATCCAACCGGCAGTTCGTCATGTCATATCTTTTCAATGAAGACAATCCGGATTCTCTGCGCTCCAATATGGAACGTGCCTATGATAATGCAGTGGTACTCAGAGATGAGCTGAGCACCACGGTACTTTCCTATGTACACCTTGCAGTGGGGGCTTTTGAGGGATGCAGGAAAACGACGGCCCCGCTTCTCGAACTGCAGCAGGTGATCGATGATCTGCTCGCTTTCTGGGGAGGAGCAGACGATTACGTGGAACAGGAGGACTGCCGCAATATCCTCAAATGCGGGAAATATGTAGAGCGGCTTGACCTCTGCATGCGGCTTGATTATCATACGGAAAATCTGGAAAAAGAGTACAGAAAACTGTGTAACAGGCTTGGAAAAACAAATCTGGTTTACCATGAGGCAAGTCTGAACCGTCTGGAAGAGATCATACTGCGGGAGGAGCATCCGGAGCAGTACTACAGGGAAGCGCTGGGGTGCCTGGGTGCTCTGCTGGCATAGGTGGCCGATTTACAGCTGGCCAATTTAGAGGCTTGATTATGAGAAAATTAAAATTTGAGTATAGTATGGAACTGAAATTTTCATCTCCGGTGAGCAGACATTATTTTGCACTGCGCTGCGTCCCCGGGGATTCTTTGCGGCAGAAGATCACGCTGACCGAATGCCGTGTGAGTCCTGCCGATTACACAAGTGCGGATAAAGACGGATTCGGGAACCTGAAGATCAGCGGAGGCTGCCGGAGATTACATGATATGTTCAGCTATTATGTCGCGGGCACAGCCGTTGTGCAGGGAATGATCGTGCAGAAATGTCCTCTTCATCCCATGTACCGGTATCCGTCTAAGTATACTGAACCCGGACCGGAGATTACTTCATTTGCAGAGAAAGTGTCACAGAAGTGCAAAAGACAGGGAGCAGAGACGGCTATGGACAGGGCAGTGTGCGCCATGCATGATCTGTATATCCGTTTTCAATATATCCCTGGTGTGACGGATATAGGAACGACTGCAGAGCAGGCGCTCATGCAGGGAAAGGGCGTATGTCAGGACTATGCCCATATCATGATCGCAGTGATGCGCAGGATGGGAATCCCGGCACGGTATGTAAACGGTCTGATGATCGGGGAGGGAGCCACCCATGCGTGGGTGGAAATTTATACGGACGGCGGCTGGTACGGTCTGGACCCGACAAATGACCTGTATATCGATGATTACTATATCAAGCTCGCTCACGGGCGGGATTACGCGGACTGCGTGGTAGACAAAGGAATCTTTCTGGGAAATGCATCTCAGGAACAGAAAATATATGTGAATGTGGAGGAAATCAGTGATGGTAGAGACAGTAGTGTCAATGGAACTGCCGGTGGACGAGAAGCTGACGATCCGGAAAAACCGGATCATGCCGGCACATCCTACAGGGGATGAAAAGAGGATCGCGATCGTGACGGGGACTCACGGAGATGAGCTGGAAGGCCAGTTCGTGTGTTATGAGCTGCTCAGAAGGCTGAAGGCGGAGCCGGGATATCTGAAAGGAATTGTGGACGTCTATCCGGCGCTTAATCCTCTGGGGATCGATTCGATCACGAGAGGAATTCCCATGTTTGATCTGGATATGAACCGGATTTTCCCGGGCAATGAGGAAGGCCCTATGATGGAGTCTGTCGTGTACGGGCTCATGGAAGACCTGAAAGGCGCAGATCTGTGCGTGGATATCCATGCCAGCAATATTTTTCTGATGGAGCTGCCTCAGGTGCGGATCAATGAGCTCACGGCGGAAACCCTTGTCCCTCTTGCAAAGAAGATCAATGTAGATTTTGTGTGGGTCCATGCGTCGGCCACAGTTCTTGAGTCCACTCTTGCTTACAGTCTGAACAGTATCGGAACCCCCACACTGGTCGTTGAGATGGGTGTAGGTATGCGGATCACGAAAGAATACGGATATCAGCTCGTGGAAGGAATCCTGAATGTGATGAAGGAACTGGGTGTCTGGGAAGGCGATGTGGGAGAAGTACGGACTCCCATCGTATCTACGGACCGGGAGGTGGGATACCTGAACGCGGACGGTGCAGGGATCTATGTGCCCCATGTAAAGATCGGCGAACAGGTAGAAGAGGGAACGCTTCTTGGCGAGATCTTAAATCCTCTGACCGGGGATGTGGAGCAGTCGGTGACAGCGCCGATCTCAGGACTGGTATTTACGAGAAGAGAGTATCCGGTCGTTTACAGCGGTTCACTGCTGGGACGGATACTTGGCAGCAGCGACAAAGAAAAGGAGGCGGATGATAATGCGGAAGACGGAAATATATAAGCTGGGATCACCGTACCGGGAGGATCTCACGATCAGCGGCTATACCTTCGGACATGGGCGTAAATCAGCGTGTATCGTGGGAAGCATCCGGGGAAATGAAATACAGCAGCTCTACGTCTGCTCCCAGATCGTAAGGAAGCTGGAAGAGCTTGAGGCGTCTCACGCCATCGCCTCCGGTAAGGAGATCCTTGTGGTGCCTTCTGTCAACCATCACGCCATGAACATCGGCAAGAGATTCTGGCCGGTGGACAATACGGATATCAACCGTATGTTCCCGGGATACGATCAGGGAGAGACGACGCAGAGGATTGCGGACGGTGTGTTCCGGACGGTAAAAGATTATGACTACGGCATACAGTTTGCAAGCTTTTACATGCCGGGAGACTTTATCCCACACGTCCGTATGATGGACACGGGCAGGCAGAATACTAGCCTTGCCGGGCTGTTCGGACTTCCCTATGTAGTGGTGAGAAAGCCAAAGCCTATAGATACGACCACACTGAACTATAACTGGCAGATCTGGGATACCAGCGCATTCTCCCTGTATACGATGGAGACGGACTTTATCGACGAAGTGTCTGCTCAGCAGGCGGTATCCGCAGTGCTGCGTTTCCTGACCAGAATGGGTATTCTGAAATACAACAGCCATAACGGATACATCTCTACGGTGATCGGCGAGGAAGAACTGGCATCCGTGCGGACAGCTTCAGGCGGCATATACAGAAGACTGTGCCATCCCGGAGACGAAGTGCGGATGGGGACACCCCTTGCCGAGATCGTCCATCCTTATGAGGGAAATGTAATCTCTACAGTGCTTTCCCCGACAGAAGGAATTGTATTTTTCACACATAAAAAACCCCTTGTGACGGAGAATGAAGTAATCTGCAAGATCATACGCAGGCTGCATGCATAACGAAAAAAGTGGGGCTGTCGGGAAATAGATAGTCCCTTTTTCGGTCAAGGTGATGATCCATATTGCATGTCCCCGGGAAGATTTGAGAAATTCAGTTCTTCTTTTGTCGGAGTAAACAGGATTTCAATTCGGTTCATGATTTCCAGATAACAGGCTTCTTTACTCATTTTTGTTTTCTCCGTTTCCTTCCTTAATACTGTATTGAAAATACAGAAGAACTGTGTCTGCGATATGATGCTTTTATGAAATTCAAGGGAAATTGATGTGAATTCACGCTATATTTCCGAAGGATAGAATGCATTCCAGAAAATGCGTGACAGTTTTGAAAAAAAAATATATAATTATTTTTATTAAAGTAATAATAAAAGTGAGGGATAACAAATGAGACAGAATGCTGCCAGAGGACTGGAACCGAAACGCAGTAATAAGATCCGGACAGCAAAATTCATCTCAGCCAGGGGAATCACGTCCAAGACAGAGATTTCCGTAAGCCTGAAGTTGAGTATGCCTACTACGCTGCAGAACGTAAAAGCGCTGGTGGAGGAAGGGATCGTTGAGGAGACAGGAGAATACGAATCCACCGGAGGACGAAAAGCAAAAGCGCTGTCAATTTGCGGCGATGCAGGATATGCCGTCGGGGTTGATATTACGAATAATCATATTACCATGGTGATAGTAAATGCAAAGAAAGAGATAATGGCTTCTGAGCGAGTCAGATGTGTCTATGAGAACTGTACACAGTATTATGATTTTTTGGTGCGCGCAGTATCTGACTTTATAGAGAAACAAGGTGTGGAATTGACAAAGATTGCCGGAATCGGCTTCTCACTGCCCGGTATTGTTGATAAGGAGCAGAGCCTGCTCCTGCGTTCCCACACACTAAAAGTACAGAATGTAAGCTTCCGGTCTGTCGGCAATGCTCTTGGGTATCCCTGTGACATTGAGAATGATGCCAACAGCGCAGCCTATGCCGAGCTGGGAACAGCGGCAGTATCCGGCGATGCAGCAGAAGATGAAGAAACGAATGCAGTATATCTCTCTTTAAGCAATACGGTAGGTGGCTCGATCTGTTTCGGCGGACAGCTGTATTCTGGAGATAATTTTAAGAGCGGCGAATTCGGCCATATGGTGATCGAAAAGAACGGCAGGCAGTGTTACTGCGGAAAGCGGGGGTGTATGGACGCCTACTGTTCAGCGCTGGTCCTTCAGGAAAATACAGACAGAAGTCTGGAATGCTTTTTCGACGGGGTGAGAAAAAAGGAACCGGAAATCCTGAAAGTATGGGACAGATATCTGGATGATCTGGCGACAGCAGTGACAAACCTTCGGATGATATTCGACTGCCGGATCGTACTGGGCGGATATGTGGGAGGTTATCTGGAAGAGTTTATGCATGAGCTGTCCAGAAAAGTGATGCAGTATAATAATTTCGACGTGGACACGTCCTATCTCCGGACAGGAAAGTATAAGTTGAATGCCGCGGCGTATGGAGCGGCGTTAAAATTTATAGAAAGCATATTTGACAATATATAATACAGAGTGAACGGAAGCGCCCCGGGAGGCGGGACGTCATCTCTCTAAATAGAAGACAGGAACTTCAGCAGTAAAGCAGCTGGGGTTCTTTTTTTGTGTGCTTTTCACAAAAAGAGAACACCATAATTGTGCACTTGAGAGAAACCGCAAAATCTAATTGACAAACAGGGATAATAAGATAATAATATAATTACTTTAATAAAACAATTAATAAAAGTCAAAACAAAAGGAGAAAAAGAAATGGAAGGAAAAATGAAAACAGCGGTTATGCTCGGAATCGGGGAAATGGGATTTGAGGAGCGCGATATTCCTCAGGTAAAGGACGACGAGGTGCTTGTAAAGCTGGAATATGTGGGAATCTGCGGAAGCGACCTGCATTATTATGAGACCGGTGCGATCGGGGACTATGTAGTCGAACCGCCTTTCGTGCTCGGCCATGAGCCGGGAGGCACTGTTGTGGAAGTAGGAAAGAATGTTACTCATCTGAAAGCAGGAGATCGTGTGGCACTGGAACCCGGAAAGACATGTGGACACTGCGAATTCTGTAAGACAGGAAGATACAACCTCTGTCCCGACGTGGTGTTCTTTGCAACTCCTCCGGTAGACGGCGTGTTTCAGGAGTATGTGGCGCATGAGGCAGATCTCTGCTTCAAACTTCCGGACAATGTGAGCACACTGGAGGGCGCCCTGATCGAACCGCTGGCTGTCGGATTCCATGCAGCAATTCAGGGAGATGCACACCTCGGACAGAAGGCGGTGGTGATGGGAGCCGGCTGTATCGGACTTGTGTCCATGATGGCATTGAAGGCAAGAGGCGTATCTGAAGTATATGTCGTGGACATCATGGAAAAGCGCCTTCAGAAAGCCCTTGAGCTTGGAGCAGACGGGGTGATCAACGGCGCAGAGGAAAATGTGGAGGAGAAGATCCGTCAGATCACAGACGGAAGAGGCGTGGATCTTGTGATCGAGACAGCGGGTACAGAGGTTACCACCCGGCAGGCCATCAGTATTGCGAAGAAAGGCTCCAATATCGTCCTTGTGGGATACAGCAAATCCGGAGAAATGACACTTCCAACGAGTCTTGTGCTTGACAAGGAGCTGACGTTCAAGACAGTATTCCGCTACCGTCATATTTATCCTATGGCGATCGAAGCGGTATCACAGGGAAAAGTGAACCTGAAAGGGATCGTGACAGATATTTTTGATCTTGACGACGCACAGAAAGCGATGGACTACAGTGTGAACAACAAGGCTGATATTGTAAAAGCAGTCATCCGTATCTGCAAAGACGGAGAAAAGGCCGGAGAATAAGACAAATCTGAAACAGGAAGGAGAGTCGGAAGAGCATGGAAAAGGGAGCGACAAATGTAAAGGTGCCGCTGATCAGCAAGATCGCATACGGCATGGGAGATGTGGGCTGTAATTTCAGCTGGATGTTTGTAGGAAATTTCCTGATGATATTTTACACGGATGTATTCGGGATCAGTATGGGAGCAGTGGCGGCACTGATGCTGTTCTCCAGATTCTGGGATGCCATCAATGACCCGGTGATCGGGGCCCTGAGCGACAAAACGCATACGCGGTGGGGAAGATATCGTCCGTGGCTTCTCATCGCGGCGCCTCTGACTGCTCTGGTGCTGATCCTTACATTCTGGGCTCATCCGGACTGGTCGGACACTTCAAAGATCATTTATATGGCTGTTACATACTGTATTCTCGTACTGGGATATACGTGTGTTAACATTCCCTACGGAACCCTCTGCGGAGCTATGACGCAAAATATTGAAGAGCGTGCGAAGATCAATACATTCCGTTCCGTGAGCGCCATGATTGCTATCGGAGTGATCAATATTATCACAGTTCCGCTCATTTCAGCACTGGGCGGAGGCAGCGATCAGAGAGGATATCTTCTCATTGCGGTGATCTATGGATGCATTTTTGCAGCTTGTCACATCTTCTGTTTTTCAAAGACAAAGGAAGTAGTGGAAGTGCCCGCAAAGCAGAAACTGTCTCTGAAGACACAGCTTGCCGCGGCGGCAAAGAACAAACCGTATATGATCGCTGTTGCAGGGCAGCTTTTGTTCGGACTGACACTCTACGGCAGAAATGCGGACGCGTTATATTATTTTACATATGTTGAAGGAGATGCGGCTCTGTTCAGTACCTACTCCCTGTTTATCATCATTCCATCGATTATTGGGGCGGCCTGCTTCCCGGTGATGTTTCGTCTGACAGGGAATAAAGGAAGGGCAGCGTCTATATTCGCACTGCTTACCGGGATCAGTATGTTTGCAATGTATTTCTTTACGGCAACAGATACACCGGTTACATTTTACCTGTTCTCTGCACTGGCACAGTTTTTTTTCTCCGGTTTCAATACTGCGATCTATGCGGTCATACCGGACTGTGTGGAATACGGAGAGTGGAAGACAGGCCTCCGGAATGACGGTTTCCAGTATGCATTCATTTCACTGGGCAATAAAGTGGGTATGGCGATCGGAACCTCTCTTCTTGCGGCAGTACTTGAAATGTGCGGCTATGTGGCGAATCAGCAGCAGAACTCTGCGGTACTCAGTGTGATCCGCCATTCATTTACCACAGTTCCGGGCATCCTGTGGGTTGTAACGGCTGTTGTACTTCTGTTCTACCGTCTGAACAAAACAACTTATAATAAGATCATAGCAGAATTACAGAGTAGAAAATGACAGTTCAGATATGCTGTATAACAAACCGAAAACGGGTAAAACGGTTGACAATTATCAAAAACGGATATATTATAGAGCATAAGGAAGGAGGTATGCCTTATGCTCTATGAGAACCTGAATCAGCGGAAGAAAGAACTGGGACTGACAACAGAACAGCTCTCCCAGCTGTCGGGAGTGCCGGTGGGAACGATCAATAAGATCTTAAGCGGGGAGACGCGTTCTCCGCGATATGATACGCTTCGTGCTCTTGAGGATGTCTTGTATGGCGCTGCAGGCAGCGGGAACCTGGAACCTGATCCCGGCAGAAGCATCTATGATACAGCTTATGACCGGACAGACAGTTTATGGGCAAAAGCCGGCGATGAGGCATATCGGAATCTGCCGGATGCTGTCAGAGAAGCGGCTGCTCCGTATGTTACGAAAAGACAGGGAGAATATACGGCAGACGATTACAGGAAGCTGCCCGAAGATGTCCGGGCGGAGCTGATCGACGGCGTGCTTATTTTTCTTGAAGCTCCTACATTTACACATCAGGAGATGGTGACAGAAATTTTGCTGGATTTTGGGTTTTATATCCGAAAAAACAAGGGACTCTGCCGTGTGCTCCCGTCGCCTCTGGATGTACAGATTGACTGCGACGACAGAACCATCGTGCAGCCGGATATCGCTCTGATCTGCAAAGAGGAAAGAATCACGCGGAAAGGAATCTATGGGGCGCCGGACTTCTGCATTGAGATCGTCTCGGATTCCAGCCGGAAGAGGGACTACGGGATTAAGGTGCAGAAGTATATGAATGCCGGCGTGCGGGAATACTGGATCGTGGACCGAAAGAGGGAAAAGATCGTATGCTATTGGTTCGAGGGTGAGGATGCTCCGGAAATCTCGATGTATACGTTCCGTGATAAAGTGCCTGTGAGGATTTATGACGGACAGCTTGAGATCGACTTCCCGGGAATCATGCAGCGCTTGTGGAAAGAAGAGTAAAAAGGGGCCGCAAAGCCCCTTTTTAAAATGATATTATCCGAGTATCTCCTTGAGATCCTGCTCCGGTGTTGTGGTCGGGCGGATTCCGTAATTCTTCACAAGAAAATCAAGCACGCCAGGTGACAGAAATGCCGGCAGCGTGGGTCCGAGATAAATATTCCGGATACCCAGGTGCAGGAGTGTCAGCAGGATGCAGACAGCTTTCTGCTCATACCATGAAAGTACAAGTGTCAGTGGCAGGTCGTTGACGCCGCAGTCAAACGCATCCGCCAGAGCAAGAGCGGCCCGGATCGCGCTGTAGGCATCGTTGCACTGTCCCATATCCATGATCCGCGGGAGACCGCCGATGGTACCGAGATCAAGGTCGTTGAACCGGTATTTCCCGCAGGCGAGAGTGAGTACTGCCGTATCGGCCGGTGTCTGCTTTACAAAATCTGTATAATAGCTGCGGCCTTTTCTCGCTCCGTCGCATCCGCCTACAAGGAAGATGTGCTTTAAGGCGCCGCCTTTTACTGCATTTACGATCGTACCTGCGGCGGATAATACGGTATTGCGCGCAAATCCTGTGGTGACAGTTTTTCCGCCGTTGATCCCGGTGAATTCGCGGTCCTCCGGGTAACCGCCCAGTTCCAGCGCTTTTTCGATGACAGGAGTGAAGTCTTTATCTTCTCCAATGTGGATAACTCCCGGATAAGAGACAACTTCTGTTGTAAATACACGGTCCGCATAACTTGCTTTCGGCGGCATCAGACAGTTGGTCGTAAACAGGACCGGAGCAGGAATATCTGCGAATTCTTTCTGCTGATTGTGCCATGCGGTACCCAAATTACCCTTCAGATGCGGGTAGGCTTTCAGTTTCGGATATGCGTGTGCCGGAAGCATCTCGCCGTTGGTATAGATATTGATCCCTTTCCCTTCTGTCTGTTCCAGAAGAAGCTGCAGGTCTTTCAGGTCATGCCCGCTGATCACGATAAACGGTCCTTTTTCAACTGTAAGCGGAACAGTGACAGGCACCGGATCCCCGTAGCTTTCAGTGTTTGCCTGATCCAGAAGCGCCATACATTTCAGATTGATCTCGCCCACTTTCATTACGATGGGAAGAAGCTGCTCCATGTTCAGATCTTCGCCGATGGCGAACATTCCTTCATAGAAGAAGGTATTGACTTCCTCATCAGAATATCCCAGAACCATAGCGTGATACGCATATGCCGCCATTCCTCTGAGACCGAACAGAATCAGGGATTTCAGAGAGCGGATATCCTCGTCGGCATTCCACAGCAGTCCCATATTGTAATCTTCCGTTCTGCCGCACGGCTGCGCGCAGCCTCCACAGCCGGGGATGAGGGAGTTTTTCTCTCTTGTTACATTTTCAATCTGCTGTCTGATCGTCTCTTCGTTAAAGTTTACATTGGTGATCGTTGTGAACAGCCCCTCGATCATTGCCTGGTGAGTGGACGGAGAGGGCGTATTTCCGCTGGCTGCCCGTGCAAGGCCGATCAGGGCGCCTGTAAGTTTATCCTGAAGTCCTGCCACATCTGCGCTCTTTCCGCAGACTCCGGCTTTGCCGGTGCATCCGGTACATCCTGCAGTCTGCTCACACTGAAAACAAAACATATTATCTGACATTTTCATAACCTCCTGTCAGCGCCGGCCGTGTTTTTGTTTATCTACCGGCACTGTGATTGATTTCTGTATTGCATCGCTTGACGATGTATCATGAGTATAGTACGATGTTTAAAACATAACAGTTGTAAATACAACAGAATGGGAATTATGAAAAAATATTTATCACTATTAAAAAATTCAAAGCTGTTTCAGGGAATCAGTGAAGATGAATTTACCTCCATGCTGGAATGCCTGTCAGCTGTTACACGGGACTACCATAAAGGAGAATATGTATTCAGCAGGGGAGAGCGCATTGACAGCGTGGCGTTGCTTCTGGAGGGATGTATCCATATTCAGAAAGAAGATTACTGGGGGAATCTGAGTATCCTCAGCGAGATTTCAGAAGGAGAGATATTCGGTGAAGTGTATGCATGTCTCGGGAGTGATGAATTACTGAATAATGCAGTCGCCGTAAAGCCGAGCAAAGTGCTCTTCCTGGATGTGAAGCGGATCCTTACCATGTGCCCGTCGGCATGTCAGTTCCACGGACGATTGATCCGCAACCTGCTCACCGTGCTCGCTCAGAAGAATAAAATGCTTACTCAGAAGCTGGAACACATGTCAAAGAGAACGACGAGAGAGAAATTGTTATCTTATTTATCGGAACAGTCCCAGAGAGCAGGGAGTCCGGTATTTGATATCCCCTTTAACCGGCAGCAGCTCGCGGACTTTCTCTCCGTGGACCGGAGCGCCATGTCCGCAGAGCTGTGCAGGATGCGGGATGAGGGGATACTGTCCTTTGACAGAAATCACTTTGTACTGAAATGACAGAACTGAAGAGCAGACAGAACAGTCAGATCGGACTGCCTGGTCAGAAGGATATCTGTTCTGCATATATTTTCACAAGTTCCAGTGCAACCGCACACGCTGCGTCCATACCTTCGACTGTGATATGCTCATATGGCCCGTGATATCCGTGACCGCCGGTTCCCAGGTTGGGACAGGGCAGTCCTTTGAAGCTTAACTGGGCGCCGTCTGTGCCGCCCCGGATTGGGAGGATCAGCGGTGTGACGCCTGCATTCCGGCAGGCTTTTTTTGCATTCTCGATCAAGTGCATACAGCCGGAGATGATTTCGGCCATGTTGCGGTACTGGTCTGTTATGGTGAGGGCAGCAGTGCCGCGTCCCCATTTCTGATTGATCTTTTTTTCTATATTCCGAAGTGTCTCTTTGCGCTCTTCAAATTTCGCTGCATCATGATCCCGGATGATATACCGGAGTACTGCATTTCCCACATCACCTTTCATGTCAATGAGATGATAGAAGCCCTCGTATCCGTCTGTATCACGCGGTGTTTCTCCCTCGGGCAGCATGGAGTTGATCTCCATGGCCACGAGAGAAGCATTTACCATAACATCTTTGGAAGAGCCCGGATGGACATTTACGCCGCTGATCTGGAATTCCGCTTTGGAGGCATTGAAGTTCTCATACTGGATCTCACCTTCCGTGTCCCCGTCCAGTGTGTAGGCGAAGTCCGCACCGAATTCCTCCACATCGAAATGAGCGGCTCCCATGCCGATCTCCTCGTCCGGAGTAAAGGCGATGGAAATAGGGCCGTGAGGGATATTTTCATCCAGGATCCGTTCTGCCATGGTCATGATTTCGGCGATTCCCGCTTTATCGTCTGCGCCGAGGATCGTAGTTCCGTCGCTTGTGATCAGGGTGCGTCCTTTCAGATCCTTTAAGTGTGGGAACATATCCGGCGACAGGACGCGGCCGCTTGTGCCGAGGGGAAGTTCCCGCCCGTTGTAATCCTCGTGGATCTCGGGGGTGATCCGGTGATCACAGAAGTCGGATACTGTGTCCAGATGTGCAATGAATCCAAGATTCGGCCGGTCTTCATAGCCCGGCGTGGCAGGAATGTGGGCGTACAGGTAACACTGGGTATCCACTTTCACGTCCGTGATCCCCATTGTAAAAAGCTCCCGGTACAGATGCTGTGCCAGTTCGAACTGGCAGGCGGAGGAGGGCACGGTATCGCTCTCCTCGTCGCTGGGAGTTCTGATCACTGCATATTTTAATAATCTCTCGAATGCTTTCATTTTAATTGTCTGATCCTTTCCTGATAATTATCTAATATATCCTGCATTTTACCGCATATCGTATTGAAACACCAGTAGTAAGCATAATCATACACAGACCGGAAATGAAGAACCACACATTCACACCTACTTTTTCTGCTATAGGACTGCTGAAAAGTAAGCCGATTGGCATTGTAACAGATGAAATCAGCGTGAGAACCGAAAATGCACGTCCCATCTTGTCTGGGGATATGGTTTCCTGCATATACGCAGTCAGCGGAATTGTATGGACATTTCCGGAAGCTCCTAAACAGATACAACTTCCTGCAAAGAAAAACCATCCAACATAAGCAGGTGGTATAATACCGCAGATCAGCGACATAACTCCCATTGCAAACAAACCGATAAAAGAAACTCTGATTTTCCGGTTTATCTTTAGAACACTGGAAAATAAAAGGGAGGATACCATCATGCCGATTGCAAAAGATAACTCCACGGCACTGCCATACATTGCCGATAACTTAAAATAATCGCTTGTCATCAACGGATAAAAGGAGGATAGTGGCGCATAAAAGAACATACAGAGTGCCTCTGCAATCACGATATAAAATAATTTTTTATCTTCTTTGAATACCTGCAATCCCTCTTTTATTTCTGCTATAAAATGCTGTTCCTTCCGTTCTGCTTTTTCAAGTTTTGGGATTTTAGCGACTGCTAACGCAATACTTGCTAAAATTGCCCCGGCCACATCACTCATTAAAACGATTGACATCGGGAAAATTGCATACAAAGACGCACCGATTACCGGTCCAAGCAAAAATGAGCCTGAATTCAGAAGCTGCATCCACCCATTTGTTTTTACTAACTGGTTTTTTGGTACAAGCTGCGGAATAATTGACTGTATTGCCGGCTGCTGGAATGTACTTCCAATCCCTCGGACACATAGCATGACAAATACTGTCCACACCGGCAGGTCAAAAAAGAATAGTAATACTGCGTAAATCAGCGCAATCGTCCCCATTGCCATATCCGAAAAAATAGAGATAAATTTTCGGTTATAACGGTCAGCTGCAATTCCTGCCAGCGGACTGAATAAGGTCATTGGAAGATAGGCAACAATCCCCGATATCCCCAACATTAACGGCGAAGATGTTTTCTCGGCAAGCCACCAGATAAGAGCAAACTGAACACCGTGACTTCCTAACATTGAAACTGCCTGTCCCAATGCAACGATCATAAACTGTGATTTCCATTTTTGTGTTTTTTCCATATCAAATTGTCCTCTCGTTTTCAAAATAGTTTTTCAAACAGGGGACAATATCAAATGTGATCATCCCCTTATTGTGCTGCTGCCGACATCAAGCCACCTCCCTTCATAAGATTTTGTTTTCCGTTTTTATAACATGGCTTCCAGATATTTTTTTAATCCGTCACGATATTTTTTTGTGAGCGTCAGATATTGCTGCTGTTCCTCCTCTGTCCACTCGTTCCAGATTTTGTTTTCAATTTCGTGCAGAGGCATTATTTTTTCTGATGAAAATTTCTTTCCCTTTTCAGTCAGGCAGAGAATTGTGTTTCTGCCTTTTCCTTGTTTTAAATATACGATTTCCTCTTTTTCCAATTTGCGAATGGCAGAATTGATTGTCTGGCGGCTGATACCTGTAAGTTTGCTTATTTCACTTTGCAGGCATTGCCCGTCTTTCTCACAAAGTACATATAGAATATTTTGAACGCTGTCCGAAATTCCTGTTTTTACAGCCGCTTCGTGGTATAAAGCATTGATTTCTCCTGCTAAATAGGTATATTGCCCGGTTTCTAAATAGTGCAAATTTATTCCTCCTCATCAGATGTCCGATTTCGTACATTTTTTATTATATCCGATTCCGTACATAAGTCAATAGATTTTTATCAGTGACTTCTCCATCCAGATATGCGGGCAGTCTTCATCAAAATCCGGTTCTCCGAAAATGGTATAGCCCTGCTTTTCATAAAAAGGTCTTGCCTGCTGCTGGGCGTGCAGGCGGACGGTGTTGCCGCCAGAGTTTCTGATCTCGGATTCAGCAGCGGAAAGGATCCGGGAACCGAGATGATTTCCGCGAAATTCTTTTTCAACGGCGATTCGCCCGACGATATATTCGCCCTGTGTCTGTCCGGGGAAAAACCGGCATGTGGCGGCGGGAATCTGGTCTATGTACAGGACAAGATGAACAGCGTTCCCGTCTGTTTCATCAAATTCATCATGAAAGCCCTGTTCTTCCATAAACACTTCTTTTCTGATCTTAACGGCATCCTTGTGTAATGTATGATAAACTTTAATATCCATTATGCTGCTCCTCAGTTGTGACCAATGTTAGTATTCGGCTGCGGCATTTTTTAGTCTGATCATCGCCCGCGATAAATGCATTGTAGCATTTTCAGTAATTCTTGGTCAAGGGATGTCTGAATGTGTTAGAATAAGTGTGGCAGCTCAGCTTTGCGAATGGAGCGGGGGGAACTGTCATTGAACGATAAAGGACGAAATATCATGAAGAATAGAACACAGACGCTTTTGTTTGATAATAGAAAACTTGCCGCCCTTCTGATCCCTCTGGCTCTGGATCAGCTCCTGAATTCTTTTATGGGAAGTGTGGATACCTTTGTAGTCAGCAATCTGGGATCTGCGGCGATCTCTGCGGTATCTCTGGTGGATTCCATTAATATGCTGATTGTGCAGGCGTTTTTCGCTCTTGCTTCCGGCGGTACGGTGGTATGTTCCCATTACCTTGGTTTACGGAACAGGGAGCATGCAAATGGCGCTGCAAGGCAGCTGGTATTTATTACATTGTTCATGTCCGTTGTTATAACGGTGCTATGCCTGATCTTTAACCATCAGATTCTGAGAGTGATCTTCGGAGAAGTTGAGCCTGAGGTTATGGAGAAGGCGAGACAGTATTTCTTCATTTCCGCAGTTTCATACCCGTTTATTGCTCTGTATGACGACGGAGCATCAATCCTCAGAGCACAGGAAAACAGCCGTTTCCCGATGATGATCTCTGTGGCGGCAAACGGGGTCAACTTGGCGCTGAATCTGCTTTTTGTATGGAAACTGCATCTGGGAGTTCCGGGTTCTGCTTTCGCAACCCTGCTGGCAAGGATCTTTTCCATGATCGTTGTTATGATCAGACTGCGAAGAAAAGATCTGGAGATTGTATTGAAAGATTATCTGTCGATCCGCCCGGACTGGAGGGTGATCCGCAGGATCCTGAATATTGGTATCCCTTCCGGTGTGGAGAATGGTATGTTCCAGTTCGGGAAACTTGCGATCCAGTCTACGGTGTCACTAATGGGAACGGCGGCCATCGCAGCTCAGGGAATGACCAATATTATCGAGAACCTGAACGGAATCCTTGCTCTGGGCGTTGGCGTCGGCCTGATGACGATTGTCGGGGAGACACTGGGGGCCGGAAGAAAAGAAGAGGCAGTCTATTATGTGAAAAAACTGTGCATCATATCGGAGGTTATTATTATCGTCTCATGCCTTGTCATGTATGCATTTGTCCGCCCGATCACGTATTTTGGCGGCATGGAATCGGAGAGCGCAAAAATGTGCATCTACATGGTAACATGGATCACCGTTGTAAAGCCGGTGGTATGGGTCATGTCTTTTATACCTGCGTATGGATTCCGGGCGGCGGGAGACGTGAAGTTTACCATGATAGTCTCTGTGGTCTCTATGTGGGTCTGCCGGGTTACATTTGTGATCATTCTGGCGAGAGTATTCGGCATGGGTCCTATGGCAGTGTGGATCGGTATGTTTACGGATTGGACCGTGAGGTGCATTATCTATACGGTAAGGTTCAGAAGCCGCAGATGGCTGGAGCACAGGGTTATTTGATGGTGTCCTGCTGCTGCATTATCAGGAAGCCTATGAAAAAAAGATTTCAGTGTTAGAAATAGCACTGAAATCTTTTTTATATCTGTCAGAAGTTAAGATCCCCTGTGGAAGCCCTGAATTTCAATGTTGTCTGGACGTGTGTGATCCGGTAGGGCATATCCGGTTCGTTGATGCGGGAGAGCAGCATATCTGCCGCAATATAACCCATCTTAGAACTGGGAATGTCAACAGTTGTCAGGCGGGGTTCGACGATTCTTGACTCCGTAGAGTTGTCAAAACCTGTAATCAGGATATCGCCAGGTACATTTATTCCGCACTTTTTAAGGGCACGGATCAGGTTGACCGCAGTGGCGTCATTGGCACACACAATTACTTCAGGAAGCTGCAGTGTCCGATTGACCGTTTCCTCAAGGGTTTGGGAATCTGAGAAGACTGAACGGCCGGTGAACTGTGTGCTGCAGGGCTCGAGCTGATTGGCGCTGAGGGCGTGTACAAAACCCTGATATCTCTCCGAGAAAGAACGGCAGTGTCCCGGATTCCCGGCAAATGCAAAGCGCCGGTATCCGTTTTGTATCAGTGTATCAGTGAGATTAAACATACTCATATGATTTTCCATGAGCAGAAAATCCGCATTGATCTGCGTCATGTCAATATCGGCCGCTGTATCGAGGAAGAGAAGAGGGATATCGAGAGTGTTCAGCATCTCGATATATTCCGGGTCAAACAGCTCGAGACATATGATTCCGGCAGTCTTTTCCTTATTAAAACCCATTGGAAGATTTAACGAAGCAATCTCTGTATCCCTTACCGGAAACATGGACAGCCGGTAGTTATTCTTGCTCATCCGCTCCTGAAAAGTGTTCAGTGCATAGGTACCAAAATGGGATCCGTAAGGCATATTCTGTGTGATCAGGGCAAGTTCCTTTACCTCTCCTTTTTCTGCCGGGGAAGGCTCTGAGATATAGATGACCCGGCGGTATCCCATTTCCGCAGCTTTCTCAAGTATTTTCTGCCGGGTGTCCGCGGCAAGGACGCCCGTATTATTCAGTGCTTTTGATACCGTATTTCTGGAAAGACCTAAAGCGTCTGCAATATCCTGAATCGTGATTTTCTTTTCCATTTATAGTACCTCCCGAATAATAGTGATGATGCATTATAACAGTTCAGCACGCGCCATTCGTAAAACCGCACTTCGTGCTTATTGCGGCTGCCGCCGCTGTTTTACTCATTGACAGGCGCTCAGCACATCTGATTATCAGCCGGCAGATTCTTATGCAAGCATAAATCTGCCGACTGATATCATATGGCTGAACTGTTACATTTAATGTAATGGAATTGTGCAAATTTGTCAAATGTAAAAATGTTAAAAGATAGATATTATCGGAATCGGAACTGCTGGTTTTACATAAATTGTTAAAATGGTGCATTTGTAAAATGAAAATGTTATGCAAATGTAAAAATGTGATTGACATTATGCACAATAAATGATACTATAATCACAACCTATAAACTATCTATGCATAAAAAGATCGATCGAAAAATGCAAGATGTGCAAATGTAAACACAGGAGGGGCTTAAAATGAGAGTTTTCCGTAAAAAAAACACGGCAGTCATCGCTAAGCAGACGCCGCGGGAAAAACTGAAGTATGTAAAAAAGAACTGGCAGCTGTATGTGTTCTTTCTTCTGCCGGGGCTGCTGCTTACGCTGATCTTCAAGTATGGTCCGATGGGCGGTATCCTGATCGCCTTTGAGGATTACAATGTAATCGAAGGCGTGCTCGGAAGTCCGTGGGTGGGACTGGATTATTTCCGAAGATTTCTTTCGTCACCGGATTTTATGAACTATCTGATGAACACGCTGAAGTTGAGTGTATTCGGGCTGTTATGGGGCTTCCCGATTCCGATCATCCTCGCGCTTCTGCTCAACCAGATCCGCAGGACGGGGATTAGAAAGAAGATCCAGCTGCTGATCTACGCGCCGAACTTTATCTCGGTCATCGTACTCTGCGGTATGGTCCGCATGTTCCTTTCTCCGGTGGGACCGATCAATTCATTATTCGGGATCGACACCAACTGGATGACAATGCCGGAAGCATTCCGGACGATCTACATCGCCAGCGGGATCTGGCAGACTGCCGGGTGGTCTTCCATCATGTATACGGCGGCGCTGTCCAATGCCAGCAAGGATCTGGAAGAAGCGGCGATCGTGGACGGAGCGAATATCCTGCAGCAGATCCGTTACGTACAGCTTCCTGCGATCAAAGATATCATCGTGATCCAGTTTATCCTTCAGGCCGGCAACATCATGAGCATCGGATTTGAGAAAGCCTATGCGCTGCAGACAGATATGAACCTGCCGGCTTCCGAGATCCTTTCTACATATGTATACAGGCTCGGTCTTCTCAACGGAGACTACGGATATTCAACGGCAGTCGGTCTCTTCAATTCAGTGATCAACGTGATCCTTCTGATCTTTGTGAACTGGGTAGTGAAGAAGTTGAACGACGGCGAAGGATTATAAAAGGGGGATTTGATGATGGAAACGAGAAGAAAAATGAAACTCGGAACATCCGACAAAGTGATTCTCGGCGTCGGATATACACTGCTCGGCCTGTTCGTGCTGGCAGTCTTTGTGCCGCTTGTGTACGTAGTCCTCGCCTCCTTTATGGACCCGAACGTGCTGAACAATCAGGGGCTGAGCTTCAACTTTAAGGACTGGACGCTGGACGCCTACAGGCGTGTGCTGGAAAATGATATGATCTGGCGGGGCTTTGCCAACTCATTCTTCTATTCAGCGGGATTTACGGTGATCTCGGTGTTAGTGACGCTGCTCGCCGCATACCCGATGTCCAAGAAGGAGTTTGTTGGACGGAACTTTTTCAACGTGATCTTTGTGATCACGATGTTCTTCGGCGGCGGGATGATCCCCACGTTCATCCTGATCAACAACCTGCACATGGTCAATACGATCTGGGCGATCCTCCTTCCGGGCGCGTTCAACGTGTGGAACATGATCCTCGCAAGGACTTATTTCCAGTCGATCCCGGGAGAACTCAGAGAGGCGTCCTCGCTGGACGGGGCGAGCGAGATCCAGCATTTCTTTAAGATCATGATACCGGTGTGCAAGCCGATCATCGCCGTGCTGGCGCTGTGGTCCTTCGTGGGAATGTGGAACAGCTATTTCGACGCCATGATCTACTTAAACGACGCGGATATGCAGCCGCTGCAGCTTGTCTTACGGTCGATCCTCGTACAGAATACTCCTCAGCCGGGTATGATCGCAGATATCCAGAGCACGGCGGAGATGGCGAAGGTGGCGGAGCTTTTGAAATACGCGACGATCGTTGTATCGAGCCTTCCGCTTCTGATCATGTATCCGTTCTTCCAGAAGTATTTTGACAAGGGAATCATGGTAGGTTCTGTAAAAGGTTAGGAGGCTGAGAATCGATGAAAAATAGGATCAAAAGACTGACAGGTCTTGGCCTGTCCCTCATATTGACACTGTCCCTGTTCGGGTGCAGCAGCGGGACCGCACAGGTTGCAGATACAGATCCGGATACTCCGGTCGAAGAAGTAACATTTCCGCTCAAAGAGACGAAAGAGCTTTCGTTTATCACAAGCGCTCCGGCGACGACCACGCAGGAGCCCAATGAGAAACTGATCTTCCAGAGGCTGGAGGAGCAGACCAATGTACATATCGACTGGACGTGTTTTGTGGACGACCAGTTTGCAGATAAGAAAAACCTCGCCCTGGCACAGTTTGGAAACCTGCCGGACGGACTTTTCACGGCGGGCATGAACGACTATGACCTGCTCCGGTATGCAAAACAGGGGATCATCATCCCGTTGGAGAATCTGATCGACAAATATATGCCGAACCTTCAGGCGGTGTTTGAGAAATATCCGGAGTACCGGACCATGGTGACTGCGCCGGACGGACATATCTACTCGTTCCCGTGGATCGAGCAGCTGGGTGAAGGCAAAGAAGCGATCCAGGCCATCGGTGATATCCCGTATATTAATAAGAAATGGCTGGATTTCCTCGGACTCGATGTGCCGACCACAACAGACGAACTGGAGCAGGCGCTGATCGCATTCCGCGATAACGCGGACGCTCTTGAAGAAGAGTTTGATATCGAGGGCGATGTGATCCCCATGTCATTTATCATCAACAACGGCGACCAGGATCCCGCGATCCTGATCAACGGCTTCGGGGAAGGCTATGGAGATACCGGAGATCATTTCGCGGTGACAGACGACGGAGAAGTGATCTATACAGCGGTGCAGGAGGGCTACAAGGAAGGAATCGAGTGGCTCCACTCTCTTGTAGAACAGGATCTTGTAGACCCGGAAGCATTTACCCAGGAGTGGTCCACCTATGTGGCAAAGGGAAAGAACCACAGATACGGCCTCTGCTTTACATGGGACATCGCAAATATCGACAACTATGAGGATTACGTGATGATGCCGGCGCTTGCGGGACCGGACGGCCTTGTCAATATTACAAGGCAGAATGGAAGCGAGACCAGCGGATTTGACCGCGGAAGATGCGTGCTTACGACAAGCTGCCGGGATACGGCACTTGCGGCGGCATGGATCGACCAGATGTACGCTCCCCTCCAGTCTCCGCAGAACAACTGGGGAACCTACGGAGAGAAGGACGCGGACAACATTTTTGAGATGAGCACCAACGCCGAGGGCGGTCCGATGCTCAAACACCTCGACCTGGGGGACGCTTCCCCGGTGGAAGTGCGGCAGGCGCAGTCCGTCAACGGCCCGCTGGCTGTGCTGAATGATTATTATGACGTCTATGTGACACAGCCGGACGATGCCAAATGGCGCCTCGACAATATGCATGAGGTTTATCTGGACGATATGCACAGCAAGTATGTATACCCGAATGTATTTATGAGCATCGACGACACGAACAGAGTGTCGCAGCTGGATACAGATATTAAAAAGTACGCGGAACAGAAGAAAGCGGACTGGATCTTAAACGGCGGGATCGAGGAAGAGTGGGACGAGTATCTCCAGAAGATGGAAGACTACGGCCTGTCAGAATACCTCCAGATCAAGCAGAAATATTTCGACAGCTATCAGGAGTCCCTTGCGGAAATGGAAGCGGGATCTTCTGAGGCTGCGGCAGAAAATTAAGCAGGAAAGGAATCGGATCAATATGACAAGTCAGACGCTGCGTGAAGCAAGAAAATATGAAGAGGCATCTGAGAAAATGATAAAGCAGGAGGAACGCCCGGATTTTCATCTGTCGGTGCGGACCGGCTGGATGAACGACCCCAATGGATTCTCATATTATAACGGACAGTACCATCTGTTTTACCAGTACAACCCATATGCACCGCGCTGGGACTCCATGCACTGGGGGCACGCGGTGACGAAAGATTTTCTGCACTGGGATTATCTTCCGGCAGCTCTGGCGCCGGATGAGGCTTACGACCGGGACGGCTGCTTTTCCGGGAGCGCGTTGACGCTCCCGGACGGCAGACAGCTGCTGATGTACACCGGAGTGCTGCGCGAGCGTAAGGAGAATGGAGAACACTGCGATACGCAGACCCAGTGCCTTGCCGTGGGCGACGGCGTGGATTATGAGAAGTGTGCGGGGAATCCGGTGCTGGAGAAAAACGATATCCCAGAAGGAAGCAGTGTCCATGACTTCCGGGATCCGAAGATGTGGCAGGCGGAAGACGGCACCTATTGCTGCGTGGTCGGGAACCGGCCGGCGGACGGAAGCGGGCAGATCCTTTTGTACACCAGCCCGGACGGCTTTCAGTGGAAGTTTAAAAGCGTGCTTGCCGCGAACAATAACCGGTTCGGCAAGATGTGGGAATGCCCAGATTTCTTCAGACTGGACGGCAAATGGGTCCTTCTGACAAGCCCGCAGGATATGCTGCCGGAAGGGTTTGAGTACCATAACGGGAACGGCACCCTCTGCCTGATCGGAGAGTATGATGAGGAGACCGGGAAATTTACGGAACAGCATAACCAGGCGATCGACTACGGGATCGACTTCTATGCTCCGCAGACGGTCCTGACTCCGGACGGCAGACGCGTGATGATCGGCTGGATGCAGAACTGGGATGCCTGCAGCCTTCGCTCCCCGGAGGAAAAATGGTTCGGTCAGATGAGCCTTCCCAGAGAACTGTTTCTAAAAGGCGGCCGGCTTTATCAGAGACCGGTGAGAGAGCTGGATGAAATGAGAAGAAACAAAGTAGAATACCACAATGTGACGTTCTCCGACGTGATCAGCCTGAACGGGATCAGGGGAAGAAAAGTAGACATGGAACTGACCCTGCGCCCGGCGGAAGGGGAGAAGCTGTATCAGAAGTTTGCCCTGCGTTTCGCGCAGGATGAAAAGTACCAGACAGCGGTCAGCTTCCGTCCCCGCGAGTCGGTCCTCAAGGTGGACCGGAAATTCTCCGGCTCCAGAAGGGCGATCATCCATCAGAGAAGAAGCCTTGTGAACAGTACAAACGGAGAGCTGAAGCTCAGGGTGATCCTGGACCGGTTCAGTGTGGAAGTCTTCGTAAACGACGGTGAACAGGTCATGACGGCAACCATGTATACGGATCAGTCGGCGGACGGGATCTCCTTCTTCGCAGACGGAACGGTGAATATGGATGTGGTGAAATATGACCTGGTGTCTGAAGGATAGTCTGTATCCGGAAAAGATACTTTATCGGAGGAGCAGGCTGCAAAGATACAGAAGAATGACGAACCGGAGGTAAAAGAGTATGGAGAGATTGCTGTCTGATACAGCTTCTGATCCGGGAACGAAATAAAAGTGAGGGTGTGGACGATACCCGTGAATAAGAGATTGAGTGATAAAAACCGGCTTATCAAAGCCGGTTTTTGTCGCCCCATTCGCACATTCCATCCAGGATAGGGATCGGCGCTCATAAAATCCTTTACAGTAGGAGCGGAAAGTGCGGGTAATACAGTGACGGAATTTTTCTTAAGCGGCATGGATATTCACGGCTGCAGAGGATGCTTCGGCGGGCACAGCAGCAGGGAATGTCCCTGTGTTCAGAAGGATGATATGGATCAGATCTATCCGGCGGTAAAAGAGTCCGATGTGGTCGTCCTTGCCACACCGCTTTATTACTGGAATATGAGCGGTCAGATCCGGACAGCGATCGACCGTCTGTTTGCGCTGGAGGAAGGCGACGGCAATCTCCTCAGAGGACACGACAGATCTTCCGCGCTTTTGATGGCAGCAGAAGGAAACGGATTTGATGACGTCCTTCTTTATTATGACCACCTGATGGAGCACCTGAGATGGAAGAATTTTGGCCATGTCCTTGCCGGAGGCAACGGTGATGTGGGAGATATAGAGGGAAAACCAGAGCTTAAGGAAGCCTATGAACTGGGAAAATCAATAAAGTAGTTCAGAAGCAAAAGCAGAACTGCACTGCCGGCCGGTGCCCCGTATCTATTGACGAACCCCAAAGAACGGAGTAAGATATCCATTGCAAAATGGAATGGAGGGGACCGGACATTGAAAACCAGTAAATATGAAATAGATATGTGCAACGGATCGATCATGGATAAATTGATCTCGTTTTCACTTCCACTTATGCTTTCCAGTATCCTGCAGCTGATGTTTAATGCGGTGGATATTATTGTGGTCGGAAGGTTTGACAGCAGTCAGGCGCTTGCGGCGGTCGGCTCGACAACTGCACTGATCAATATTTTCACCAATCTTTTTATCGGCATCTCGCTGGGGGCAAATGTCCTTGCGGCCAGGTATTTCGCAGCAGGGCGCGATAAAGAGATGTCGGAGGCGGTACATACAGCAATCACGCTTGCGCTGATCAGCGGTGTTATCATGGCATTTGTCGGAGCAGGGGCTTCCAGACTGGCACTTGACCTTATGGATACGCCCGCGGATGTGATCGATCAGTCTGTTACTTATATGAGAATTTATTTTATGGGAATGCCGTTTTTCATGTTATATAACTACGGAGCGGCAGTTTTAAGAGCAGTAGGAGACACCAAGCGCCCGCTGCTCTTCCTTGCGACAGCAGGGATGGCGAATGTTGCACTGGATCTGCTGCTGGTGATCGTTATCCCGCTGGGGGTAGCGGGTGTAGCTATCGGGACGGTGAGTTCCCAGTTCGTTTCCTGTATACTGGTGTTGTGGTGCCTCCACAGGTCAGACGGGAGCTATCAGCTCCGGTTCTCGAAGCTCACGATCAAATGGATCTACCTGAAACGCATCTTTCAGGTGGGTATACCCGCGGGAATCCAAAGCACGGTGATCAATTTTTCCAATGCAATGCTCCAGTCGTCTGTCAATTCGTTCGGATCGACGGCAATGGCGGGCTATACGGCGGCAAATAATGTTCTCGGATTTTTATATGTGTCAGTCAATGCTGTCACACAGGCGTGTATGAGTTTCACCAGCCAGAACTACAGTGTGGGCAAGCAGAAACGTATGGACAGGATCCTTCTGGACTGCATGATCCTGTCGGCGGGGGTATCAGCAGTGCTCGGCGTCGGGGCATACATATTCGGTTCGCAGGTCCTTGGGATCTATACATCGGATGCAGAAGTAATTAAGTGCGGCATGGAGATCCTGTCGATCACGACAGTACCGTATTTCCTCTGCGGCATCATGGATCTGATCCCGGGAGCACTTCGCGGGATGGGGCACTCTGCTGTCCCTATGGTATTGTCCGTGATCGGTACAGTTGGGACAAGGATCGTGTGGATCTACGGATTCTTCCCGCATCACAGATCGCTGTTCTTCCTGTTCATCTCCTATCCGGGATCTTGGATTGCGACAATCCTCATGCAGGCAGTGTGCTTCTATTTCGTTCGGAAAAAGTGTATACGACAGTTAAAAACCGTTAATGGATAAAAAATGGAAATGGTGGAAATGGGGACGTAGTAAAATCGCATTTTACTACGTCCCTATTTCCATTTTTGGATAGATTTACCATATACCAAGCACATGCTGCATCCCCAAACTTACAAGTGAGATCCCCAGCCAGCAGCAGAATCCGGTGAAGATCGGTTTCCCGCCGGTCTTTACCAGTTTGACGATGTTTGTGTTGAGTCCGATCGCCGCCATCGCCATGACAATCAGGAATTTACTCAGCTCCTTGAGCGGATCCGTCACGCTGACCGGAAGCTGGAATACTGTGGTCACGACGGATGCCAGCATGAAAAAGAGTACAAAGAACGGAAAAGCTTTTTTCAGGCTGAAGGTCGAGCCTGCCGAATTTTTCGCCTTCTTCCCGCGCCAGATGGCAAGGATCAATGTGATCGGAATGATCGCAAGGGTTCTTGTCATTTTTACGATTGCAGCGGATTCCAGTGTATTGCTTCCGTGGATTCCGTCCCATGCAGTCGCGGCGGCCGTAACAGAAGAAGTATCGTTGATGGCTGTTCCGGCGAACAGGCCGAAGCCCTCGTTGCTTAAGCCCAACATGGATCCCAGTGTGGGAAAAATGAGAGCAGCGAGCACATTGAACAGGAAGATGACAGAGATGGACTGTGCCACTTCCTCGTCGGTGGCCTCTATTACCGGAGCTGTAGCTGCGATGGCGCTCCCGCCGCAGATCGAAGAACCGACTCCTACCAGTATTGCGTTGTTTGTGCGCAGTTTCAGCGCTTTGTATAAGATAAATGCGATGATAAGGGAGGTCGCGATCGTAGAGATGATGATCGGAAGAGACTGTTTTCCCTTAGCGAGGATCTCGGTCAGGTTCATGCCGAATCCTAAAAATACCACGGCCGCCTGCAGAATCTTTTTGGAAGTATAATTGATGCCCGCGGTAAAGGGTTCCTTTTTTGTCAGTATCAATGTAAGGATCATACCGATGAGTATGGCGAATACCGGACCGCCGATGACAGGGAGTGCCTGCCCGAGAAACCAGGACGGTACTGCGATAATAAGGCAGAGCAGGAGCCCTGCTCCGTTTTTCTTTAAGAAGTTCATTGTTTTATTTCCTTCCTTTATGATTTCCAATATTTGTCTGCAAGTCATAAGATATCATAAAAAAATCATAAAATAAAATTATTAATATTTATTTTATCATAAATATATGTTATGATAATGCGCAGGGAGTAGTTCTTTATAGATTTGGGCGGAGTTCTGACAGATCTCCGCCCGGGTTTCTTTTACATATTGTCAGTTTTGTGTTGCCGAAGATAAGGGGAGTGAGGTAATGCTTGATTTTAGGATGGAAACATTTCTAACTGTATGTCAGTGTATGAATTTCACGCGAGCATCGGAAAAACTGAATATCACACAGCCTGCGGTGTCCCAGCATATTCATTTTCTGGAGAAGCATTATAATACGAAACTTTTCCGATATGAGGGTAAGAAATTAAAGCTCACGGGTGCCGGAGAGATCCTGCGAAATGCATCGCTCACTATGATGCACGACGAGATTTCCATGCAGAATCAGATGCAGAAGAGCGAAGAGGAGGAAGAGATCCGTTTCGGGGCTACCAGGACAGTCGGCGACGTGCTCATGGGCCGAATTCTCGAGCGTTATCTGCGGGAATACCCGGATGCAAGGATATGCATGATCGTGGAGAATACGCAGGAACTTCTGAAGAGACTGGACGAGGGGACGATTGACTTTGCCCTTGTGGAAGGCTTTTTTCAGAAGAATGAATACGATTACCAGAAGTATTCGGAGGAAAACTATATTGCGGTATGTGCGCCGGACTATGTATTCTACGGACAGAATGAAGCCGGTTCTTCCGGCGGTTTAAGAGACACTGCGCCTTCCGGACAGATGATGGGCATTGAGAATCTTTTTCATGAACGCCTGCTTGTACGCGAGGAGGGATCGGGAACGCGTGAGGTGCTGGAACGCTGTCTGGATGCTCAGAATCTGAGTGTGCGGGACTTTGACAAAGTGATGGAAGTGGGAAGTCTTCAGACTATCAGGGAGTTGACAAAAGCCGGATGCGGTATTACATTTTTATATGAGACTGCTGTGCGGGAGGATTTGAAAAAGGGGATTTTGAAAAGGATTCCACTGAAAGGTTTCGATATTTCCCACGAATTCAACTTTATCTGGAGGCGGGGGAGCATCTATGCGGACAGGTATAAGGAGATTTTCTGCAGGTTTTCCGTATAGCGGATTTTCACATTAGAGATATAATAAGAAGGAAGTGAACTTAAGAGATGTTACAGGTAGAACATTTGTCATATGATGTTGTAGAAGAAGGAAAACAGTCGGAGATCTTATCTGACGTGAGCTTTACTGTAAATGACGGAGAGATGCTTGTGATCACCGGACCGAACGGCGGAGGAAAGTCCACACTTGCCAAACTGCTCATGGGGATCAACAAGTCTACCGCGGGAACGATCACTCTTGACGGACAGGATATCACGGATTACACCATCGATGAGCGTGCTAAGGCGGGCATCGGCTTTGCATTCCAGCAGCCGCCCCGTTTTAAAGGAATGACGGTGCGCAGACTTCTGTCACTGGCAGCAGGACAGCCGCTGGACGAGAAGACGTGCTGTAATCTTCTGAGCAGTGTAGGTCTCTGTGCAATGGAGTATATTGACCGTGAGGCGGATGCAACGCTCTCGGGTGGTGAAATGAAGAGGATTGAGATTGCGACTGTTCTGGCGAAACAGCATAAGATCTGTGTATTTGACGAACCGGAGGCGGGGATTGACCTCTGGAGCTTCTCTATGCTGATCAAGCGGTTTGAGCAGATACACAAAGAGAAGAAAGAAAGCCTGATCCTGATCTCTCATCAGGAGAGGATTATACAGATGGCAGACCGGATCATGGTCATTTCCGACGGAAAGGTAGAATCTATCGGAGATGCGAAGGATATTATGCCGACACTGTTCGGCGGGGAACTGGATTCCTGCGAGTGCAGGAGACAAAAGGGAGGTGAGCTCTATGGAGAGTAATCAGACAGCGAAGCTCGACAAAGTGACAGAAGATGTGCTGAAAGTGATCGACTCCTACGGGTTTAAACAGGAAGGCGCATACAACCTGAGGCTGAACGGCATGGCCGTCTGCCACGGCGACAGCCGCCATATCCATATTGTGAAGAAAGAGGATAAGCCGGGAATCGATATCCATATCAGCGGTGAGGCAAAAGACGAGCAGGTGCACATCCCGGTCGTTATGAGCCAGGAAGGCGTCGATGTGGTGTACAATGATTTCTACATTGAGGACGGAGCTGATGTGACGATCATCGCCGGTTGCGGTATCCACGGCGAGGGCTGCTCCGAGACACGCCATGACGGCATCCATGCATTTCATGTGGGGAAAGGATGCAACGTGAAATATGTAGAGAATCACTACGCAGAAGGAAACGGTACAGGACAGAAAGTCCTCAATCCGGTGACGAAGATCTATGTGGGAGAAGACTCTACATTTACACTTGAGACAACGCAGATCAAAGGCGTGGATTCCACAGAACGTGAGAACTACATCGAGCTTGCAGACAATGCGAAGCTCTTCGTGACAGAGAAGCTGATGACAGATGAAGGACAGACAGCAATCTCCAATATGGACGTAGAGCTGAACGGCGAGAACAGTTCCGCCAGGATTGTATCCCGTTCCGTCGGAAAAGGAACCTCCAGACAGGTATTCCACCCGAGAGCAATCGGAAACAACCGCTGCCATGCTCATGTGCAGTGCGATTCCATTATTATGGATACGGCTGAGATCAGTTCAATCCCCGAGATTGATGCAAAACATGTGGATGCGCAGATCATCCACGAGGCGGCGATCGGCAGGATCAACGACGAACAGCTTGTGAAACTGAGGACATTCGGTCTTAATGAGGAAGAGGCTGAAGCCGTGATTATAGAAAGTTTCCTGAAATAGGGTGAAAATTAGGAAGCTCCTCTCATATGAGAACATCGTATGAGAGGAGCCTTTTGACAGTTATCCTATTTGCACACGTCAATCCATTCTTTTGCTTTTGAATCCTGCTCCAGTTCTTCGCAGGTCAGCTCTACGGCAGAGTTCGCGCTTCCCGCAGCAGGGAACACAGTCTCAAATCTCTTTAGCGAGACATCCAGATATACAGAAGTGTTTTCTGGATTTCCGAACGGGCACACGCCTCCGATGGCGTATCCGGTCAGTTTTTCCACATCTTCCGCGGCCAGCATCTTCGCCTTCATCCCGAAGAAATGCTTGAATTTACTGTTGTCGATCTTCATGTCGCCTGCGGTCACGATGAGGATCGCGGCGTCTTTTTCCTTCGTATAAAACGAAAGCGTCTTGGCGATACGCGCCGGTTCCACTCCTACAGCCTGAGCCGCCAGTTCGACGGTAGCACTGGAGACGGGAAATTCTAGAATTTCTTTGTCAATATTGTTTTCCTTAAAATAGTTTCTTACAATTTCTACAGACATAATTATAACTACTTCCTTTGTTTCATTTTATCCAATTATAACAGGTATCGGACAACTTTGGTAGCATCGGTTTACATGACATGACTGCCATGCTAGAATAAGGTTGTATTGAATTATCGCAGCCATAAGGCATTATATGAAAAATAAAAAGAAATATCAGAAGAAAAAGCAGGTTTATAATTTCGAAGCTGTACATCCGCCTGATTCAGCAGATCTGCTCCGGGAGCGTGAACGCAGGCTGAAAGATTTGGAGCAGCTTACTCTGCTCAGCGATGTATTTATGTCGGTCGTATTATCCGATCTGAAAGCCTGTCAGCATGTAGTGCGCATCCTGATAGGGAATCCGGGGATCACGCTCGTATCTGTTAAAACACAGTATGTTATTTCAAAAGTCACCTCGCACGGAGCCAGACTTGACGTTCTTGCGGAAGATGCAGACAAAACGCTCTATCATCTTGAAATCGAGGGAGCGGATGTGACAGATCATGCGCGAAGGACCAGATTTTACGGATCACTGACTGATGGAGAGATTCTGAGAAAAGGGAAAGACTACAGTGAACTGCCGGAGAGATACATTTTCTACATCAGCAGAAAGGATATCTGGAAAGGCGGCTGTACTGTTTACGAGGAAGAAAAGCGATTCCGGAAGAGCGGACAGCCGTATACGGACGGCGCCCATCTTATCTATGTAAATACCGAAATAGATGACAGGAGCAGAATAGCAAAATTAATGAAATATTTTAAAACCGCAGATCCTTTCGATGACAGGGAGGGAGAGTTGTCGAAGCAGGTGCGGTTCTTAAAGACTGAGGAAGGAGGTATAGAGATTATGTGTGAGATCATGGAAAGAATCAGAGAAGAGGGAAAAATAGAAGGAATACGTGAGGGAAAGAAATCCGGACTGCGTGAAGGCAGGAAATCAGGCCGCCTTGAAAGCAGCAGGAAGGCAGCGGTTAATTTGGATCAGATAGGAATGCCGCCTGAAACGATCGCACGCGCGGTAGAGGAGGATGTCACTGTGGTGAAGCAGTGGCTGAAAGCGGCAAAAAAGTGAAATTCAACCACCGGTATGGTTACTTTTTGCATGCAGGGATGTATATTAGAGGCAGGAAGATAGGTGAAACTTCCTGCCTTTTTACATATCTGAAAATGTGTGAATAGGAATGTGATAAGAAATGGCAAAACGGATTTATAACATAGCTAGGGAGGGGCGCAGATGAATCAGGAAAAAACAGGGGCTTTCATCGCCAAAAGAAGAAAAGAACTGAATCTTACACAGAAAGAACTGGCAGAAAAGCTCGGCATTACAGATCGGGCAGTATCTAAGTGGGAGAATGGACGCTGCATGCCTGATCTGTCACTGCTCCAGCCTCTGAGTAGAATACTGAAGGTCGGAGTCAATGACCTGCTGAGCGGGGAGATTATTTCAGAAAAGGAATACAGAAAAAAAAGTGAGACAAATATTATCGGCTTAGTTGACTTAAATATACTGAAGAGTTTTAGATATGGATATTTCTGGTTTTATATACTTGCAGTTTTGCTTCTGATCTATTGTCTCATAAAAAATGTAGAGTATGCCGGTGTTCTTGCCCTTTTCCTTGCATATAGCACGGCAATGTATTATTACAGATATCGGATAAAAAGAGATGTTTTGTCAGCAATTATTATAGCAGGAGGGATTCTTGGTATGGTTACAAGTCTTATCGGGTTTATTGTACGGACATGGTAGAGTATTGGATTCTGTTTGCTTTGGATTGAAGTATATGGCACCCTGCCAGATAGGATATACAATTTCTACTGTTCCAGATACCGTAGGACGAGAAGTCAACAATTACTTGGATACGGGATTGTGTGGGCGCTTACGGCAGGTCTCAATCTTATTGCATTTCTCATTGGGACGTGGTAACATTATTTTCGGACAATCGAATCAAAGATCACACGAAAGAGGTTTTACCGGGCGGGGAGCGCCGTTCCGGGTTTTCACTGTACGCGATACGAAAACAATATGCGAGGGAATCCGTGTTCCGGAGTGAGAGGATGCCAGTAAGCATCGACCGATATGTGTACAGGAGGTAGAGACATGAAAAATGTCAACGTAAGGAAACTTGCCCTTGCGGGAATACTGGTAGCGGTCGGTATCGTATGTTCGCCGCTGTCCATCCCGATCGGGGCATCCAAATGCGCTCCGGTCCAGCACTTCATCAATATTCTCGGCGGAGTGTTCTTAGGACCAGGCTATGCAGTGGGCATGGCGTTTGTAACCAGTCTTTTAAGAAATCTGATGGGGACAGGCACACTGCTTGCATTTCCCGGCTCCATGTGCGGAGCATTTCTGTGCGGCATGCTGTATAAGTACGGAAAGCATCTTCCCTTTGCCTATGCGGGAGAGCTGTTCGGCACATCAGTTATCGGAGGACTTCTGAGCTATCCGATCGCCACACTGATCATGGGAAGTGAGAGCGCGGTATTTGGTTTTGTACTTCCTTTCTTCGTTTCAAGCTGCGGCGGCACTGTTATAGCTGCGGTGCTCGTGACTGCGATGAAGAAAATGAAAGTGTTTGACGTTTATCTGGGTAATCTGGATGCAGAGCCTCAGAAAATAAAACACTGATGTAATATTTGCAGGGATATATATCAGTTCAGCTCGCGCCATTCGCAAAGACGCACTGGCGTGCTTACTGCGGCTATGCCGCTTCTTTGCTCATTGACTGGCGCTCGGCTCATCAGGAACAGGCCGGACTGATCCTTATGCAAGCATAAATCAGCCCAGTCCATTCCTGATGGCTGAACTGTTAAAAGAAGATTGTCTGAAACACATATGAAAAAACGGGGAGCTTGCGTATCAAGCAGGCTGAGAGGAAGATGAATCGCTTCGACCCGCTACCTGATTTGGGTAATGCCAACGTAGGGAATATAGAGAGACTACTGACGCGGGCGTACCCTTTTGCAGGGCTTCCCGTTTTTTTATTCCTTTTTTGGAAATATGAAAGGTGGAAATACGATGAGAGAATATCTGGAAAATGTAAGAAATACAGTACCACTGGTACATAATATCACTAACTATGTGACAGTAAACGATGTGGCAAATGTACTTTTGGCATGCGGAGGAAGTCCGATCATGTCTGACGAGGCGGAGGATGTGGAAGATATCACATCTGTCTGCGGCGGACTGAATATCAATATCGGAACCCTCCATAAGACGAGTATCGAGGGCATGTTCCGTGCGGGCAGAAAAGCAAACGAGCTCGGGCATCCGGTGCTTCTTGATCCGGTAGGGGCAGGAGCAAGTGCGCTTCGCACAAATACAGCTCTCGGGCTCATGAAAGAACTGAATTTATCTGTTATCCGCGGAAATATTTCAGAGATTAAAACGCTTGCTCTTGGAAGCGGCACGACGAAAGGCGTGGACGCGGATGTGGCAGATGCGGTGACAGAGGGAAATCTTGACGAAGCAGTTGCATTTGTAAAGAAATTTGCAGAAGAGACAGGGACGATCATCGCCGTGACCGGGGCTATCGACCTGGTGTCCGACGGCAAGACATGCTATGTGATCCGCAACGGAAGGCCGGAGATGGGAAAGATCACAGGGACTGGATGTCAGCTTTCCGGCATGATGACAGCCTATGTAACGGCGAATCCGGAACATCCCCTCGAGGCGGCAGCGGCAGCAGTCTGTGTCATGGGACTGGCAGGTGAGATCGGCTGGAGCCGGATGCAGGAAGGGGACGGAAACTCTACTTACCGCAACCGGATCATCGATGCGATCTACAATATGACGGGTGAAGAGCTTGAGAAGGGGGCAAAATATGAGATCAGATAACCAGGGAAACTGCAGAAAAGAGGATCTGCTCCTCTATGCGGTCACAGACCGGAGCTGGCTGAACGGAGAGTCTCTGTATGATCAGGTTGAGAAAGCATTAAAGGGCGGCGTGACATTTGTCCAGCTCAGGGAAAAGAATCTGGATGAAGAAGCATTTCTTGAGGAGGCAAAGGAGATAAAGAAGCTGTGCGCTCAATATCGCGTGCCGTTTGTTATCAACGATAACGTGGGGATTGCCGCACAGATCGGTGCGGACGGTGTCCACGTAGGACAGAGTGATATGGAAGCCGGAGATGTGAGAAGGAAACTCGGACCGGACAAGATCATCGGCGTTTCGGCGCAGACTGTGGAACAGGCCTTAAAGGCACAGGAACACGGCGCGGATTACCTTGGTGTAGGAGCGGTATTTCCGACAGGTTCTAAGGCAGACGCAGTGGAAGTAAGCCACGAGACGGTTAAAGAGATATGTAAGGCCGTGGATATACCGGTTATTGCCATCGGCGGCATCACTGCGGACAATGTGACAGAACTTGCCGGCACAGGGATCTGCGGCATAGCCGTGATCAGCGCAATCTTTGCACAGAAAGATATCGAAGCTGCGGCACAAACGCTGAAGCTGCGTACGGAAGAGACAATATAAACAGTCAGAAGGAGATGCGTGATATGATTCGTGGAGTGATATTTGATGTGGACGGAGTATTGTTAAACTCCATGCCTGTATGGGAAAATCTGGGAGAGCTCTATCTGAACAGGCTGGGGGTCGAGGCAGAGAAAGACCTCGGCGAAATATTGTTTGCGATGAGTCTTGAAGAAGGCGCGGAGTATCTTATATCGCATTATGGAATTGAAAAGACACCGGAGGAGATTGTCAGGGGTCTGAACCGTGAGGTGCAGGAGTTTTATGAGAAACGAGTGCCGTTAAAAGAAGGCGTCAGACAGTATCTACAGGAATTCCGGGACCGAAAGGTTCCCATGGCGATTGCCACATCAGGTGACCAGAAGAATGCAGAATCCGCATTGAAAAGGCTGAAGATACTCTCTTACTTTCAGGGAATCTTCACCTGTTCGGAAATCGGCAGCAGCAAGAGCCAGCCGGATATCTATTATGCCGCTGCTCTCCAGCTCGACACAGATCCTTCTGAGACATGGGTGTTTGAGGATGCGCTACATGCGCTTAAGACGGCAAAACAGGCGGGATTTAAGACGGTAGGGGTCTACGACCAGGCGAGCGACCGGAATCTCGCACAGATATGGAACACGGCAGATATTTATCTGCCGGAGTTCAAGGATTTTAATTTATTCTGGAAAAGGGCGTCCGCATAACAGCGGATACTTTTCGGGCTGCAGTTCACTGCGGCCTTTCAGCGGCAGGCCGGGGGCACCACTTTCTGCCGCTATATAAAATTAATGCTGAGTGTGCATGGCTGCAGAAAATGTCAGCGGCACAGACACGAAAGAAGAAAGGATGAGGAAAAATGAGAACAGCATTAACAATCGCTGGCAGTGACTCCAGCGGAGGCGCCGGAATTCAGGCAGATATCAAGACAATGACCGCAAATGGCGTTTTTGCCATGAGCGCGATCACTGCACTGACTGCACAGAATACGACCGGCGTAGCAGGAATCATGGAGGTATCTCCTGAATTTCTAAAACAACAGGCAGACTGTATTTTTACGGACATCCGTCCGGATGCGGTCAAGATCGGGATGGTATCGTCATCGGAATTGATCACTGCCATCGCGGAGAAACTCACAGAATACAAGGCGGAGAATATCGTTGTCGATCCGGTCATGATGGCGACGAGCGGGGCAAAGCTGATCAGCGATGACGCCATAGATACGCTGAAAGAGAAGCTGCTTCCTATGGCGGATATCCTGACTCCGAACATTCCTGAGGCGGAAGTTCTCTCAGGTATGGCGATAAAGACTGAGGAAGACATGATAAAAGCAGCAGAGAAGATCAGCGCGGCTTATCACTGTGCTGTGCTCTTAAAGGGAGGACATCAGTTAAATGACGCCAACGATCTGCTCTGGAGAGATGGAAACTACCGCTGGTTCTATGGAAAACGTATTGACAATCCAAATACACACGGAACCGGATGTACCCTGTCAAGTGCCATTGCTTCCAACCTGGCGAAAGGCTTTGACATGGATCAGTCTGTAGAGAGGGCAAAGGCATATATCTCCGGCGCTCTCGGAGCCATGCTCGATCTTGGCAAAGGCAGCGGGCCGATGAACCATGCTTTTGACATCACAGGCGAATTTGCAAAGACTCCGGAAAGTGCAGTGACAGGAACACCGGAAGGTACAGTGCCAGAGACAGACATGTCTTCTGCCGGAAAGGAGACAGTCTGATATGGAATCAAAACGTACTTCTGTATATGAAAACAGTCTGATCTGGTTCGGGGCAGGTGTTTCTATTGCGGAGATTCTGACAGGTACTTACCTTGCGCCTCTCGGATTTCAGAGAGGACTTGCCGCAATCATTATCGGACATGTGATCGGATGCTGCATGATGTTCTTTGCCGGGCTGATCGGCGCCAGAATGAGAAAGAGTGCTATGGAGACGGTGAAGATGAGCTTTGGACGGAAGGGAGGGCTGCTCTTTGCCATCCTGAACGTACTCCAGCTCGTGGGATGGACTGCCATCATGATCTATGACGGAGCTCTTGCGGCAAACGGCATCTTCCACACCGGAGCATGGGTGTGGTGCCTTGTGATCGGTGCTCTCATCGTACTCTGGATCGCAGTAGGAGTGACAAATCTGGGCAAAATCAACACGATAGCAATGGCAGCGCTTTTTATCCTGACCATTCTGCTCTGCAGAGTCATCTTTTTCGGAGGTTCGGACGCTTCCGTGGATCTGAGCAGCGACGCTATGAGTTTCGGCGCAGCGGTGGAATTGTCTGTGGCGATGCCCCTTTCCTGGCTCCCTGTGATCAGCGACTATACAAGAGAAGCTGAGAAGCCGGTGAAAGCGACGGCGGCAAGTGTGATCGTCTACGGTCTTGTAAGCTGCTGGATGTATGTGATCGGCATGGGAGCGGCGATCTATACAGGAGAGACAGATATCGCGGTGATCATGGCCAAGGCTGGTCTGGGAATCGCGGCACTCCTGATTGTGATCTTTTCCACAGTCACGACCACATTCCTCGATGCTTATTCAGCAGGAGTGTCTTCGGAGTCGATTTTCTCAAAACTGAAAGGAAATCATGTGGGCATTGTGGTGACAGTGATCGGAACAATCGCTGCTATTATCTTCCCGATGGATGATATTACGGACTTCCTCTATCTCATCGGTTCCGTGTTCGCGCCGATGATCGCAGTACAGATCGCGGATATATTTATCCTCAGAAAAGAGAAGAAGCTGACAGACTTCGACTGGAAGAACCTTGTAATCTGGCTGATCGGTTTTGTGATATACCGGTGGTTTATGACGATCGATATACCGGTGGGAAATACGTTACCGGATATGGCGGTGGTGATCGTACTGTGCCTGATCGCAGAACTGCTGTGCGGCAGGAAAGGCGGGAGATAACTTTTGTGACAGCAGGCAGGGATCATACCCTGCCTGTGCTGTTTTCCCGGTGCGGCAGAAACGGCAGCGATGGAGCTTCCCGGATAAACTGTTTCGGAGTCATGCCGTACTTTTTCTTAAATTCCCGGTAGAAATATGACAGATTGGAAAAACCGCATGACATGGAAACGTCAAGCACTGACCGGCCGCCCTGCGCTAAGCGCGAGGCGGCTTTTTCGAGTCTCAGGTTTTTGATGTATTCCAGACAGGAGATCCCAACATATTTTTTAAAAAAGCGCATGAAATGATATTCGCTGAAAAAGCAGAGTTTCGAAAGCTGAGGGATTGTCAGATCTTCGGCGTAGTGTTCACTTATGTATTCCAGGACAAGTTTCAGTTTTGCCGTATGCTCATTTTCGAGCTGCGGCCTGATATTTTCAGTTTCTCTGTATGGTACCAGCAATGCTGTTGCATAGAGCAGCAGTGCTTTGAGCATCAGTTCATAACCGGGCTGCATTTCACTGTATGCACGCTCCATTTCATGAAAGACTTTCACAAGTTCAGGATAAACCGGGTGGTCTTCCTTTATGATATAGGGCAGCATTAGGGAATGCCTGCTGATCGGTGTCAGATATTTTACCGCACATATATCAGCAGAGTCTGCATTAAGATAATCCATATGAAAGACATAAGTTGTAGATTTCATTTCTATTCCGGGTTTCATACTGATCGAGTGGAGTTCCGCGGGAGGAATGAACAGCAGGTCGCCCGCCTGTGCTTCGTAGGTCTCCAGGTGGATGTGGTAAGTGCAGGATCCGTCAGTGATGAGTGTCAGTTCCGCCTCCTCATGCCAGTGAGCAGTGACTGCCGGATAAAGATCTGAAAGGGCAGTGATATATCTTTTCAGTGGGAACATTTTCTCTCCATGCTGCGCCTGTTCTTTCTGTGACGGTGACAGTTCAAAATCAGATTTCATAAGATCATCCTCCAAAGCAGCAGAATTGTGTTATTAATGCAAATGATTGTGCAAGATTTCTTTGCTTGATTAAGCTTATAATAACAGCATCATACAAAAAAAGCAATGTTATCAGGTGAAGAGAGGAGAGAAATCTATCATGAAGAAAAAATGGTGGCATGACAAAGTGGCATATCAGATCTACCCGAAGAGTTTTCTGGATACAAATGGTGACGGAATCGGGGATCTTCGCGGAATTATCTCAAAACTTGATTATCTGAAGGATCTGGGGATCGATATTATCTGGCTGTCGCCCATCTACCAGTCCCCTTTTGTAGATCAGGGGTATGACATATCAGATTATTATAAGATTGCAGAAGAATTCGGTACGATGGATGAATTTGATGAGCTGCTCGCCGAGGCTAAAAAACGGAATATGTACGTCCTGATGGATCTTGTTGTAAACCATTGTTCCGACAAGCATGAATGGTTTCAGAAAGCATTGGAAGATCCATACGGAAAATATGCGGGATACTTCCATTTTGTAAAAGGCAGAGACGGCAAGGCGCCGAGCAACTATCGGTCATATTTTGGCGGCAGTGCGTGGGAGCCGGTACCGGGGACAGATCTGTATTATCTCCACATGTTTGCAAAAGAACAGCCGGATCTTAACTGGGAGAACCCTAAACTGCGGGAAGAAATCTATAAGATGATCAACTGGTGGCTGGATAAGGGGCTGGCAGGTTTCCGTATCGATGCAATCATTAATATCAAGAAAGACCTGAGTTTTCCGTCGTTTGAGCCGGACGGACCGGACGGACTTGCATCCTGTGTGAAGATGGTAGAGGAAGTTGAAGGCGTCGGGGAGTATTTTGAAGATATCAAGCGGAATACATTCGCGAAATATGATGCGTTTACAGTGGCGGAAGTGTTCAATATGAAGGATGATGAGCTTGCGGAATTCATTGGTGATAACGGGCACTTCTCGTCAATGTTCGATTTCAGCGCCCACACGATGGCACAGGGAGAGAGCGGCTGGTACAACAGCAGAAAACCTTCTTTTAAGAAGTGGCGCGACACAATATTTGCATCACAAATGAGGCTGCAGGAGGTAGGACATGCAGCGAATATCATTGAAAACCACGATGAGCCGAGAGGTGTAAGCCGTTTTCTTCCGGATCATGCACAGAATGAAGCCGGAAAGAAGATGCTGGCAACTACATCGATCCTCCTGTATGGTATTCCGTTTATCTATCAGGGGCAGGAAATCGGAATGACTAACTGCTGGAGAAGTGACATCTCGGAATATGATGATATCAGCACAAAAGACCAGTATCGGGAGGCGCTGGCCGCGGGATGCAGTAAAGAGCAGGCGCTGGAATACTGTTATGAAAACAGCCGGGATAATGCGAGAACACCTCTGCAGTGGAGCGGCGCTTCGGAAGCGGGATTTACAGACGGGACGCCATGGCTGTCTGTCAATCCGAATTATAAAGAGATCAATGTAGAGGAACAGGAACAACGGAAAGATTCTGTGCTTTCTTACTATAAGGCGCTCATTGCGTTGAAGAAATCCCCGGAGTATAAGGAAACCTTTACGTATGGAAGATTTGTTCCCGATTATGAGGAGAAGGAGGGGGTCTTTGCCTTCCACAGAATCTCAGCAGATGCTGCCGGAAACGGGGCAGAATTAATGGAAGCGGCAAAAGGCGGAAAGCAGGATATCCTTGTGGCGGCAAACTATGGGACAGAAGCGTGCACGCTGGATCTGGACGGACGGACAGGTAAAGTGCTCTTATCCAATGTGGGAGAGGAGAAAACACGCAGCGAAGAGATTCGGACAGAAGGAACGATTACACTGCAAAGTTGTGAGTCGGCAGTAGTAATGCTGTAAAAAGCAGCAGTTTGAAAAGATTGTCTTGTTATTTTCCTGTACTTCTTATACAATAGTAGACACATGCGAGTGTCGAAACAAAAGGAGCGGCTGCATATGCGGCCGCTCCTTTTACGGCGTCTCATGGTGCAAATCTTGAAAAGGAATGGAGAGATAATTTTATGGATAGTTCTATGTTTATCGGGACATGGTGGGCTCTGATCCCGCCGCTTCTTGCGATAATCCTTGCTTTTGTTACAAAAGAAGTGTACAGCTCCCTGTTTCTCGGTGTGGCAGTTGGTGCTATGCTGTACAGCGGATTTCACCCGTGGGAGTCATTTGTCAATTTCTTTGAGATCATGAAGAACAGCATGAATCTGAACATACTGATCTTTGACGTGCTGTTGGGAATGATTATTGTACTGATGGCAAAGACAGGGGGCTCCGCAGCTTATGGCAAATGGGCGGGAACAAAGATAAAATCGAAGAAGAGCGCTCTGCTCGCGACAACAGGGCTTGGAATACTGATCTTTGTGGATGATTATTTTAACTGTCTGACCGTAGGCTCTGTCATGCGCCCTGTAACGGATCGATACAAAGTATCAAGGGCAAAGCTTGCATATATTATCGACTCCACTGCTGCACCGGTGTGTATTATCGCACCGATCTCGAGCTGGGCGGCAGCAGTTAATTCTTATGTGCCCGAGGATGCGGGAATTACGGGGTTTCAGCTTTTCCTGAGGACAATCCCGTATAACCTGTACGCGATCCTTACCCTGTTTATGGTAATCTTTATCACTGTTATGGCATTTGATTTCGGCCTGATGAAGAAGCATGAGGATAATGCGGCGAAAGGAGACCTTTTTACAAGTGGCGCAGAGGAGTTTGAACAGATATCTGAGGATGAAGTAAATCCGAACGGCAAAGTGATAGATCTTGTTCTTCCTGTGGCTGTTCTTATCGTATCGGCAATAGGTGCCATGGTATATACAGGATATCTCGGAGGAGCGACAGATGTGATCACCGCATTTTCCGGATGTGATGCAGAGACGAGCCTGATCTTCGCCACAATGATTACTATCTTTTTCATGCTTATTCTGTACCTGCCGAGAAAAGTGGTAACGTTTAAAGGATTTATGGACAGCCTTGCGGAAGGGTTTAAACTTATGGTACCGGCAGTAACCATCCTGATCTTTGCATGGTCGCTTAAAGGCGTGGGAGACGCACTCTGTCTCGCAGATTTTGTGGGTCACATAGTAGGGGATAATGCATCTGCCAGCATTTTTATTCCTGTAGTTATGTTTGCTGCAGCAGTATTTCTTTCGTTTTCAACAGGAACATCCTGGGGAACATTTGCCATCCTTGTACCGATCGCGACGGCTATGTTCTCCGGCGGAGCAGAGCTGGAGATGATGGTCATCTCTGTATCGGCGGTGCTTGCCGGAGCTGTATGCGGAGATCACATATCTCCGATCTCCGATACTACGGTCATGTCCTCTGCGGGAGCCCAGAGTAACCACATCAATCATGTGTCGACTCAGATGCAGTATGCTGCAGTCGTTGCGGCGGTCTGTCTGGTGGGCTATGTGATCGCCGGAATCGTGCATGTATGGTGGATCGTGCTTGGTATCAGTCTGATCCTCCTGGTGGGAGTCCTCACCGTGATTCGGAAAGTGACGAAGCAGGAAAGATGAACGGGAAAAAGAGAATTATTTTAAATGCGCCGTATATTGACCAGAGTATTTTCTATCCTACCGGTTGCGAAAGTGTTTCTTCCGTGATGCTGCTTCAGTATCTCGGGATTGATATTACAGTGGATGAATTTATAGAAAAATATCTGGACAAGCAGGAATTTGAAGAGAGAAACGGGGAACTGTACGGTCCGGATCCACGGAAATATTTCTGCGGGAGTCCGTATGATGCAGATTCATTCGGATGTTACGCTCCGGTGATAGTGAATGCACTGGAAAAGATTTTCTCGAAAAAGCAGGAGAGCACAGGCGGCGAAACAGCAGCGGGGACATATCAGGCTGTCGATGAAACGGGTACACCGGTAAATGAGCTCATCATAAAATACATTGACAGGGGCATGCCGGTAATCTGCTGGGCATGTATCGATATGCGTGAACCCGTGATTGGTCCGCAGTGGCGTCTTAGAGACACAGGCGAACTGTTTACCTGGATCTCTAATGAACACTGCATGCTCCTTGTCGGCTATGACAAAGAAAGCTACTATTTTAATGATCCTCATAACGGAAACGGGGTTATCGGATATAAGAAAGAAATAGTGGAAGAACGCCATCGGGCGCAGTATATGCAGGCTGTTGGCGTGAGAAACGAGCAGACAGAAGAATAATATAAAAAAACCGGAACGTTTTTGATGACAGATGTCATGAGAAAACATTCCGGTTTTTCAGTGCTATAGTATCAGATATTAGTGTGCCGTCTTTTTTGACAGAAGTTCATGCATGATCACCATGAGGATCAGCAGAGCCATTATATATACAGGAAACAGAGCGATACTGATATGATTTGCAATGAGTCCGAAGATCGGCGGCATGAGACATGTGCCTACATAGGCGCTTGCCATCTGGACTCCGATCAGGGCCTGTGACCGTCCGGCACCGAAATGTGCCGGTGTGGAGTGGATAATGCACGGGTATACCGGAGCACATCCGAGACCGATAAGAATCAGGCCGGCAAGCGAGATGATATGGGGACCGGGCAACAGCATAACGATCACGCCGATCGCAATAATGCTCTGTCCCAGCCGGATCATCTGCGAGTCCTGTAATTTCATGGCGATAAATCCGTTTATAGCGCGTCCGACGGTTATGCCGATGAAGAACATGCCGGCAAATCGTGCGGCAGTTTCTGCAGAAACTCCTTTAAATAAGGTGAGATAACTGCTGGCCCACAAGCCGGCAGTCTGCTCGATCGCGCAGTAACAGAAGAAACACAGCATGACCTCTTTTGCTCCCGGAATCTTTATGATCTGAGGAAGTGCAAGAGGTTTTTCGAGTGCCGTATTTTCATTTGTATTTCCGGGCGACTCTGAAGTTTTTCGCTCTTTCCACAGGGGCAGGCTGAAGACCAGAATCGCGGTCAGCACAATCTGAAGCACGCCGATGTACAGATACCCTGTGTTCCATGTCTTTCCGCCGGACAGTGCAAATCCCATTATATAAGGGCCGACTGTGGCTCCTACACCCCACATGCAGTGAAGCCAGCTCATGTGATGACTTTCATAATGAAGAGCAACGTAATTATTCAGTGCAGCGTCCACGCTTCCTGCGCCTAATCCGTAGGGAACGGCCCATACACAGAGCATCCAGAAGGCATGGGAAGAAGAGAATCCGAGCAGGGCAATGGCGGTCATTGCCACGCTGATCGCGGTGACCTTACCCGTTCCCAGCTTTCGTGTCAGCCGGTCGCTCTGCAGACTGGATATGATCGTGCCGAGAGCGATGATCATAGATATGATCCCGGCGTATGAGACAGGAACATCGAACTCCGAATACATTGTGGGCCAGGCAGATCCCAGGAGGGCGTCCGGAAGCCCGAGACTGATAAAAGCCAGATAAATAATTGCAAGCAGCAGGTGTATCATATTATGTTCTCCTTAGTTTGGGTTGATTACTATTATAGTGCTGTAAGATCGGAAACGCTTGCAGTATACTGCAGGATTATAACACAAAAATGCTCTCGGCCGTTTTAAACAGCCAAGAGCAGATTATAGATTATAATTCCGTAAATCTGAAGCCGGATGTGAGCTGTAATAAGCTGTATGCCGGTTACAGCAGATTGATTCCGTGCGCAAGCGCCTCTTCTGACACATCATCCGGCCACAGTGAGGACTGCACCTCTCCGATATGTGCCTTGCGCAGGTAGTACATACAGATACGTGACTGACCGATTCCGCCGCCTACTGTATAAGGCAGCTCCTTGTTCAGCAGGGATTTCTGGAACGGAAGTTCGGCACGCTCTTCACAGCCTGCAGTTTTAAGCTGGCTTTTAAGAGAATCCTCGTCTACGCGGATTCCCATGGAAGAGAGTTCCAGTCCCATATCAAGCACAGGATAATATACAATAATATCTCCGTTTAATTCCCAGTCATCATAGTCCGGAGCACGCCCGTCATGCCTCTCACCTGAAGCAAGAACCTTCCCGATCTGAGAAATGAATACTGCACCTTTGGCTTTGGCAATTCTGTTTTCCCGCTCTTTTGGAGTACAGTCAGGAAACATGTCTTCAAGTTCCTGAGAAGTAATAAAGAAGATATCATCCGGCAGCAGCGGCTCGATATAGTTATATCTCCTGGATATATAATCTTCAGTATCCTTCAGGGCACTATAGACTTTGCGGACAGTGTATTCGAGTGTCTCCATGTTGCGCTCTTCTTTTGAAATAATCTTCTCCCAGTCCCACTGATCAACATAGAGTGAGTGGATATTATCTGTATCTTCATCGCGGCGGATGGCACTCATATCGGTATAAAGTCCTTCTCCGGAGTGAAAACCGTATTTTTTCAATGCGTAACGTTTCCACTTTGCAAGAGAGTGGACGATTTCTGCTTCTGCGTCACCCTGCTCTTTGATTCCGAATGATACCGGACGCTCCACTCCGTTTAAGTTGTCATTCATACCCGATTCCGGACGGACGAACAGAGGTGCGGACACACGTGTCAGATGCAGTGATTTGGCAAGCGCCCGCTCAAAATGGTCTTTTACTTCTTTGATAGCTACCTCGGTCTCACGGATTGTGAGCGGCGAGAAGTAGCCTTCTGGTATTTTCAGGTTTTCCATTGTTAAAACTCCTTTTTAAATTCATTAATTCTGGCATACATGCATTGGGATTTTGCTGGCACGGTATTTTCTTCTGTTACCTATGCTTTTGCTTCCGCCATCATTACGTCTCTGCTTTCAGCAGTCCGATATACTGCTCCAGTATCCGGTAAAACGCATCTAAATCCGCTTCACTGCATTGTTCTACAAGATAGGCCGTGGTCTGTGTGATATCTGCTACATCATAAGCCTTGTGGACATTGGCGAGCTGATGCCCCTTCTCCGTGACAAACAGACGAGCTGTCTTTTCATTGTTTTCCAGATGCTTTTTTTCCACATACCCTGCGGTGATCAGCTTCTTTACAGTCTGGGAGATAGCGCTTTTGCTCTTATGCCATATTTTCGAAAGTTCTGTTGCAGTGATTCCCGGACGGTCATTAATATAGGTAAGGGTGTGTATTTCCATCATGTTGCAGTTTTCTGCTTCATAAGTATGCTGGGCATAGATATAGTTGTGATACAAAATGACAAATTCGTAGAGCATATCTGCTCTGACTGTCAGTTTTTCATACATTTTGCTGATATCCGAAAAATGGTCCATACTATTGCTCTTCTCCTGATTTTTCTGCTATATCTCTCAACTCAGTATATTCAATCATACCATATTTAAAATGCCGTTTCAAGATTTTCGTTCATTGCAGTTCTTTTTTCTTTATCTGTCACATGTGTTGTTAAAATAGTAAAGTTTATAAACTATATTGTGCTGTATACCATAAAAATATTGTTAAATATAACTAATTTATATCATAATCAGAATGAATAATTGACATAAATTACAATACGCATTATAATATGGTTTAGTTAGAAAACTATTTCGCTTTTCCGGGAAAGTAAGAGAGAAAGGGTGGTAATTAGAATGGATTTTGAGAAGTATTGCCGCGAAAACTGTGTGGAAAGAAAAGGAACAGGCACATTAAAGTGGGATTCTCTGGAAGAGATTTTCGGAGATGCTGATCTGCTCCCCATGTGGGTTGCCGATATGGAAATCAGATGTCCGCAGTCTGTGCTTGATGCAATGGCAAAACGTGTCTCGCATGGAGTGTTCGGTTACGGTAAGGTGGAAGATTCCTATTATGAAGCATTTTTTGCATGGCAGAAAAAGCATCACAATATGGATATTGCCAAAGAGAATGTACGGTTCGCAACCGGTGTGGTAGGTTCCCTGTATGCAGCAGTAAGAGCATACACAAAGGAGGAGGAGTCTGTAATTATCTGTTCCCCTGTATACTATCCGTTCTATGACGCAGTGCTGAATTCCGGAAGGAAGCTGGTTACTGTTGAACTGGATAACAATGACGGATACTACACGCTGGATTACGAAAAATTTGAAAAAGAAATAGAAGATAATGACGTGAAGCTGTTTATCCTCTGCTCACCCCACAATCCGGTGTGCCGTGTATGGACTGAAGAAGAATTGGAAAAAATATTTGATATCTGCCGCAGGCACGGAGTGCTGGTAGTCTCAGATGAGATTCATCAGGATTTTGTCTTTGGAGACAACAAATTCATATCTTCTTCAAATTTAAAAGGCGGTGCGTATAAGGATATGCTGATCCTTCTGAACTCTGGCTCCAAGACGTTCAATCTGGCCGGACTGATTCATTCCCATGTAATCATTTATGATGAGAAGCTGATGGAAACCTATGATAAATATATCCAAAGCATCGGTTCTCCGGAGGCAAATGTGATGGGACTTGTCGGTATGGAAGCTGCATACCGAGGCGGTGAGGAATGGTTTGAGGATGTAAAGGCTCTGATCTGTCACAACTACGATTATATGAAAGGCGAGTTTGCAAGAGAGCTCCCGAAGATTGTTGTAACACCTCTTGAGGGGACTTATCTCTCCTGGATTGATCTGAGAGCCTACATTGACGGAACAAAAGTGGAAGAATTTGTCCAGAAGAAATGCCGCCTGGCATGCGATGTAGGCGAATGGTTCAGTTATACCGGTCACGGATTTATCCGCATCAACCTTGCTACGGATACGAAGTATATTAAGACAGCGGTGGAAAGCCTTATTAAAAACCTTAAGGAATTAAATGGATTAGACTAAAGGAAGTGAAACATGGGAAAACGTATACTTATTATAGGCGGTGTGACGGGAGGAGCTTCTGCGGCCGCACGGATCAGGCGTCTGGATGCAGATGCGTCCATAACGATTTTTGAAAGAGGAGAACATGTATCCTTCTCTAACTGTTCTCTTCCCTACTATTTGAGCAGGACAGTTGAGGAAGCAGATTATCTGCTTGTAATGACTCCGGAAGGTTTTCGGGACTCCTATGATATTGAGGTGAGGACAAACAGCGAAGTCCTCGCCATTGATCGGGAATCCAAAAAAATCCGGGTCAAAGATAAAATTGCCGGAGAAGAATATGAGGAGGCCTATGATGAGCTTGTCCTTTCACCCGGCGCCGCTCCGATTCGTCCACGATCCATCGAGGGTGTATTTCTTCCTCACGTATTTACAGTCCGTAATGTAAATGATATTGTTAATCTCGACCAGTATGTAAGGGAGAAAGACCGGCACAATGTAGCTGTTATCGGAGGCGGATTTATCGGTCTGGAGGTTGCGGAGAACTTAAAAGAGTCGGGAAAGCACGTCGCAGTAGTGGAGGCAGCGGACCAGGTTATGGCTCCCTTTGACTATGATATGAGCCAGATCCTTCATAAGGAGCTGCTTGATCACGGTGTGGAATTATATCTGGGAGATGGAGTAAAAGCGATTGCTGAAGATCATGTAACGCTTGTATCCGGCAGGAAAATTCCTGCAGATGTGGTAGTTTTGGCAATTGGTGTGCTCCCGGAGACGTCACTTGCCAAAGATGCCGGGCTGGAACTGGGGGTGACCGGGGCCATCAAGGTATCCCCGGATTTCCGGACAAGTGATCCGCATATCTATGCGGTGGGAGACGCTATAGAGGTCTATAACAGTTTGACCCGCAAACCGGCAAAACTCCCTCTGGCGGGTCCGGCACAGCGTCAGGCAAGGACGGCTGCAGATGCCATTTGCGGTAAAGGCGGGGCAAATAAAGGAGTGATAGGCTCCTGCGCGGTACGCATCTTTGGAATGAATGCAGCCGCAACCGGACTGAACGAAAAGACAGCAAAGCAAAACGGGATACCCTGCGATTATGTCTATACTATGGCAATGGATAAGGTAGGGCTGATGCCGGGCAGCGCGCCGGCACATTTCAAACTTGTATTTGAAGTTCCTACAGGAAGAATCCTTGGGGCTCAGTCGATCGGCGCGGGCAATGTGGACAAGCGAATAGACGTCATCGCTACAATGATTGCGATGAATGGGACTTTGGAGGACTTAAAGGAGCTGGAGCTCTGTTATTCTCCAATATTCGGGACTGCCAGGGATATCGTAAATCAGGCTGCACTTGTAGCTCTTAATGTGCTCCACGGGGTATTCAGACAGGTTCATGTAAGCGATGTGAGAGAGCTTGTAGAGAGTGGCGCATACATTGTAGACGTGAGGACACCGGAGGAATTTGCAGAAGGACATCTTAAAGGCGCGGTGAATATTCCGCTGGGAGAACTGCGGCAGAGAGTCTCAGAGATTCCTGAAGACTGTCCGGTTTATCTGCACTGCAGAACAAGCCAGCGAAGCTACAATGCAATTATGGCGCTTAAAGGAAGAGGATATGAAAATGTCTATAATATTTCAGGTTCTTTCCTGGGAATCAGTTTCTATGAGTACTATATGGATACTGTGACCGGACGTGAGAAGATACTTACAGATTATAACTTTATGTAGATGATGCCAGGATTGTGGGAGTGCGCAGCACGGAACAATCCGTAGGCATCATGCAGATATCTTTATCAAAAACTGCTTCAGGATATCATAAATGATTCGGTTATCATGCAATCCCGGGGCGGAAATAAAACCAAAGAGAAGGTGAGAGTATATGGATAACGTTTTTTTAAAAGACTTTATGATGATTAGTGATTTCAGGACCATTATTTTTCTGGTTGTACTCGCGGCACTGTTCTATCTGATTCATGTTTTATACCATAAGAAACATATGGATTTCTCTATTGTTGTTCTGATCGGAACCGGGCTGGGGCTTGTACTCGGACTTGTGATGCAGTTTGTTGCCGGCTTCCCGGATGATCCGATGGAAGTAACATTTGTATCGGAAGCGACAACCTGGTATGCAATGTTCGGAAGCGGATATCTTAACCTGATCCGTATGATCGTGGTGCCGCTGGTTATGATCTCTATCCTTCAGGTTGTGATCAACATGCAGCAGGGCAAGACCATGGCCAGTCTGGTAAAAAAGACAATTGCAGTTACCATGGGTATGGTTGCCATCGCTTCTGTAACAGGTATTGTTGTAGGTCTTTTGTTTGGCATCGGACAGGGGGGCACCATTGTCGAGGAGGGAACAGCTACGGCAAAAGAAATCACTCCGGTAGCTACTACTATCCAGAACCTGATTCCGAACAATATTGTCAGTGCAATGGTGGACAGCAACATTATCGGACTGGTTATTTTTTCAGCTTTCCTCGGCCTGGCAGTATGGTGGGTAAAACACGATCCTTCAACAGAAGGATTTGCAAAGCCGTTATATGATCTGATCAATGCAGCGCACAAGGCAATGATCAACATGGCACTCCTGATTCTCGATTACATGCCGTGGGCGGTTATGGCTCTTCTTGCCAATACTATCGCACAGAGAGGCCTTTCCTCTATTATCGAGGTGGGAAAATTCATCATTGCGCTTTATGTCGCGGTTATTATACAGTTTATCATTCAGCTGATCCTGCTTGTGATAAACGGACTGAATCCGGTGGTTTACTTAAAGAAAAGTTTTGCTACTATGCTGCTGGCGTTTACATCCCGTTCCAGTGTCGGATGTCTTCCTATGACTATTGAAACGCTGACAAAGAAACTCGGAGTTGATCAGGGGACTGCAAGTTTTGTTGCGGGCTTTGGCACAACGGCAGGCATGCAGGGATGTGCGGGTGTATTCCCGGCTCTGCTGATCATCTATGTATGTAATATCACAGGAACTCCGATTGATATCACAATGATCGTCATGACTATCTTCGTCGTAACCATCGGTTCTCTGGGCATCGCAGGTATTCCGGGCACGGCTACAATGGCAGCATCAGTAGGACTCTCCGGTGTAGGTATGGGCGCACAGTTCTCGAATGTAAGTCCGATACTTGCCATTGACCCGATTATCGACATGGCCAGAACGATGTTAAACGTAACCGGATCCCTGACGAATGCACTTGTTGTAGATAAGATGATGGGAAGTCTGGATATGAAAGCTTATAATGATATGAATGCCGGCCAGGTGGAAAAGAAAAATTAATCAGATAATAATCTGTTATTGTCAGCAAGAGCATCACAGTTCCATCGGACTGTGATGCTCATTTTTCGGCAGTTTTGCATGCGTATAATAAAACGGGAGTATATCCCGGAAGAAAAATAAAAATGAAATGAATGGTGAGTGACATACATGACTGAAATTGAATTTAAGAAAGTAGAGCTGGAACACAGGGCTCTGATTTCCGGATTTTTTCATAAATACTGCAGCAGAAGCTGTGAGAGGTCTTTTGTAAATGTTTATCTGTGGTCCAGATATTATCCTGTTACTTTCGGAATCGTAGAATCTGCGCTGGTATTTAAAAATGAAAGTGAAACAAGGCTGGCATTCGCCTTCCCGGCAGGCGAGACCGGTAATGTGAAGCGGGCTCTGGAGCTGCTGGAAAACTACAGCCATGAGCGGGGATGTCCTTTCTGCCTCTATAATATTACTGAAAGTAATTTTGCACTTCTGGAAGAATGGTATCCGGGAAGATTTCAGATCAAATATGATGAAGATCTGGCTGATTATGTATATGAAACCGAGAAACTTGCCTCACTTTCCGGGAAAAAACTTCACGCAAAACGGAATCATATAAACAAATTTAAGGCCGTATATGAAGGGCGCTGGAGTTATGAACCCATGTCTTCCGACAATGTGGAAGAATGCTTCCAGATGGCGCTTATTTGGCGTCAGGAAAACGACTGTGAGGAAGAGGAAGAAAAACTTGCTGAAATCTGCGTGGCATTGAATTCTTTGCGGCTTTTTGAAGAGCTGGAACTTACAGGGGGAGTCCTGCGGGTGGACGGTGAAGTGGTTGCCTTTACCATTGGAGAACCCCTCTGTGGAGATACATTTGTCGTCCATATTGAGAAAGCTCTTTCCCGTGTGCCGGAGGCTTATGCGATGATCAACCAGCAGTTTGTCTGTCACTCCTGTATGGATTACCGTTATGTAAACCGCGAGGAGGACACAGGATCAGAAGGACTGCGCCAGGCAAAACGTTCTTATCGTCCTGCATTTATGGTGGAAAAAGGATTTGTGACAGAATGCAGGGGTTAACCTGTAAAAACTGCATAGCTGTTGCGGGATTTTGTATAAAGCACAAACATAATTGACTGATAATTAAATGATTGAATGAAAAATATCAAAAAAATAGTTGACAAAACAGAAATAAAGAGTTATTATTAATTCAACAAATAAAACTGATTGAAAGTTTTAGAGAAACCCATTGAATATCGGAATTGAGAAATGGGTAATCAGATATAGAGAAAGATCATAATGACGAGAAAGTTATGAGAGAAGTAAAATCTATATCGAAGAAAGATTATCGAGGAACTCAAGTTCAATGGGAATTTAAGTAAAGGAGGTACGGACCACCGGGAACATAAGTTAAGTCTATCAATCACAAAAGAAAGATAGAAAGAGGTAAAAGAAAATGATAGAAATATCAGTATGAAAGTGGATGTTGATCAAGACAGATTGGTTGGCATCCACTTTCTATTATTGTTTGTGATGGTCAGGTATGGCAGTAACCTGGATTATGGCCACTGTGTAAATATTAATTGTTATATCTTGTCAATAAACAGGAACATTGATAGAATAAGGAAAGCAGACGCCGGTACATTAGAAAGATGACAGCTGTGACGGTGTTGTACATATTTCAGGGGAGTATGGGAATCTATGGCAAAGAGCAGCAATCAGAAAGCGAAAATTTTATATCTGATGGAACTGTTCATGCGGGAGACAGATGAGGAGCATCCGGTTTCCCGGAAAGTCCTGGAAGAGAAGCTGGCGGCTCAGGGAATCCGTGCAGAGCGGAAGAGCCTTTACAATGACATTGAGACTCTGAAAAATTTTGGTATGGATATCGCTTATCGTAAAGAACATCCGGAGGGATATTATCTTGCGGAGAGGGAATTCGAGATGCCGGAGCTGAAGCTTCTTGTGGATGCCGTCCAGTCCTCAAGATTTATCACTCAGAAGAAATCCGATACGCTGATTCGAAAAATCGAAAAGCTGACCAGCCGGTACGAAGCGCGTGCACTGCAGCGGCAGGTGGTCGTGGCCGATCGCATCAAGGCGATGAATGAAAGCATTTATTATAATGTAGATAAACTTCATACGGCAATCGCGCTGAACAGACAGATTGTCTTCAGGTATTTTGAATGGACAGTTTCCAAAGAAATACGTCTTAGGAGAGACGGCGGAAATTATCATGTGAGCCCGTGGGCGCTGACCTGGGACAATGAGAATTACTACCTCATCGGTTATGATACAGATGCAGATATCATTAAACATTTCCGGGTGGACAAGATGCTGAATATCGAGCTGACCGGGCAGGAAAGAGACGGGCGTGATGAGTTTTCCAGATTCGATCTTGCACGGTACACGAAACGGACATTTGGAATGTTCGGCGGAAATGAAGAAACAGTCCGGATCAGATTCCATAACAGGTTTGTAGGAGTTGTGATAGACCGTTTTGGGAAGGACGTACCTCTGCGCACGGATGGGAGAGATTACTTTGTGGCCCGCGTGGAGGTGGCCGTCAGTGAACAGTTCTTTGGATGGATAACCGGACTGGGAAGGGATGTGCAGATAATCTCACCGAAGTCTGTTGTGGAGGAGTACAGAAGTCTGCTGGAAGACCTGGGGAAAATATATGAAAAAAATAATTAAGGGGTAAAGGTGTAGTTATATGAATGTAAATGAAATTTTTGACGTGATACGTAACTTTGATCTGAGTGGTATAATTCGGGAATTGGGGGCAGAAGAGCATGTGCTGACGCAGCCGGAAATGATAGGCCTTGCAGCTGCCGCGGCGACCGGACTTCTGCTCTGCCTTCTCGGCCTGAAGATCGTGCGTGTATGGGCGGCTCTTACCGGTCTGATCCTCGGTTTTGCCGGCGGACTGACAGCGGGCGGGATGCTCGGGCTGAACGAGACGGGAATGCTGATTGCCGGAGGTGTGCTGGGAATTATACTTGCAGTACTTGGAGCTGTTCTTTACCGTGTGGGTGTATTTCTGACGGTGTTTGCTTCGGCAGCCGGCGTCAGTGTATATCTGATCGCTCCGCAGGATTGGATATGGTCGCTGGTTTGTGTCGCGATTGCCCTTGCAGCCGCAATCCTCGCGATACGGTTTGTGGCTGTGCTCACAATTATTGTAACTTCAGTGGGCGGAGCGGCAGCGGCGGGAACTGCCATCTATTATTTGCTCCCGGTAACAGGAAGCCTGATACATATCGCACTTTGCGTAGTCATCTGCGTTATCGGTATCCTTGTACAGCTGCTCCTTGAGTCAAAAAAACAGAAAAAAAGAAGCCTTAAAAAAGCGGCGCAGATCAGAGAAGAAAAATCCACAGCGAATGAGGTCGAAAAAGCCCGTGCCATGATGGAGAATCTGGACAAAATGTCGGAGGATAACGACGAGGAGCCTGCTGAAGAGGCAGAGGAAGATGAATATCTGGACGAAGAGCCGGAAGAAGATTTTGAAGATGATGATATGATTATAATAGATTTGGATGACGAGGAAGAATCCAAAAAGTAAATGTTTAAAGAAGGAAAAGATAGGTAAAGTCCGTTTTATGACACACCTGACCTGTTAAGATAGACCTGTCAAAACGAAATAAGAGGTAAATCTTATCAGAGAAAGGTGTGTTTTTATGTATAGCAGAAAATCTGTTTTTAAGGGAATTGCAGCGGTTATGGGAATCATTATACTGATTATAGTGGCTGTGCTGTACTGTTTTACGGAGATTTCGGTTCCGGTGCCGGTATATGCGGCGGTGTGGTTCGGGTGTCTGGCAGCGATGCTTGCAGGAACATCCCGGAAGTAGCTTTTGAGTATCAATGTTCAATTCAGCACGCGCCGTTCGCAAAACTGTACTGACGTGCTGTCTGCGGCTTAACTGTTTCTGAAAAGTCCGTGTTCTCATATTGTCACCGGTCTGTTGTTTGATGTATAATTAGTTTATAATAACTGCATCATAAAGAGAGCAGAATAAAAAGGGGGCTTGTGTATGAAGATAGATATGCACTGCCACGTAAAAGAGGGCTCTATCGACAGTAAGGTCGGAGTGGAAGAATACATTACAATATTAAAGCAGCACGGATTTCAGGGAATGGTCATTACCGATCATGATACGTATAATGGATATCGCTACTGGAAAGAGCATATCAAGGGTAAAAAACATACAGATTTTGTGGTGCTTAAAGGAATCGAGTATGACACCCGTGACGCGGGACACATCCTTGTTATTATGCCGGAGGGAGTAAAGATGAGGCTTCTTGAGATGAGAGGGATGCCTTTGGCGCTCCTGATTGACCTGGTGCACAGGAACGGCGGTGTGCTTGGACCTGCACATCCGTGTGGCGAGAAATATATGAGCTTTACAAATGCAAGGAGATATTATTTGTCACCGGAAATTGCCAAAAGATTCGATTTTGTGGAGGCGTTTAACAGTTGTGAACCGGTTGAGTCCAATGCCGGTGCGGAGAAACTGGCGAAGAAATACGGGAAGGTCACGACGGGCGGAAGCGATGCGCATAAACCGGACTGCGTGGGGACAGGCTATACGATCCTGCCTGAGCCGGTGACATGCGAGACGGAACTGATTTCGCTGATCCACAAGAAGACCGCGTTTAAGGCCGGAGGCACGCTCTACGGGAAGACGACAAAAGAAAAGATTGGAAAGATCAACAAACTGCTCGTGTATTCGTTCTGGGTATATAATAAGAGCGGCGAGCTGCTTAAGCGCCGGGGTAGAAACAAGAAGATGGAAGAAGAGCATCCGTTTGACCCGATCGATCCCATCGAACTGTATTATCATTCGTAGCAGCCAGCCGAATAACAGCAGATATGCAGCCTGAAAAGAAAAAGCTGCCTGTCAGTTATCTTCGTAACTGATAGACAGCTTTTCCGTTTTCATGCGTTTCTGTGATCATTTTCTGTTTTATCATATATGGAAGGATCGAGTCGAGGAACTGTTTCGGATCCGTTACGGCAATCTGCTCCCTGCTGAAGGGCTGCTTTGCTGTCAGATTTTTTATGAAAGGCTCCAGTTCCTTTTCTGTCATGGCTCCGTTTTTCTTCAGCGCCTTTTTAACTTTTGATATACCTTTCGCGCTGAGCATATTGGAGAGATCCTGCTGCTGGCGTATTGAGCGCCACAATCCCCACGCGTAGATGATCATCGTTGCAAGGGCGAAAAGGAGGACATAAGGAAGATATTCTAATATCATTTTACTTTCTCTCCTTTCCAGCGGATCAGACGGTTGTCATGGAGGATCTCAAGGAATTTGATCAGCCTTGACAGTGACTTTTCCATCTTAGGGAAACGGGCGTCAAGCTCTTTGGAGAGCTGGTGCACGTCTTTCATATCATCGATGGCGAGCCATACGAAACTGCCGTAGTCGTCCAGCTTCACATCGCTCACGCGGGGACGGTGGAAAAACTTCTGGGCGATCCTGTGGTAGAATCCTTTCCATTCAATATAGACAGTGACCCTGCCGTTTTCATCAGTTCCGTATTCAATCTCCGGATTCTTTACCGGGATGTAGTCCAGATAATTGTTATCTTTCTTTTTCTTCATTACAGAGATTTCCTTTTTATCTAATAAATATTATGTCCGTCTGCGCCGGAGGCTGTCCGGCTGCGGAGCTGGCCCATTAGTGAATCATAACATAACACAGAAAGAAACAGCCTGCAAGAGGCAGGCTGTTTTTCTTATATTTATTTTTCCTTCTTCATACAGCGTGTGTACAGGAAGTACAGAAGCAGGATGAAGACGATCAGGCTTACAAACTGCGGAGTAGTGAAATTAAATCTCGCACTCAGATTGATTACGGAATCCACTTTCAAAACTGCAAGTACTGCAAGCACAATACCGATGATACCTTCTCCGGCGATCAGACCGGAAGTGAAGAGTACGCCTCTGTCTGCGCGTGCTTTCTTCTCTTCGTCTGTTCCTTTGATCTTCTCAACGATGAAGCGGACAGCACCGCCGGCCATGATACCCGCACTTAAGCTGAATGGCAGGTACATACCTACTGCAAACGGCATAACCGGAACTTTCAGGATCTCTGCCACGATAGCGATGAACACTCCGATGAAGATCAGAGCCCACGGAAGTTCAGCATTCATGATACCTTCAACGAGCATCTTCATCATAGTCGCCTGAGCTGCAGGAAGTTCCTCTGTACCATAGTGCCATGCTTCGTTCAGCAGGTAGAGAACACCGCCGATTGCTGCAGCTGATACAACGACACCGATCATTTCACCAATCTGCTGTTTCTTCGGAGTAGCTCCGACAATGAAACCGGTCTTAAGATCCTGTGACGTATCTCCGGCGATTGCCGCGATGATACAGATAACACCGCCAATTGCGATTGCTCCGACCATACCTGTTGTTCCTGTTGTTCCTGTAACTTTCAGGAGCAGTGTGGCAATGATCAGTGTAGCAATAGCCATACCGGATACCGGGTTGTTGGATGAACCGATCAGTCCGACCATACGTGAGGATACGGATGCAAAGAAGAATCCGAAGATCACGATGATCAGGGAACCTACCGGATTAACCGGGAATGTCGGGATGATCCAGATCAGGAGCACGATCGCCAGAATGATCACAAGGAGGATCGGCATCGGCAGATCCTGCTGTGTACGCAGTGCGTTTTTCTGTGCGTGCTTCTTGCTCATGCTCGCCATTGCCTGCTTGAATGTGCGGACGATCAGCGGGAATGTCTTGATCAGGCTGATGATACCGCCGGCTGCAACGGCTCCGGCACCGATATATTTAATGTAGTTAGACCACAGAAGGGACGGACCGCCGCCTTCCATTGTAAGCATCTCATTAATAGACACTTCTCCGGGGAAGATTGTTGCATCTCCGCCGAACAGTGCGATCGCCGGCATGAGAACGAACCAGCTTAATGTACCGCCGGCCAGCATATAGCTGGAGATCTTCGGTCCGCAGATAAATCCGACGCCTGCAAGTGACGGGAGTACCTGGATACCGATCTGGGATCCTGCATAGCTTTTGAATGCATATCCAATCTCACTCGGGAAGAGCTTCAGACCGTCTGCGATAAATTTGTAAAGTGCAGCAACTCCAAGTCCTGTGAATACAGAACCAGCCTTGCTGCCGCCTTCCTCACCTGCAAGAAGAACTTCTGCACAGGCAGTTCCTTCCGGGAACGGAAGTGTTCCGTGTTCCTCTACAATAAGAGCCTGGCGGAGCGGCACCATAAAGCAGACTCCGAGAAGACCGCCAAACAGTGCGATGAAGAAGATAGTGATAACGCTCGGGTAATCAATCTTTCCTTCCTCTGCCCAGAGGAAAAGTGCAGGCAGTGTGAAGATCGCGCCTGCTGCAAGAGACTCACCGGCAGAACCGATTGTCTGTACGAGGTTGTTCTCAAGGATGGAATCCCTGCGAAGGATCACACGGATGATTCCCATAGAGATAACTGCCGCCGGAATAGAAGCGGAGATTGTCATACCAACGAGAAGACCGATGTATGCATTCGCTGCGCCGAATACAACTGCAAGGATGATACCGATGAGAACAGAGGTTACCGTAAATTCCGGGACGATCTTGTCCGCAGGGATATACGGCTTGAACTCATTTTTGTTGTCCATGTTACATACATTCCTTTCTTTTGTTTTTTAACGACTTCTTAACGCAGTCTTGACCATTATATCACTTGACCATGCTAAAGGGAAGAAGAAATTTCATACAATTTTTATATATTATCCATAATTATTTTGACATTATGAAATATACGTATGCTTTATACAGTATCCTATATCGGGAAATTGAGTGCAAAATGAATGAACAAAATAGTAAAGCTTCAAAAAACAGACAATACATAACAAAAAATCGAAGAAAACAAGCAAAAAAATGCAAGAAAGCATTGACGAACCGTCATTAATCGGATACAATACCATTCAGTGACTAAAAATAATGAAGAGAAAGTGGAGGAGTCCTGCAATGACTGCGTACAAAGATTTGAGTAGAGATGAGTTATTGGAACTGAAGAGTGGGCTGGAGGCCCGTTTTACAGAGATCAAGGCCAAGGGCCTGAAACTGGATATGTCCCGCGGAAAGCCGTCCGCAGAACAGCTCAACCTGTCCATGGAGATGATGGATGTATTGAACAGCGGTGCCAACCTGACCTGTGAGGACGGAGTTGACTGCAGGAACTACGGCGGGCTGGACGGAATCGCCGAGGCAAAACAGCTTCTTGCGGATATGATGGAAGTGCCGAAAGATAATGTAATCATCTTCGGAAATTCCAGTCTGAACGTTATGTATGATACAGTTGCAAGAGCAATGACACACGGAGTACTCGGAAGCACACCGTGGTGCAAGCTCGACAAAGTAAAATTCCTCTGCCCGGTACCGGGATATGACAGACACTTTGGTATTACAGAGCACTTCGGAATCGAGATGATCAACATCCCGATGACGCCTACGGGACCGGATATGGATCTGGTAGAGAAATATGTAAATGAGGATCCGGCAGTAAAAGGTATCTGGTGCGTGCCGAAATATTCCAATCCTCAGGGAATCACATACTCTGACGAGACAGTATTCCGCTTTGCGAATCTGAAGCCGGCGGCAGAAGACTTCAGAATCTACTGGGATAATGCATACTGCGTACATCATCTGTATGAAGATAAGCAGGATTACCTTATCGAGATCCTGACAGAGTGTAAGAAAGCCGGCAATCCGGATATGGTTTACAAGTTCTCCTCTACATCCAAGATCAGCTTCCCGGGATCAGGTATTGCGGCTCTTGCAGCATCAGATGCAAACTTAAAAGAGATACGCAGCATGATGCAGGTACAGACAATCGGACACGACAAGGTGAATCAGCTGCGCCATGTACGTTTCTTCAAAGATGTACACGGAATCGTAGAGCACATGAAAAAACACGCAGATATTCTCAGACCGAAGTTCGAGGCCGTTATCGATATCTTCGAGAAAGAACTCGGAGGGCTGGAGATCGGTTCATGGACAAAACCGCTGGGAGGATATTTTATTTCCTTTGACTCCATGGACGGCTGCGCGAAAGCAATCGTTGCAAAAGCGAAAGAGGCAGGGGTCGTACTCACAGGCGCCGGCGCTACTTTCCCGTATGGCAAAGATCCGCACGACAGCAATATCCGTATTGCGCCGTCTTATCCGACGCCGGAAGAACTGTCTCTGGCGACAGATATCTTTGTACTGAGCGTAAAACTGGTCAGCATCGACAAACTGCTGGGTAACCTGTAAGAAACAACAGAAGGAAAGTCGGAATTGTTCCGGCTTTCTTTTTTTAGTGCGCTGTTCGTTTTCACACAACGGACAGACCTCTTTCATCATCTATTCACGGAAATAACATATGATTCAGCGAAACTGTTACCAGAAGATATATGAAAGGTAAATATGCGCTGAAATAAATATGAAAGAATCTATAAAAGTCAGGCTGAAACAATTACAGAGGATATCAGGACGTATTTTCAGATCAAGACTCCTTGTCCTCATGGGTGTTTTCTGCCTGACTTCTTCTATGCTTGTCTGCAGATGTTTTTATCTCCAGATTATAAAAGGAGAGGAGTATGCCGAAGAATACGAACTCCGGATCAAAAAGACAGAAGAGATCAAAGCAACCCGGGGGAATATTTACGACCGGAATGGAAATCTCCTAGCATACAATGAACTTGCCTATTCTATCACGATCGAAGATCCCACTTCCTCCGACAGCCCTGTATCTGAGCGGAATGAGACGATCAACGCAATACTTGAACAGGTTCTTGAGATCGTAGAGGAAAACGGGGACTCAGTGATCAATTCGTTCGGTATTACTCTGGACTCTTCAGGAAACTATCAGTTCAGCCAGACAAATGAAACGCAGCGGCTCAGATTCGTGGCTGATGTGTACGGATATTCGTCGGCGGATGATCTGACAGATGAACAGAAAAATCAGACGGCAGATGATATTATCGAATATCTGTGTACGGATGAAATATATGGATACGGGCTGGATTATAACGGATCTGATCCGGGGTATATCCTCGATATGGTCAATATGCGCTATGCCATGCATCTGAACAGCTACCAGAAATACATGTCTACAACTATTGCCACAGGAGTCAGCAGGGAAACGGCGGCAGCAGTCATGGAGAATAAGGATGTTCTTACAGGGGTGGACATTGCGGAGGATTCAGTCAGAAAATATACCGATTCAGAAGTTTTTTCTTCGATCATCGGATATACGGGACAGATTTCGGAGGAAGAGTACAGCGCCCTGAGCGATGAGGAGCAGGAGAACCGCTCCAGGAGCGGAGGACAGCAGTGATATTATCATCCCCGTGGGGGATGCGTATTACTCAATGATCGGAAATTCTGTCATCGATTACACGGAATTCGGCGACGAGGATGCAGGTGAGGCAGAACAGGAAGTGTACGGCATATTTATGGAGAAGCGGGCGTCTGTCTGTGAGGATATCATGGAACAGCTCTCGGACAGTGATGCCGCGTCAGATGACAGCCTTACGGATGAGATGCAGGATTATATGGACTATGTCTGTGATACTGTCCTGACAGAGAATACAGGGATACTGGACAGCGGCGCCGTTGACTACAGCGACGATACTTATACGGAATGGTCGCAGGGGAACATCAGTCTGTATGCTTATCTGAACTATGCCATATCCCGGAACTGGATCAATACAGTGAATCTTTCCGGCAGCTCTTACTCAAGTTCGGCAGAAATCTATCAGGCAATCCTGGATTATGTCGAAGAATACATCGAAAGCGACAGCGGACTGACAGTACTGCTCTATATGGCGGACGGAACGCAGCTTGGTTTCGTGGGAAATGTGGATCTGTACACCATGTTCGGAAACGCCCTCGACAACGCTGTCGAGAGTGTCGTGAAGCAGGAGGACGTGCAGAAACGCGTCATCCAGGTGTCGGTCTTCCATGAGAAGAATCTGCAGATGATCCGTGTCCGCAACTACTGCGACGAGAAACCGGTATTCTCGGACGGACTGCCGGTCAGTACGAAAAAAGACCGCAGATATCACGGATACGGGCTGAAGAGTATCCGATATACGGCAGAGAAATACGGAGGAGGGATCGTATGCCAGGCGGCGGATAATTATTTCGTGCTCCAGATACTTCTTCCGATTCCGGAAAGCGTTCGGGAATAAAGATGAGACGGATTTTTTCTTGACAATTTCCCGGACGGGGAATACAATATAACAGTGATATATAACACTGTTACAAGGAGGCGCAGACATATAGAAGGGAACCTGACAACTTTAGAACGCATCCATCAGGCAGCAAAAGCTGAGTTTTTGGAAAAAGGCTACAAAGACGCTTCTCTGCGAAACATTGTCAGATCGGCGGGCATGACCACCGGAGCTTTTTACGGGTACTACAAAAGCAAAGAACAGTTGTTTGAAGCACTGGCAGGCAGACACTATGAATATATCCTGAACCGCTTTCAGAAAGCACAGAAAGAGTTCGCCGGCCTGCCGCCGCACAGGCAGCCGGAGGTCATGAGCGAAATATCGGGCCTGTGTATGTATGATATTCTTCATTATGCGTATGACCATCTGGAGGAATGCAAGCTTATCCTCTGCTGTTCGGAAGGTACGAAGTTTTCCGGGCTTATTGATGAAATGGTGGAGATCGAAGCGGAGGGAACGCATGCCTATCAGAATGTGTTGCGGGAGCTTGGCCGTCCTTCCCCGAAGATTGACCCTGTGCTGGAACACATTCTGATCACCGGCATGTTCCATACGTTCTTTGAACTGGTCATTCATGAGATGCCGCTGCGTGACGCAGAGAACTATGTGAAAGAGATGCGTGCTTTTTATACAGCCGGATGGATGAAAATTATGGGGCAGTAAAGCCCCCTGATTTTTGCCCGAAAGTTAGATAAAACTAACTAAAGAGATATAAGGCGAACACGTATGCGGCGCCCTTGTACACTGACACTGTCATAAATCAATAGAAAAGGAGGAAGTATCGTTGAAAAAACAATCCAATCTGTCACGCCTGCTCAAAATAGCAGGCAGTCACAAATATCTGCTCTACGCTTCGTGGGTACTATCAGCAGTCAGCGCATTTATCGCGCTGGTACCATTCTATTATATCTGGAAGGTGATCCGGGACGTGCTGGACGCCGCGCCGGATTTCGGACAGGCGGAGAACCTGCCCCGTAACGGCTGGATGGCGGTGCTGTTTTCAGTCATTGCGGTGCTGATTTATATCTCCGGACTGATGTGTTCCCACAAGGGAGCGTTTCGTGTTGCCACAAATCTGCGTCTGCGGACGATGGAACATATCATAAAACTGCCGCTCGGATTCGCAGAGAGCTTCGGAAGCGGCAGACTGCGCAAAATTGTCAATGAGTCCAGCGCAGCCACCGAAACATATCTGGCTCATCAGCTTCCGGACCGCTGCAATGCGATTGCGACACCCTGCGGCCTTCTGATACTGCTGCTGGTATTCGACTGGAGGCTGGGACTCTTAAGCCTCGTGCCGGTGGTGCTGGGCTTTCTGATCATGATGGCAATGACAGGGCGGCGGATGCAGGAAAAAATGAAAGAGTATCAGGACGCGCTGGACGACATGTCTAATGAGGCGGTGGAATATGTCCGGGGTATTCCCGTAGTCAAAACGTTCGGGCAGACTATATTTTCTTTTAAAAAATTCAAGGACTCGATCGACCGGTATAAAGTATGGGTTATTGCTTACACGAAAGAACTCCGGACGCCTATGATGTTCTATACGGCGGCTGTTAACGGTGTTTTTGCGACACTGATCGCAGGAGGGCTGGCATTTACCCGAAACGGCGTGACGACAGAATTCCTCCTGGATCTGATCTTCTATATCGTCATTACGCCGGTCATCTCGGTTACACTGACCCGTATTATGTTTCAAAGTGAAAATGCGATGATCGTAAACGATGCCCTGCAGAGGATCGACAGTGTTTTAAACCTGAAACCTCTGGAAGAGACAGAGCATCCCGGGCATCCGAAAGACGCTTCGGTGGAACTGCAGAATATCCGATTCAGCTATGACGGTGAAACGGACGTATTGAAAGATATATCTCTCGCCATTCCCCAGGGACAGACTGTGGCTTTTGTCGGGCCGTCCGGCGGAGGAAAGACGACTCTGGCGAACCTGATCCCGCGTTTTTTTGATCCGAAGAGCGGGAGCGTGAGGATCGGCGGAGTCAATGTGAAAGATATTCCCAAAGAGGAACTCATGAATACAGTTTCCTTTGTATTCCAGAACAGCCGCCTTATCAAAGCCACTGTTTTGGAAAATGTCCGTATGGGCAAACCGGACGCATCCAGAGAAGAGGTGCTTGACGCGCTCCACAACGCCCAGTGCGACGATATTCTCGAAAAACTGCCGCATGGCGCAGATACCGTGATTGGAACAAAAGGCGTTTACCTGTCGGGAGGCGAACAGCAGAGGATCGCGATCGCCCGCGCTATGCTGAAAAATGCGCCTGTCATAATATTAGATGAAGCTACGGCATTTGCCGATCCGGACAATGAGACGAGAGTACAGGCTGCCTTTTCCAAACTCGCCGAAGGCAAAACGGTCATTATGATCGCCCACCGGCTTTCTACTGTGGCGGGAGCAGATCAGATCTATGTGATCTGCGACGGGCGTGTCGCTGAGAGGGGCACCAGCCGGGAACTGATGGAGCGAGGCGGGATTTTCAGCCGTATGTGGCAGAACTATCAGACATCTGTTCAATGGAAAGTTGCAAAGGAGGTATAAGAAAATGATACAACGCCTGCAAAAACGCTACGCCCTCTCTGAACAGGGGGCAAAGGATCTTGTGAAAGGATGCCTGGCCTGCGTCCTTCAGAATCTTTCATTCATGTTTCCGGTAAGTCTGCTTTATTTTCTGGTGAGCGATCTGCTAAACGGCGGAATCGCTTCCGGAAAATCAGTTTTTTATATCATCGGCTGCGCAGTGTGCATCGGACTGATCCTGTTTACCACATACCTCCAGTATAATGCGACTTATTTTGCTACATATACGGAAAGCGGTGTGCGGCGGATCACACTGGCGGAACGGCTGAGGAAAATTCCGCTTTCATTTTTCGGGAAAAAAGACCTGGCTGACCTTACGAGTACGATCATGGCCGACTGCACGTTCCTGGAACAGAGTTTTTCTCATTTTATACCCGAACTGGCGGGATCCGTGATCTCTACGATTCTTGTCGCCGTCAGCCTGTTTGTTTTTGACTGGCGTATGGCGCTGGCGGCACTGTGGGTAATGCCGGTGGCCTTTGCTATTGTGGGATTTTCTGCAAGGATCCAGGAGAATCTTAATCAGAAAGCAATGGACGTCAAGATGGAATGCGCGGACGGGATCCAGGAGTGCATCGAAACCGTGAGGGATCTGAAAGCGAACAATGCGGAACAGGAATACATGGAAGGACTGGAAAAGAAAATACGCGCGGTGGAACGCCGGTCAATCCTCAACGAATTCGGACTGGCAGCCTTTGTGGTTTCTGCGTCTCTGGTGTTAAAGCTTGGAATCGCTACGGTTGCGCTGACCGGCTCCATACTGCTGGTCAGGGGAAGCCTGGATGTGATAACGTTCTTTTTGTTCCTGCTGGTCGTATCACGATTGTATGATCCGCTGCAGGGAGCGCTGCAAAACCTGGCGGCGGTGATCAGTACGCGCACCAATATTGCCCGCATGAACGAGATCCTTGATCATCCCATACAGCAGGGAGAAAACAGGCTGACGAATAAAGGATGTGATATTGTATTCGAACATGTGGGGTTTGCATACAATACCGGGGAAACAGTGCTGAAAGATGTATCTTTTACCGCCAGACAGGGAGAAGTCACAGCTCTGGTCGGACCGTCCGGCGGAGGAAAAACGACGGTTTCCAGACTGGCGGCGAGATTCTGGGATGTAAGCAGCGGGAAGATTACCGTAGGCGGGATGGATATTTCCCGCACGGATCCGGAAGCGCTTTTGTCTCTGTTCTCGATCGTATTTCAGGATGTTACTTTATTTGACAATACGATCCTGGAAAATATCCGGATCGGAAACAAGAATGCAACGGATAAGCAGGTGATCGAGGCGGCAAGGCTTGCCAATGTGGATGAATTTGCGGAAAAGCTGCCGGATGGGTGGAATACGGACATCGGGGAAAACGGCTGTGAACTTTCGGGCGGAGAACGTCAGCGCATTTCCATAGCCCGTGCTTTTCTGAAAAATGCTCCGATCATCCTCTTAGACGAGGCGACGGCGTCACTGGATGTTGAAAATGAGACGCTGATCCAGACAGCGCTTTCCCGTCTGATCGCTGATAAGACCGTACTGGTGATCGCCCACCGGATGCGCACTGTGGCCGGCGCCGATAAGATTGTGGTGCTTGCAGACGGCGCGGTGGCAGAAGAAGGCTCTCCGGAGAAACTGCTGGAGAAGAACGGAATCTATGCCCGCATGGTGAAACTGCAGTCGGAAAGCCAGAACTGGAAACTGAAATAAAAGGAAGGCGTTGACCGATTGTGCCGCGTTTTCGACCAATTGTGCCGTAATCCGCATAAAATCCTCCCGGATGATATTCTGGAACCATAAAAAATATCAAACAGAATGGGAGGTAAAAACATGTCTGAGATGACAGCAAAATCCGGCAGGTCAAAACTGTCGGTCATCGCGGTGATGATCTGTATGCTCGTGATCATCAACTGCGTGCTCGCACGCATGCAGGATGATATCTCGATGTATTTAGGCGGCGGAACCGTGGATGGATCAACGCTCGAGTACGACTCGGCGGCATGCTTTGAAGAAGGCACTGGCATTTTCCACGGCGCAGGCAGCAACAGAGGATACGACGGATGCAGCGGCGGAGAGCAGTACGGATGCCGGTACAGAGAGCGGCACAGACGGATACGACGGAACTTCCGGGACTGACAGCGGTTCAGGAGCGGATACATCAGCAGAAAATACGAATAACTTCGTTTTTGACGGCGAGACGGGAGACTTCAGCTTTACCGGTGATGAATCTGCAGAGTATTATACGGTGTGGATCTACTCTGTGGACGAGGAAGGAAATCAGTCCGACAGCTATGTGGCGGCTTCCTCGAGACTTACCGGGACGGGCGAGATCACCGGAAATGTGGACTTGAGCGAGCTGGCATTCGGAACTTACTATACATTGAGCTAACAGACGGAATCAGTCCTGCTGGTCTCTATCCAGGCAGTCGATGCATTGCCCGCTGAATTATCATCATTATATTCATCAATAGAAGAGTAAGATCCGCTGAGAAAAAGCACAGCGGCCAAGGTCAGCGCCGCTACAGCAAGGAACAGACAGATACAAAAGATGCGTATATTGCGGCGGAATGATCCCCTTTTCTTGTCTTCCCGAGACATGTCCGGTATCCGGGGAGTCTCCGGCGGATTTGAGTGATAGATATAATTGCTCACGGTTTGACCTCCTATCTTTTGTATCCAATGTATACCCGGTATGTGAAGCATTTTTAGAAAAAGAGTGAATAATTTATGTTCTGAAAATGAAAGATTTAAATTTATATATGAAATGTGATATAATATTTTCATTTGCCGGCGGTATCGGCGGAAGAAGGTTTTATAAAGCGGATACAGAGAGGAAGGACATATATGGATTTTCATACTATATTCAGATCGCGCTGCCTGGTTGCGGATGGGGCGCTTGGAACATATTACAGAGAAAAATACGGGGACACCCGGAGAGCACCCGAGCTTGATAATCTGGCAGATCCCTGCAAGATAGAGACAATTCATCGAGAATATATCAAAGCAGGAGCTGATATCCTGAGAACGAACAGTTTTGCATCAAATGTCCGGACGCTGTGTCCCGATCGTGCGGGAAAAATGACGAGAGACGAGCGGTTGAAAACAGTTTACGACAATGTCTCAGCCGCATGCCGGATTGCAAAGACAGCGGTAAAACAGGAACAGACGGCTGCAGCTGAGGAAGGGCGTAAGCTGAAAGAAATCTATATTGCCGGGGATATCGGACCTGTACCGGAACAGCATAGCTCTGATGATCAGGATGAAGAGATTATCGAGGAATATAAGGAAATGGTCAGGGCTCATCTGGATGCAGGGATCAATCTGATCTGGTTTGAAACATTTGCAGATTTTGAGCGTATCCTGCCTGTGGCCGAATGGATCAGAAGTATAAGACACGCCTTTATCATGGCAAGCTTTTCTGTCAATGCATTTGGTTATACTAAGACGGGGCTCAGTATGGGAGAGCTGATCAAAACAGCGAAGGAAAGTGATCTGATAGACGGGATCGGCTTCAACTGCGGCGTCGGTCCGTCTCATCTGAGCAGACTGATGAAGCGGCAGAACCTGGGAGAACTGATCGTGGCTGTCTCACCGAATGCAGGGTATGCGGACCGTATCGAGAACAGAATGATCTATCGTGATAACTCGGGATATTTCTGCGAGGCAATGAAGGAAATTGCAGCCCTCGGGGTGAATGTAATCGGCGGATGCTGTGGAACCAATCCGTCATATACGAGGCGGCTGGCACGGACCGCAGAAAACATGCCAATTGCAAAAAGACTTGCAGACCGTCCGGAGCAGCGTGCAGAGTCAGAGATCCGCTATGACAATAATCTGTTTATCAGAAAGCTCTACTCAGGCGAAAAAGTAGTGATTGCCGAGCTGGATCCTCCTTTTGACGGAAATGACAGGAAGATGATGGAGGCAGCGGGAGTCCTTAAACGCGCCGGGGTGGAAATGATCACGTTTTCAGACTCCCCGATGGGAAAGATGCGCGCTTCTGCCGCAATGTCTGCTGTCAAAGTATCAAATCAGATGCAGATTGAGACTATGCCCCATATGGCGTGCCGCGACAGGAATACGATAGGGATCGGCTCGGAAATACTTGGAGCATACATGAACGGCATACGGAATTTCCTGTTTGTGACCGGAGATCCGGTGCCGGTGGGAGACAGAGGAAGCATTACTTCAGTCTATGACCATCACTCGGTTACTCTGATGAACTATGTAAGGCAGATGAACCGGGAACTCTTCTCCGAAGATCCGATCGCTTATGGCGGAGCGTTGAATTATGGCAGAAAAAATATTGATGCAGAGATCAGAAGAATGGAGAAAAAATGCGAGGCAGGCGCCTCCTTCTTTCTGACACAGCCGATCTATTCTGATGAGGATATTGAGCGGATCCGTTACATAAAGAGCAGGATAGACACAAAGATCATCTGCGGAATTATGCCGCTGGTCAGTTACCGCAACGCGTTGTTTATGAAAAATGAGATTACGGGAATCCATGTACCGGATGAGATCATCGCACAGTACACCAAAGATATGAGCAGAGAAGAAGCACAGGCAGCGGGCGTACGGATCGCAGCCGGAATTGCAGGAAAACTTGGTGAAATTGCAGATGGATTTTACTTCATGGTACCGTTTAACCGCGCTGCGATGATCGCAGAGATTATGGAAATAATGAGATGATTTTAGCCAGCAGTATTTGAGAAGTATATGAAATACCGCTTCTGACGGTGTAAAATAGATAGAAAGCAGAGTCAAAGAGAGGAGAATCATAATGAAACGGTCAAAAATCAACGCGGTAATCAAAGACATGGAAAAACTGATCAAAGAGCACGGATTCGAAATCCCGCCGTTCTGTAACTGGACACCGGAGGAGTGGAAATCGAAGAGTCATGAGTACGATGAGATCAGGGACAATATGCTGGGATGGGACATTACTGATTACAGTATATAATTCTACAGAGGACGGAGGGTTTGCAGACACTGATGTGACCGTACACAGTGACGGAAGAACCTATACTGTTCCTGCGGGAACACGTGTGAGACTGATACCGGGAGAAAGTATCACAATCCAGCCTTATCTCTATCATGATTTTCATGTAGAGGAAGGTACGGGAGATGTTCTGCTCGGAGAAGTTTCCATGTGTAATGATGATGAGAATGACAACCGCTTTTATGAGCCAATCGGAAGATTTCCATCTATCGAGGAAGACGAGCCGGCATACAGGCTGCTCTGCAACGAGTACCCGGCTGCTAAAGAGTGATCGAACAGTATGTGGCATTTAATAATCATACCTCCCAGGCATACTCCACCATGTAAACAAAGTATTTGTCTATAGTCTCAACCGGTTATACAATATATACAGACCAAAAGATAATAATTGTATTTCAAACTGGAGGCGTTACACATGGATACAGAAAAAATGAAACAGGACTTAGGCGGTGGAAGTGTATTTGAGATCGGCGAGCCGAACACAGCGTTTGCCCAGTATTTTATCGGACAGAGCTACCTGAAAATGCTCACAACAGAAAGAGTTGGAGTCGGCAACGTGACATTCGAGCCGGGCTGCCGTAACAACTGGCACATCCACCACAAAGGCGGTCAGATCCTGCTTGTAACAGGCGGACGTGGCTGGTATCAGGAGTGGGGAAAACCTGCACAGGAGCTGCATGCAGGCGATGTTGTGAATATTCCGCCGGAGGTAAAACATTGGCATGGAGCAGCAAAGGATAGTTGGTTCCAGCATCTTGCTATTGAGGTGCCGGCTGAGGGCGCATCCAATGAATGGCTTGAGGAAGTTTCGGACGAAGAATACGGAAAATTAAAATAGCATGCTATGAAAGGGAGTAATGATCATGACAGAAGCAGCAGAAAAATATATTAACAGATTATATCCCGGCGGAGAGTATAAACTCGCGTCCACAGACCCGGAGTTTTCCGAGTTCTTTACGAATTTCTCCTGTGACGAAGTTGTCAGTCAGGACGACCTCGACGACCGTACAAGGATGATGGCAATCCTGTCAGCCCTCATTGGATGTCAGGGAATCGATGAATTCAGAGAAATCCTTCCGGGGGCACTGAATCTCGGAGTAACACCGGTGGAAGTGAAGGAAATCGTCTATCAGGCATGTGCTTATCTCGGAATCGGAAGAGTGCGTCCGTTTTTCGATGCTGCTAATGATATCCTGACAGAAAAAGGAATTACACTTCCGCTTGAAGGACAGGCGACCACAACCAGTGAGGATCGTGTAGAAAAGGGCGAGCAGGCACAGGTCGATATCTTTGGCGACGGTATGAAAGGATTTGCAACATCAGGACCGGAGGAGAGCCGACATATCAACCGCTGGCTTTCCGGCAACTGCTTCGGTGATTATTATACCCGCACAGGTCTGGGATATGCTCAGAGGGAGATGATCACGTTCTGTTTCCTGGCAGCACAGGGCGGATGCGAACCGCAGCTCACCTCCCATGCTGCCGGCAATATGAAAGTAGGAAATGACAAATTGTTTCTGATTAAGATCATTTCCCAGTGCCTTCCATACATCGGATATCCGAGAAGCCTTAATGCACTCAGATGTGTGAATGAGGCAGCCTCTCAATTATAGAAAAGCCGGTAGTCAGCTGATGACTATATGTAAACACTTTCTGTATCAGCATACTGCTTGCAGAAAGTGTTTTTTATGTTGTACATGCGTTAAGAAACAGCTCTTATTATGATTTCTGTCTGGATATTGGCCTCCTAATAATGTTATAATAACTTTAACAGTTCACAAGGATAAAGGACTGTTCCGTTTTATCAAAGCAAGGAGTCATCCGGAAAGGAAGTATTATGAGAAAGACAAAGATCATCTGTACACTCGGACCTGCCACAGACAAGGAAGGAATCCTGGAAGCTCTCATCAGAGAGGGGATGGATGTGGCGCGGTTCAATTTTTCACATGGAACCCATGAAGAACAGAAAGTGCGTCTTGAAAAATTAAAGACGCTCCGCAAACAGTTTGACAAGCCTATAGCGGCACTCCTGGATACAAAAGGACCGGAGATCCGTATCGGATGCTTTAAAGATCATAAGATCACACTGGAAGAAGGCCAGGAGTTCATGCTTGTGAATGACGAAATTGACGGAACGAATGAACGCGTATCTATTACCTATAAAGATCTTTATAAAGATGTACAGCCGGGAGATTCTATCCTTATCGACGATGGTCTTGTGGGCATGGAAGTCGTAAATATAGTTGGAAAAGATATCGTCTGCAGAGTAAAGAACGGCGGCGATATTTCAGATCACAAGGGTGTCAATGTTCCGGGTGTGGAGCTGAAAATGCCGTTCATCAGTCCGAAGGACAGAGATGACCTTATGTTCGGCATACAGGAAGATTTTGACTTTGTAGCAGCATCATTTACAAGAACAGCAGACGATGTCAGAGAGATGAGAAAGCTGTTAAATGATAATGGCGGACAGTCCATCAATATCATTGCTAAGATCGAGAATCAGCAGGGTGTTGACAACATTGATGCGATCATCGAGGAGGCGGACGGCATCATGATTGCCAGAGGCGACATGGGGGTGGAAATTCCCCTTGAGCATGTGCCGATCATCCAGCAGCGCATCATTGAGAAAGTGTATGAGGCGGGCAAGGTCGTTATTACTGCTACGCAGATGCTTGACTCTATGATGATCCATCCGAGACCGACACGTGCTGAGACTACGGATGTTGCCAATGCGATCGCACAGGGGACGAGTGCTATCATGCTTTCCGGTGAGACAGCGGCAGGACAATATCCGGTAGAGGCGCTTAAGATGATGGTCAAGATCGCAGTTCATATGGAGCGCAACATTGACTATAATGCAATCTTCCGCAGAAGAGAGCGGAGCGAGGAACCGGATATCACCAATGCGATCTCACATGCCACATGTATGACTGCCATTGACCTGAAAGCGAATGCAATACTGGCAGTGAGCAAGACAGGTAATACGGCAAGAATGATTTCCAAGTACCGCCCGGAATGCCTGATCGCGGGATGCTCCAGTTCAGAGAAAGTATACAGGCAGCTTAATCTGTCATGGGGAATTCTTCCACTGCAGATCAGGGAAGAGTACAGTTCCGAGATCCTCTGTCTGCGTGCAATAGAAGCGGCCCAGACGCACGGGATTGTGGAAGAAGGAGACAAGATTGTGTTCACAGGCGGTATTCCGCTTGGTATCCCGGGACGGACGAACCTGATCCGCGTATGTATCGTTGGAGAATAAACGGCATATTTTTACTGCATCGATCCCGGAGCGGACATTATACAAAAGTCATTCCAATGATTGCTACAGCGCCTGCAGCATACATTAGTGTGATGACAAGACAGATCTTCATCAGAATATTTTTCACTCCTGCTGTCGTGTATGACAGCAGGGTGAAGATTCCGCTGAATACCATAAACGCGGCATAACTGTAAATGATGATTTCAGCCGCAGGCGACTCGAGTGCCCAGCTGCAGGTGCGGAGCGGCAGGATCGTCCATGGGATGAAGATCATAAGTGTACTGACTGCGGTTAATATTTTCTCTTTCATATTGATTATCTCCTTTCATTTCGCCCGAAACACAGGCAGGAAATCAGCAGACAGAACAGCGAGATACAAACGGCGACGGGAATCCACGGGATCAAATCGACCGTATTCTTTCCGATATTTTCTGCTACCTCCCCATACTCTGACATTATAAGATAGAACGGATATCCCATCGGATAGAGGAACCATCCTTTTGTATTGTTGATAAGTACGCTCGGTACGATCAGGACAAGACCGGCGCCAATGGAAAAAACAGGCGTTGATATGCAAACAGCAATCAGCCAGAACACGGTAAGCATAGGCAGGGAAGCCAGATACAGTTTCCCGGCAAAGGGAAGCACATAGGCGGGCGACAGGATAAAGATATAATCATGCAGCGTACCCGCAGCAACTGCAGCGATATAATACCCGGCAGTCATAAGCAGGATGAAGACTGCTGAGATTACCGCCAGTACGATGAACTTCGCAAGGCACATAACGGGTGTGCTGACCGGCAGGGAGAGCATCTTGAGGATGCCGTGGTTCGTCCGTTCTGTCTGTACGAGAAGGACAGTGGTGACGACCATGACCGCCGGATAGATAAACCATGCCATCCCCATGAAGCCCTGGATGAAGAAGCTGTCCTCCGGTGAGATGCCTATATCACTCATATCGAAGTTCAGATCAGCGTTCAGAACATTCGGAAGCCACAGGATGACCGTGGCGGCGATCATGATCAGCAGGATCTTCGAGCGCCTTATTTTCTTAAATTCAACTGCTGCTATCGTAAAAATATTCATGCAGACAACCTCCTGACTTTTAAGTAAATAATTTCTGCGGCACATGCGGCGGCAGCTTCGCACACAGCGGCGATACAGTAATGGATTACCCGGTCTGTCCCCATGCCCGGTAATAACTGAAACGGCAGAGCATACGGAAACAGTGACGCAATAAAAATATCTGCGGGGAGCATGGTCGCCAAAAAGATACATAATATTCCAATCCCGAGCGCGGTCCACAGATTGCGGCATGCAGATGCAATCACAAGAGCGGTCACGGCTGCAGGGAGCGTAAGGAGCATTGTAAAGCCGAGAGTCTGCAGCACTTCGACGAGTTCTTCTCTTCCGGCGTTCAGCCAGTACCCTCCGCAGAAACACAGAGAGGCAGCTTCAAAGACGAACATCAAGACAAGAAACGGCAGGAGTATACCACATTTCCCGCTGAAAAGTCCGGACTCCCGGATCGGGAGCGACTGCATCTTCTGGATTGCATTATCCGCATATTCCATGTGGTATAAGATGCACGCTCCGGCTGTAATGAGCAGAAGGTTTAACATGGAAATAATCTGCAGATTGGAGTCCGCGAGGACTGCGGCAGGTGAGCCTGCCATAGAGGTAAAAGTATCCGGGCGGGCGGCTGTATTTATGACTGGAAGTGCCGCTGCTATGATGCTTCCGGCGATAAACGCGCCCGCCAGACCCGTCCTTCGGATTTTTTTACATTCCAACCGAAAACTCATTTCACACCACCCCGCTTTATATTGTCTTCCTCGATCAGCGCCAGGAACATATCTTCCAGATTGTCGTCGGGATACCCTTCGAAAGCAGCTTTTTCCTTCAGCTCCTCGGGAGTTCCTTCAAAGAGAAGGTGTCCGTGGTTGAGGATGCCGATGTGATCTGCCATGAGTTCGATCTCCGAGAGAAGATGAGACGATACGAATACCGTGCAGTTGAATTTCTCCGGCAGGGTGCGGATCAGGGTACGGATCTCGTGGATTCCCACTGGATCAAGGCCGTTCGTCGGCTCGTCGAGGATCAGGATGGGCGGTCTCCCGAGCAGAGCTCCTGCCAGCCCGAGACGCTGCTTCATGCCCAGGGAATACTTCCGTGCGAGTCGTTTCTTGTGAGGAGTCAGATCTACAAGCTCAAGGGCATCATCCACGCTGGATCTCGGCAGTCGCAGGATGCGCCGGATGATATCCAGGTTCTCTTCTCCGGTCAGATTCCCGTAGAAAGCAGGGGCTTCGATAAAAGAACCGATCTCTCTTAAAATCTTTACGCGGTTGTGGGGGTAGCTCATTTTATCGATGACAAATGCTCCGCTGCTTGGACGGGTGAGCCCGAGGAACATCTTCATAGTCGTTGATTTTCCGGCTCCGTTAGGTCCGACAAAGCCGTAGACAGATCCTTTTGGGACATGCAGGTTCAGATTTGAGACTGCGGTGAAGTCGCCGTAGGATTTGGTCAGATTTCTTGTCTGAATAATATTCATGATATGTCTCTCCTTTTGTTTTATTGGCCGGCGGCGGGGGTTCCCGTCGCTGTATCTTTATCATAAAAGACGAACCTTACATCAATCTTCTCTCTGCCTTACATTTACCTTACATTTGCAGTGTAGAATACAAAACATGAGACTGCTGTGCTACAATATTTCTGGTAAGGATATGTGCCGCAGTCTGATAGTGGCGAAGCCCGACGGGAGAAAAGGATGACGCAGGGATGCTTTGCCGGAAAAGGAGGAAAATGTCTATGATATCAGATTATATAAAGAAGAAACAGATTCTGCTCGTGGACGATGAGCCGGAGCTGCTCGATATGGTCGTATCTATATTAAGAGAGGACGGATATGAGAATATCCGGACAGCGGGCACAGTGGAGGAAGCGCTGAAGGAGGCGGAAAAATCTGAGCCGGAGCTGGCTATCCTCGATGTAATGCTGCCGGACGGCGACGGATTTGGACTAATGGAAAAGCTGAGGGAAAAGGGTGACTATCCTGTGCTCTTTCTGACAGCCCGGGGAGAGGATGAGGATAAATTCAGAGGGTTCGGTCTGGGTGCGGACGACTATATTGTAAAGCCTTTTTTGCCGAAGGAACTGCTTTTCCGTGTTGCTGCTATCCTCAGAAGGAGCTATAAAGAGGAAGATCCGCTTGTAAAACTGAGCGGCTGCAAGATTGATCTGGAGCGTGCGGAAGTAATCAAGGAAGGAGAGAGGATTCCGCTGACTGCAAAGGAATATGAACTTTTGTCGGCTCTATACCGTAATGCCGGGCGCATTGTGACGATTGACGCTCTCTGCGAGGCAGCCTGGGGAGATAATCCGTACGGATACGAGAACTCTCTAATGGCTCACATCCGGCGCATCAGGGAGAAGATAGAGACAAATCCATCGAAGCCGGTCTCTCTGGTTACAGTCAAAGGACTGGGATATAAGCTGATCATCGCGTGATACTGCGCTTCCTGATAAGAGAGAGTACAGTCATAAAAATAAGAACGATCCAAGAAAGGAAATGACGGATTATGAAAAGCATTCCCAAACTGATCCGGAGATTTGTCCTGATCCTGCTCCTTAGTATTTTTCTCTTCCTGGTACTCAACATAGGCTTTCTGGTCTTTTATACAGTCGGACATTCTTCGAACGGAGGGCCGTGGACAACTGCGCAGGAGGCGGCGGAGGCTATGACGGCGACAGAAGAAGGATATACGCTGCCGGAGAAGATGCAGACAGAACTGGAAAGTAAAAATATATGGGCGGTCTATATAGATAACGGCACGCTGAAGGCGTTGTGGCACTCGGATAATCTGCCGGATACGGTGCCGCTCCAATATACTGCCTCGGAGATCACGTCGCTCACCCGGGGATATATCAACGACTGTCCCACATTTACCGGAACGGGAGAAGAGGGACTTATGATTCTCGGATATCCGCAGAAGAGTTTCTGGAAACATATGTATCCGAGCTGGGATTATCAGATGATCGAGAGCGCCCCAAGGACAGTGCTGCTGGTGCTGGGAGGAAATATTTTACTGGTGATGCTCATCTATCTCGGGGCAAATTCCGGGCTGCTACGTTCTGTGCGTCCGATCGTGGACGGGATCCGCAGACTTCCGGAAGGAGAACCGGTCCGCCTGAAAGAAAAAGGCATACTCTCAGAACTTGCCTTTCATCTCAATAAGGCTTCTGAAGTCCTCCAGTCGCAGAAGTATCAGCTAATGAAAAAAGACGCTGCCCGTGCCAACTGGATCGCAGGGGTGTCCCACGATATACGTACGCCTCTGTCTATGGTTATGGGCTATGCAGGACAGATTGAAAATTTGACGTACCTGCGGGAAGAGGACAGAAAGAAAGCATCTGCGATCGTCCGTCAGAGCCGCAGGATGAAGGGCTTGATCAACGACCTGAACTTGGCGTCAAAGATGGAGTACAACATGCAGCCCCTTGTCCGGGAAGATATCAATGCGGTGGCCCTTGCCCGTCAGGTGGCGGTCGACTTTATCAATATGGATGTGGAAGGGAGATATCCCATCGAGTGGGAAACAGAAGATGCACTTACAGTCTGTCGTATATATGCAGATAAGGAGCTTATGAAGAGGGCAATTTCAAATCTGATCCAGAACAGCATGAACCATAATGAAGACGGATGTACAATCTATGTATCAGTGGCTGCAGGAGGATACTGTGTGATCTCGGTGGAGGACGACGGAACAGGCGCCTCCGACGAGCAGATCGAAAAGCTGAATCATGCCCCGCATTATATGGTGTGTGATACGAATACTACAGAACAGCGTCATGGACTGGGGCTGCTGATCGTAAAGCAGATCGCAGAGTCACATGGCGGGTGTGTGGAGATCGGCAGGGGAGGCCATGGAGGTTTTGGAGTGAAGATCGTGCTACCGGTGAAAGATTGATAAAAATTGGAATATGGAAAGGGAGTTATGTGTTATGGAAAATCTGATATTCAGCCTGAACGCCACAGTACCTATCTTTCTTTTGATGATACTGGGATTCCTGCTGAAAAAGCTGGGAGTGATCGACGATGTATTTGCATCGAAAATGAATAAATTCGTATTTCTCATACCTCTGCCGGTCCTGCTGTTTGAGGATCTTTCGACGGTGGATTTCGCGCAGGTGTGGAACATGAAGTTTGTATTATTCTGCTTTGTGGTCACACTGGTATGTATCATACTGGCGGCTCTGGTATCTTTCCTGTGGCATGATAAGAGCATACAGGGAGAGTTTATCCAGGCATCTTATCGGAGCAGCGCGGCGCTCCTCGGGATTGCTTTTATCCAGAATATTTACGGGAATGCGGGGATGGCTCCGCTGATGATCATTGGCAGCGTGCCGCTCTATAATATCATGGCGGTCGTCGTCCTCTCTTTCTTTAAACCAGATAGAAAAAAACTGGATAAAGAAGTGTGGAAGACAACGCTGAAAGGAATCGTTACGAATCCGATCATCCTTGGTATCGCAGCGGGGCTTCTCTGGTCAGCACTCAGGCTCCCCATGCCGTCTATCCTGGAGAAAACGGTATCAGACATCGGAGCAGTCGCAACTCCGCTGGGACTGATGGCGATGGGAGCAAGCTTTGACATAAAGAAGGCATTCGGGAAAGTGAAGCCTGCAGCTGCAGCTTCCGTGATGAAGCTTGTGCTGTTCGCAGCCCTGTTCCTGCCGCTTGCCGTGTGGATGGGGTTCCGCCGGGAAGAACTGGTGGCGATCCTTGTCATGCTCAGCTCGGCCACTACGGTGAGCTGCTATGTGATGGCACGGAATATGGGGCACGAGGGCGTGCTGACCTCCAGCGTAGTCATGCTGACAACATTGTTCAGCGCATTCACAATGACGGGATGGCTGTACATATTAAGGAGTATGGGGATGGTGTAAAATTTTCCTTTTTTTCCTGTATTTCCCTGTCCTTTTTCCCCCTTGGAATGTTGACAATTATCTGTACGGATTAGTATACTCTTGCAGTGAAATTATTCGGGCGCCTGAAGATAATTTCAAAATATAACTAATACAGGAGATCAGTATGAAGAGAAAATTTTTAGCTGTAGTTATAACCGCGGCTATGGTGGCCGGGGCTCCGGGGCTTGTTCTTGCGGCACCTGCGGCGGAGGATACATCAGAGATACAGACAGTGCAGCAGACTGAGGATATACAGGAATTAGATACGGAGGGATTAGTCGAAACTGAAGAGGTGCCCGAGACGCCCGAAGCAGATAGACAGGAAGAAACACCTGCAATGCAGGAAGCTGGAGAGATAAGTGGGACACAGGAAGTTCAGTCCCCGGACGCAGAGAGAAATACGGCAGTGGAAACAGCCGGCGTATCAGCCAGCGCTGATGTGATCGATACAGAGCAGGAGCTCGCAGATGCGATCGCTCAGGGAGGAGAGATCAATCTGACGGGGCAGCGTATAGAGCTTACCAGCCCTCTTTACGTAAATAATGACGTAGTGATCAAAGGCGGAACACTTGTGGGAACAGACAGTGTAACAGGAAATCTTGTTACGCTGATGGGAAATAAAGTTACACTGGAAGGTGTGATGATCCGGACATCAGCAGGAAATAAGTCGGCGCTCCATGTATATGGAACTGATCTGACAGTAAACGACCTGACGATTGACCACAGCAGTGCGGCAGGCGGAGCGCCGGTCATTATCAATAACGGAGCAGAGGCGGTCTTCAACGGCGCTGTCAAACTGACACTGGGAAGCAGTTCGTGGTACGGAATCAATGTAGACAATGCAAAGGCTGATTTTTCAGGCGCGGCATTAAATGTGACACCGGTGACAGATACTCAGTCGGTAATCTGCAGTGAGGGCGATGACGCATCTGTGACCGGAGCCGGATTTACGGTAGTTGTTACAGAAAAAGACGGGGGTGCCAATCACCGTCAGACAGCCTACGTAGCAGATTCCAATCTGGCTCAGTTCGTCAAAGCGAAAACTGAAGCAGGAGCTGACATATCACTTATCGAATTAAACAAGGATGTGACTTTGACAGCTCCGCTGTATTTAAGAGAAGCAACGACTATGAGAAGCAGTGCTTCAGGAAATTACACGATCAATGGATCCGGTGCGATCGGAGCAGACAATGTTGTGACAATAATGGCCGATGGCGTAGTGCTCGAAGGACTGGGGATCAAAACAGCGTCAGCAAATAAATCCGCACTTCACGTATACAGAGTATCTGCCACCCTTAAAGATATCACGCTCGATAATCGGGAGACCGCAGGAGGAGCGGGAATGATCGTCAACGGTGGAACAGTTACTGTAGAGGGGAAATTAAATCTCCTTCTTGGTGAGAATTCCTGGGGAGGAATTAATGTTGATACGAAAAATGGCGCGGCAGGCGTCACATTTGCGGACGGCTCCGCAGTAAATATGTCGGGCAGTGATCAGAATGTCATCTATATAGATAAAGACAATGATACAGATCTGGTGACTATCACAGGAGCGGAAGAAGCGGGACTTGCACAGGATGCTGACGGCAATTATATCATTGAGGGACAGGAAGAAGATACGGATCCTTCACCGGAGCAGCCGGGAGACGGAGAAGATGAGCAGAAGCCTGAAGGAGGTCCGGCTGATGGCAGCCAGAACGATGATGATACACCGGCAAAAGGGGATGAGTTATCAGACGGCGGCTCATCTGTAAGCGGACAAGCAGACGATAAGAAAAATGCGGAGAAAAACATGAAAAAAGCTCCTCAGACCGGAGATAACAGTACCGGTTTGTACATTGCGCTGGCGGCGCTTCTCGGATCGGGAACTGCAGCAGGATCAGTCCTTAAAAAGAGACGTGAACTGATGAAATAGTATATAGAAATATTGACGGCGTATCCGACCGCTTTTGGGCAGTCAGATACGCCTTTTTAAATCCAGTTAAATTTTATTTGAGGCTTGAAATAAATTCCCATGCCTCAGGATCGAATTCTCTGTCTTTATAATAATATTTTTTATCCTCATCTGTGATCTGTCTGATCACTCTGCATGGATTCCCTGCCGCAACGACCCAGTCAGGGATATCTTTCGTTACTACGCTTCCGGCACCGATGACTGTGTTGCTCCCGATATGGACTCCTGGCATAATAACGGTGTTTCCTCCGATCCAGACATTGTCACCGATGGTCACGCTGATGCCGTACTCGTAAAGGGAGTTGCGGGAGACCGGATGAATAGGGTGCCCGGCAGTGTAGACCGCTACGTTTGGCGCCATCTGGCAGTTGTCACCAATCTTTACTTTTGCAACGTCTATGATCGTACAGTTATAGTTTGCAAAGAAGTTTTTCCCGACTTCGATGTGGGAGCCGTAATCACAGTAGAACGGCGGATTGATAAATGCTCCGTCAGACTTTCCGAGCAGTTCTTTGACAATCTTACCGATCTCGTCAAAATCAGAACGGTCGACGGTGTTCAGGCGCTGCAGGATCTTACGGCAGACTTTCTGTTCTTCCATTACGGAATCATCGGAAATATAAGCCATTTCTTTGTCTCTTCTCTCAATATTATCCATTTTTTCTCCTTTTTTGGATATGGGGACGTAGTAAAAACGGGTTTTACTACGTCCCCATATCCGTTTTCGGTTATTTTAATATGCGACAGTTTTTCTCAAGATCATAATCTTTATGAACTCCGTCATCATCGTAGAGCATGTATTCTGCCCCTTCATAACCGATCAGCCGGATTGTATCTGTATCGATTTCATCCACGCATTCCGCCGCATCTGCCACGGGGATGCATTTTCCGGCGCGGATGAACAGCGGTACTTCGTTGAGCGCGATATCCACATAGTGGATGCCTTTTCCAAGGATCTCTTCAGAGATACTTCCATCAGGCAGAAATTTGACGAATTTCATTTCTTCCGGCAGGTATACATATCTGCCTTTCCCATTCTGCTCGTAGACCGGTGCGATCATAATCTCATTGCCGAGCATGAGCTGATCTTCGATGCGGGACGCCATTTTGTCCTCCGGATAGACGAAGGCGAGCGGTTTGAAATACATATCGTCGTTCAGTGCAGCTTTCATGTACTCGCTGTACAGATAGGGCAGAAGGCGGTATCTGACGCCGACTACATGGCGAAAATCTTCCATGTCCTCAAACTGATAACATTCCTGCTCCCTTGTACCGAGAGCTGAGTGATTTCTCATGAGCGGTGTGAATACGCCCAGCGCCAGGAAACGGAGCAGAAGGTCTCTTGTAGTGTCGGACCCGAATCCGCCCAGATCAGCTCCCGTATAGAGAAATCCGCACATATTGAGTGATGGCATCATCTTCAGGTTGAGCAGGATATGTGACCACCAGGAGCGGTTGTCACCTGTCCATACGCCGCCGTAGCGATGCATTCCGACATAGGAGGAACGGGAGAACATCAGGAAACGTCTGTCTGGATTGATGCGCTCAAACGCTTCGCCTGCGGCTCTTGTCATATTAAATCCATACAGATTGTGGACCTTGTCGTGACGGATTTTCCTGCCGTTTACATTATGATAAAATCTCTTATAATCATCCTGGCTGTTTGCGAGACTTGTAAGTTTGCCGCCGAGCTGCCAGACGCCGATATCATCCCCGCCTTCGGACTTCTTTTCACTGCCGTCCCAATTGCAGCTTCCGGTCTCGGCAAACTTGCGTGCCATCTCTTTTGCTTCTTCAAGACCTTCTTTCGAGTAGAAGATCGCAGGCTCGTTCATATCGTTCCAGAATCCTTCGATACCCTGGTCCGTGAGGAAACGATATTTATCTCCGAACCATTTCCGCGCCTCAGGATTCAGTACATCTGGGAAATGTGTGTCACCCGGCCATACTGCCGCTACGAAGTCGCTTCCGTCTTCCCTCTGGCAGAAGTAGCGGTTCTGTACACCTTCTTCGTATACATCATAGCCGTCCTCTATTTTTACGCCTGCGTCGATAATCGGAACAAGACGGATATGCTGATCTTTCATCTCCTGTACGAATCCGGAAAAATCCCGGAAATCATCATTTACAGTAAAATCCTTGTAGGAATCCATATAATCGATATCCATATAGATCATATCCAGCGGAATGTGATTCTCACGGTAGCCCTGGGCAACCTTTTTAAAATCTTCTTTTGTCTTATATCCCCAGCGGCTCTGGCCGAAGCCGAAGGCGAATTTCGGCGGGATATAGCTGTGCCCGATAATCTTACGGAACTGCTTAACGATCCCGTAAGGGGTATCACCATCGATAACGTACAGTGCAAGATTGGCATCCTCGCAGGAAACTCTCAGGGTATCCATACGCGTATAGCCGATATCAAATGTCAGCTTTGAAGGATAATCGAAGAACAGTCCGAAACTTTTCTTACCGGAGATGATAATGAAGTTATATGCACCGTAGAGAGAGAACTTGTCCTCTGTGTGGTTTGGATCGTCCGAGCAATTGCTGATATAGCAGTACCCGCGCTTGTTGATGCCGCGGTTGGATTCACCCAGACCGTATACGATATCCTCCTCGTCCATGATATAAGTAAAAGAAAAACCATCCTGTGTATCAATGACGCCGTATGCAGGGGCACCGTCAGATGCAGAGATGCCGTACACTACTGCCTCTGTCTCAAAAGGTGTTCCATAGGTATATTTTCGGATCATGATATTTCCTCCTTTGATTTTATCCGGTTGGATCATTCTGATTGTATTATAATGCCTTGCCCGAGAGAAAACTTGCAGTATTCTGCAAAGTTATGACACAAAACTGGCTTTTATATACAGGCCGTCAGCGCGCTTGACATCTTCCGGGTGATTCTGCACAATAGAAACATAAGAAAGCCTGCAAATATGTAATTTTAAGATTATTGAGGAAAATGCTTATGAAACAGCTATATACCCGATGGGGAAGAGAACTTGATCCACAGAATGTCCTTCCGGAGTATCCGCGTCCTCTGCTCAGAAGGAGCAGTTATACGAATCTGAATGGATACTGGGACTACGCATTCACAAGAGAATTCAAAATACCGGAGAAATACGACGGACAGATCCTTGTCCCATTCTCGCCGGAGGCTGTGCTCTCCGGTGTATCCAGGCAGCTGATGCCGGATGAGTATCTCTGGTATCGGCGTATCTTTATTATCGAAGGATGGAACGGCAGAAAGAGCGGCAGACGTCTGATCCTGCATTTCGGGGCAGTGGATCAGGCCTGTGCCGTATATGTAAACGGGCAGCGGGCAGCGCGGCATACAGGGGGATATCTCCCTTTTGAAGCAGATATTACACAGCTGGTCAGGGATGGAGAAAATGAGCTGATCGTCGCCGTGAAAGATCTCAGTGATACTTCCTGCCATGCCAGAGGGAAGCAGCGGCTGGAGCGGGGCGGTATGTTTTACACTGCGCAGAGCGGAATCTGGCAGACGGTGTGGATGGAGGAAGTACCGGAAACTTATATACAGACGATCGAGTCTGTAACTGATCCGGATGCAGGAACTGTCCGTATCCGAGTGACGGCGGCGGAGAATAATAAATATGAAGGGACAGAAGTGAAGACTTCCGGACATCAGGAAGGAGACAGAGCTTCAGGTCTGCCGGTACAGGTACAGATTCACAGACCGGGGCTGTATACGGATTCATGTGAATACTCCGGGGCTGAAGAAATACTCTGCAGAGCCATTGGCTCCGCAGGTGAATGGATCGAGATTGCGATTCCGGATATTATGCTCTGGACATGTGAGACACCTTATCTCTATTTTTATACTGTGACACTGGGAGAAGACCAGGCTGAGAGCTACTTTGCCATGCGCAGATTTTCTGTCGAAAAGGATGAAAAAGGGATTCCGCGCATCTGCATGAACGGAGAAGTACAGTTTCAGAACGGAGTCCTGGATCAGGGCTACTGGCCGGACGGGCTGTACACAGCGCCATCGGATGAGGCAATGATCTTTGATATAACAGAGATGAAGAGATGTGGATTCAATATGGTGCGAAAGCATATCAAGATCGAACCTCAGAGGTGGTACTGGCACTGTGACCGGCTTGGAATCGTAGTATGGCAGGATATGGTCAACGGAGGTGAAGCCTACCGATACTGGTTTGTGACATATCTGGCAACAGTGATGTCATGGCGGAATATAAAGATAAAGGACAGTCATCCGTGGCTGCTTGCGAGGAGGGAGAGGACCGGAAGGACAGAATTTGTGCGTGAGATGAAAGAGACGATCCGTCTTCTGAAAGGACACCCCAGTATCTGTACATGGGTGATATTTAATGAGGGATGGGGACAGTTTCAGACAAAAGAGCTCACCCGTATTGCAAGAGAGGCAGATCCGGACCGGCTGATCGACCCGGCAAGCGGATGGTTTGATCAGGGAGGCGGAGACCTGCAGAGTGTACATAACTACTTTTTCAGATTAAAGGTGCGGCCGGAGAAAGAGCGTGCGGCAGTGTTATCGGAGATCGGAGGGCATACATACCGGGAGCCGGATCACAGTGCATGCGAGGAACTGTACGGTTATGGCGCGTGCAGGGATAAGGAAGCCCTCGGAAGGGCGTACCGGGAACTGACGAAGAAAGTCAAAAAACTTATCCCTCAGGGGCTGTGCGCCAGTGTGTATACCCAGTGGACGGATATCGAAGAAGAAATTAACGGAGTATATACATGGGACAGGGAAGTCAGAAAAATACTCTGATGCGCTTTTATAAGAAGCAGTGACCAGAATATTATTGTACTGATGTCCAGACCCAATATATAAATCCGAGAGCCCAGCTGGTGAAGATTCCGTAGAGTATCACGGGACCTGCGATGGTAAAGATCTTACAGCCGATTCCGAAGACCTGCCCTTCCTTCTTGTATTCAATGGCAGGAGCAGCCACGGAGTTGGCAAAACCGGTGATAGGGACAAGGGCGCCGGCTCCTCCCCATTTTGCCAGCCTCGGATAGATGCCGGTGCCGGTGAGCAGTACGCTGAACAGAACGAGCATAAGCGAGGTCCAGCTGCTGCATTCGTCGGTGCTCAGATTCCGGAATTCACAGTAGTGATAAATGATCTGGCCGAGCGTGCAGATGGCGCCGCCAAGGAGAAACGCCTTGAGCATGTTGAGCCAGACATTATGCCTGGGAGTCTTCTCGTTGACATATTTTTCGTATTCTTTTTCATGTTTTAATCGCTGTATCTTATCCATAGAGTTATCTCCTTTACTGCCGGTTTTTACCGGCAATTTTTATTTCTTTAGTATTCTTCTTTTCAGGGAAATTATGCGCGTAATATCTGTTTCAAATGATGTTGAGGGCTTTTGACTCCGGCATTATGCATATTCTGCTTATAAATGCAGATAATATCATCAGACAGTGAAAGAAATGAGGAGATCGATATGAACCAGATTACAAAAGGAAAACAGAGCCTGTTGTTTGAAAATGCCCCGTATATCGTGAGCGCGGCATCCGTGACAGGCAGCAAGGAGGCGGAAGGCCCGCTGGGAAAACTTTTTGACATGACAAGCGAAGACAATCTGTTTGGCGCGCAGACATGGGAAGAGGCAGAGAGTACGATGCAGAAAGAGGCATGTGTGCTTGCGCTCGGAAAAGCACATGTGAAAGCTGACGAGATCCGGTATCTCTTCGGGGGAGATCTGCTGCGTCAGGGAATTGCTACATCCATGGGTGTAGAGGCACTGCAGATTCCGATGTTCGGGCTGTACGGAGCATGTTCCACCTCGGGAGAGGCGCTTGCGCTTGCGGGAATGAGCGCCGCGGCGGGGTATGGAGAGTATATGCTTGCGGTCACCTCGAGTCATTTCGGAAGCGCGGAAAAAGAATTCAGATTTCCTCTGGGATATGCCAGTCAACGGCCATTGTCGGCTCACTGGACCGTAACTGGAAGCGGGGCATTCCTTGTACGCGCGGCAGAACCGGAGCGTGATGTCAGTACTACCCGTATTTCACATGTGCGCATTGCGGGCGTGACAGTAGGAAAGATCGTGGATTACGGGCTGAAAGATTCTCAGAATATGGGAGCCTGCATGGCGCCTGCGGCGATGGATACGATAGTCTGCAATTTTGAGGACATGGGAAGAAGTGAGAAAGATTATGACCGAATCATTACCGGAGATCTTGGTTATGTGGGACAGTCGATCCTGTTTGATCTGGTGAGAGGAAAAGGATATGACATCAGACAGAAGCATATCGACTGTGGGATGACTATATTTGACAGAGAAACGCAGGATACACATGCGGGAGGGAGCGGCTGTGGATGTGCGGCGGTCACCCTGGCATCTTTTATCATCCCGAAGATCGAGAGCGGGGAATGGAAACGGGTGCTTTTCGTCCCGACAGGCGCTCTGATGTCCACGGTAAGCTATAATGAGGGAGCCAGCGTTCCCGGGATCGCTCACGGAATCGTACTGGAACATTGTCCGGAGACAGAATAAAGGATACATTGAAGGGAGACATTTACGATGGAATATATAACAGCATTTGTTATAGGAGGACTTATCTGTGCGGCAGTGCAGATCCTTCTCGACCGCACCAAAATGATGCCGGGAAGAGTTATGGTGCTCCTTGTATGTACCGGAGCGCTGCTCGGATTCTGCGGGATCTATAAGCCCTTTCAGGAATTTGCCGGTTCCGGCGCCAGTGTACCGCTGCTCGGTTTCGGCAATGTTTTATGGCAGGGTGTAAAGGAAGCGGTGGACGAGTACGGATTTATCGGTATCTTTATGGGCGGATTCAAAGCAAGTGCAGTGGGAATATCGGCGGCTTTGATTTTCGGATATATTGCATCCTTTATATTCGAACCGAAAATGAAGAAATGAAAGAAATATTGACAGCATAAATATGCAATGGTATGATAAATTCCGTATTTGCAGGTGCTCACCTGCATGATAATCATAAACAAGGCAGCCGGGGGAATAGGATTTTTCAGAAATACAGAGAAAGATTTTATTCCCCTTTTCAATGAAAAAGCAGTGCATCATATGTCAAGGCAAAAGGAGGTATTACAGATATGTGTGGAATTGTCGGATATGTAGGAGAAGAACAGGCGGCGCCGATCCTTCTGGAAGGATTGTCGAAGCTGGAATACAGAGGATATGATTCTGCCGGGATCGCAGTCCGCAACGAGACGTCAGGGGACATCTCTGTCGTCAAGGCAAAAGGACGGCTCAATATACTGGCAGAAAAGACGGATAACGGAAGAAGTGTGCTCGGCACCTGCGGTATCGGCCATACCCGCTGGGCGACACACGGTGAACCTTCCGAGAATAACGCGCATCCCCACTGCACAGACGATAAGTCTGTTGTTCTGGTACATAACGGTATTATCGAGAATTACCAGGAGCTCAAAGACAAACTGGTCAAATCCGGATATACATTTTATTCACAGACAGATACAGAGATTGCCGTGAAGCTGGTCGACTATTATTATAAGAAGACCGGAACCCCTCTGGAGGCTCTTACAAGGAGTATGCTCCGTATCAGAGGATCCTACGCTTTCGGCGTGATGTTCCATGACCATCCGGGAAGGCTCTTTGCGGCAAGGAAAGACAGCCCTCTTATAATAGGAAAAGGTGAAACAGGATGTCTGATCGCATCTGACGTACCGGCTATTCTTGACAGGACAAGAGATGTATATTATATCGGAAATCTTGAGATTGCGGAACTTACAGGCGAGGAAGTACATTTTTACAACATTGACAGAGAAGAAATCCGTAAAGATATTGTAGAGATCAAATGGGATGCCGAGTCTGCGGAAAAAGGCGGATATGAGCATTTTATGCTGAAAGAGATCCACGAGCAGCCGAAGGCGGTACAGGATACGATCGGCGCATATGTCCATGAAGGTGCGATTGATTTCTCTGAGACCGGACTGTCGGATGAAATCTTTGCGGGACTTAAAAGAGTCTATATCGTAGCATGCGGTTCAGCATACCATGTGGGAATTGCGGGCAGATATGTGATGGAGAGTCTGGCGGGAATTCCGGTTGAAGTGGATCTTGCATCGGAATTCCGGTACCGTGATCCGATCCTTGAGCCGGATTCTCTTGTTGTCGTAATCTCCCAGTCAGGTGAGACAGCGGACAGTCTTGCAGCGCTGCGTCTGGCGAAAGAAAAAGGCCATCCGGTGCTGGGGGTTGTAAATGTAGTGGGATCCAGTATAGCAAGAGAGAGTGATTATATTCTGTATACTTATGCAGGGCCGGAGATTTCTGTCGCTACTACAAAGGCCTACAGTACACAGCTGATCGCCATGTACCTGCTTGCTGTCCAGGCGGCAAAAATCAAAGGAAAGATTGACGACGAACGTTATGCGGGGCTTCTGGCGGAGATGGGAACACTCCCGGAAAAGATACAGAAGACACTCGACGACAAAGAGAGGATCCAGTGGTTTGCAAGCAAATATGCAAATGCAAAAGATATTTTCTTCATTGGCAGAGGTATCGACTATGCGATCAGTATGGAGGGCAGTCTCAAGATGAAAGAGATCAGCTACATTCATTCTGAGGCATATGCCGCTGGCGAGCTTAAACACGGAACGATCAGCCTTGTCGAGGACGGAATCCTTGTTGTGGGAGTCCTGACGCAGAGCGCGCTCTTTGAGAAGACGCTGAGTAATATGGTCGAAGTCAAGAGCCGCGGTGCTTATCTGATGGGACTTACAACATATGGTAATTACAATATAGAAGATACAGCTGATTTTTCAGTGTATGTACCGAAGACAGACGAGTATTTCACTACGAGTCTTGCGATCGTGCCGCTCCAGCTGATGGGATATTATGTAAGCGTGGCGAAAGGTCTTGATGTGGATAAACCGAGAAATCTGGCGAAATCGGTGACAGTGGAATAGAAGGAAACGACAATGCCGGGATATATATTACATCTGACTTCTGCGCGTATGCTGCTGGATCTGTTTTCGGCAGATGACTCTCTGTGCAGCGACTGCGGGATGCAGAATGATTTTTATGTGGGAAATCTTTTACCGGATGCCGGCAGCTCAAAGCCGGCATCCCATTTTTATGACCCGGAGTACCTGGATCGCATGATCGTATGGCCGAGACCGGGAGAATTTCGAAGAAAGTACCGGGAACAGCTGGAAGATCCGCTGTATCTGGGATATTATTATCATCTGTATATTGATAAGGCGTTCCTTCAGGACTATCTGCCGTGTGTTGCCGGGTATTATGACCGGCATGGGAATACTACAGAATTTAAAGGTGATGTGAGCCGGGTGAGACTGAAGAAAACAGGGGAGTCCCTGCCGCTTGAAAAGTATCTCTCGGAGGAATATTATTACGGAGATTATACGAGGATGAATACCTGGCTCTGTGAGAAATTTCATCTGCCGGAGGAGCTGTCGGCGGATCGTGATCCGAAGATAGAGGAAGCAGACTTCTCCGGAATAGATAAGGTCCTCTTGGATCTGAAGGAATATAGAAATGTTCCTGCAAAAGCAGTGGAAGACCTCAGAGTATTTGATCTGAAGGAACTGCTGGAATTCCTGAGGTGGGCAGCCCGGCGGTTTTACAAACATTTAACATAATCCGGCAGCCGCCGGATTTTTTCATCTGTTATAATAGTTTTACATTCAGCTAAGAGAAACGAGGAGAGAATTCTGTAGATTATCTACACCTGCCTTCTGCTTTATACACGTGTTGTGCAGGGCAACAGACGATCTCCGGAAAGTGAAACATAACAATGAAAAACAGTATTACAAAACAGATTGAATCCGGTTATGCTGATCTTCGACGTTCCGAGAAACAGGCGGCGGATTACATCCTGGAACATCTGGAACAGGTGGCGGACGAGCCGATCGACCGGCTGGCAAGGGCGGCAGGCGTCAGTCAGCCTACAATACTCAGGATGCTCAAATCTCTGGGATATAAAGGATATAAGGACTTCCGCTACCAGCTCGTCGCCGAACTTGCCAAATCCGGCGAAAGCGCGGAAAATGACGGACAGCCCCAGCTTATGTACGGGTATACACTGGATAAGAAGGACGGACTGGAGGAAATCCCGGTCAATATTACGATGACGACGGAGCGGATGCTGGAGGAAACGCTTAAAAACTTTTCTGGAAAGATATACAAAAGAGTGATCGAGGCACTGAAAAATGCCCGTCTGATCGATATCTACGGAGTAGAAAACTCTGAGGTCACGGCAGTGGATCTGCTGACCAAGCTTCTGTATCTGGGGCTGCCCTGCCGTCACTTTACAGACTGTTATCTGCAGCAGATAGCAGCAGGCCGTCTGACTGACCAGGATGTGGCGGTGGGGATATCCTATTCCGGTGAATCGAAGGATACAGTGGATGCCATGAAAGCGGCCAAGCGCTCCGGAGCATGTACGGTCGCGATCACGAACTTCAAGGACTCTACGATCGCCAGATATGCGGACATCCTGATCTGTACCAGTCAGGATCAGCATTTCTACGGCAATGCGATCTTCTCCAGGTCAACGCAGATCCAGATCGTTGACATGATATATATGGGACTGATTTCCTCGGACTATGAACACTATGTAGAACAACTGAATAAATGCGAGAAAGTTGTGCGGAATAAAGCGTATGACGGCCGGACAAGACGGTAAACAGTCCGGTCAGCGCCATTCCTGACAGCTGAACTGTTAGTAGATTCTCTACATCTTAAAGTATGTTAAGCCTCTGTAAAGTTTACATTTTCTTTACAGAGGCTTGAATTTTTCTTGATAGATACACTGCGAAAAATACAGTTATAATCTTTCATGCGGGCCGCCGGAAGGGGGCTGCAAGGAGCTTTACTGATCTATAGTGAAGAAGAGGAGTTAAGTATTATGCTTGAGTTGAAAAATGTAAAGAAAAGTTATGATGGCACGCCGGTTCTCACCGACATCAGCCTCAATATCGAGGATGTCACTTTACATTCTCACAGATGTATGAGTACATCAAGGACAGAGGATATGCGATCTACCCGGGCAAAGTGACAGAGGCCGAGACATTCCGAATCGGAAATATCGGAGAGATATATCCGGAGGATATTGAGAAAGTATGTGCGATCATAAAAGAATTTCTGGAGGAGTACAATCATGAAGAAAATTAAGGCAGTAATTTTTGACTGGGCGGGAACTACGGTAGATTTCGGATGCATGGCGCCGGTACAGGCGTTTGTAGAAGTTTTCAGGCAGTATGGCATCGAACCGACTATGGAAGAAGTGCGTGAACCCATGGGGATGCTCAAAATTGACCATATCCGTACCATGCTAAAAATGGAACGTATTAAAGAACTCTGGGTGGAAAAGTACGGAAAAGAGCCGGGAGAAGAAGAGGCGCAGGCATTATATGAGATTTTTGAAGAGAAACTTTTAAGTATACTGCATCTCTATGCGGATCCGAAGCCGGGGGTAGTGGAGACTGTGAACCGTTTGAAAAGAAACGGTATCAGAATCGGTTCCACTACAGGCTATAATGATAAGATGATGGATATTGTTGTTCCTGCGGCGAAGGAAAAAGGGTATGAGCCGGATGTATGGTTCAGTCCTGATTCCACCGGACAGAAAGGCCGTCCGTATCCATATATGATCTTCCGTAATATCGAAGCACTCGGAATTAAAAAGGTGCGCCGCGTGCTGAAAGTGGGCGACACAGTATCTGATATCAAAGAGGGGAAGAACGCAGGTGTCTGGTCTGCCGGTATTGTGGTCGGAAGTTCTGAGATGGGACTGACTCTTGAGGAGTATGAAGCGCTTACGCAGGATGAGAGAGAAAAAAAATGTGCAGAAGTTGCTGACAGATTTATAGAAGCGGGTGCGGATAAGGTGTTTTATACTATAGAAGATTTGGGAGAATTCCTGTTAGGTTAATGAAATGAATTATATATTTTAGACAATAAAATGCGGACAGAAAAGCTCTGGATTGTGCGAAAAGGCGCAAATCAGAGCTTTTTCCGACTTTACATAGATTTAACATAGACTTGATTTTACATTTTACATTCCTCTTTTATGATGAATAGCGTCGACGGGAGAGAACGAACCGCGGCGGCGCAGACAAAGATGCGCAGTACATAATAATCTGAATTGAAAAAGGAGATTATCGAACATGAAAATGAAAAAGTTTATCGCAATTTTAGCAACAGTATCAATGGTAGCTGCCATGGCGGCTGGATGCGGAAGCAGCTCAGATGACACATCTGCTGAAGGAGATGCGGCAACAACAGAAGACGGCGGCGAGTCCGGAAGCTGGGATGCTGCAAATATGATCACAGCTGTAACACGTGAGGAAGGATCAGGTACAAGAGGAGCCTTCACAGAGCTGTTCGGTGTTGTGGACGAGGAAGACAACGATATGATCACTCTGGACGCCCAGACTACAAACAGCACATCCGTTATGATGACAACTGTATCTGAGAATGAATACGCAATCGGTTATATCTCTCTCGGATCTCTTGATGAGTCTCTTGTAAAGGCTGTTAAGATTGACGGAGTTGATGCCACAGCAGAGAACATCGAGAACGGAACTTACAAAGTATCCAGACCGTTCAATGTAGCTGTAAAGCCGGATCTTGACAACCCGGTAGCAACAGACTTCATGGCATTCATCATGAGCACAGAAGGACAGCAGGTTGTAGCTGACGAAGGATACATCCCGGTAGCTGAGGTTGAGGCTTATGCAGGAGAAGCTCCGGAAGGAAGCTGTGTAGTAGGAGGTTCCTCTTCCGTAACACCGCTGATGGAGAAACTGATCGAGGCATATGAAGCAGTTAACCCGAATGCAAAAATCGAGCTTCAGACATCTGATTCCACAACAGGTATGACATCTACGATCGAGGGAAGCTACGACATCGGTATGGCGTCCAGAGAGCTGAAAGACGAGGAAGCAGCTGAGCTTACAGGTACAGTGATCGCTACAGACGGTATCGCAGTTATCGTAAATCAGAACAACCCGACAGACGATCTGTCTTCTGATCAGGTTAAGAACATCTACCTTGGCGACGTTACAACATGGGATGCGATCTAAGGTAAAAGTTCAGTCATAGGGCTGAGCGTGCTGAACTGATAGAAATTACACACAGAGGAATCCTTGAAGTAAAAGATTTCCGCTTTTAAATCATGAGCCGGGCAGATATAAGGCATGTCTTCCCGGCTCATTAGGAGGAAAAAATGAAATCAAAAGCATGGACTGAGAAATTCATGCAGGGAGTATTTTTCGTAGCCGCGTGTGCATCCGTGCTGGCGGTAGCGCTCATTTGCATCTTCCTGTTCGCAAATGGTATCCCTGCAATGAGAGAAATCGGATTTATCAAATTTCTGACAGGAGAGATCTGGCGTCCGAACAGTGAGCAGTTCGGAATCCTTCCGATGATCGTAGGAAGTCTCTATGTGACCGCGGGCGCGATCATATTCGGAGTGCCGATCGGAATCCTGACTTCTGTCTTCATGGCAATGTACTGCCCGAAGCAGATCTACAAACCACTGAAAGCGGCGACAGAGCTGCTTGCCGGAATCCCTTCGGTTATCTACGGTTTCTTCGGACTGGTGGTAGTCGTGCCGCTGATCCGCGAGTTCGGAACCGTATTATATAAAGCAAATCTTGTAAAGAACCCGGGAAACGGAAACAGCATCCTGACAGCTTCCCTGATCCTCGGCATGATGATCCTGCCGACCATCATCGGAACGACAGAGAGCGCGATGCGCGCAGTTCCTTCTCATTATTATGAAGGCTCGCTCGCACTGGGAGCGACAAAAGAGAGAAGCATCTTCCGCGTGATCATCCCGGCAGCTAAATCAGGTGTGATCGCAGGCATCGTCCTCGGGATCGGCCGCGCCATCGGTGAGACAATGGCGGTCATCATGATCGTCGGAAACCAGGCGCGTCTGACAGGAAGCATACTTGAAGGTATACGTACCCTTACCGGAAATATCGTAATTGAGATGGGGTACGCGACCGGACTTCACCGTGAAGCCCTGATCGCAACCGGCGTTGTGCTCTTTGTATTCATCCTGATCATCAACTTAAGCGTAGCATTACTTAAGAGGGGGGCGGATCATGAGTAATCAGACAGGAAAAACAATGGTTAATAAGACAACGATGGGGGATAAGCTGAAGACTTATCTGAAGCATCCGGGTTCATTTATCGTGATGCTGCTCGTGATGCTGGCGTCGATCATTACATTTGCCGTGCTGATCTTCCTGATCGCCTACATACTGATCAACGGCGTGCCGCACATCACACCGTCGCTTTTCTCTCTGGAATACAGTTCCGAGAATGCTTCGGTTGTACCGGCTTTCGTAAATACAATTGTTATGACGCTGTTATCCCTTCTTATTGCAGTGCCTTTCGGAATCTTCTCCGCGATCTTCCTTGTAGAGTACGCGAAGAGAGGCAATAAATTTGTCGAGGTCATCCGGCTTACGACAGAGACGCTTCAGGGAATCCCGTCTATCGTGTACGGCCTCTTTGGTATGCTGTTCTTCGTAAATACGCTGGATTGGGGATTCTCCCTTCTGGCCGGCGCATTTACCATCGCGATCATGATCCTTCCGCTGATCATGAGGACCACAGAGGAAGCGCTGAAAGCAGTTCCCGATTCCTACCGTGAAGGAAGCTTCGGACTGGGCGCCGGCAAACTGCGTACCGTGTTCCGCATCGTACTGCCGTCCGCGATTCCGGGCGTGCTCGCAGGTGTGATCCTCGCCATCGGACGTATCGTCGGCGAGACAGCGGCCCTGATGTACACATCCGGAACCGTAGCACAGATCCCGGACAGTATCATGGGATCCGGACGTACACTGGCGCTCCACATGTATGTCCTCTCCAGCGAGGGTCTCTACATGGATCAGGCGTATGCAACAGCAGTGATCCTGCTTGTACTTGTAGTAGGCATCAATGCACTGTCAAGCTTTATTGCGAGAAAACTTACGAAAGCGTAAAAGAAAGGGAAAGGAAATGTCTAAGTTAAGTATAAAGAATCTGGATTTATATTACGGTGATTTCAAAGCCCTGAAGAATGTAAATCTTGAGATTGAAGCAAATAAGATCACCGCTTTCATCGGACCTTCCGGCTGCGGTAAATCTACTCTCCTGAAATCCATTAACCGTATGAACGACCTTGTGGAGGGATGCCGCATCGATGGCGAGATTCTTCTGGACGGTGAGAATATCTTCAAGGGTATGGACGTAAATATGTTAAGAAAACGTGTCGGAATGGTATTCCAGAAACCGAATCCGTTCCCGATGAGCATTTATGATAATATTGCATTCGGACCGAGGACACATGGTATCCGTTCCAAGGCTAAACTGGATGATATCGTTGAGAAATCACTGCGTAATGCCGCTATCTGGGATGAATGTAAAGATCGTCTTAAGACAAGTGCACTGGGTATGTCAGGCGGACAGCAGCAGAGGCTCTGCATTGCAAGAGCACTTGCAGTAGAACCGGAGGTCCTTCTTATGGATGAGCCTACATCTGCCCTTGACCCGATCTCCACATCCAAGATCGAAGACCTTGCGATGGAACTGAAAAAAGACTATACTATAGTCATGGTTACACATAACATGCAGCAGGCAGTCCGTGTATCTGACAATACGGCGTTCTTCCTGCTCGGAGAAGTTGTAGAGTACAACGATACGGAGAAATTGTTCTCCATACCGTCTGATAAGAGAACAGAAGACTATATCACAGGGAGGTTCGGCTAAATTATGCGTAATAAGTTTGATGAGCAGCTGCACTCGCTTGACGAGCAGCTTACACATATGGGAGAACTCTGCGAGACTGCGATCGCAAAGGCTACACAGGCCCTCAAAGACGGCAGCATCGAGCAGGCAAAGATCATTATCTCAGAGGATGAAGAGATCGACCAGATCGAGAAAGATATTGAGAGACTGTGCTTAAAGCTTCTGCTTCAGCAGCAGCCGGTTGCAAAGGACCTCAGAAGAATTTCAGCGGCGCTTAAGATGATCACAGATATGGAGCGTATCGGAGACCAGACGTCCGATATTGCCGAGATTATCATTTCCTCAAAAGGTGTTGCGGCCACAGATGAGATTCACGTAATCGGTACAATGGCGTCAGAAGTCAGCAAGATGGTTCGCAACAGTGTGACGGCTTATGTAAACAGAGATCTTGAGCTGGCACAGAGCGTTATGAAGGCTGACGATGAGATTGATCAGTATTTCGAGGAAGTCCGCGATGAGATGATCGACTTTATCAAAGAAGAAAAAGGTGAAAACGGCAAGAGAATCTTCGACCTGATCATGGTGACCAAATATCTTGAACGTATTGGCGACCATGCCACAAATATTGCCGAGTGGGTAGAGTTTTCTATCACAGGTGTACACAAAGACAGCGCAATTATTCACGAAGGCTGATGCGCAGTGCATTGCCGGCAGGGCAGAAATGTTCGTTCCGGCAGATAAAGATTAATTTAAAATACGGATCTTTTATTAAATATAGAAATGAAGGAGAACTGAAAAGATGATATATTGCGTGGAAGACGACGATAATATCCGCGAACTTGTAATATATACATTGGAGACAACCGGGCTTAAAGCCAGAGGGTTTGCAGACGGTTCTGCTTTTATGGAGGCTCTGGCGTTTGATACGCCGGAGCTTATTTTGCTTGATATCATGCTCCCCGGCGACGACGGACTGGAATTGCTGAAGAAACTGAAATCCTCTTCCAAGACCAAGGGGATCCCGGTGATCATGGTGACTGCAAAAGGTTCAGAGTACGATAAGGTGGTCGGGCTGGATTCCGGAGCAGATGACTATGTGACAAAACCTTTTGGCATGATGGAACTTGTCTCTCGTATCAAAGCAGTGCTTCGGCGCAGCGGAAAAGTGGAAGACCGGATGGACATGGAGACTTCCGGAGTCCATGTAGATGTGAAGAAACATGAAGTTACGGTGGACGGCAAAGAAATCTCGCTTACACTTAAAGAGTTTGAACTTCTGGAAAAACTGATGCGCAATCAGGGGATTGTGCTGACAAGAGACCAGCTGCTGACAGAGATCTGGGGCTATGATTTTGACGGCGAGACGAGAACAGTTGATGTTCATATCAGAACACTGCGACAGAAACTCGGAGAAAAAGGAGAAATCATACAGACAGTACGGGGGGTCGGATACCGGGTCGGAGGAGCTGCATGAGAAAGAAGATTCAGAGAAGTATGGTGATGGTGCTCGCTGTCACCCTGCTTCTTTCTTATATTATATTAACATTGATCACATATAACACCAACCTGTCAACACTTGAATCGGAGGTCAGGCAGGAGGCAAAGTATATCCAGGCTGCGATCAATATATCCGGAGCACAATATCTCGAGGAGATGGACGGAGTAGACTGGACCACGCGCGTCACACAGATTGATGAGAACGGGGATGTTCTCTATGATACGCGCAGGGACAGCAGTACACTTGAAAATCACAGCGGAAGAAAAGAAGTGCAGGAAGCGCTTGAGAATGGTGAGGGTGAGGATGTCAGATTGTCGGATACGGTAGGGCATGAGATGTATTATTATGCTCTTCTGCTCGATGACGGGACGGTGCTGCGGGCATCTAAGTCTATGGATGGCCTGGTCAGAACCGCTCTGGGCAATCTCCCTGTCATGGCAGGAGTTGCGGCGGTTATGCTGATCCTGGCTTATTATCTCGCAAAATGGCAGACAAAGAGGCTGGTAAGACCAATCTATGAATTAGATCTTGAGCACCCTCTGGATAACGAGACATATGAAGAGCTTACTCCGTTTCTCGAAGCAATGGACCGCCAGAATAAGGAAAAAGAGGCGGTATCAAATATGCGAAAAGAATTTTCTGCGAATGTATCGCACGAATTGAAGACTCCGCTCACTTCCATATCCGGGTATGCAGAGATTATGAAAAACGGTATGGTACGTCCGCAGGATATCCCTCTTTTCTCTGAACGGATCTATAAAGAAGCACGGAGGCTCATCACGCTTGTGGAGGATATTATTAAACTGTCAAAACTGGACGAAGAATCAGTAGAGCTGGAGAAGGAAGATGTAGATCTCTATGATCTGATCCGTGAGATAGTCAGCCGTCTTTCACCTCAGGCATCCCAGAAGAATGTCCGAATGGAAGTGACAGGCGAATCAGTGAAATATTTCGGTATCCGTCAGATACTCGATGAGATGATCTACAATGTCTGTGAAAATGCCGTGAAGTACAACAACGAGAATGGACGGGTATCTGTCTGGGTAGGTGATACACTCAATGGCCCGAAAGTGACTGTAACGGATACGGGAATCGGCATTCCGAAAGAACATCACGAGAGAATCTTTGAACGCTTTTACCGTGTGGATAAGAGTCACTCCAAAGAGCGCGGCGGGACTGGTCTGGGTCTTTCCATCGTTAAACACGGTGCGCTTCTGCATGGTGCAAAAGTTACTGTGCACAGTACACCGGGGCGGGGAACACGGATTGAGATGCAGTTTCCTAAGGGAAAAGGATAAATTCTGGCTTGTCAAGGAGATATGCAACTCTCGCCAGAATATAAAATGTACATGATTGAATAGAGGACGCATAAAAACAAAAGGATACAGCGCCATACCAGCTCGCTTCTCCTCAAAGATTCGAATGGATGTAATGCCGGAATCAAATGTTCGTCCAACGGGACTCCATTTGTCTCCGTCTAACATCCAGAACGAATGCTTTTCGGAACGCTCCATGCTGATGTATGGCTTATGTATCCTTTTGTTTTTATGCGGACCTATCCAATCAGCAGAATTTCGCTTTCTGCTGCAGTTTGATATTGTCCCGACAACTCCGAATTCCAAACAGAAGGATCGAAATCAGGACGTAGTTAACTAGATTTCCTTTTCTGTGTCCATTATTCAATTCGCATATTCTTATTATTACAGCGTTGACCATTTAACAAACCCGAATTGTTTCCTCTTGCCAGGGCAGGGCTGCTGTGCTATCATATCTATAACACGCCAGAGAAAGGAGCTTACTATGATCATAGAAGTTGATTTTGATAGTGATGAGGCAATCTATATACAGCTCTGTAACCAGATTATTATGGGAATCGCGACATCCGTGATCCATGAGGGGGATTCCCTGCCTTCGGTGAGGCAGCTTGCGGATACGATCGGGGTGAATATGCACACGGTAAATAAAGCATACAGCGTGTTGAAAAGAGAGGGGTACATCAGTCTTGACAAGAGGCGCGGAGCAGTGATCGCCCTTGATATAGACAAGATGGAGCAGCTCGAAGAGATGCGGCGTGAATTAAAAATCGTGCTTGCGCGGGGCTGCTGTAAGAATATTTCCCGCCAGGAAGTACACGACCTGGTAGATGAGATATTCGATGATTATGAGTGAGCAGGACCGCTGACGAGAGGGAATGCCACATCATAGAATGTATATCTGATGAAGAAAAGCAGGAGGAATTTATGCACATATCATATACAAAGCAGGCTGAGAATGCCATCAAATATGCGGCGAAGAAAGCCCGGGAGATGCAGCATCCGTATATAGGAACCGAGCATCTCCTTCTTGGACTGCGCCAGGAGTATTCGGGAGTGGCGGGTCAGATCCTTGCGCGAAACGACGTCGAGGAAGAGAAAATCTATCAGCTGATGGATGAACTGATCGTGCCGCAGACAGATGCACCGGTAAAAAGCAGACCGGCCGAGAGCCCGAGATATCAGGACCTCTTGGAAAACAGCGGCAAAGAGGCACACCGACTTCATACAGCGGAAGTGGGAACCGAACATCTGCTGCTGTCGATGATCCGGGATGTGGACTGCGTAGCCACCCGGATCCTGATCACTCTGAATATTAATCTTCAGAAGATCTTTCAGGATATTATGGCTGCTGCAGGGATAGATCCAAAAGAATATCAGGATGAGATCCAGGAGGACGGAAAAAGCGCGCGTTCCATGATGGATCAGTTCTGTACGGATATGACAGAAAAAGCCGCAGAAGGAAAACTCGATCCGGTAGTCGGAAGAGATGAGGAAATGTACCGTCTCATGCAGATATTGAGCAGGAGAACGAAAAACAACCCGTGTCTGGTCGGAGAGCCGGGCGTGGGAAAGACAGCGATCATCGAGGGACTTGCACAGAGGATCGCATCAGGCATTGTCCCGGAGAAAATGAAGGACAAGAGAATCTGTACACTTGATCTTCCCGGACTGATCGCAGGATCTAAATACCGCGGAGAGTTTGAAGAGCGCATGAAAGGGCTCATCGCCGAGGTAGAAGCAAGTGGAAATGTGATCCTGTTTCTCGATGAAATACACACAATGATCGGCGCAGGCGGTGCAGAGGGGGCCATAGACGCATCCAGCATCCTCAAACCGTCGCTTGCGAGAGGAGAATTGCAGCTTATCGGAGCGACGACGATCGCCGAGTATCGTAAATATATTGAAAAAGATGCTGCCCTGGAACGTCGTTTCCAGCCGGTATCGGTAGAGGAGCCGACAAAAGAGCAGTGCCTTGAGATCCTTGGCGGTCTGAAGGATAAATACGAATCTCACCACAAAGTAGTGATTGGGGAGAAAGCCCTGGAAGCCGCGGTGCAGATGTCGGAACGCTATATTACGGACCGCAACCTTCCGGATAAAGCGATTGATGTCCTGGATGAAGCGTGTTCAAAAGTCAGCCTGAAAGAGTATAAGGTGCCAGACAATCTGACGGCGCTGGAAGATTCACTCAAAGAACTTTCACGCCAGAAAGAGGAGTGCATTCGAAGAGGAGATTTTACAGAGGCTTCTCTTGTGCAGAAGGAGCAGGAACAGGCAGAGAAGAAGCTTGAAGAAATAAAGAAACGTTTCCGGAAGAAATCATCTTCTCATCATCCGCGCGTGACAGAGGAAGACATTGCGGAGGTTGTTTCCGCATGGACAAAAGTGCCTGTACAGCGATTGGCGGAGAGTGATGCGGACCGTCTGAAGAAACTGGAAAATGTTCTTCACAAGCGTGTTATCGGTCAGGACGAGGCGGTCAATGCAGTGGCGAGGGCTGTCAAGAGAGGCCGCGTAGGGTTAAAAGACCCGCGCCGTCCGATCGGGTCGTTCCTTTTCCTCGGCCCGACAGGCGTAGGCAAGACAGAGCTGTCAAAAGCACTGGCGGAGGCGCTGTTCGGCAATGAGGAGTCTATGATCCGCGTAGATATGTCTGAGTATATGGAGAAACATTCTGTTGCAAAGATGATCGGGTCACCTCCGGGGTATGTGGGACACGAGGAGGGCGGACAGCTCAGCGACCAGGTGAGGACACACCCTTATTCGGTCGTTCTGTTTGACGAGATCGAGAAAGCTCATCCTGATGTGTTTAATATCCTGCTTCAGGTGCTGGATGACGGGCATATTACAGATTCCCAGGGGAGAAAAGTCGATTTTTCTAATACGGTCATCATCATGACTTCAAATGCAGGAGCGAAAGCAATCGTGGAACCAAAGAAACTGGGATTTGCGACGAAAGAAGATCCTGCCGGGGACTACAAGCGGATGAAACAGAATGTGATGGATGAAGTGAAGATGATCTTCCGTCCGGAGTTCTTAAATCGTATCGATGAGACGATCGTATTCCATGCTCTCGACAAGTCTCATATGAAGAAGATCGTGACTCTGCTGTGCCGTGATTTCACAAAACGGCTGGAAGAACAGCTCGATATCCATCTGACGCTGCGCGAGTCGGCTAAGAACCTGATCGTGGAGAAAGGCACTGATGCGAAGTATGGTGCAAGGCCGTTGAGACGTGCGCTTCAGACCGAACTGGAAGATAAGCTGGCGGATGCAATCCTGAACGGCGAAGTAAAGGCGGGCGACTATGTGGATGTCGGTACGTCGAAGAAAGAAATACGTTTTATTACAAAATAAGTTCCGGTAGAAAAAACAACGGGTTTATATTATAATATCGATAACAGTAATGCCGTAGGCATTGTACAATAAAATACTTATAAGAGATACTTAGGAGGAAACACAGATGGCATCGGTAAAAGAATTGTTGCGGGCAGAAAGCGACGGGACACTCAGTTTCGGTGATTACACACTCCCTGCAAAGACAAAGAAAGACAACTTTGAATTTGAGGGTGATATTTACAAAGTAAAGACATTTGCGGAGATTACAAAGCTCGAGAAGAATGGGATGTTTGTATACGAATCTGTGCCGGGAAGTGCTGTAGAGAATTTTAAGGCGACGGCAGATGAAGTCGCATTTACGGTTTCTGCACAGGGCGACGTACAGTTTACTCTTGAACTGGAACCGGAAAGCGAGTACGAAGTACTTATTGACGGGATCTCTTCAGGAAAGATGAGTACAAACCTGAGCGGCAAGCTCAGCGTCAGTGTGGAACTCTCAGCAGATCAGAATGCAGCGGTAAAAGTAGTAAAGTGCTGATATATATGGCGGGGTGGATGATGTGTCCACCCTGTTTTGAGTTATACGCCTGTGAAGAGCGGACTTTAAAGACAATCAGAAAAGGGTAGGTAATATGGCAAAAGGGAAAAAGAGTATATTCTTCTGTCAGAACTGCGGACACGAGGAGGCCAAGTGGCTTGGTCAGTGCCCTGCATGCGGGGAGTGGAATACATTTGTTGAGGAAAAGACCGACAGCGGGATTACGAGAGGAACAACAGCAGGATCACGTGCAGTAAGGGAATCCGTGCGGGAGGCGAAGGTTGTACCCCTCACTGAGGTGACAGCCGATGACGAGACAAGATGTAAAACCGGAATCCACGAACTGGACCGCGTGCTCGGCGGAGGGATTGTGCCCGGTTCGCTGGTGCTCGTGGGCGGTGATCCGGGAATCGGTAAATCAACCCTTCTCCTTCAGGTCTGCCGCGTGCTCGCAGAGACGAAGAAGGTCCTTTATATTTCCGGGGAGGAGTCACAGGCACAGATTAAGCTCCGCGCAAATCGAATGGGAGACTTTACATCCAATCTGTATCTCCTGTGCGAGACAAACCTGGACATTATACGCGGGGTGATCGAGAAAGAGCGTCCACAGCTTGTCATTATCGATTCGATACAGACGATGTACAGTGATGATGTCGCTTCGGCGCCGGGCAGTGTCTCACAAGTCAGAGAGTCGACTAATATTTTTCTGCAGCTTGCAAAAGGATTGTGCATTCCGATTTTTATTGTGGGACATGTGACGAAAGAAGGAACAGTTGCCGGGCCGAGAGTGCTGGAACATATGGTGGACACAGTATTATATTTTGAAGGTGACAGGCATGCTTCATACCGGATTCTTCGTGCGGTGAAGAACCGTTTCGGCTCTACTAATGAAATCGGTGTCTTTGAAATGAGGCAGGAAGGACTGGCAGAAGTGGAGAATCCGTCAGAATATATGTTGAGCGGACGGCCGGAGAACGCCTCAGGTTCTGTGGTGGCATGTTCCATAGAGGGAACTCGTCCTATCCTGATAGAAATCCAGGCGCTTGTATGTCAGAGCAACTTCGGGATGCCGAGAAGGACAGCTGCAGGAACTGACTACAACCGTGTCAACCTGCTTATGGCTGTCCTGGAAAAGCGGCTAGGGATGGCGCTCGGTAATGCCGACGCGTACGTCAACATTGCCGGGGGAATCCGCATGAACGAGCCGGCTATCGATCTCGGGATCGTGATGGCTATCGTATCAAGCTTCAGGAACCGGCCGATAGATGAGAAAACGATCGTCTTCGGCGAGGTCGGTTTGAGCGGTGAGGTACGCGCAGTCAATATGCCGGAGCAGAGGGTTGCAGAGGCAAAGAAGCTGGGATTTAAGACTTGTATCCTGCCGGAAGTCTCCCTTAAGATGGTAAAAGGCATCAGGGGGATCAGGCTGATCGGTGTGAAAAATATCGGAGACGCAGTAAAGGAGATTTAGAGTATGAAACCTTATATGTTAAAAGCAAGATACTATGAAACTGACCAGATGGGTATCATCCATCATGCCAACTATATCCGGTGGATGGAAGAGGCGCGTATCGACATGCTGAGCCAGATGGGGTATCCTTACCGGCGTTTTGAGGAAATGGGATATATCAGCCCGGTGCTCCATGCGGAGTGTGAGTACAAAAAGAGCGTGAAATTCGACGACGAAGTGAAGATCGTTGTCAGCCTGCAGGAGTTCGGAAAGGTTAAGTTCACATTGAGATATGATATCTATAACATGTCAGAGGACGGTGTTTTAAGTGCAGTAGGAACGACAAGGCACTGTTTCCTGAATAAAGATGGAAGACCTGTGATGATGAACAAAGAAATGAAAGAGTTTTCCGATGTGATGCAAAAATATTTTGAAGAAATTGACGAGTATAAATCGTGATCGGCGAAATATCAATTTAGACTGAAAATGATAAAAAAATAGTTGAAAATGCAAACTCTAAGCGCGGAGTATATGGTATTTTTTATAAAAAGATGTACGGAATTAGAAAAAAATTGTATAAAATACCTAAATGAATGGAGCTTTAGCCAAAAGGTGCTGACAGTAAGTGTATTATGTCAGGTAAAAGACTATGCCTGAGATTTTCATAATACTCAAAAAAGAGAAGGGAGAAAACGCAGTAGCTGTAAACGATACTAAGAGCGTGGAAGAAAATATTGAGGTTAATTCGGAAAACTTTCCGGATGAAGCGTTCAGAGAGTATGTGTCAGGGAGATTTGATAAAGACGGTGATGGAGTTCTGTCACCGGAAGAAATTGAAAAAGTTATATCGGTCAAAATCGAAAATAGGCATGACATTCAGGATTTGACCGGAATTCAGTATTTCACTTCCATGACGATATTGAACTGTAAAAATTCTGGTGTGACGGCGATAGATGTAACAGGGAATCCGGAGTTGGGTAATTTAAATTGCGCAAAGACTCAGGTGGCAAAACTTGATGTCAGCAAGAACTCTAAACTGCAGCAACTATATTGTTTTGATACTCAGATTGAGGCGCTGGATTTAAGTGAAAATCAGAAACTGATGATTCTGGAATGCTATGATACGAACCTCTCAGAACTGGATCTGTCAAAGAATCCGGCTTTGACACGAATTTTCTGTCAGAATACGGGAATCAAAACACTGGATCTGACAAATCAGACCACGGTGTCAAATCTGAACTGCAGTAATACCAATATCAGCAGCCTTGATGTGAGCGGGCAGGCAAATCTGCAGAATCTGTATTGCGGAGGTACAGAGATCAGTGAACTGGATTTATCTTCTAATCCAAAGCTCACTGTCCTTGAGGTGGAGAATGCAAACCTGAGCACGCTGGATGTGAGCGGAACAAAGGTTTTAACGTTAAAATGTAAGGGAAATCCGCTCTATACAGTATCTCTGGGTGAGAGGGGCGATTTGCTGCTTTCTTCAACTTTCCCTGAAAGTACAGAAGTTGACCTTGAAGTGCCATCATCTTCTTTTGATCTAGAAGAAAAACTTCCGGGAGTTGATGCAGAGAAAGTTGAGATTGTCAGCGGAGGACAATTAGACGGCACTGTTCTGAGCGGCTACGAAGAAGGAACTCCGGTTATTTACAAATATCATGCGTATGATGCGGAAGAGGCTGAATCATCAGTCCAGTTTACAGTAACTCTGAATCTTACAATTGTGGAAGAGGGACTTGCAATCAATGCAGAGAATTTCCCAGATGAAACGTTCCGTGCATATGTGGAGGATCAGTTTGACAAAGACGGGGATCAGTCTCTCTCTCAGGCGGAGCTTGATGCAGTAAAGAGTGTTAAGGTGGTTGATAAAACTGACGTAAAAAGCTTAAAAGGAATTGAATATTTTACGAACCTGACCAGTCTTCACTGTTATAATACCGGGATTACGGAACTGGATGTAAGCGCAAATGTAAAACTTGAGACTTTGTCGTGCTATTCTACAGACATTGCGGAGCTGGATGTTACAAACCTGACGGCATTAAAATTTTTATTCTGTGATGACACGAAGATCAGCAGTCTGAATGTTACGAATTGCCCGGTTTTAGAGCGGCTTGAATGCAACAATACACTGATCAGCAGCATTGACGTCAGAAATAATCCGAAACTTTTAAGGCTGGAGTGTGATGGCACGGCGGTAAGCAGTCTGGATCTTAGTCAAAATCTGAAGTTGATGACGCTTTGTGCACAGAATACAAAGCTGTCGACACTAAATCTGGAAGTAAATAATGACCTTCAAACGATAAAACTTGAGGGAAGCCCGATTTATGCCATGAGTATTGGCTATAAAACAGCAAAAACCCGGCTCTATTTATCAGAAACTGTCCTTGATTTTGAAGTGGCGGGAGAAAGCGTGGATCTGACGACGCTGCTTCCGGGAATCGATCCTGCAAAGGTGACGATTGTAAGCGGCGGGATTCTGGAAGGCAATATGCTGAGCGGATATGCAAATGGAACACCTGTTGTATATACGTACGACTTTGGTCAGGTGAAAAATCAGGCTGAACTGAGAGTAACGCTCAATATCACATTCGAGGAGAAAGCAGAGGCGGTTGTCTTCGCTTCGGTTAACGGAATATCTGCAGAGGGCGAGAGCCTTCAGGCGGCGATAGAGTCGTCGGGGATTACCGCAGAAGACGTGAAAAAACTTACCATTGAATCCGGTAATGTTACAAAGGATGATCTTACATATATTAAAGAAGAGTGTGATGATC
>NZ_VMSO01000010.1 GCF_008691045.1 Mediterraneibacter catenae
TATTTATTCCTGCAGCGATCTTTTCTTGGATATAACCACTTTCTCTTCATAGCATTCAAAAATATCATCAACTTTTTCCTTGTTCAATTTCGGCGAGATCAGACTCACTACCGGAACTACGATCAGCCCGGCCACCATGGCTGCAGCTCCTGCATTAATTGAAGACTCAATAAAGCCGATAAACATGTTTGCTACAGTAAGGCCCACTCCGACGATGAAACCTGCCCACACACCGGCACGGGTGACGCCTTTCCAGTAGAGTCCATACATAAACGGAGCAAGGAAAGCGCCTGCCAGCGCCCCCCATGAGATTCCCATGAGCTGTGCAATGAATGTCGGAGGATCCAGAGCGATTACAACAGATACCACAAGAAAGAATACGATCAGCACCTGCATTGTGATGATCTGTTTCTTCTCGCTCATATCCTTGACCACATTATCCTTAATGAGATCCAGTGTCATCGTGGAGCTGGAGGTCAGTACAAGGGAGGACAAAGTGGACATGGATGCGGACAGGACAAGCACTACCACGATACCAATGAGGATGTCCGGAAGAGCCGAGAGCATATACGGAATGATACTGTCATATACGACTGCTCCTGTCGCATCATAGATCTGCGGACTGTCGAACAGTCTGGCGAATCCTCCGAGGAAATAACATCCTCCTGATACAACAACTGCAAACAAAGTGGAAATCACCGTTCCTGTATTAATTGATTTCTCATCTTTGATTGCGTAAAACTTTCCGATCATCTGCGGCAGTCCCCATGTGCCCAGCGAAGTCAGTATGACTACACCGAGCAAATTGAGGGGATCCGGTCCAAAAAATGACGTAAATGCTCCCGGCTGTCCTTCTGTAACTGCTACATCACTGGGAATCTGTGCCATCTCCGACACTGCGTTCATGAAGCCCCCCTGTCCATTCAATACTGCCGCGATCACTGCCACAATTCCGATCAACATGATGATTCCCTGGATAAAGTCATTGATCGCCGTTGCCATATAGCCGCCCAGGATCACATAGAGGGCAGTAAATACAGCCATTGCAATCACGCACCATGCATACGGAATGTTAAAAGCCATCTCAAAGAGTCTGGAAAGTCCGTTATATACCGATGCAGTATAAGGAATCAGAAATACGAAGACAATAACTGACGCTGCAATCTTTAAAGCTTTGCTGCTATACCGCTGACCGAAGAAATCCGGCATTGTCTTGGATCCCAGATGCTGTGTCATAATCTTCGTACGGCGTCCGAGAACAACCCACGCCAAAAGACTTCCGATTACGGCATTTCCAATGCCAATCCATGTACTTGCGATTCCGTATTTCCACCCGAACTGTCCTGCATATCCTACAAATACAACTGCGGAAAAATACGACGTCCCGTATGCAAATGCAGTCAGCCACGGACCGACAGAACGGCCCCCCAATACAAACCCGTCTACGCTTGTAGCATGTCTTCTGGCGTAAATCCCCACTCCTACCATAATTGCAAAAAATACGACAAGCAATATAATCTTAATTCCCATTTCTCATTCCTCAACTTTCTTTTATCTAGCCCTTACTCGTTTGCTTTAAAGCGTTACGCTTTAAAGTTCTGCACTTTAAAGCAATAAAGTTGTCTGATATAGAATAACACGGGCACGACGCCCGTGTCAAGCTCATATGTATAACCTGCTATTTCATTTTTTCTACACGTTCCTGGATTGTTTTGTTGAAATTCTCAATCTGTCTGCTGTACGGCTCTTCCATGTATTTTGAATTCAGCATGAAATCTGCTGTGGCAAGGTTATTTGCAATCGGTATATCATATACGACCGCGATACGAAGCAGCGCCTTTACATCCGGATCATGCGGCTGGGCTTCAAGCGGATCCCACAGGAAGATCATAAAGTCAATCTGTCCCTCCACAATCTTGGCTCCTATCTGCTGGTCACCTCCGAGCGGACCGCTGCAGAATCCCTTCACCGGAAGTCCTGTACGCTCTGCGATCAGACGTGCAGTCGTCCCTGTCCCGCAGAGGAAGTGCCCTTTCAGAATCTCTTTATTCCTGTCGCACCAGTCCACCAGTTCTTTCTTCTTACCATCATGCGCTACGAGGGCGATATGTTTCGTCTTATCGATTTCCATTGTCACGTAGTTGTCATTCAACATATGTACTACCTCCTGTCACTTCTAACTTTCGGATCGGGCAGCCGGGATCTTCCGCACTCTCACTAGATCAATACAATACCATTGCTGTCCGACGTCGAAATGTCACACGAGCTGTTCCATTGTATCAAACCGCAGAGACGCCAGAATTCCCATTGCCACTGTAACCATCATACTATAGATCAGCACGATTGGAAAGATAAAATCTATATTTATAAAGACTCCGATCATAACAGCAGCTCCCGCACCGACACCGAGCAGTGCCATCTGTATAAACATCCTGAGCACATTTTGTCCGGTCTTTCCGAACACATCCCCGAGCAGACACTGGGCAAGTACTGTTGTGTAGAGACGATCAGCCTGGATCACCACATATATCAGAATACAGAAAATAATCTCAATCACAGGTACATGCCAGAAAATTCCGATTGGGATACATATAATGCAGGCGTTAATGAAAGCCTTGATGTGTTCTGTCAAAGTTGCATACCACATCTTTCGAAGCGGTGTGTCCGGCACAAGAAACAGATATGGATTTTTAAGCTCATTCTCCCATTTCCCGAGGTAACCGCTCATCACAAGGGAGACATATGCCACTACTCCAAGCAGGAACAGCTGTCCTGCGCCTGATTCTACAGCTGCGTCGCTGAGCCCGTAAGAAAATACAAACGCAATAACTATTGCCACAAGAGTAAACTTGTCAAAGAAAAAGAATCTCTCCTTCTTATATTCAAGAAGCTGTCTGTGAAAGATTGCCTGCGCTCCTCTTCCGGATATTTTCTCACGTACACGGCGAAAACTGCGTTTCTTCCCGCTCAGGCTAAATACCATCTCGCCGTTTTTCTGCCGGTTCTTTATATCCGCATAATCATCGGCAAATTTTGCCGCGTCCTCATAATATCCGCCGTCGCACTTCATACGGACTGCTGCGATCACAGAGACAGCTACTACGGCAAGGTACAGAATCGAGCAGACAATATTAAGGACTGTCGGGCCGAGCAGGATCAGCCGATATACAGCGATCTGCCACCCGATCACCGGGATTATCTGCAGAGCAGGCAGATCCAGGAGATTCCATGCGCTTTCCAGAGTCAGGCCGTTTGTCCGGAAATATAGTACGATTCCCAGAGCAAATGCGATCAGGAACACTTTGATCGCCATCCGGATTCCTTTCATCAGTTTTTCCGGAATGTTGTCATTCGTATAGAGGAATACCATCACTGCCACTTCAAGCGCAAGCTCCAGTACGCATCCCATGAATACGATCAGCAGAGCTCGCAGCGGCTGGATGCCAAATACTGTAAACGCAGCTATACCCACTACAAGCCAGATAACAAGTGACAACACATAATTCATCCATGCACTGCTGATTAATACGAGTTTGGGATTCAGCGGAGCTGTAAACACAAAATGCGCATGTCCCGGTCTGAATATAATGCCCTTTCGAGAAGAATACATCATAAAATTTCCCAGGACCGAATAGATACTCCATACTGCCAGAATCGCAAGCAGCCCGTTTGCCGAGTCGATATGTACGCTGACCACAAGCGTTCCCAGACCAAATACAACAAAGATTCCGTACACAATCCCGAATATCATGGCGATCAGTGTGGACGGTTTTCTGACCGCCCGTTTCAGATTATTGATAAAACTTCGTTTTGTAAGATAGATCAATGCCTTCATTCTTTCTCACCGCCTGTCATTGCAAAGAACAGTTCATCCAGATCCCTGCCTTCTGCATCCTTTTTCGTATACGAGCCGACTATATGTCCCTTCTCCATAACAAACATGATATCCCACAGCTCCTCTACCATCTCCAGCATATGCGTACTGATCAGAACTGTCACGCCTTTGTTCCTGAGATCCAGGACTATTTCTTTCAGCTTCTTGATAGCCGCCGGATCAAGCCCTACCATCGGCTCGTCAAGAAGAATCACACGGGGCTTTACAGCAAGAGCGCAGCAGATGCTCACTTTCTGCATCATTCCTTTGGACAGTTCATTACCCAGTTTCTCCTGCTTGTCTTCCATCTCGAACTCTCTGAGGATCTCATCTACTTCTTCATCTGTAATATCGCTGCTGTACGCCATCCTGATATATTCTATATGTTCCCGGACTGTCAGAGCATCAAACATATTCGGTATCTCGGGCACATAGGCAAATACTTTCTTTGCGTCCATACTTCTCGCCGGAAGTCCCTGGATACGGATTGCCCCTTTGTAACGCAGAAGTCCGGCGATACTCTTGATGATCGTAGATTTACCGGCGCCATTTGGTCCGAGCAGGATTCCTACCTGTCCGTCCGGCACGGAAAAACTCACATTATCCACTGCCACGTTATTTCCATAAGTTTTACTCAACCCCTGTATTTCTAACATAAATCCTCCTGTCCGCGGAATTTTTGTGCTGTCCGGCGAATATCCGTACCCGTGATATAGTATAGTCCTGTTTCACCGGAAACACTAAACAGAAAAATCCCGCACCACTGTATTATTAGTTTAATACAATGATACGAGACTCCGCTTAAATTGTCAACTTAATTATTCTTAAACTTTCATTTAGAAAAACACAGATGCCGGTCTGTCATATGGCTTTTCATTCTTCTTCCCCGGAATAGCGGTGATCCTCATCATAAAATTTCATGAGAGCCTGAGTTCCGAGATCACCAAGGCCTTCTGCTTCCAGCTCCTCATAATTTGCCAGTACCTGACTGAGTACTCCGAGATCGAGGCCGCTTCTGTTTGCCTCGATAAGCGCCAGCTTCATATCTTTGATAAAGTGCTTCATAAAGAATCCCGGCGCATAGTCGCCTGCCACAATCTTCGGAGCAAATGTATCAAACTGCCTGCTTCCGGCCGCTCCTGATGCGACAGAACGGATAAATGTCTCCGGATCAAGCCCTTTTTCCTTCACATAAGTCAGCGCCTCGCATACTCCCGAGAGAGTGCCCGCGATCATAATCTGGTTCGCAAGCTTGCAGTGCTGACCGCAGCCTGACTTTCCCTCATAATTGATATTAGTCCCCATAGCCTCGAACAGCTCTTGGCAGGCTTCGTAGTCCTCTCTGTCACCTCCGACAAGGATAGAGAGCGTACCTTCTCTTGCACCGGCATCACCTCCTGTGACGGGTGCATCCAGAACATGGAACCCTCGTTTCATCCCCTCTTCATAAAGCTTTTCCGCAATCTGAGGACTGGTCGTCGTCATATCGATCAGATATGTTCCCTCATCCGCACTGTCCATTATATTTCCCTCGTCAAAATATACTTCTTCGACGTCCCTCGGAAATCCAACAATCGTAATAACTGCGTTGCGTCCCTTTACACATTCTCCGATGCTCTCGTGGAAAAAGGCTCCCTCGCTGATCACATCCTCCACTTTAGACTTTGTGCGTGCATAAATGTGCAGCTCATATCCTGCTTTCATAAGATTTCGCACCATGGATTTTCCCATGATACCCACTCCGATAAATCCGATCTGTTTCATCTTTTCTCAACAACCTCTCCCTGTTTCTTATAGATGCTGTTTCCGGGCACAAATCCGCGCACTGAGGACAGCGGATAGATATTACTGTGGCTTCCCACTACAGTCCCCGGATTAAGCACGCTGCCGCATCCTACTTCCACTTCATCGCCCAGCATGGCTCCGAACTTCTTCATTCCTGTCTCAATATTTCCCTCCGGAGTCTTTACAACGACCAGTTTCTTGTCAGACTTTACGTTGGAAGTGATAGAGCCTGCTCCCATGTGGGATTTGTAGCCCAGTATGGAATCACCGACATAGTTGTAATGCGGCACTTGTACTTTATTAAACAAGATCACGTTCTTAAGCTCCGTAGAGTTTCCTACCACAGCGCCCTCTCCTACAATGGCATTGCCGCGGATGAATGCGCAGTGACGTACCTCTGCGTCTTTTCCAATGATCGCCGGTCCGTTGATATAGGCAGTCGGAGCCACCTTCGCGGATTTCGCGATCCATACATTTTCCCCGCGTTTCTCGTATTCTTCTTCGCTCAGAGTATTTCCAAGCTCGATGATAAACGCGCTGATCTTCGGCAGGACTTCCCACGGATAAGTCACGCCATCGAAGATATCCTTTGCGATCGTCTCGTCCAATGTATAGAGTTCTTTTACTGTCAATGCTTCCATTTGTTACTCTTCCTTTCCGCCGGTCTTCCGGCCCTTTTTATAAAAACCTGCCGCCTTGTCATAGCAGGCTCTTAACTGATACTGATTGTTAAGACCTTTTACTCCCACGGTCCTTCTCGTAATAAAGTCGTCGAGCTTCTTCATATATTCATCTGATGTGATGGTTCCTTCCGCCACATAGGTAAGCCCTTTCTCCCAACTCGCAGTGAGTTCGGGATTCAGAAGAGACCTGATAGAATTGTCTACCACGTCATACACCATCTCTCCCTGCAGTGTAGGTGTGATGATCTGCGTCTTCTTATTCAGTCCGAGATACTTGATATGGATCAGCTTCTTCAAGATCTCCGCTCTTGTGGCGCTTGTTCCGATCCCGCTTCCCTTGATCTGCGCACGCAGCTCTTCATCCTCGATAAGCTGACCTGCATTCTCCATCGCCAGGATAATAGAACCGGAATTATAGCGTTTCGGCGGAGAAGTCTCGCCTTCTTTGATATCCAGTGAATTCACTGGGAGGACTGTCCCCTTTCTCAGTGTCCTGATCACATCAAAAAGTGCTGTGTCGAGCGCCTGATCCTGGTTCTGTTCCTGTTCTCCCCCGGCGGTTTCCTGCTGCGCATCTGTCTGTCCGCTGTTCTTCCCCGTACGCTTCGACTGCGGTACTCCCGCCACCTTCAGATATCCTTCTTCCGCCAGCACTTTAAAACTGGAGAAAAATCTCTCGCCCCGCATCTTCGAGACAATGGACACCTTCTGATATACTGCAGGCGGATAAAATATACTCAAAAATCTCCGGACAATAAGGTCATAGACTTTATGTGCAGTCGCCGATACAGATTTCAGCGCCGCAAGCCCCTGTCCGGTAGGTATGATCGCGTAATGGTCTGTGATCTGTTTGTCATTGACATATCTTGTCTTCGCCAGATTCTTATGGCTCCCGAAGCCTAAAATATCCTGCAGATACGGAGCGGCCATGGGATATTTGGATAAGCCGTTTAGATTCCTGTTGATCTCCTTTGCCACTGCCGTAGAGAGGACACGGGCATCTGTTCTCGGGTATGTCACAAGCTTCTTCTCGTATAGTTCCTGCACAATGCGCAGCGTCTCATCAGGACTGATCTTAAACCGCTTGGAACAGTCATTCTGAAGCTCAGCAAGATTGTATAAAAGCGGAGGATTCTTCTTTTCCTTCTTCTTCTCAACCGATTCGATCACACACGAGAGCGGCTGTTCTTCTGAGAGATATGCGATCAGCTCCTCCGCCTTTTCCTTTTCTTTGAAGCCATTTTCTTTGTACAGATCACGTGAGTAGATCAGACTTTCTTCCCCTGATTTTCCTTTCTCCTGTCCGTCATCCTCTTTCAGGACCGGTCTCTCTTCAACATAGCGGGAACCTCTCACAGCTCTCCATTCTCCCTCGAACGTATGCCCCGAGGCATTGACCGTGCTTATCACACGGTAGAATGGCGTCTTGACAAATTCTCTTATTTCCCGCTCTCTGCGGACGACCATGCCGAGCACACAGGTCATGACACGGCCCACTGATATAACCGAATACTTTGTCTTAAGATAGTTCGAAATGCTGTTGCCGTATTTCAGAGTAAGAAGACGGGAAAAATTAATTCCCATCAGGTAATCTTCCTTCGCCCTGAGATAAGCCGAATCGCTCAGATTATCGTACTCGGAAAGATCCTTTGCCTCCCGTATCCCTCTTAAGATCTCTTCCTCGGTCTGTGAGTCGATCCACACTCGTTTACGTTTTTTTCCTGTTACATGAGCTTCCTGCTCAACGAGGCGGTAGATGTATTCTCCTTCCCGCCCAGAGTCGGTGCACACATAGATCGTATCCACGTCCTTCCGGTTCAGTATTCCGCTGACGATGCGGAATTGTTTTGCCACCGAAGGAATCACTTCATATTTAAAATCATCCGGGATAAACGGAAGCGTCTGGAGACTCCATTTCTTGAGCGCCGGATCATAGGCTTCCGGGTAGCTCATCGTTACAAGATGACCGACACACCACGTAACAATCGCCTCATCAGATTCCAGATATCCGTCTCCCCTTTTTGTCTGCAGTTTTAATGCTTTTGCGAATTCCTGCGCCACACTTGGCTTCTCCGCAATGTATACTGATTTTCCCATAGATGTCTGTATATGTCGTCCTTTTCCACGGAAGAGTACGAAATAGCCTCTGTTCCGTCTGTTTTCTCTTATTCTGTCATGAAACGGTATGCAGTCCGGGTATCATATTTTTCTCCTTTTCTGCAGACCGGAGACGGGAAATTCTCATGATGGACTGCGTCCGGGAAATACTGCGTCTCAAGGCACACCGCACTTCTCTTTGCATAAAAAGCGCCATCTTTTCCCGGTTCATTGTCCAGGAAGTTAGCCGTATACATCTGTACTCCGGGCAAATCCGTATACACTTCCATTTTTATCCCGCTCTTATCTGACTTCACTTCTGCTACTTTAGCAAATCTGCCCTCGTTTTTCAATACCCAGTTATGGTCGTAACCGCCGCCAAAACGGAGCGGCTCGTAATCAGAATCTATCTCCAGGCCGAGTACTTTTTCTTCACGGAAATCCATAGGAGTTCCTTCAACACTCCGGATCTCCCCGGTCGGAATAGACTCTGCGTCGGCCGGAGTAAAGTAATCCGCATCCAGCCTTACCTTGTGTTCAAGCACCGTTCCGCTGTCATGTCCGTTTAAATTAAAGTAGCTGTGGTTTGTCATATTGATGATCGTATCCTGATCCGGCACTGCCTCATAACGGATGTTCAATGTATTCTCGTCATCCAGCAGATAGGTCACTCGCATATCAAGCGCTCCCGGATACCCCTGATCACCGTCCGGACTGTGGAGCAGGAATGTAATCTGACTTTCTGCCTTCTCTTCTACATACCAGATTCGTTTCTGATAGTAGTCATATCCACTGTGCAGATTATTGCCGTTGTCATTTTTCTCAAGCTCATAGGTCACGCCGCCTATCTCAATCTGCGCACCTCCGATCCTGTTCGCATTTCTCCCGACTGTGGCTCCGATCCCGCCATCGCCGCGCTCGTATCCTGCAGCATCGGAATATCCATGCACTACATCAATCATTTTTCCTTCTCTGTCCGGTACAAGCAGGCGGACAAGTGAAGCGCCGAAATCAGATACATATGCTTTCAATCCGTTTTTGTTCTCCAGCGTATACAAATATGCTTGTCTTCCTTCCTTTGTCTTACCGAAGTCTGTTACTGTTTGATTTGCCATTATCGTTCTCCTTTTCTTATCTTCAGATCTATTTTCTACGGAATATGCCGAATAATTTATCGAGCAGAGATTCTTTCTCTTTCTTATGTACCGGGCCTGCCGGCCGTCTTGCATTCAGCGCTTCTTTCATAAAAGTCTCCTGCGCATTTACAATCCTGTCTCCCTGCACCTTTTTTCTGTATGTACCGTCGCTCAGCATCTTTCTTGCCTTCACATTATCTGAAAGCATAACATTCAGGTCATGCATGAGTTTCTTTTTGATCGCCGGATCAAAGATCGGACATGCTACTTCTACGCGTTTCTCTGTATTTCTTGTCATCATGTCGGCAGAACCTATATAGACTTTTGCATCGTCACCTGTGCCGAAGACAAATACTCTCGGATGCTCCAGATACCGTCCGACAATGCTTGTCACACTGAGATTCTCTGTCCTGTCCGGGATGCCAGGGAGTATACAGCAGATTCCCCGTACAATCAGATCGATCTTCACTCCTGCCTGGGATGCCTCCGATACTTTACGTATAAAGTCCATATCGGTCAGTGAATTCATCTTCATAACAATCCTGCCGTGTTCCCCTTTTAGGATTTCTCCATCCATAAGGGAAAGGACCTTCTGTTTCAGGCTTGTAGGCGACACGATCAGCTGATTATATACTCCCTCCAGATTGCCGATGGACATATTTTTGAAAAACACGGCAGCATCCTCACCGATCTCCTGATTCGATGTGATCAGCGAATAATCGGTGTACATCTTTACTGTCTTTTCGTTATAATTTCCCGTACCTACTTGTGTGATATAACGGATTTCATTTTTGCTCCTGTAGGTGATCAGACAGACCTTAGAGTGGACTTTATACTCCTCGAATCCGTAAAGAACGCGGCATCCTGCTTCTTCCATTCTCTCTGACCAGTCAATATTATTCTGCTCATCAAACCGGGCTCTCAGCTCGATGAGCGCTGTTACTTCTTTCCCGTTCTCAGCCGCTGCACAGAGATATTCTACAAGTCTCGCCTTCTTCGCCAGACGGTAGATCGTAATCTTGATGGTCATGACATCAGGATCATAAGCGGCCTCTTTGATGAGCTGCAAAAACGGGTCCATACTCTCATACGGATAAGAAAGAAGAACATCCTTTTTCTTCACCTGTTCCATTACACTGCCGTCTGCCAGGAATACCGATGGCTGAGGACTGAACGGTTTTTCTATCAGCGCCCGCTTCATGGACTCCGGAAGCTTATCAGTGATAGCGAATATAAATCCCAGTTTCATCGGCATTTTCGTCCGGAATATGCACTCTGGAGTAATTTTAAAGCGACTGCATAAATATTTCTCCATCTCTTTTCGAAGCGAAGCAGCGGTTTCAAGGCGCACAACTGCCATTCTTCTTCTTTTGTGCAGCGTCTCTTTCATAATATACCGAAAGTCTTCGTTGTCTGCATAAGCCTCATCATCCGGTGAAATGTCCGCATTCCTTGTCACGCAGATATAATTTTTGTCTGAAACTTCATATTTATCAAATACCAGTTCCAGATATTCCATGATGACTTTCTCCATCCTGACATAGCGGATGTCATGCCCCGGCAGGTAGAGCACGTCCGGAATATACTGCGGGACCGGTACGATTCCCATCATTGTATTGCCGCCCTGCTTCAGATTCGCCACCACATATATTTCCTTGTTCAGCAGATGTGGAAACGGATGATTCGGATCCACAATCTGCGGCGACAAAACCGGAAGGACTTGTTCTTTAAAATATTTCTTTACATATTTCTTCTCCTGCTGTTCCAGCTCTTTTAAATCCAGACCGCACACGCCATATGGCTTGAGCTGTTTCTTGATCTCTGCATAGGTTTTATCGCGCTCTTTATACAGCGGAGCTACTGCCTGGTAGATAGCTTCGAGCTGCTGCAGCGGCGTCATGCCCGATTTTGTATCAAGCTTTTTATTGTCAACAGCCGCCATATCATAGAGACTTCCTACCCGGATCATAAAAAATTCATCCAGATTACTCGTGAAAATTGCGACGAACTTCATCCGTTCCATCAGCGGGACAGTCTCATCCCGTGCTTCCTCGAGCACTCTCTGGTTGAAGCGCAGCCACGACAGTTCTCTGTTCTGCGTATAATCTAATATCTCTTGTTTCCCCATCTCTCCCTTTCTCCTTTTACATATGCTCACTCTTATATATCGTCACTGTAGAAAGCGTTTCTAATCTTTTACAGAGCTTTTATCTCTCGAGATATTCCATCAGGTCGTCCATCTTACGCTCCATATAGCTGTATCCGTGCTCATAAAAAGCTTCCAGCGATTCTTTGTTGCGCTCCAGCCTGGACACCGGTTTCACCTGTGGTCTCAGCACAAAAATCTCACCGCTTTTCTCAAGCTGGTCGATATGATTCATCAGTTTATTATATTCAAAACTCCTTCGGAATATGGTACGTACCAGATTCGGATAAGACTTATATGCTCTTCTGTATATTCTCTGCAGGGCCGGCGATATTACTTTCTTGCGGTATCCCTTATTCTTTGTAAGGATCACTACAATCTTCTCATTTCCCATCTTACGGGCACGTCTTATCGGCACGGAATCAGCCAGGCCACCGTCCAGATATGGAATATCATCGATATTTACAATTGGGGTAAGGAGCGGCATGCTGCAGGAAGCACGGCAGATTTTCATCAGTCTCTCTCTGTCATGATCTTCTGTCATATATTCCGCTTTTCCCGTAATGCAGTTGGTCGTCACTATCTCACATGTAATCCCCGAATTAAAATATGTGTCATAGTCAAAAGGAATCAGTTCATTCGGATATTTGTCAAAGATCAGGTCCATATTCATGACGCTCTTCTCCTTTACAAAATCCCGGAGTCCGTAATAATAATTCCCGCTCTTATCCGCCGGAATCATACACTCTTTTGTCCTCCGGGGCTGTCTGGATACATATCCGGCCGCATTGCAGCATCCTGCAGAAACTCCGATCACATGCGACATATAGATATCCTGATCCATCAGATAATCGAGGGCTCCTGATGTAAAAACACCTCTGGTAGCTCCTCCCTCCAGTACAAGTGTCGCTTTCTTTATTGACATAATGATTAAACCTCTTTTCTGAAAATACATCTATGTTCCACAGTTCACGCGCGCCACTCGCAAGCCCGCACTTACGTGCTTACTGCGGCTATCGCCGCTTGTTTACTCGTATTCGGGCGCTCTGCGTGCTTCCACAGTTCACGCGCGCCACTCGCAAACCCGCACTTACGTGCTTACCGCGGCTCTCGCCGCTTGTTTGCTCGTATTCGGGCGCTCACTCCATGCATGTATATGCTCGCACAGACATGCAAGCATGTCTGCTGCTCATATACAATGCATGGGTGAACTGTTATTTTATATTATATACAATTTTCATTGATTCGGAAACCCCTTGCCTTTTTATGGTTATCCATGGTAATATAGGCGGTGATGCGTAATTGTTCAAATATTTAGTTTCAGATGATTAAGGAGAATCAGTATGATCAGTGCAAATAATGTTACCCTGCGCGTAGGTAAAAAAGCGCTTTTTGAGGACGTCAACATCAAGTTCACAGAGGGCAACTGCTATGGTCTCATCGGAGCAAATGGTGCAGGGAAATCCACTTTTCTGAAAATCTTATCCGGACAGCTTGAGCCGACAAAAGGCGAGGTTGCCATTACTCCCGGAGAAAGGCTCTCTTTCCTGCAGCAGGATCATTTTAAATATGACGAGTATCCTGTTCTCGATACAGTTATCATGGGAAATGCCAGACTGTATGAGATCATGAAAGAAAAGGAAGTCATCTACGCGAAAGAAGACTTTACAGACGAAGACGGAATTAAGGCAAGTGAACTCGAGGCTGAATTTGCTACAATGAACGGCTGGGAGGCTGAATCTGATGCCGCTTCTCTTTTAAACGGACTCGGAATTGACACAGAACTTCATTATAAATATATGAAAGATTTAACCGGACCGGAGAAGGTCAAGGTACTTCTTGCACAGGCACTGTTCGGCAACCCGGACATACTGCTCTTAGATGAGCCGACCAACCACCTGGATCTCGATGCTATCGCATGGCTCGAAGAATTCCTGATCAACTTTGAAAACACCGTGATCGTAGTCTCGCATGACCGTTACTTCTTAAATAAAGTGTGCACACAGATTGCGGACATAGACTACGGAAAGATCCAGCTCTACGCCGGAAACTATGATTTCTGGTATGAATCAAGCCAGCTTCTCATCCGCCAGATGAAAGAAGCAAACAAGAAAAAAGAAGAAAAAATCAAAGAACTGCAGGAATTTATCTCCCGTTTCAGCGCCAACGCTTCCAAGTCTAAACAGGCTACATCCAGAAAGCGCGCGCTGGAAAAGATTCAGCTTGATGAGATCAAGCCGTCCAGCAGAAAATATCCGTACATCGACTTCCGTCCGAACCGCGAGATTGGAAATGAAGTACTCACAGTGGAAGGACTCTCCAAGACAATCGACGGTGAAAAGATATTAGATAATATCAGTTTCACTCTCGGACATGACGATAAAGTTGCATTTGTCGGTGGCAACGAACTTGCCAAAACTGTTCTTTTCAAAATCCTGATCGGCGAGATGGAGCCAGATGAAGGAACATATAAATGGGGAGTTACTACTTCGCAGGCATATTTTCCTAAAGATTTCGGCGGGGAATTTGACAGCGACTACAATATCACAGAGTGGCTGACACAATATTCAGAGGAAAAGGATGTCACTTATGTCCGCGGTTTCCTCGGCCGTATGCTCTTTTCCGGTGAAGACGGTGTCAAAAAGCTGAAAGTTCTATCCGGTGGCGAAAAAGTACGCTGCCTGCTGTCCAAGATGATGATCTCCGGAGCAAATGTCCTTCTTCTCGATGAGCCGACGAACCATCTGGATATGGAAGCAATCACTGCTCTCAACAACGGAATGATCAAGTTCCCCGGTGTGCTGCTCTTTACATCAAGAGACCACCAGATTGTCCAGACGACTGCAAACCGGATCATGGAAATTGTTCCGGGCGGACATCTCATCGACAAGATCACCACATACGATGAGTATCTGGAAAGTGATGAGATGGCAAGAAAGAGACAGACATACTCTGTACAGACAGAGGAGAACGATTAATTTTTTTCAATTTCAGTCTTTTCTTTTATCTTTAGGTCTGCTATAATAATAAAGCTGTGGGTGCTTCAACAGCATCCACAGTAATATGAACTGGAGTCGTATCGAAGTGGTCATAACGGGGCGCACTCGAAATGCGTTTGCCCTCCGGGGCACGAGGGTTCGAATCCCTCCGACTCCGCTTACAATTAAACAGCTAATCTGAACATGACCGCTCAGCCTGCATGTATCGACTCCGCAGGGCTGGAGCGGTTATTTTCATCTGTTGTCCTTACTTGTCCGCACAGGTCGAAAAGAGTCGAATGCTTTTCCTTGTCTGACAAAATCCTGCATTTTACGATATTAAAGGTGTTCCTGCGAACAGGCTCTCAAATTAAGAAAGGACATACAGATGAATTATGAAAAAGTAATCACAAATACTCTGGATTCCTTTGGGGTCAGCCGTTCCTACACAGGGTATAATTATGTAGTATACGGTCTCCAGCTCATTCTCGAAGATGAGGAACGCATCGAATGTATCACGAAGGCATTATATCTCGACGTAGCAAAACACTTCCACACAAACTGGAGCTGTGTAGAAAAGAACATGCGTACAATCGTAAACTGTGTATGGCATTCGCACAACGTTGAACTGCTTGAAATTATCTTCAGCAGATCGCACCGTAACAAAAAGCCTACAAACAAAGAATTTTTTAAATATATGTACGATTATATTATACAGATTAATCACGAAGTACAAATCTCGGACAGGCAGATTTCCGTCATATGTCCGATCTCAAACACTTACTGCGAAGCGCTGGGCGCCTTCTATATAAAACTTTCCCGATTGATAGAATAACACAATGACAGCTCCCGGTTAAACAAATAATCTGTCCGGGAGCTGTTGTTATTTTCTCTGTGTTCCGGTTAATACTGGCACATTACGATTACTTTCTGAGGTGTTGTCTGTGCCGGCATGCTGAATGTTGTCATTGTATAATAGACGAGCAGCTCCATATTCTCGGGTCTGCAGGTATATTGCTGACCATTCAGTGTCATCACATTGGTCATCGGACCGATATTCAGCTTCAGTGAACCGTCTGCAGATGCAAGTTCGTCATCGAAATAATCCAATATTACCTGCTGTCCTCTTCTCAGCGATGTAACCAGCTCAGCCCTGTATTGAGGCGGATATACAGCCGGAGTGGGCAGATTTGTATCATAAAATGCCGCAATACGCATCCCCGGACGCAGTCTTACATTATCCACCACAGTCGTGTCGCCTGACACTACCACATTCACAATATTAGAATCGCTGATCAGCGAAACTGTCATAGAACAACAGTCATCGCCCCTGTTAATGCTCTGTATAATCCCCTCTACTTTCTCAAATGTCTCATATGCCATAACAGAAAGAACTCCTTGTAGGTCTTTCTATTATACTATGCACACACTGCTTTTCGTGTCTCTGTACGGCTGTGTTTCGTCAGCCATTAAAATCACCCGCCAGATTTAATGTCTCTCCTTATCACTGTAAACTTCACAGAACCTTGCGGCCGTAGAGACCGGTTCTTCCCCAATTACGAGATGAGATACGTCGCCGATCTTCAACCCACGGAAACACGCCGTTCCCTGCTGGCGTTCCTCTGTTACCACTTCAGTCACCGATGTGGGAGCCAGCGCAAAGCTGTGCCACAGAAGAAAAGGTGAGACTCCCCACAGATAAGCAAGGAATACACATGTGATCCCGAAATGACAGAAAAATGTCAGAGTTTCCTTACTCTCTTTTTCCACATGGTAGCATCTTCCTGATCTTATATATCCGTGTTCTGCCAGTAATCGGTCAAATTTGCCTGTCACATAGTCATATATTTCTACCGTATCGGAATTGCGGCAAATATCGCACTCTCTCCACCGCACAGGGTCCATGCATTCGCTGTGTTCGGCCCAATATGACGGAACTATATCCCACACAATATTGGGCACGTATCGTCCGCTTTCCATCTTCGCATTCGGAAATGCTTCCAAAAGTTCCGGTGCTTTATTCAGATCAATCCGTGCCGGAAACTCTTTCAGCCACTCCAGAGTCCCGGCAGTGCTCCCCAGTTTCTTCATGCTGTACCCGGCAGTTGCCTGCGCTCTTCCGAGCGGGGATACATAACATTTCCCAAGATTCAGATCTGCGGCACGCTCCGCCAGGAGTGCTGCTTCTCTGTGTCCCTTTTCTGTCAGTGTATCGTGTACATAGTCAGGATCTCCGTGACGGATAAAAAGTAATCTCATAGTCTTCCTCCCTTTATCGGCACTGCCGTAAACTATCAGCCCATATCCTGTCCAGCCAGTCTTCGGCAAGGCGGAGCCAGATACCTGTTTCTTTCAGTGACGCTTTTATCTCTTCTTTTATTTCCGGTGACCATTTTTCTTTTTTCTGTCCGTTCAGGCCAAAATCCGCGAGAATCTCAGCGCCTTTTTCCTGACGGTATTTTGTTTCCCCCGCGGATATGGCCTCTGCCAGAATACGGATCTGCTCGAGCGTATACGGGACGCCGAAATCCCGCTCCAGCCATCGCTCCGTCGCCACAGACAGCCCGTGAACTCCCTCTGTGAATACATGATGTGCAAACCGGACGCCATTTTTTCTGCACGCTTGCGCAAACAGATAGCTGTTCTCCACAGGCACTGTAGCATCTGTCACCGTCTGCCAGAGGAAACAGGGTGGAGTGTCTGATGTCACATGCTTTTCCAGCGACATGTATTCCAATTCATCTTCCGACGGATTACTCCCAAGTAATGCAGTTATGGAATCTCTGTGCGCATACTCTCCCGATGTGATTACCGGATAAGCCAGGACCGCCGCATCCGGACGGTTAGAAATCGACTGATACTCCGGCTCCGCATCTATGATATCGCCATAGTGTACACACAGACTTGCACAGAGATGCCCTCCCGCCGAAAATCCACACAGGGCCAGCTTCGACGGATCAACGGAATACTTCTCCGCATTTCGCCGGATCAGGCGCACTGCTCGTGAAATATCGTTGAGCGGCTGAAGTTTTAACGGCTCATCCAGCAGATTCACGGTGTAAGCCAGCACAAAAACATTGCACCCCGCACGGTAGAATTCCTCCGCCGGGAGATGTCCCTCTGATGGAGACACATTTCTGTATGCCCCGCCCGGAACTACGATCATCGCCGGACGGATTTCATCATCTTCATGGATATAACTTATCATAAATGGAACAAAGCCGTATGCTTCCGGATAGTGATATTCCCCCTCCTGCCAAAGAGTTATCTTTTCACCTTTCAAAATATTCTCCTCCTTCTCAGATAGCTAAAGCAGTAACTTTATAAGCATGTATCATCCCTGACAACTGATTTGCTGCAAAAAAACAGCCCGCAGACAAACGGTAATATCTGTAATTACTGTTTGCTGCAGACTGAAATTTTTCTTCCCGGAAAGCAGCATCTCTCTGCCTTACAGCTCTGTATCTCCAATGTACGGATTAGTCACTTCATAGAAGCGCTCCTCTTCAACGGCATTTGCCAGATCCATATCGATCGGCATCTTGCCGAGCACCGGAACGCCCATCTCTGCTGCGACCTCCTCGATGTGACTCTCACCGAATACTTTGATTTCTCTGCCGCAGTCCGGACATTTTACGTAACTGTAGTTTTCTACGACACCGAGCACCGGAATATTCATCTGTTCTGCCATTCCCGCCGCTTTCTTCACGATCATCTGTACAAGATCCTGCGGTGATGTGACGATAACGACTCCGTCCACAGGAAGAGACTGAAAAACAGTCAGCGGAACATCTCCTGTTCCAGGCGGCATATCTACAAAGAGATAATCCAGATCTCCCCACATAACATCTGTCCAGAACTGTTTCACTACGCTTGCGATGATAGGTCCTCTCCAGATAACCGGCGCGGACTCATCCTCCAGCAGCAGGTTGACAGACATGATCTTTGTGCCGTCCTTTGCCGTACACGGAATGATATTTTCCTCTGTTGCCCCGGCTTTCGTATGGACACCATACATCTTCGGGATAGACGGTCCTGTAATATCAGCGTCAAGGATTCCGACCGTATATCCTTTCTCTCTCATCATTCTTGCCAGTGATGCAGTCACAAGAGACTTTCCTACTCCTCCTTTGCCGCTGACAACTCCTATCACCTTTTTGATTGAGGAGTACATATTCGCCGGCTCACGGAAGTCTGTCTTCTTGCTGCTGCATGTATCTGCATGAGCACAGCCTGCACAGGATTCTTCTGTGCATTCATTTGTATTCTGTTCTTCTGCCATGATTCACAACCTTCTTTCTTTCTAAGACTTGTTCTGACAAAGACTGCCAGAAACCGCCACATGAGGTAGTATACCACACTGCGGGTGCTTTTGTACATATTTTAAATCAGGTTTTCGACTTTTGTCGTTTTCACTTCTTCATTTGTCTGGACAGTTCAAAAATCCGGTTCCCGTACTTCTGATCTTGTAACATCTCTCAGCCATTTATAGCTCCGATACCGCCACAGCGTAATGGGTATCTTTATGATCTCATCACTCATCAGGATCACATATACGATAGGAACGCTCAGTTTAAATACAAATGCCGCTATAAACCCAAACAAAATTGAGCATCCCCACATAGTGCTTACATCAAGGATCAGTCCGAAACGGGTGTCTCCGCCAGAGCGGAAAATTCCTACTACCATTGTCGTATTAAACGCCTGTCCCACCACAAAATAAGACATGACAAAGAACATGATGCGCAGGTATCCTTTTGCCGTATCCGTGAGCGAAAGAGCAGCAGCAGCCGGTGCAGATGCTGCCAGTATCACGAGACCTCCCAGCACTCCCATGACAATACTAAGCAGGATAAAACGCTTCGCATATGCCCTGGCATGTTCCAGTTTTTTCTCCCCGATAGTCTTGCCCAGATAAATTGCCGCCGCGCTGGACAGGCCGAAAGACACTACAGTGGCAAGCTGTCTCGCCACCTGCGCAACAGAATTTGCCGCTACCGCCGCGCTTCCGAGATGTCCGAGGACCGCAGTATTAGCTGCTGTTCCCAGTCCCCACATAACCTCGTTTGCAACTACCGGCAGTGCATACATCATGAAATCACGAAACAGCCTGCGGTCCGTATGCAGGATGTACTTTGGCCGGAGCTTGATCTCCTTGTTGAAAATCCGGGCATATCCTGCTGTCAGGATTACTTCCAGAATACGGGCGCACAAAGTCCCCAGCGCCGCACCGGACACTCCCATAGCCGGCAGGCCAAAGAGGCCGAAGATAAAAATGGAATTCATAATAATATTACAGATCAGGGAACAGAGATAAACCACCGTCGCCACGACCACCCGTTCCACACTGCGCATTACATAGAGATAAGCCTGGGTCACTCCGATCATCAGATACGTAAATGCAACAATGCGCAGATATTTTATTCCTTCTGCAATCACGGCAGGATCTGATGTAAAGATCATCATCAGGTACTGAGGAATCATCAGCGCCGCCACGGTAAAAAGCGCAGTCACCGCTACTGCCGCTTTCACAGTCATGCCCAGGATCTTCTCAATAGTATCCCGGTCTCCTTTTCCCCAATACTGGGCTGTCAGGACTGTAGCTCCAGAAGTAAGACCGAAGAGAAACAGAGTCATAATATACTGCACCTGTCCTGCAAGCGAAGCTCCGGAAAGTGCCGTTTCCCCTACCGCGCCAAGCATGACAACATCTGCTGCGGTCACACCTACATTGATCAGATTCTGAAGCGCCATGGGAACTACAAGTCCTATGACCGTCTTATAAAATGTTCCCCAGTCAATTCCGAGATTACGTTCCTTTTTTGTAACAGTCATTTCTCAATCCCCCGTCTGATTAATTTAAATGCAGACACAGTATTGCCCGGCAGAACAGTCGAAAACCGTTTCCTGTCGGGCATTCTGTGAAATATTACTCTTTTCCGCTGAAACAGTAAGTGCATACTTTACATGGTTCCAGTCCGATAGATGCAAGCAGATCGTCCAGCCTGTGGAATCTGAGAGTCGTAAAGTTCTGGATCCTGCGGATTTCCTCGATCATCTTCGCATATCTGCATGAATCCGGATTTGTATATTCTTCAAGTACTTCTTCCGGACAATTATCCCCTTCCTGCTCCCGGATGATCCTTCTCGTGATCAGCTCCATGTCTGACTTTGAACGTGAAAAGTTCAGATATTTACAGCCAAATACAAGCGGCGGGCATGCAGGACGTACATGCACCTCTTTGGCACCGCTTCTATAAAGGAATTCCGTCGTCTCTCTTAACTGTGTGCCGCGAACTATGGAATCGTCGATGAGCAGGAGCCGCTTGTTCTCGATCAGAGCCTGAACCGGAATCAGCTTCATCCTTGCTATCAGATCTCTCTGACTCTGATTCGTCGGCATAAAAGATCTGGGCCATGTCGGCGTATATTTGATGAACGGTCTTGCGTACGGGATGCCTGACTCATTGGAGTATCCGATAGCATGCGCCACGCCGGAATCCGGCACGCCTGCCACGATATCCGGATGCACGGAGTCACCGTCTCTCCTGGCCAGCATACTTCCGCAGTTATACCGCATTTCTTCCACATTGACTCCCTCGTAAGAAGAAGTAGGATATCCATAGTAGACCCACAGGAAAGAACAGATTCTCATCTTATCCCTGGGCTGTACAAGTGTCTCTACGCTCTCCGGTGTAATATATGCAATTTCCCCCGGTCCCAGTTCCCTGTCATGGTTATATCCGAGGTTCAGATATGCAAAGTTCTCGAAAGATACACAATAGGCACCATCTTTCTTACCGATCACGACAGGAGTCCTTCCATACAAGTCTCTTGCCGCATAAATACCGTCTTTTGTCATAATCAGAAGACTTAAAGAACCGTCCACCATCTCCTGCGCATACCGGATTCCTTCTTCAATCGAACTTTTTCTGCAGATCAGGGAGCCGATAAGCTCAGTGGCATTGATCTGGCCTCCGCTCATCTCCAGGAAATGTGATCTTCCATCTTTATATGCTTTTTCCAGAATTTCTTCCTGATTATTGATTTTACCTATCGTCGTGATGGCGAAACTTCCCAGATGAGACTGCAAAAGCAGCGGCTGTGGCTCATAATCCGAGATACAGCCAATTCCCAGATTTCCTTTCAGTTCTTCCACATCCCTCTCGAATTTCGTTCGAAACGGAGAATTCTCTATATTATGGATCGCACGATTAAAGCCTTCTTTGCCGTAGACTGCCATTCCTCCCCTTCTCGTTCCGAGATGGGAATGATAATCCACTCCATAGAAAAGCTCCAGCACGCAGTCGTGTTTCGATGCAACACCAAAAAATCCACCCATTTTATTTCCTCCTTAAAAACCATGCGCGTCATATACAACAACGCTCAACAACGACAGGACAGCCCCGCTGCCCTGCCGTACTTACAGCTTATCAATATTCACCTCATTAAGAATAAAGGAAAGATACAGGAAAAGTCAAGACCTCTTCTTCGAAACTGCCAGTGTCACGCACACAAATGCCACAGCAAACACAAGCTGGATTCCTATGCCGCCCATCACTTCTGGCATTATATTTCCTGATATTGTTTTATAGTCTGACAGCAGATTGTTCACTGTTTCATACCAGTACACCGGCAGAAACTGTGCTGCTTTCCTCACACCGCTGCTCATAAGATCCATTTCCACAAACACACCGCATGTGAAGCACATCCCGAGAGAAAGGATATTGACAATACCGCTCAGGCCATCGGAATTCTTCACCAGACTGCCGACAAGATATGCAAGTGCAAGCGCTGACAGAAGCAGGGCAAATGAGTTTGCAAAATACAAGTGAACTTTTCCGCTGTCCAATAATTCGCTTCCGTAAATCACCACGCTCAGAAGAATACATATTCCCCACAGAGCAATGGCGATCACTCCGGAAGCCAGAAGTCCTTCCAGCTTCTGTCTTCTGGCCGGAACCGCAGACGCTGCCATACGGTCCGGCAGGCTTCCTCTGCGGAATCCCATCAGGATATAGCCCATTACGTAACAGAGCACGCACAGGATCAGATACGGCAGATACCTGTAGTAAAATGCATAGGCCTGCTCAGCCCCTCCCCCATTTTGCCCGGTCAGTTCCACCTGGGCCGATTCGCGCTGTTCCATCGCGTCACTGATCTCCTCCTCTGAAAAGCCTGCTGCCGCATAGGTTCTTGCAAAATTAATAAAATTCGTTATCTGCCGTTCCACATAATATCCCGAATAAGTTCCCGGCACGGTCGTCACCTGCAGTTTTTCGTCCCCAAGGATACACCTCTCCATGAATCCATCCGGAATCCTCACGATATATTCCACATTCCGATAGAACAGATTTTCCTGAAGTATTTCCCTGTCATCTGACAGTTCGGTCACTTCGTTTATGCTCCCAATATAGCGTATCAGGCTCTGCGCCGCACTCCCCCGGTCTTCAGTGATCACCCCCACGGACACGCTCTGCGCTGTATACTCCCGCTCCCTGTCTCCGGCAAATGCCTGGAACATGACCGTGACTGCAATAAAAATCCCCATATACATTAATATCAGCCAGATATTCTTTTTTGCGATCTTCATATATGCCTTAAATACTGTCATACCGTTCCCTCCTTATGATCACAAATGTCCCTGCCAGCAGAAGCACACACATCACAGACAGGATTACAAGATCCTGTATATACCTCTCAGGTGCATCATAGACGTTCAGGCAGTACAGCGCGTCTGATATAAGAGCTGCAGGATTCAGCCGGTTTAACAGGGGCGCATTCCGGTCCACCACATTTTTGATATCTGCGTTCATCAGACCTGCAAGGAAACTCAGAGTCATAGAAACACCTATCATAATGCCGATCTTCACTCCCTCACCCATTTTCCCGATACTCGTGATAAACATCCCCATCGTAACACCGATCAGACTTCCGATGCATATCACCGGCAGCATGCCTGCATATGTGCCTGTAAACTCCAGGCGCAGGATGTATTTCATATATGCAAGCAGAAGCAGCATATTTACAAAATGGATTCCGAAGGATACTGCTGTCTCCGAGAGTATCCACTGCATCCTGTGCACCGGGCTTACACACCGTCTTGCCGCAAGTGCCGATAAGTTTGCCTGAAGTTCCATGACCGACCGGAAACCGATAAAGCATCCGTACAGACACGACATACCGATCAGGGCATAGAAAAACTGCGCCGTTGTATTTGTCGTCCTGCCGCCCAGCGATACTTCTTCCGTCACGTAGCTGTAATCCGCCATCTGCCGTACTGCAGCTTCCATTCCCTCCGGGTGCAGCCTCGCTATATCTTCAAGTGTCTGTTTTCCTTCCAGGTAGCTCTCCAGGATCATCTGCAGGATACTCTGAGGAAATCCGCTGCCGTCCACTGTCAGGACGGGAGTGTCCCCGCTGTAATAGATCCCTTCGATCTCTCCGTCTGCAAGCGCGCCGGCAGCTTTTGATTCTGACATCTCCTGTATACTGATCAGGCCGCTGTCGTCTTTTTCCAGTTCCGACAGATAATCCGAAAACACATCCTCTTCTGCATTCTGTTTTACTACCACAGCCGCCCGGACCGTCTCAAAATCCGCCTCTTCCATCTGTCCGATAGAAAAATACATAGCTGTGGCCAGTACAAAAGGGAAAATGAGCGGCCAGAAGACAAGGCTGAAATCTCTTATTTTTGCCAGAAAGCTGTATTTTATCATTTCCCGCATAATCCGTTCCTCCCTGTTCAGTTTCTTAACTGCTTTCCAGTAATCTCGAGGAACACGTCATTGAGTGTCGGCAGTTCTGAGAACACTCTTCCGAACGGGATATCTTTCTCCTGCAGGATACCCAGAATGTGTATCAGATTATGTTTTGCCCCGGTACATCTGACTATAAGCCGCTGCTCTTCATATCTCACGTCAAAGACATGGGGCAGATTGCCGATATCCGTCAGATCCTCCTGATCCAGGATTACCGCCTCGATGGTCACTGTCTCCCCTGTCTTGATCATGCTCTTTAGCTCTTCCTTTGTCCCCACCGCTATGCTCCTGCCATGGTCCATGATGGCGATCCTTGTACAGATCTGCTCCACTTCTTCCATATAATGTGAGGTGTACACGATCGTGGATCCCTGCCGGTTCAGCTCGCAGATTCCTTCCAGGATCTTATTCCTGCTCTGGGGATCTACCGCAACGGTAGGCTCATCCAGAATGATAAGTCTGGGCTTGTGGGCAATCCCGCAGGCGATATTGAGCCTCCGCAGAAGGCCTCCTGAGAGTTTCTTCGGGTATGTCTTTCTGTAGTCTTCCAGACCGACGAACCGGATCGCATCTTCCACCAGTTCTTTTCTCTTATTCTTATCCTTTATATAGAGACTGCAGAAGTAATCGATATTGTCATGGACGTTCAGTTCATCAAAAACCGCCACATCCTGCATGACAATCCCGATCTGTCGTTTGACGTCATAATTGTCCGGCGTCATCTCCCGCCCCATAATCCGGATGCTGCCCCTGTCATATTTCAGAAGGGCAAGCATGCAGTTGATTGCCGTCGTCTTCCCCGAGCCGTTCGGTCCGAGAAGTCCGAATATCTCTCCCTCTTCTATTTCCAGGTTAAAATGATCCAGTGCAACTATATTGCCGTACCGTTTTACAAGATTTTCTATCTTTATCATGTGAATTTCCTCCTGTTGTTGTCTTATAATGCAAGGATACAGCATGCGTTGACGTTTCTGTAGTGTACAGTGTCACGAAGAGATATGACAAATGTCATTCCTTTATTCTTTTTCTTTGCTTTCACCCTGATTTCGTCTATAATAAATAGTATCAGTTTAAAGTAAAGGAGCGGCGGCGACCGTTATGATATGATGAGATATATATTAAATTCCGGATGCATCCTGCTTTTGTGCATGTTCTCCCTGTTCTTCACAAAGCCGGACCTGTATTATGTACTGGCATTTCTCTGCACACTGATCATTTGCAGCGCGGACTTGTTCATAAAGGAGAAGAGACTATATGCGGCGGTCTGCATTGTTTTCTTTGTCGCCGGCTTTTTCGTTCCGGCATTTACTTATTTTTATCCGGCGGCATGCTTTGGACTGTTCCGCAGGAAGCAGTTTCTTCCGGCATGTGCATCAGTCATTTTGTACTGTATCCTTGAACCGGGGCTTAGACGGAGCGAGCCGCTTCTTATCTGCCTTGAGCTGGCCGGATACGCAGTGTGCTTCCTCCTCGCTTCGGCAATACGGGAAAGAGATGCCCTGCAGGATACGCTAAAACGGGCTATGGACGACAGCACGGAGCGGGATCTTCTTCTCACGGAGAAGAACCGAACACTGATGGAGAAACAGGACTATGAGATTTACACCGCTACATTAAGGGAACGGAACCGGATAGCACGGGAGATCCACGACAATGTAGGACATCTCCTGTCCCGCTCAATCCTTCTCGCCGGCGCCGCGAAAACTGTAAATCAGGATGAAACTCTCTCGCCGACACTTGACTCTCTTGACCAGACACTGAACGCAGCCATGGACAATATACGCGCAAGTGTGCATGACCTGCGTGATGAATCGGTCAATCTTGAGGATGCGGTGCAGGCTTTGATCAACGACTTTACGTTCTGTCCTGTCGATTACTGCTATGATGCAGGCAGAATGATTCCGCGGGAGATCAAATACAGCTTTATCAGCATTGCAAAAGAAGCTCTTAACAACATCATGAGACATAGTAATGCTGACAGAGCGGCCGTCACGATCCGTGAACATCCCGGACTGTATCAGCTCTGTATTGAAGATAACGGTTCGACTGTGTCAGAGAGCAATAAATTCAGTAAAACCGGCGGTGACGGCATGGGGCTTTCCAACATGAGAGAACGGACAGAAAAACTCCACGGAACGATCCATATAACAACGGAGAGTGGATTCCGGATTCTCGTTACAATACCTAAAAAGACCTCAGGCTGAACTTCAGCCCCGTACCAGCTAAAGGGGCGAATTAAAAGGAGACAATGCTATGAAACTGATTCTAATCGATGACGACTGCCTTGTCGTAAGCGCACTGAAAATGATCCTCGAAAACGAGCCGGGCTTTGAAGTGGCTGCCACAGCGGATGACGGCAGGGAAGCGCTCATGCTCTATCGCGAACACAGACCCGATGTCCTCCTGATGGATATCCGGATGAAAGAGAAGAATGGACTTGAGGCAGCTGATGAAATCCTGCGGGAATTCCCGAATGCACGGATTCTGCTCCTCACTACTTTTTCAGATGACGAATATATTATAAAAGCACTGAAACTCGGTGCAGCAGGATATCTGCTCAAACAGGATTACCGGAATATCGTTCCTGCGATTCGCGCAGCTGCCTCGGGACAGTCTGTGTTCGGCACGGAGATCGTCTCCCGCCTTCCGGAACTTATGGCCTCCGGCAGAGAAACTGCCGACTATGAGAAATATGGTATCAGCGAACGGGAACTGGAAGTCATCCGTCTGATCTCAGAGGGACTGAGTAATAAAGAAATCGCGGCACAACTGTATTTAAGTGAGGGTACAGTGAGAAATTACTTGACAACGATACTCGATAAACTTAGTCTGCGCGACCGCACTCAGCTTGCGGTGTTCTATCTGAACAACAGACAGCCGCAGGCCTGATGCCGGTCAAGCTAAAACCGGTTGAGCCGGCCGGAAAGGAGATGGCAGATATGTCACTGCATACATCAGATCTGGTGCTCGTACCCGGACGCCAGTTAAAACCATTAGATACAATCTCAGGATTCCAGGTTCGTCCCGGATTCTTCCGATTCTTCGGAGCTACTGTAATTCCGGGCGGGGTTAATTTCACGATTCAGTCTCACGGCGCAACCTCATGCGAACTGCTGCTATTCCATCGTGATGCGGAAGAGCCTTTCGCCGCACTGAAATTTCCGGATAATTATAAGATCGGTTTTGTCTATTCCATGATCGTATTCGGACTTGATATCGAAGAGTTCGAATACGCCTACCGGCTGGACGGGCCGTATGATGAAAAGAAAGGACTCCGTTTCGACAAGACAAAGATCCTCCTTGACCCTTATGCCCGTGCCGTCACGGGGCAGAGTCAGTGGGGATGCACGAACAATCCGCAGCACAGCTATCGCGCACGCGTTGTACAGAACAACTTTGACTGGGGGCTTGAAAGAAATGAACCAATCCCTATGGAGGATCTGGTCATCTATGAGCTTCACGTCAGAGGTTTTACCAAATCACCTTCTTCAGGAGTCTCCTGTCCGGGCACATTCCGCGGACTTGAAGAGAAAATACCTTATCTGAAAAAACTGGGGATCAATGCAGTGGAACTGATGCCTGTCTTCGAGTTCGACGAGATGAGGGACGCCCGCCTTATCGATGATAATGAACTGCTCGATTACTGGGGCTACAATCCTGTCTGCTTCTTCGCCCCGAACACAAGCTATTCTTCCAGTATCGAGTATAATCGGGAAGGAATGGAACTGAAGAGGCTGATCAAAGCGCTCCATGACAATGAAATCGACGTAATCCTTGACGTCGTATTCAATCACACGGCAGAAGGAAATGAGATGGGACCTTCCTTCTGCTTCAAAGGGTTTGACAATAACATTTACTATATGCTCACTCCTGATGGAAAATATTATAACTTCAGCGGGTGCGGCAACACGCTGAACTGCAACCACCCCGTTGTCCAGGAGCTTATTCTTGACTGTCTCCGCTACTGGGTAACAGATTACAGAGTGGACGGTTTCCGTTTCGACCTTGCCTCCATCCTCGGACGCAGTGATAACGGCACACCGCTCAACCAGCCTCCGCTCCTGCGAAGTCTGGCTTTCGATCCGATCCTGGGCAATGTCAAACTCATCGCAGAGGCATGGGATGCCGGCGGACTCTATCAGGTCGGATCTTTTCCATCCTGGAAACGCTGGGCAGAATGGAACGGACGCTACCGTGATGATATGCGCTGTTTCTTAAAAGGCGACGCCAAGATGGCTGGGATCGCGGCACAGAGAATGACCGGTTCACCTGACCTCTATGACCCTGTTTACAGGGGCGGCAACGCATCAGTTAACTTTCTGACCTGCCATGACGGATTTACCCTGTACGACCTGTACAGCTACAACCAGAAACATAACGAGGCTAACGGCTGGGACAACACAGACGGATATGACGACAACAACAGCTGGAACTGCGGCGTCGAGGGAGATACGGACGATCAGGATATTCTGTCACTTCGTTTCCGTATGATCAAAAATGCCTGTGCTGTCCTTATGTGCAGCCGGGGTACACCTATGTTCCTCTCCGGAGATGAATTTGGCGACACACGCTTCGGCAATAACAACCCTTACTGTCAGGATAATCTAATCTCATGGCTGGACTGGAACCTGCTCGGTAAAAATGCGGATCTGTTCGAGTTCTTCAGATACATGATTGCATTCCGCATGGAACACCCTGCAATCCGAAAGGATCTGGAACCGAGCTATATCGGATTTCCTTCCATGAGCATCCACAATCTGGTGCCATGGGAAAATGAGCATATGGAGAATTCCTATGCGGTATGTGTTCTTTTCGCCGGATACGACGAGGATGAAGGACGCGAAGATCTCGTCTACATTGCTGTGAACGCGCACTGGTATGCCGCTGACCTCACACTTCCCGATCTTCCGGAAGGCTATGTCTGGAAAATTGCAGTCAATACAGGCGATCCAAAACAACAGACCTTCACAGAAGACCAGATGCCCGTGTCCGAAAAGACTATCGTCCTCGGCGAACGTTCTGTAATTGTATTTGTTGGAGAGAAATCAGAATAACAAAGAGGCGCCCTTTGATTTCAGACGAACAGTAAATTCCTCAATTTACTTTCGTCTGAATCTGAGTTTCCCGTCTTGATCCGAAATTCCGGAAGAGAAAGAAAGCAGCCGGGAGGAAGTTGTTGTTCGAAGACCGTAGAGCAGCGCCGGCACTTGGAGCGCGTCCTGTGCGCTCCTATGTACCGTTGCGCTGCGGCCCGAGTGAAAACGAGTCTGAGAATAACAACTTTCTCCTGGCGGACACTTTCTCGCTCCGGGATTACGAATCAAGCACATGCATTGCCCAGAATTTCTTCCAGTGCATTTTTACTGCTCGTATGACACCTTACCACACAGGCATTGCATCTTCCGGCCTCTTCCACCGCGCACTTTACCATCTTATGAGAGACAGTGTTTGTGAAAAGCACGATCAGATCCGGACTTCCGATCTGTTTACTCAGAGACGCTGACATCTGTGTGAACACCTTCGCTTTGCAGTTGAACTGTTTACATATCTTTTTGTATTGGCAGACCATCCTGTCATGGCCCCCTATGATAACGACACTCATTATGAAACCTCCTGAAAAAACAGCGTATATTCACCCTTTGTTGGTTAGTTATTGCTAACTCATATTGTTATCATACATGAAATGAGAACAAATATCAAGATATTTTTGATATTTGTTCTCATTTTAAGTTTTATCCGTGCTTCTCACATATTCTGCAATCTGAATACATTATTATATGTATCCTCATAAATCAGGATATCGTTTCAAACGCCGTTTCAAGCGCTGCGATCAGATCCTCTGCCTTCTCGATACCGACAGACAGACGTATCGTATTCTGCCTGATGCCCTGTTCTGTGAGCTCTTCCGGAGTACACTGACTGTGCGTGGTCGTCGCCGGATGGATGACCAGAGACTTCACATCCGCCACATTTGCCAGCAGGGAAAAAATCGGAAGGTTATCAATAAATCTCTGCGCTGTTTCTGCATCTCCCTTGATGTCGAACGTAAAGACAGAGCCTCCGCCCTGAGGGAAATACTTTTCATACAGGTCGTGTGTCGGTTCACTCTCAAGCGAAGGATGATGCACCGTCTCCACCTGAGGATGAGCTTCCAGATAGTTTACTATCTTCAGAGAGTTCTCCACATGTCTCTCCACCCTCAGCGAGAGCGTCTCAAGTCCCTGCAGCAGAAGAAACGCATGAAACGGAGAAAGTGTTGCTCCTGTATCTCTGAGAAGTACAGCCCTCACATAGCCAGCAAATGCAGCCTGCGGCACTGCCTCTGTGAACGAGACTCCGTGATAGCTCGGGTTGGACTCGGAAATCCACGGATATTTTCCGGAATCTTTCCAGTCGAATTTTCCGCTGTCGATGATGACTCCGCCCAGAGCAGTTCCGTGTCCGCCGATAAACTTTGTCGCAGAGTGTATCACGATATCAGCTCCATGTTCGATCGGCCTCACGAGATACGGTGTGGCAAATGTGGAATCCACTACCAGCGGGATCTTATGTCTGTGTGCGATCTCTGCCAGTTTTTCCAGATCTGCCACATTGGAATTCGGATTTCCCAGTGTCTCCGTGAAGATGGCCTTCGTATCCTCCCGGATCGCCGCCTCGAAAGCACCCTCTTCAGCGGGATCAACAAAAGTCGCTGTGATGCCGCTTGTCAGGGGCAGAGTATGTGCCAGAAGATTGTATGACCCTCCATAGATCCTTTTAGAAGCCACGATATGTTCCCCGGCTTTTGCCAGTGCCTGGAATGCATAGGTGACCGCCGCCGCACCCGACGCTGTCGCCAGAGCCGCCGTGCCGCCCTCCAGCGCCGCGATTCTCTGCTCGAACACATCCTCTGTCGGGTTGGTCAGCCTTCCATATATATTTCCGGAATCTTTCAGTGCAAACCGGTCTGCCGCATGCTGACAGTCATCAAACACAAAGGATGCCGAAGCATAGATGGGAACCGCCCTTGCTCCTGTCGCCGGATCCGGGTGCTCCTGTCCGATATGTACCTGTTTTGTCTCAAAGCTCCAGTTGCGTGAATTTCTGATGTCTTTCATAGCACTCTCCTCCTTTTGGCTGTCTCCAGCCTAACACAGCACATATAAACCGTCTAATATGTAATAAAAATATCCGGTTATAGGCTGTCCCTATAACCGGAATTAAAATCAACATCATTCTCATTAAAAACGTACATAAGGTCTTTCATGGAGACTGTATCACTAAACTGTCATACGTGCAGGCCATTGATTATCTTCTCAATCTGTTCCTTTGTCTCCAGAATATAGCCGGTCAGACATTTGATCCTCTCATCATCCATACGACTGACCGGTGCAGAAATACTGAAGGCATATCTTCTCCTTCCAGTATACTCCTGGAGGCTGACTGCGATACAGCGTACACCCCTCTCATTTTCTTCATTATCAAGAGCATATCCTCTCTCCCGGGTCTTCTCTAATTCCTGCCTGAACACGTTAAAATCCGTGATCGTATAGGGTGTAAGAGCATGGATATTGCTGTTTTTCCATACATCTTTCACCTCCTGCTCATCCATGTATGCGAGCATCGCTTTACCGACCCCGGAACAGTACAAGGGAATCCTGCTGCCAATTCTTGATACCATCTGGATTCCGTTTCTCATCGCCTCTACTTTATCGATATAGACCGCTTCGACTCCTTCCCGTTCGACAAAGTGCACTGTCTCATCAGCCTGTTCCATCAGACGGCGGAGAAACGGACGCACCATATGGATAATGTCCATATTGCTCATGATCTTGCCTGCCAGATCTACTATCTTCAAAGACGGCTCATACCTTCCGCTCGTTTCATTCTGTCTTGCATATCCCATATAAATAAGTGAATTAAGTACTCTGTGCGCCGTACTTTTATTCAGGCCCAATCTTTCACTTATCTCCATAAGTCCGGCACTCCTGTTTTCTATGAGCATCTCAAGTGCTCCAAACAGACGGCCCGCAACCTGGATCGGATTCTTTTCTTCCATATAACTTTTCACTCCTTGTTAATATGCTATCTTTTTTTCATAATATGAAACTATATTATCATATTTTTCATCCCTTCTCAACAAACTTTATGTATTTTAAATATTCTGCATAAACACACAGAAAACTTTAACAGTCCGCACTTGACATTTCTCTTTGCAGGCGTATACTGATAATTAAACAGTATCATATTTCAAAACTATGTTTCATATTGTAAAACTTAATGGAGGTATATGTATGAACAATCCAGAAAAATCTTTTGATCTCCTGTCACTGGGAGAAGTACTGCTCCGTCTTTCCCCGCCTGACAACGAGCGCCTTGTAAAAGGAGATATGCTCCGTAAACAGGTAGGCGGTGCTGAACTCAATGTTGTATCCGGCGTTTCTCTCCTCGGTCTGCGGACAGGAATTATATCAAAACTTCCTGCAAATGACATCGGCGTATTCGCCAAGAACAGGATCCGTTTCTGCGGCGTCAGTGATGATTACCTTGTCTACGACGAGTCTCCTGATGCACGCCTCGGCATTTATTATTATGAAAACGGAGCATATCCGAGAAAACCGGGCGTCGTCTATGACAGAAAGAATTCCTCGATCAATAACATATCTTTGGATGATTTCAATGATTCTCTTTTCTCATCCACCCGCTGTTTCCATACCAGCGGTATCACGCTGGCGCTGAGCCCGCAATGCCGCAGTACCGGCATAGAGATGATCCGCCGGTTTAAAGAAGCCGGAGCGCTCATTTCCTTTGACGTGAATTTCCGCGGGAACCTGTGGACAGGCGATGAAGCAAGAGATCGAGAACGTGATCAAAGCCCATAAGCATACAGGCAGGCAGATGGAAATGAACCGGTAACAGAAAAGCAGATGGAAACATCACCGGACACCATGGCCATTATGTGCCGGATAATATTTCCATCTGCTGATCTCATCGACCGTATTTATATGAGATTGATATCAATTTTTTTCAATTTCTCATAGAGCGCTTCCATATCTGTGGGCGCCTCTTTAATATTGTCCATCTCCCTCCGGATCTCCTGCATCGTCTCATCTATATGCGCGATCTCGTCCGCGCATTCTTTCAGACGGGCGATCACTTTCTCTGCATGTTCCACATTCTGTTTGTATTTGATCTGATGCTCCAGACTTGCCCAGAAGTCCATAGCGATCGTCCGGATCTGCACCTCAGCTCTCACTTCTTTCACCGACTCCGCGAAGAAGATCGGCACACTGACGATCAGGTGAAGGCTGCGGTATCCATTCGGTTTCGGATTGCTGATATAGTCTTTTCTTCGTATCAGCTTGATATCATCCTGCTTTGTCAGTGCATCAGCCAGAAGATAGATGTCGTCAATGTAGGAGCAGATTACCCTGATTCCGGCAATATCATTCAGGTTATTTTCTATATTCTCCCTTGTAGGCGGTATTCCCATCCTTGACATCTTCTCAAGGATGCTCGTCTGGCTTTTCAGTCTTGTCTCAATAGAACTGATCGGATTCCTCTTGTATCTTACTTCAAACTCCGTGTCCAGCACCTCGAACTTAGTATTGATCTCTTTGATCGCACAGGCATATCCCATCATCAGTTCCTTGTAGTCCAGCACACCGTCGAGCAGGTCCATAGCCTGTCCGAGTATGAGGTTCTGCCCGGCTCCTGCCGTGAGCTGCAGCCAGTTCTTTTTCTCCATTGCTTCCTCCGTTCCGGCAGCTTGTACGCTGTCCGCTTATTCTGTCATATCGCCGTCATGCTGCAGCGGCTGTTCGCTGTACAGGTATCGGCGTGTATATTATTATTTTAGCGGACAAACAGGTCTGACTCAATAAAAAGACTCTTAAATATTATAAAAAGATGAATCTCTCACTCCCGTATCCCCAGATATCTTTTCAGCGCCGCTATATACAGCTTCGCCGCTTTCCCGGGAATCGTATTCTTCCTCACGATATATCCGATCTCCATAACACTGTTATGGTTCTCCTCGTCGTCTTGAAATGGAACTGCCACGAATTCATTGCCATTAAGTTCCCCACAGATAATCCCTGAACAAAGCGTATATCCATTTAGACCGACCATCAGATTCAGCATGGTCGCCCTGTCATTTGCCCGGATGATCTTCGGGTATTCATTTGTGGATAAGATCTCTTCTGCAAGATAAAAAGAACTGTTGTCTCCCTGTTCAAAGGCAAGACACGGATAATCCGCCAGCTGGCTGAAACTGATCGAAGATTCTCCCGCCAGTGGATGGTTTTTCCAGAGATATACATAGGCGTGGCAGTCGATCAGATGATGGAACTCAAGTCCTGATAAGCGCAGCATTTTCTCCAGGCTTTTTCTGTTATACTCGCTTAGATAGAGCACGCCGATCTCGCTTTTCATCGTACTGACATCGCTGATCACTTCCGCAGTCTTAGTCTCGCGAATGGCGAACTCATATTTAGACATATCAAATTCCTTTGCCATATCTACAAACGCTTTTACGGCAAAGGAATAATGCTGGGCAGAAACACCGAACTTCTTTTTCAGCGAACCGTTTTCCCCGTATTTCTCAAGGATCGTCTCATACTGTCCGTAGAGCTGTTTTGCGTACAGAAGGAATTCCGCTCCGTCATTGGTCAGCGTCACGCCTCTCCCACTGCGGTTAAGTAATGTGATCCCCAGTTCTTTCTCCAGCTCCTGCACAGCACTGGTCAGGGACGGCTGAGATACGTAAAGCTTTTCGGCCGCTTTATTTATAGACTTTGTCTCTGCTATCGTTATAAAATAATTCAACTGGGTCAGGGTCATCTCTCTGTCCCCGTATCTTTGAGAGCTTTCATATTATGACGTCCGTAAAGCACCAGGGATATCAGCATCATGATAACACAGACGCCGATCAGCACTTTGGATACCACATCCGGGATATTATACCAGAACACATGCAGGATCATCATTGCATAGAGCAGCCATGTATTGACCTTGCCGTGCCAGTCCGCACCGAATACCTTTCCTGTCTTCTGGATAACGAGGAGTCCTGTCACTCCCATAAAGAATTCTTTAAACACCATAAGCCCGAGCGGCACGATCATGAGCGGAAAACGGGTGAGCAGACAGAACAGCATTGCCGCCTGCGTCAGTTTATCTGCCACCGGATCAAGGATCTTCCCGAGATCACTTATCATATTGAAGTGTCTTGCGACAAATCCGTCTACCGTATCCGTAAGACCCGATATGATCAGTATGATCCCTGTCCACAGATAATTTTTTTCCACACAATAGAGCCACATAAAGACCGGGATCAGGCAAAGCCGGAAAAGGGAAAGCAGATTGGGGATCGTCAGTATTTTATTCTGTGAGCTGCCCGCATTTCCCGGTTTTGCACTCTCCGGTCCTGTACTGTCCGGTTTTATATTTTCTGATTTTATGTTTTCTGATTCAGTTTTCATTCGTTTCCTCCTGCGAATCTCGTCCTGCCGTACGGGTAAGATGATAGGACGAATCCGCAGAGTTGTCAATGGTTTCCTGAATTCTTTCTACACTGTATTCAATTATATTGGAGTCGAAAGGTATTTTTCAGACTTTAACTTTCACCACAATCTTCTTTACCCGGCATGGCCCGTTTGCAGACATACGTCTCGGCGCATGTGCATCCTCCGGCGGAACAATTGCGAAATCTCCTTTTTTCAGAAGAACGGCGCCGCTCTGCTTCGGTTCTTTATAGAAGATCAGATCCGTTTCATCGTTGTATTCCCCGGACGGTTTCAACACTGCCGCCGGTTCATAACCGAAGATCTCTTCTCCCTCCACCATGTACTGGATATCAAAGGTACCCGGATATCCACAGTGAGCACTGCCACTGTACGCATGGAGCTGCTGACCAGCCCCCGTGCGATCGCACTCGGTCTGTAACTGTGCTTTTCCAGCACAGCCTCCACACGCTGTTTTGTATCTTCTCTTACATTGCTCTTTTTATTCAGCACACGCGAGACCGTCGAAATCGATACTCCGGCTTCCTTCGCAATATCATAAATATTCATGCTCTTTCGCCTCGGTAATTTATTTTTATCCATACGAATAAAGAATACTCGATTCCAGAGCCTTTTGTCAATCCTCCTCAGGTGCATAATATCCCCACAGGGGACTCTTTGAGTAAATCCCGGGGGCCGTGGGGGTATCAGTGCGATTTATCTCTTCTATGCAAAATTACCGGTATACAATTGATAATATTTGCCTTTTGCCGCAATCAGCTCATCGTGAGTACCTCTCTCGATAATCCGGCCCTGCTCCATGACCATGATACAGTCTGAGTTCTTAACCGTGGACAGACGATGGGCGATAACGAATGTGGTGCGTCCTTTCATCAGCGCATCCATGCCGGCCTGCACCAGTTTCTCTGTACGTGTATCTATAGAAGATGTAGCTTCGTCAAGAATCAGAGCCGGCGGATCTGCGACAGCCGCACGGGCTATGGCAAGGAGCTGTCTCTGCCCCTGACTTAAGTTTGCCCCGTCTCCGGTAAGCATTGTGTCATAGCCGTCAGGCAGACGACGGATAAATCCGTCAGCATTGGCAAGCTTCGCCGCTTTTATACATTCATCGTCTGTTGCATCCAGTTTGCCGTAACGTATATTCTCCATGACGGTACCAGTAAACAGATGGGTATCCTGAAGCACCATGCCAAGGGACCTTCTGAGATCCGGCTTCTTGATCTTGTTGATATTGATTCCGTCATACCGGATTTTTCCGTCGGCAATATCATAGAACCGGTTGATCAGGTTCGTGATCGTAGTCTTTCCGGCGCCGGTAGCTCCGACAAAAGCTATCTTCTGTCCCGGTTTTGCATAAAGGCTGATATTGTGCAGGACAATCTTGTTGTCGCTGTAGCCGAAGTCCACATCGTCAAATACTACTCCGCCTTCCTGCTTTGTATAAGTGACAGTCCCCTCTGCTTTATGAGGATGTTTCCATGCCCACAGATTTGTTCTGTCAGAAGATTCTTGCAGATTGCCGTTCTCATCCTCCTTCGCATTGACAAGCTCCACATATCCCTCATCTGCTTCCGGTTCCTGATCCATAAGATCAAATACACGCTGAGCGCCGGCTGCGGCGTTAACGACGAAGTTGATCTGCTGGCTGACCTGCGTGATAGGATTCGTAAAACTCCTGTTCAGCCCTACGAACGTAATAACAGTGCCGATCGTAACCCCTGCCAGTTCATTTATTCCCAGGATAGCGCCTACAATAGCTACCAGTGCATAGCTGATCCAGCCAATGTTCGCATTGATCGGCATCAGCAGGTTGGCATAACGGTTCGCCATATTCGTACTGTCCCTGAGTTTCTCATTCACTTCGTGGAAATCTTTCATGGCTGCATCTTCATGGCAGAAGACTTTAACTACTTTCTGCCCGTCCAGCATTTCCTCGATGAAACCGTCCACAGTTCCCAGATCGATCTGCTGACGGATATAATATTTACCGGACAGCTTTGAGAAATTAGAAGTTACCAGAAGCATGACGACCGCAGTCAGTATGGAGATTACTGTCAGTACAGGGTTCAGGATGATCATTGTGATCAGAGTAGCCGCCATAGTGATACCCGAGTTGATAATCTGCGGGATGCTCTGGCTCAAAAGCTGTCTGAGCGTATCTACATCATTTGTGTAAACAGACATGATATCGCCGTGGGCGTGTGTGTCAAAATACTTGATCGGCAGCGCCTCCATCCGACAGAACAGATCATCTCTTAAATGCCTCATCGTGCCCTGGCTGACATTTACCACGATCCGGTTATAGGCAAATGCCGTGATAACACCTATCCCCATGACACACGCCAGACGGAACAGATCTGAAGCAAGTCCGCTGAAATCCTTCGATCCGCTGGCCAGCATCGGTGTTATGTAATCGTCTACCAGCGTCTGGGGAAAGGTGGCTCCCACAACAGTTGCGATGGCAGTGATCAGAATACAGACAATTACACACACAAACGGTATCTTATAATAATGAAGCATATACCGGATCACACGCGCAATCAGTTTTGAGGCTGTATTTGCCCTTGATCCGGAGTTTTTCTCATTCATATTATCATTCATAGATCGAATTTCTCCTTTCTCTGATTTATGCCGGCTGATCGAAGTCGCCGCTTCCTTCCAGCTGTGAATTATAGATTTCCTGATAGATTTCGTTGTTCTTCAGCAGATTTTCATGGGTGTCAAAATCATCGATCCGTCCGTCGTCCAGTACAAGTATCCGGTCGGCAGATTCTACACTGGAAACACGCTGTGCAATGATAATCTTAGTCGTGCCCGGAATCTGCTTTGCAAATGCAGCTCGGATACTTGCGTCTGTTGCCGTATCCACAGCACTTGTAGAATCGTCAAGGATCAGGACTTTTGGTTTCTTCAGCAGGGCGCGGGCAATACACAGGCGCTGTTTCTGCCCGCCGGAGACATTAGCCCCTCCCCGCTCTATTCTTGTGTAATAGCCGTCCGGCATCCTGTCAATGAATTCATCGGCGCATGCCGCTTTACATGCATCGATACACTCTTCTTCCGTAGCCTCCGGATTGCCCCAGCGCAGGTTGTCCAGTATCGTTCCGGAGAAGAGGGTGTTTTTCTGCAGGACAACAGAGACCTGGTTTCTCAGCACCTCCGTATCATATCTGCGTACGTCTACTCCGCCCACACAGACAGATCCTTCAGCCACGTCGTACAGACGGCAGATCAGGTTGACCAGGCTGCTCTTTCCCGAACCTGTTCCTCCGATCACGCCGATCGTCTCTCCGCTCTTAATATGGATATCGATATCCGACAGAGAATTTTTGCCGCTTCCCTGCTTATATGAAAAGTTCACATGATTAAAATCAATACTGCCGTCAGCCACTGTCATGACGGGTTTTTCAGGATCTGTCAGATCTGCCTTCTCGTTCAGCACTTCACTGATACGGCGGATACTTGCCATGGACATACTGATCATAACGACAACCATGGAAAGCATCATCAGGCTCATCAGAAGCGCCATAATATAACTGAACAGACTGGTCAGATCTCCGGTAGTCATAGATCCGCCCACGATGAACTGTGCGCCGAACCACGAAACAGAAATAATACAGAAATAAACTGCAACCATCATGGCGGGGTTATTAAACGCCAGAAGGCCTTCTGCCTTTACAGAAAGGTCGTAAAGCATTTTGGAAGCTTTAGAAAACTTCACGTTCTCGTAATCCTCACGCACAAAAGCCTTGACGACACGGATTGCCGTCACATTCTCCTGTACACTGGCATTCAGATCATCATATCTGCGGAATACCTGTCTGAATATTTTCAGCGTGATGACCATGATCGATCCGATGACGATTACGAGGAACACAACCGCGATCAGGAACATAGCGCTCAACCGCGGGCTGATGATCAGACACATCGCAAAACTGAAGACCAGGTTAAGCGGCGCGCGGACTGCCACGCGGATCACCATCATAAATGCATTCTGTACATTCGTGATATCCGTTGTCATACGGGTGACCAGACCCGGAACACTGAATTTGTCAATATTGGAAAATGAAAATGTCTGGATATTGGCGTAAATCGCCTCTCGCAGATTTGCTGAAAGCCCGGATGCGGCACTTGCAGCATTTTTTCCTGCCATGGCTCCGAAGAACAGGCTCAAAAAAGCCATAAGAACCATAACAGTACCATAGCGGTACACCACTGAGAGGCTTCCGGCTTCGAGTCCGTTGTCTATGATCATAGCTGTGACAAACGGCATTAATATTTCCATAATAACTTCAAGAGCGGTAAGTCCGATACAGAGAAAGGTGTCCCGCTTATACTTCCCAAGCTGCTGTAAAACTTTTCTCACGGTAAATAAACCTCCTGTCTGTTTTTTTCATTCTGCTCCATTCGGGAAAGCTGAGTCAGAATCTTTTCTTCCAGATTCATCAGCTGTATCTTCTCCTGCCGGTCAAGTCCGCTGCAGATCTCCGATTCCATCTGATCTGCTTTCTGTATGAATCTGTTTCCATCCTTTACCAGTTTCTCGGTAGGGAGTACTTTCTTTTTCCGGACATCATCCGGATCTTCAAGAAAATAAAGATAACCTTTTTCTCTCATTTTTTTGATCAACGCAGACAGCGTTGCTTTTGACACTCCTATTTCACGGCACAATTCCGTAAGATACGTTCCTTTTGGATGATGTCTCAGTATGTAGACCATAAAATAAACCTGGACACCGGTTATACTTTTGTCCTTCAGACTCAGTTCCATCTGTGCCGACATATTCCGGCTGATCTTCTTCATCATAAAGAGCAGCTCCTCTGATCCGAAACTCTCCTCCATTTCTATAAGCACCTCCTGTGATACTGCATTTTTTCCGGAATTGTTTTTGGTCGAACAGTTCGTATCCTTATTTTCTGTCCATGTGAAATTTTAGCGCAGAAATATGCAAATGTTAAATCAAAATTTGTTATTATCAATAAATAACTTTTATAAATAAACAAAAAAAGAGAGCTTAAAAGCCCTCTCAATCCCAAGACTGACTCGTACCGGAATCTCAGCACGCTGCCCTGTTCTCTGCTCCTTTAATACCAATACTCCGCAAAGTCTTCTTAAACTGCACTGCAAACAGGATTGCCGTAAATGTCACCGCGATCGCATCCGCGATAGGTTCTGCCAAATAGACTGCCATAATATTCTTGGCATATTATAGCACTCTATAATTTTAAGTCAAGAAATGTGAACAAAAATTCACAGATATTATCAGCGCCGGGAATAATCAATGTTATCAAATTCAGTTCACCTGCAATGCATTGGGATATATCTCTTTCAGGCGGGTATCATCGTATTGTTCATCCATGATATTCTGCCATGTATGTTCTGCAGGCACTCCCTTAGCTCTCTGATCACTGCGTATCAGAGCCAGACCGGATACAACGATATTGCAGCAGAAAAATACGAGTATAACCCAGGACAGAATTTTCCCTGCTTTTACCGGAATACGTTCAATCCACGATGACATGATCGGATACAGCCCTTTAATCCAGATAACCGCCGCTATACCCCAAAAAAAGCAGTACAGCAGATTGATCCTTCCGCCCAGGTTAAAAGGAATTTCACTGTAGTTCCAGAATACTTTTCCAAACATGAGCTCCGTAAACACACTGCAGATATACTCATATGCACCGCCCAGGCACGTTCCGGCAATGAAAATGAAGTGGTCGGAACGATCTTTATATCTATGCAAAAGAAGTGTAGCAACAGCTATTGCAATCCCCCAGACAAGACTGAACGGTCCCCACACCACACTGCTGCGGCTCATCCACACACCTGCCGTGGCGCGGCAATAGAGAGTCTCCACAATATCTCCCAAAAAAGCTCCGATAACAAAGAGCCAGATAATCTTATAAAAACTGCATCCATACGCAAATACATTTGATTTTACTTCTGCAGAATCTTTCTCTGCTTTTTCTCTGGCATCCGGATACGCTCTCCGCAACCTGCGGTCTATCAGCCCGTAAATCCGCCGGCCTAACCCTGATGAAATGCCAGTCAGCCAGGAATCCACGCCTTTCCACTGTTCAATTCTCCTGCTTCTCCCGGCTAAAATGAACAAAGTTGCCGCGATATCTATAATCAGTACACCAGACAGGATCCAGACAATTATCTGTCCCAGTATTCCGGGAATCCAGCTGTACAGATTTACCAGAAATGGATTTCCCCAGTTTTTCACAACCACGCAGAGTATACCCCAGAATACAGACATTGGCAGGCAGATATATCCGTCCAGATTTCCCTTTATCTTTGAATAATCCCACCATTTTTCATGATAAAATCTCTCGATCCAGTGTCCTGCAGTCCATTCAATAACAGTTGCGATTATCATGCCATACGCAAAAAGCCAGAACCCATGCAGCTCACTGCAGAATATGGTGACTATCATTGCAGTAAATCCGTATATCACGCAGAAGGGCGCATTCACAAGTCCACGGTTAACAAACTGTTTCTGCCTGAGCGCTGCAGATACGGTTTCCAATATCCATCCCGAAAAGCTGTAGATAAAAAACAGCCAAAGCATTTCATATCCTGAATAAATCATCTTACACTATCTCCTGTTCCGTTAATTCCTGCTGTCTGGTTACTTTCTTCTACTTTTGCAGACCCGGTACGCTTCTGCTACCGGAATCAGCACAGTAAATGTGATCAGTACGTCGACGCTAGAATTATAATATAACAAATATCACATTAACAACACTTAATTATGCAAAAAATAACTCATGCAAAAATATACCCTCCTTCACAGGTAAACATGTTCCTGCAAGGGAGGGTATCATTCATTTTACTGATATTTCCGTACGATATCGTGCATAGTATCCCACTTAGCTTCCATATCTTCCACAAGTTTGAACTGTGTCCGTGCCCTGTCAAGGTTGTGATTCTCACGATGGATCTTGAAGTAATGGTCACCCTCCAGATAATCTGTCAGGAAACGCATGCCGCACTCATATGTCATCACTTTGGCTCCCATCGGAAGCAGCTCGATTTCTCTCTCTGTAAGACTTCCGGCACATCCCTCGAGGAATCCTTTGACATAGAGTTCATACAGTTCCATGCTGCATGACACCTTATCGAGGTCTGTCTCATCCTCTGCCGCTGTACTCGCTCCGAAACGGATAGAATCACCGAAGTCATTCATTGCAAGTCCCGGCATTACAGTATCCAGGTCGATCACACAGATACCTTTTCTTGTAACATTGTCGATCATGATATTGTTGAGCTTTGTATCATTGTGGGTGACGCGCAGAGGTATCTCGCCTTTTTCCAGAAGATCTCCGAATACATTTGCCACATCCTCATGGGACAGGACAAAGTCGATCTCCTTTTGTACTGACGCGGCACGACCGCACACGTCTTTTGCAACAGCTTCTTTAAATACCTGAAATCTTGCTTTTGTATCGTGGAATCCTTCGATCGTCTCGTGGAGCGTCTCCGCCGGGTAATCGGCAAGTAGTCTCTGGAAATGCCCGAAAGCAACGGCGCTTTCATAGAAGTCCTCCGGCTTCTCAACCTGATCGTAACTTGTCGCATCAGTGATGAATTTATAAGCTCTCCAGTATTCGCCCTTCGAATCCACGTAATATGCTTTTCCATCCTTTGCAGGGATCATATTCAGAGTCTCTCTCTCCGGATCTCCGCCGTTTTCTATGATCTTTTCACGGAGATAGGAAGTAACTCCGACGATATTTTCCATCAGCTCTACCGGTTTTGTAAATATCTCCCGATTCATCCTCTGCAGGATCACATTGACATCTCCCATGTCGCCGATCTCGAATACAAGCAGATACGTATCGTTGATATGTCCGCTTCCGAAAGGCCTGCGGCTTTTAAGCCTTCCCACAAAATTAAAATTAGCAACTGCTTCCCTGATCTGAAGTTCAGATACACGTTCCATGTTCGTACTCCTCTTTTCTTTCCGAAGATTTCTAAAGTTTCTGCATTTATTGTAAGATGAAAGGCCCCGAAATTCTTTATCCTAAATTCTATTTGATTTGCACAATCTGCTTTTTATGTTTTGCATTTTCGTCCCATATAAGATATCATTAGGGGAGAAAGACATCCGGAACAGACAAAATGCTTTCATTTGTTCCAATATACAAAAAGGACAGATTTTATGAAGTATCAGGGAATTTCTTTAGACAGTGAACTACAGATCGACCATCTGTTTTCGCTCCACTATTTTGAATATATGAACAGTTTTTACTTTCCGGGAGAATCCCATCCGTTCTGGGAATTTGTGTGTGTAGATAAAGGAGAGGTGACGATCGGAGCCGGTGATCACTCTTTTATACTGACGAGAGGCGAGATCGCATTTCACGAACCGGATGAATTCCACTGGGTCAGGGCGGGCGGCAGGGCTGCCCCCAATCTGATCGTCATCTCGTTTTCTTCCGAGAGTCCGATGATGGACTTTTTCAGGGGAAAAGTGCTGCATGTCAATGAGGCTGACCGCCGTCTGCTGGCCCGCATAGTCAATGAGGCCCGCACGTTCTTAGAGGGCAGGCTGGATGATCCGTACCAGACCTCACTGACTGTCAGAAGTGATGCTCCGCCCGGAGCCGCCCAGATCATCCGCACATGTCTGGAACAGTTTCTGATCGGACTTGCCAGGCGATACCGGAAGGATTCTGTGCAGACTGTACAGAAGGACATCCGCTCCTTTATACCGGATAAAACAACAACGGAAAATGCCGATGAAGAGATGTTTTCACAGATTGCTGCATATCTTTCCGATAACCTGTCATCACACATTACAATAGAGAAGATATGTTCCGACAATCTGATCGGGCGCTCCAGACTGCAGAAACTCTTCCACGAGAAATGCGGGCTGGGGATCATAGAGTATTTCTCACATATGAAGATTGATGCCGCCAAGCAGCTCATCCGCAATGAACAGATGAATTTCACACAGATATCTGAGAATCTGGGTTATTCTTCAATCCACTATTTTTCAAGGCAGTTTAAAAAAATCACAGGTATGACTCCCTCGGAATATGCCTCGTCGATCAAGGCGATGTCCGAGCGGACGACAGACACCCGCCAGCCTCTTTAACGGCTGCGCGGGTGTCTGCTGTACTCAGTTCATTTTCAGTTCATCTATAATATTTTCTTTTCTGATAAGCCCCATTGTATATACCATCGTAACTCCTACCACGATGAATACGCTGAGCAAAGCGATCCCCAGGTATTCCCAGGGTACGATATAATTCGTATCCACGCCTTCTGCCAGCACGCGCCAGATCAGCATGCTCACCAGAAGAGAAAGGATCAGTCCGTACAGGATCGAGCGGAGCCCGTAGATCAGACACTCATAACACATCATCCTGCGGAATCCTTTTCTGTCCATTCCCACTGAGCGGAGCATGGCGAACTCTTTCCGCCGGAGCATAAGATTGGTGGAGACTGTATTAAATACATTTGCCACTGCAATGAGAGAAATCAGAATAATAAATCCATATGAGAGCACTGCCAGCGCTGTCAGTATCTGACGGTTCTCCTCATAATCTTCCGCATTGTCATAAAAGTAACCTGTATTTTCCGCCTTCTCCAGTTCATCTGAGATTTCCCTGAATGCCTCCCCGTGATTCTCACAGCGGACTCCCATCTCATACCTGGAATAAACCTTATCCTCATGTCCTCGGAGATACTTCTGATATCCGCTTTCCGAAGTCAGTAACGTCACACCGAACTCGTCAACATTGACTCCGGCAGGCGCTTTCTCATACGCTGCCTGCAGACAGGCTGTACTAAGCTGCTCCGCCTCCGGCTCTCCTTCTTCTGTATATTCTTCGTTCTCCAGCATAAGTTCCCGGTCACCGTACGCAAAAGGCGTGCCGCCCTCATACCTCTGTGTGATAGGGTCATATATCTTCACCTGTGACGGATACAGAAGAGGAAGCCCGTCATCGCTCTCTGCATCAGCGCCTTCGGCAGCCTGCTCGAAAATATCATCCGGAAGGGCGCACAGAGTCACATACATTCTGATGCCGCCCGGCTCCATGGCGGATATATAGCCCGACCGCATTCCCGCTTCCAGGAAGCTTTCTTCAATTTCATCCTCGTCGAGCGAGATCACAAACGACCTGTTGAACCCCCTGTAAGACTGCATGAATGTTACATTCTCATTTTGTCCGATCACCCGTTCGGCCTCTTTCATATCATCCGGAACATTGACCGAATCTTCGGCATTTACAGAGTACAGGAGCTGTATATCCGGCATCTCCATAACGAATCTTCCTGTATCTGTCAGATATTTCCCGAAAGAAGACACCGAGACAAAAAGCAGGATGCTCATAGTCAGTGATATCACAGTACTGCGGTATTTTTTCCGGTCTCTTTTGTAGTTTTTCTGTGCCAGCATACCTGGCAGCCCGAACAATTTATAGGACAGACCCGAAGTCTTCACATCTTTTTTCCTGATGCGGATATCCTGAGATGCCCGTACCGCTTCCACGGGGGATATCCTGCGCACTCTCCTGCACGGGATCCACACAGAGATCATAACTGTTGCAAATGCGAGCACTACTGCCGCGAGCACAGAGCCCCACGAGATCTTAAGCGGAATATCAAGAGCCTCCCCGTTTATCATGTTTGTAAGACCTTTTCCGATAAAATGAAGCGTAATCCCGATCCCCACTGTTCCTGCGATACAGCCCAGAGGAATTCCGATGCAGCTCACGAACAGCGCCTCATAGCGCAGCGAACGTCTCAGCTGTTTCTTCGTCGCTCCCATGGAAGAGAGGAGCCCGAACTGAACAGTCCGCTCGCGCAGAGAGATGGAGAACGCATTGTAGATCAGGGAAATCGCCCCTGCCATGATAATACCGATCACGATCGCGATCAGACCGATCAGTATACCTGCGAGATTGTCATTGTCAGCCACCCCCAGCCACCGCAGGAGACCGGTATTAAAAGTCTTACTGTCACATTTTACCGTATCCATATAGTCATAAATATCTCCCGCGCGCGCTGTCCGCAGATATACGTTATGGTAATCTGACAGGCTGCCCGAACCGGACGGGCCGGCATATACACCGTAGGATGCTGCCTGAGACATATCCGGCATCTGAGAATAGATTCCGACCACGGTAAACTTCATTTTTTTCAGATTTTCAAGTGTCTCCGGAGCGTTTCCGGTCTCAGCGGAGTAATCCTCCCCGCAGTATGATGTTCCTGAAGGCAGCCTCTCGCCGTCCAGCATCCGCACTCCCACATCGAGCTCCAGCGTATCTCCTATTTTTGTCTCCTGCCCGGTCTCCTCGTTGGCCGTCATAAAATCCGGAATGATCACCTCTGTTTCATTCTCCGGCAGTCGTCCTTCCTCCAGCACAGCCGGACAGATCTCCCATGTTCCTTCCGGAAGGCTCTGGATATAGAGATATGGCATACTAACACTGGTCAGTTTCTCATATTCCGCATATCCGAGAATATCCGTTGCCGCAGCCATCTCCACACGGCTGTCCTCCCGGATACGCTCCAGCTCGCTGCTGCTCACGTAAGCCGCGGCGCCGTACCAGTTTCCGTCTCTCTGTATACTGTAATCCAGAAGGTAGCTCCAGATACTGCAGCCAAACGTCGTCACCGCAGTGATCATCGCCGTAGAGAGGATCACCCCGATAATCGTAACTACGGTGCGCATCCTGCTCTGCTTCATAGTCCTTAATGTGATCGTCGAAAAGATATTCATCTGCGGATCACCTCATCTCTCACGATCCGCCCGTCCTCCAGTGAAAGGATACGGTCTGCCTGAAGCGCGATATCCTCATCGTGGGTGATGACCAGCATGGTCTGATGATATTTTTCATTAGAATAGCGCAAAAGCTGCATGATCTCCCTGCTGTTTTTTGAATCCAGATTTCCCGTCGGTTCATCCGCCAGCAGGAGCGCCGGAGCGTTCATCAGCGCTCTCCCGATAGACACCCTCTGCTGCTGCCCGCCTGAGAGCTGGTTTGGCAGATGGTTCTCCCTGCGCTTTAATTTCAGGACCGAAAGCAGCTCTTCTACTCTCTCTTCATTGACATCTCTCCCGTCCATGAGCACGGGCAGTGTAATATTTTCCCGTACGCTGAGCACCGGGATCAGATTGTAAAACTGATAGATCAGCCCCACCTGACGCCGCCGGAAGACAGCAAGCGCATCCTCATTCTGTGCATATACATCTGTCCCGTCCACATAGACTTTTCCTGATGTCGGCGTGTCCACTCCGCCGATCAGATGGAGCAGGGTAGATTTTCCTGATCCCGAAGAACCGACAATAGCCGTAAATTCCCCTTTCTTCACCGTAAATGACACATGATCCAGCGCCCGGACTTCATTCGCCCCGCTGCCATAAACCTTTGTAAGATCTTCAACCTTTAATATTTCCATATATACCTCCTGCCACACGGCTTTTAAGCCGCCTGATCTTTCTGTGGTCTTATCTTACCAAAAGGCAGTGACACCCGGGTGACTCTATTATTACAATTCAGTCACAATCGCCGTCATACATTCTGCCTGTAAAACCGGATCCTGAAAACACTTCCGCCTCCTGTGCGGTTTTCAGCGCGTATGATACCGTTCTGCCGGCTCATGATCGACTGCGCCAGGGCAAGTCCGATACCGAAGCTGGAACTTTCCGCATTCTTTCCTCTGTAAAACCGCTCAAACAGATGCGGCATATCCTCCGGGTCAATACCGGGACCATTGTCGCTGACTGCAATCTCCGTAAAGACCGGATTCTCGCTGCAGTCGATCACCAGCTTCTCCCCCGCCGGTGTATATTCGAGAGAATTTTTCAGGACATTTCTCACCACCTCCAGTGTCCATGCCTCGTCCGCCGAAAGCGTGATTCCCTGTGCGCCGTTGATCTCGCAGCTCTGGTCTTTTAATTCCATCTGGATCTCAAACGGCTCGAGTGCCCTGGTCAGAAATTCTTCCATAGAAATCACAGCGGGCTCCAGTGTAATGGAGCCCGCATCCAGCTTGGACATCTTAAGAAGAGCGGTGATCAGCCATTCGATCCGCTCGAGCATCCGGTTCATCTCCCTGAGCAGCCGTTCTCTCTGCCCCGGGTCATCCCCTTCCTTCATCATTCTTGCCGTCATAATATTCAAAGTAGTAAGCGGCGTCCTGATCTGATGCGAGATATCTGCCAGGGCGTCCGCCAGAGCGCCCTTATCCTCAGAAAGGCGCTCTGACTGTTCTCTTAATCGCACGGTCATCTTATAGATCTCATCCCGCAGGATGGCAATATCTCCTTCACGGTAACTGCTCAGGACAAGCTCCTCACTCCCGTGCAGGATGCGGTCCATCTCACTGCTCAGTTTTCTCAGTTCCCGTTTATATTTCCTGATCTTATACGCATATAACCCGCCAAAGGCAAGTGCTGCTGCCGCTGCCGGCACAAAATAAATGATCTCATTCACCGAGCCTGTACCCCATCCCCCGCACTGTCATAATGATCTCCGGATTCTGCGGGTCTTTCTCTATTTTTTCCCGGAGTCGTTTGATATACACAGTCAGCGTATTGTCATTTACGAATTCTCCCGCTGCATCCCATATCTCATCGAGAAGCCTTCCCCTGGTCAGCACCATCCCCCGGTTGTTCACAAATACAAGGAGAAGCCGGTACTCAAGTGCTGACAGGAAAAGCTCCTGCCCTGCGCGCATCACAATCCCTTTTTCCGTATCGATGCGGATATCACGGATATTCACTACCGCCTGTGTCCTTCCTGACCTGCGGAGCACGGACCGCATCCTTGATACCAGTTCTCTTGGACGGAAGGGTTTGCTGATATAGTCATCAGCACCCATATCCAGTCCCGTCACCACACTGAACTCATCGTCCAGTGCAGTCAGAAAGATTACAGGGAGATCATACTTTTCTTTCACGGCAGTACATACGCCATAGCCGTTTCCCTGCTTCAGCGTCACATCCAGGAGCAGCAGATCGAAAGTTTCTTTTTCAAGGATCTCCATCGTGTCCTTCTGAGTATTAACAGACTTCACGAGGTATCCTTCCGTACTCAGGTACTCTGTAAGATTTTCAACGATCTCCCTGTCATCTTCCACCAGAAGCACTTTCGCCGTATAACTCATCACATGTTCCTCTCATCATCCGCTTCTCTTAATGGCATTTGCTCCATCCGCAGCACTTGCAGATATTGCATCCTTCTTCAAATACAAGCGGTTCTCCGCACTCCGGACAGTACATCTTGTCCGTCTCTGCCTCTGACGTCACTGCCTTCGGTTTCGGAGCCTTCTCTGTCTTCCGGGACATCTTTACATGTGACGTGCCGTGATATTCTGCCAGTTCCGCCTGCATCTCGTTGTACATATCCATGAGCGCATTTCCGACCGCCATCGGGCAGCATGCGCCTTTGCTCGTATCCTTTCTGGAGACACGTCTCGCCGTGTAGGACGGACATGAACCGCTGGAGTTGAGCTGATCCACGATCGTCTCGATATCGATGCCGCCTCTCGCACTGATGGAGATCATACGGGAGAGTCCGACCATGAAGTTGTTGCAGCCTCCGGTGGATCCCTTGCTCAGATATGTCTCCAGAAGCGCTCCGGTGTGCGGATCAAACAGAGCGATGCAGTGCAGGCTGCCGCATCCTGTCGTCAGTTTACGCTTCTTGCCTATTACATCATCCGTCACAAGCAGGATCTCGCCACGCTTCAGTCCCTCACCTGCTGATACCTTCTTACTCTCTTTTTCTTTCTTCTCACTCGTGTTGAGAATACCTATTCTCTTGCAGCCGTCGCGGAAGATCGTAATGCCTTTAAGTCCCTTCTCATAGGCGTACAGATAAAGACCTTCTGTCTCTTCCACTGTAAATCGGTTCGGCACGTTCACGGTGGAGCTGATCGATGCATCGATATGCGTCTGCCATATGGACTGCATGTCGATCCTCTGCTTGTAATCAAGCGTCATGGCTGTCACAAAGTAATCCGGCAGCTCCGAATCACTCTTCAGGCCATGCTGCTTCATGTAGCTTTCCACGATCTTTGTATATACTTTGTAGTAAACGTCTGTGCCGTGCAGCGATTCTGTCTTACGCTCATAATAGTTTGCATAGACAGGCTCGATACCGCCTGAGATGCCGAGCATTGTAGAGAGTGTTCCCGTCGGAGCAATTGTGAGGAGCTGGGAGTTTCTGAGTCCGTACTTGCGCACCAGTTCTCTCGTCTTCTCAGATGTATTTGCCTTAAAATAAGGAGTGGACATGATCTCTTCGATATTACATTTTGCAAACGCTCCCTTCTCCTTTGCGAGAAGCGCAGATGCAGCGATCGCAGAGTCTGCCATGGCGAATCCGATATTGTCGCACATATTGACGGCATCTTCCTCGCCGTAAGTAAGTCCCAGCTTAATAAGGCAGTCCGCAAGACCCATGATCCCCAGACCGATCTGTCTCCACTCTCCGACGCTGTCCTGCTGCTCTTTCAGCGGGTGCAGCGGCAGACCTTCCTCCAGCACCTCATTGAGGGCACGGACAGAGACTTCTACGCAGTGCTTGAGTCCTTCAAAATCAAATTCCGCATGGTCCGTGAAAGCATTATTCACGAACTCTGCGAGGTTGATGCTTCCGAGCAGACAGCTTCCGCCTGCCGGGAGCGGTTCTTCCGCGCACGGATTTACTCCCGCATAGGAGAATTCCTCTGTATTGCTCAGAAGGTTCCATCCCTCGATCCGGTCCCAGAACAGGGCGCCCGGCTCTGCGTAATCCCAGTTCGTCTCCGCGATGCGGCGGAACAGTTCCCGGGCATTTACTTTCTTCTCGATCGTCTCGCCTGTCGCTTCTCTTGTATAGTGGAGCAGGTAATCTTCATTATTCTTTACCGCTTCCATAAAATCTTCATGGATACGGACAGAGATATTTGCCTTTGTCACTTTCTCCAGATCTGTCTTCAGGTCGATGAACTCCTCCACGTCCGGATGGGAACAGTCTATGGAGATCATGAGCGCGCCGCGGCGTCCGTTCTGGCCGATCAGCGCCGTCACGAGAGAATAAAGCTCCATAAAAGACACAGAACCGCTCGTCTCTTTTGCCGCATTATTGATCTTGGCTCCCCGGGGACTCAGTCTGGAAATGTCCACACCGCATCCGCCGCCGTAGCTGTATGTCCGCGCCAGTTTCTTCGCACAGTCAAAGATACTTTCGATATTGTCCTCCGGCGGATCGATCACATAACAGTTGGAATACGTTACTTTTCTTCCCTGCTGGTCCAGACCTCTGTTGGAAAGAATCCTGCCTCCGAACAGAAACTTCTTCTGACGGATATATTCCGCCACTTCTCTATTACCTCCGCTGATACGGTTCAGCCACTGTTCAAAGCTTTCCCCGTCATTGCAATACTTTTTAGCCCAGATATCTGTCCCGAGCTGATTTTCCTCGCCCAGCCATTCTTCTACCGTCATTCTCCTGCACTCCTTCCGAATCTCATTTATTCAAGCATATGCTGTGGATCTGCTTCTGCAAATTCAGACATACAAAAAATGTACCCTTTTTTACTGGAATACATGCGCCTGTAAAAAAGGGTATCATTTTCAGTTCGAAATATCAAGTCTTGACAGAGATAAATCCTACATTACAAACACAAAATATAGTATCTGCAATAGTATTTTTATACATATTCTGGTTATTGTCTATCTCCCGGCAAGGTTATTCGTTATCTGTATTGTGCAGAACTTTTAATATATAATTCACATCGCTGACCGAGAGCTGCCCCGGAGCTGATACATGCTTCGCCGCCCCGAATGTGAGCGCCGAACCGAAGAACTCTCCGGAGATCCTGCTGATGCTTCCGAGCCATCCCATAGACATTGAGATGACCGGTCTGTCCGCGTACTTTTCGGTAAACTCATTTGTAGCAGCAAGAAGTGTAATCACATCTCCCGCATTGTGAGGCATAACGGCAATCTTGGGCACGTCCGCCCCCTGTTCCTGCATGGAACGGAAACGCTCTACCAGCGTCTCCTTATCCGGAGTTTTCTCGAAATCGTGGCTTGACATGACAACATATACGTTATTATTGTGCGCGCATTCAAGCAGCGTGCTGCATACTTCCTCACCCAGCATCATCTCTACATCAACAAGGTCTGCGTTCCCTGTACCGATCACTTCCCGGTACAGATTTATATAATCTTCTGCGGATATTTCTTTTTCCCCGCCTTCCTGCTTTGTCCGGCAGGTAAAGAGGATCGGGATTCTGCCAAGAAGGATCTTTAATTCTCCGAGCGTCTCCTTCACTTTCTCCACATCGTCTATCTCTTCAAAATGATCTACTCTCCACTCTACAATGTCACAGCAGACTGTCTTTACGACTGACACTTCCTCTCTCAACTCTGTCTCGTTTTTTCCTGTTATCGGAATACATATCTTCGGCTTTCCCGCTCCGAGCGTCATTTCCCTGATCTTTAATACTTTTGCCATATTGTCCTCCTTGTATCACATACCGGAATATGACTTTTGGCACTTCCGGTGATTACCGCGGGATATACTCCCTCTTTTTTAACACATTGATGATGTTCCGGCCTTCGCTGACGCCGGCGTTTCTCTCTGCAAAGAATTCTATCACATCCAGACTCACTGCGCCACCGCTGATCATAACAACTTCCCCCCCGATCTGCTTGGAATGGGTCGATGTCTCTTATCACCTTCAAAAAGTCTCATACATTTTTATGCAGTTTTCACAATCTGTTCTTGCTTTTAACCTCTTGCTGTATTATGGTTGAATCAGAAGCTCTGTCTCTCCTTTTTCCGGGAGAGACAGTATGTTCTTAAATCAGCAGACAAGGAGGCATAACATGTCAAAGCCTAATGTCGTATTCATCATGACCGACCAGCTTCGGGCCGACTGCCTGGGATACGCAGGACACCCCGATGTCAAGACTCCGTATCTTGATACCCTTGCCGCACGGGGAGTCGTTTTCGACCACGCCTACAGTGCGTGTCCGAGCTGTATCGCAGCACGGGCTGCCCTTCATACAGGTATGGAACAGAGTCATCACGGCCGTGTCGGCTATGAGGATAACATTCCCTGGAACTATGAGCACACGATGGCCGGGGAGCTCTCAAAAGCCGGATATTATACCCAGTGCGTCGGCAAAATGCATGTGCATCCGCTGCGCAATTATCTTGGATTTCACAATGTGGAGCTCCATGACGGCTACCTCCACTGTGCCCGGTACGGAAGTGTTCCTTACCGCGAATCCCAATTCATCGCCGACGACTATTTCCACTGGCTGAAACAGGAGCTCGGAACCAATGCTGATGTGACTGATACCGGACTGGACTGCAATGGCTGGGTGGCACGCCCGTGGATGCATGATGAGAAATATCATCCCACCAACTGGGTCACGGACAGAAGCCTTGATTTCCTGCGCAGACGGGATCCTCGGAAGCCTTTTTTCCTGATGGCATCCTACCTGCGTCCGCATCCTCCGTTTGACGCGCCGCAATACTATTTTGACTTGTACAGCAGCAGGAAACTCCGTGCGCCGTTCGTCGGTTCCTGGGAGACGGATGAGTATCTGAAAGCGAACGGCAGGATTTTTGATTCTAAAACAGGTCCCTCCGATCCGGAACTTATACGCCAGGCTCAGATCGGATACTACGCATGTATCACACATCTTGACCACCAGATCGGCCGTCTGATCATGGCCCTGATCGAACAGGAAGTTTATGATAACACAGTATTTATCTTCACAGCTGATCATGGAGAAGAACTGTGCGACCACCATATGTTCCGCAAATCCCGCCCTTATGAAGGGAGCTGCCATATTCCGCTGTTTATCACTGCCGGGAAAAATGTACTGCCCGATATAAAGTCCGGATCCTCCTGCCACAGTATCGCGGAACTGCGGGATATTATGCCCACGCTGCTGGATATAGCCGGGGCAGAGATCCCGTCTTCTGTAGACGGAGAGAGCCTTCTTCCTCTTACAGAACACCCGGACCTTACACAGCGGACATGGCTGCACGGTGAACATTCCTACGGCGAATTTTCAAATCACTGGATCGTCACAGAGAAAGATAAATATATATGGCATTCCCAGTCCGGCAGGGAGCAGTATTTTGATCTGGCATCCGATCCACATGAACTAAACGACCTGATATCCGGCCAGGAGCATCAGGACCGTATTGCCGAACTGCGTTCCTGTCTGATCGAATCTCTCAAAGGAAGACCGGAAGGATTTACTGACGACGTCCGGCTGATTCCGGGGCGGCCATATCCACCGACGCTTCCGTCTGCTGTCCTGCCATAGCCCTGTAAATTACTGTAGAATCTCATTTCAGAAAAGAGCGAACACTCCGGATGAAACCGGAGCGACCGCTCTTTTCTGCGCATATTTTGTATTGTCAGATTCTGCGTGATCTGTGTCACTTATATTTCCTGTTGTACAGGTACAGGAGAACAAGAAGCCCTGCAAGCCCGATCAGTTCCATAGCAAGCCCGGTCGCACCGATATTCTTCTGTCCGACAACAATCAGTGCAATGCAGACGATAAAGATAATCAACAGGATAATATTTTTGATTACATTACTCATATCACTACCTCCTTATCCTTTCAGTCCGCCGAGCGTCATACCTTTCGTAAGCTGCTTCTGTACACAGACGTAAAGAATCAGTACCGGTATCATAACAATAACCAGGCCGGCATACATAATACCGTAGTTCGTCGCCGTCCTCTCCACTGCCATCAGATTCTTAAGTCCGACGGCGAGTGTACTATTATCATCCATAATTGTAAACGCAATAATATATTCATTCCAGAATGACAGGAACTGGAACAGGATTACCGTAAGGATACTCGGTTTTGCCATCGGTATCATGATCTGTACCATTGTCTTTAAGTATCCGCATCCGTCAATATATGCCGCCTCTTCAAACCCTTTCGGCAGTGTTTTAAAATATCCGCTCAACAGATAGATAGAAAACGACAACGAACTTGAAGCATAGATCACTGACAATATAAATCTGTTGTCAAGGAAGAATTCTACTCCAAGTGCCTTGTTCGCATCACTAAGCATCAGAAAAATCGGAACTACGATATAGTTAATATTTACAAATAACCCTGCCATGAAAGCGATATTAAGAATTTTCTTACCTTTAAAATCAAATCTCGAAAGCGCATATGCTGCAGGGAGCGCGATCACGAGGAGCAGCGCCAGAGAAAGTGCGGTGACAATTACTGAGTTCAGGAAGTACTTGCCCATCTCTGCGTCAACAAATGCTGTAATATAATTCTGATACTGCAGCTGTTCCGGAAGAGCCCAGGGATTTGTTCCCTGTCCGATAAACTCCGCATTACGCTTAAAGCTTGCCATAAATACCCATGCAACAGGTACAAGGATAGATACCGTCATTGCTATCAGAGCTGCATAGACAATGATTTTGAAGATGATCTTTGTGATCAGATTTTGTTTTTTCATCTTATCTACGCCCCCTTCCTAGAATTCCAGTACTTCACGTTCCGTGATCTTATTTACGATTGCTGCAAGCGCAAACGAGAAAATGAACACTACAACACCGATCGCCATACCGTATCCATAAACGCCGGCGCCGTATGCCTGCTTGTACATATAGTTGAGGAATACCTCTGAATGACCGTTCGGACCACCGTCTGACATAATCTGCACAAACAGGAAACTCAGATTGATCGTACTGATAATATAGAATGTCAGCGTTGTACGGATGTTACTCCACACAAGCGGAAGTGTCACCCGGAAGAACATCTGGATTTCTGTTGCTCCGTCGAGGGACGCAGCCTCATAGAGATCCTGCGGAATTGCCGCCATGCTGGCCATATACATTACCATATAGTAACCGATCGCCTGCCATACGAGGGCAAAGATTACCGAATAAAGTACGATCTTCTCGTCTCCCATCCACTGATGTGCCAGGCTCCCAAGACCGATTGCATTGAGGAATGTATTGAGCAGACCGGTACTAGGATTATAAATCGCTCCAAAAATACCTGCAATAACAACGATACTTAAAATATTCGGTATGTAAAAAATAACGCGGAAGAAATTTTTCCCTTTAAATTTGCCGCGGGAAAGTATTGCGGCAAACAAGATCGCGAAGAATACGGTACATAATGTCACAAGTACAATGATCGCGATCGAATTCTGCATCGCCTGAAGAAAATTCTTATCTGCAATAAGCGATTTGAAGTTATTTAAACCGACAAATTCTTTTCTGTTTGTTATTCCGCCCATGCGATACAGAGACATTCTGAACACGTTGATAGTCGGAATAAATATAAAAAGAGTAACCAATATAGCCGCCGGTGCAATACAGAAAAAGACAAACCGTCCCTGAGACCGTTTTCGATTCATATTACGTCTCCTTTCCTTGTTAAAAACGGTGAGCTGTAACAACTCACCGTTTTTTCAGCGTATCTGTATGTTTGTGTTCTAATGGTTTACTCCATCGCGTTTGCACACTGCTCCCATACATCTACGAGCTGCTTCTGCCACTCGTCAACTGTCATGGCGCCGTTACTGATGGAATCGATCGGTCCGTATACAGAACCTTTCATATCCAGTCCTTCGATCGGAGCTGTTGTTGCCCATGTACCTGTTACAGCCACTACATCGTCTCCAGTCTGGAAACTGCTCTTGATCACACCGTCCGGAAGCTTATCAGCCGCTCCTTTTACCGGTACAACAATCGGAGAGTCAGACTCTTCTCCAGTCTCTGCATTTGTTGTCTTATTTGCAAGGCAGAGATCTACAACTGTATCAGAATACATAAATTTAATAAATTCTTTTGCAAGATCAATGTTTGCAGCATCTGCCGGAATCCACATCTGCTCTGTAAATGTATATACAGCCTGATCCTCGTCAGCGCTCCACTTCGGAACACCCATTACTCCCCATTCGTAATCTGCAGGAGTGGAGTTTGCCATCTCACCAACTACCCAGCTTCCGTTCGGCATAAAGAGCGCCTCGCCGTCAATAACCGCCTGCTGGTTGATCTTAAAGCCGCCGTCCGTGTTTGCATTGGATACTGTATCAGCCCAGATGTTATCTGAAGATACAAGCTCTGCTACCGTATCGAGAACTTTTCTTCCCTCGTCTGATGTCCATGTGTTTGCATCATATGTCAGAGCTTTGTTGTAGAAATCCGTTCCGCCTGCCTGTGCCAGCATAGCGTAGATCGTAGCATCGAAATATCCCGGCTGCGGATATGTGAAGAGCGCTCTTCCGTCCGCTTTTGCCTGCTGTCCGAGTTCGAACATCTCGTCCCATGTAGTCGGAACTGCATATTCTTTACCCTCGCCTACGAGATTTGCATTATACCAGAATCCGGTCTGTGTGTAGAAAATAGGTGCCAGGTAGATCTTGCCGTCTCCATATGGCTGGGCTGCAGTACCGTCAAGGATGCCATCCAGCATCTTGCCCTTGAGCTCATCGTCGAATACATCAGAAATATCTGCCACTGCTTCTTCTTTGAGCATTGTCTCTGTGAATCCGCTTGCCTGTCCGAGATTATAGTAGACAATATCAGGAATGTCGCCGTTCTGAATGTTCTTTGTAAGAACCTGATCCAGCTCGGAGGACAACGTGAGTTCTACTTCACAGCCCGTCTCTTCCTCAAACGCTGCTGTAATCTTTTCCCAGATCTCAGCTCCGTTACCGCCTTCAAAAGCTGCAACCTTCAGTACATTGCTGTCACCTTCGCTGCTTGCGCCGCCTTCATCACTGTTGCTGCTGCCCCCGCCGCATGCTGCCAGCATAGAGACCGCCATCACAGAAACAAGTGATACGGAAATCAGCTTTTTCACCATTTTCTTTTTCATAAAAAGTACCTCCTCCTTATTTGATGCTATCATCATAGCTTATTTCGTAAATCATATCAATACGGATATTGCCTTTCATTTTATGTTTGTTGCTATTTTTACAGATTGTTTCCGAAATATCTAAATCTTTTTTGTCATTTCTAGCCATATTTTCTTGCCTTTTTTCTTTTCTGCTTTGTATAATATAGACAACTGGAAACTCCCCCCGCATTTTAGGGGCTTCAAGAATAAAGGAGGCTGCCATGGGACACAGACATTATTCGATAAAAATGCAGGATATTCCGAGAATGAATTCGAGACTTCTGTCCGTCTCTTTGTCCAAAGATGAGAAAGACTGGCAAAGTGTATTTCACACACATCACTTTACAGAGATTTTTTTTGTGCTAAACGGCAAAGGGAATTTCCTGTTCCGCAATGATATTCATCCAATCAAAACCGGAGACCTCATCATTATTCCTCCGTATTTAGAACATACCGAACAGTCAATTCCGGGAATGCCTCTGGAGTACTATGTGATCGGCATTGACGGCATCGCTTTCCAGACAGAAAACAACGCTGCCTCAGCACAGATTTTCTGCAATTTTGACAATCGGATGCTGATTGCAGATTTATTTGCACAGATGTATTACGAAGTCAAGACTGAACGTGAAGGATCCGACCTGATCTGCCAGCATCTTCTCGAAATACTGATTCTGCGGATAATGCGTTCCCGGCATATAATCCCTGTCCCGATTACATCTGTGCGTATGACAAAAGAATGTGCCCAGATCAAAGAATATCTGGACACAAACTATGCAGAACATATTACACTGGAAACCCTGACCAGCCTGACTCATATGAACAAATACTATATGGCCCATTCCTTCACAAAGTTTACAGGAATGTCACCTATCCAGTACCTGAACCGGCGCCGCCTGGAGACAGCATGCCAGCTTCTGCGTGATACTGATTACTCCGTCTCTGATATTTCCAGTCAGACGGGTTTTTCCTCCCAGTCCTATTTCACGCAGATCTTTCGAAAATTTTATGGGATAACCCCCATCAAATACCGTCAGATCCACACAAAAAAGTAGACTATATCTCATACCAGCGGATTTCATTTGCCTCTAGCTCAACGTTGAAACTCGATCCGTCACCCCGGTATACTGTAGTGTTCTGCGGCTCATATGTGTTGTTTACCACGCAGTATTTGCCGTTTTTAACATAAGCATGAACTTCTACATTAAAGTTCGTGCTGAACCATTTGTATACGTTCTCCTCATCGTGTGAAGCCCAGATGATAGAACGGTACAGAATACGGCTGTTTTCAAAACTGTACGGAAGACCGCTGATATATACGCAGCGTCCTCTGCCGAATTCGTTGACTGCCATCTGCACTTCTTTATCTCTCTGCACGAGGATCTCTGCCCCGTCAAGCGCATAGATGCTCTTCTTACCTTCACCAAAGTCGATTTCTTTTGTACAGTCCGCCTTAATGAAGTGATCATGCTCTTCCCAGTTATACTTATCAACATTAAGGGTGAACCCTGTCTCTTTCTCGACTCCCATCACTGTTGCAAGCTGCAGGAAATGCCCCTGGTACTGGTGCCCTGCCGGTTCTCCGACACCGATGAATCCACCGCCGTTATAGATAAAACTCTTTACTGCAGTAACAATCTTTTCATCCGTCCAGTTCTCTCCGCCGGTGTAAGCTGTATCCGCATCGCCGACATTGAGGATCACATCGATATCATCCAGAATATGCGGGTCTTTTCTGATATCATCGAAGCTGATAAATTTAACATCGAACGGAGCGCCGCTTAATGCCTCTATGACTCCTGCATATGAATAATTCTGTTTATGGTATATCGCATGATGTACCATATGATTTCCCCATGCACGCATCTTTCCCCAGCAGTTAAGCACAGCCAATTTTTTGATGCAGTATGGTGTCGTACCTTTGATATTCTCATAAAGAGTACGGAATTCGTCACATACACTCTCTACATAATCTATAAACTCCGGGAACTGCATTGCCAGCTTCAGATAACCGCCGTATCCGATTCTGTCGATCGGTTTGCGCAGAATTGCCCTTCTTGCGGTCACCCAGTTATATTTTGCCTCTTTCACCGGATCTCCGCCCTCATGGAAAGTATCCGGGAAGAAATACGGCAGAAGCCGTCCCTCTGTATACTTTACACCCTCAATATCGCTGATAAGTCTTAATGTAGCACCGTTTCCAACGCTTCCCACAACAGCGTCAAGTCCGACAGACTTAAATTCATCCATAAACGGTTCCATGCCGATCCAGTGGTCGCCGAGGAACATCATCGCTTCTTTCCCGCACTCATGTGTGATATCAACCATCTCTTTCGCCAGCTTCGCTACTTCTCTTCTCTGGAAAGCCTGAAAATCCTGAAATTCTTTCGAAGGGATGCGGTAGGGGTTATTCATATAGCCCTGATCGATAATGTATTCCGGACGGAACTTATACCCTGCTTCTTTTTCAAACTGTTCCAGTATATATGGGCTCACCGATGCCGAATAACCGTACCAGTCCACATATTTTTCACGCGCGAGTTCGTCAAAAATCAATGTAAACTGATGGAAAAATGTAGTATAGCGGATCACGTTGACATGCGGATTATCCTTTATAAATTTGCGCAGTCTTTCCATAGAGTATTTATGAGTCTTCGGCTGGCGCACATCAAAAGTGATCTGTTTCTCAAAATCTTTCCAGTCGTTTGTCACCGCATTGTACATATGTACCGGATCCCACATGATATAAGCCAGGAAACTGACCGTGTAATCATGGAACGGTTCTGCGCCGTGGATCGTCACATCGCCGTCATCACTATCATAATTCCACAATTCAGGTGAAACAACTTCTCCTGTTGTACGATCAATTACTTCCCACCATCTTGTGATATCGTCATGGTCATTCACTTTGAGCATGTCCGGATAAAGATGATTCATAAGGTGGATTGACAGTTCTTCATCTACCGCTGTATAGAATGGCGTCATGATATACATCTGCTGAATCTCATCCGGGTTTGCCTTGGCCCACGCATTATCCTTTCTTGTCGTATAATAAGTGGAGTAAACTTTTGCATCTACATTTTTAAGTTCCTCCGGATAGTCAGTACCATCACAGTCGCGGATCGCATCTGCGCCCCATTTTTCAAGTAATTCCAAAGTTTCCGGTACGACATCTAAATCTGTCGGGATTGTCACCCTTCCTTTTGTATGCTCTTTCACTGCCATTCTCCTTTCTTTGTAAGTTTTCAATTCAATGATTTTCTCCATCATATTTGAAAACGGTCTCAACGTCAATCTGCTCATTGCTCACATTTTTATAATTCTTGCGTATTACTTAGTTTTTATCTTATATTTACTACATTTCCGCAATTTCTATTGCCCTGATCTGTTTCAAAATATTTTTATATCGCAGGCATCATAAAATATTTATCGGAATTTAATTTGCTAATACATTTGTCTTATGAGATAATGCCGGTAACAGAATATTAAGGGAGGAAAAAGACTATGAAAAACATTATACGAAAACTCTTGCTGCTGATATGTATTATGATGCTGCCATTTACACTCACGGCATGCAGCGGTTCTAAAAACAACGACAACTCAGCTAAGAGCAACAACTCAGAAGATAAAAACGCTGATTCAGATGGCAACGGCTCAGATAACGCTTCCGAAACTGAAGCCGCAGGGAAATTTCCATCGATACAGGAATTCATTGATTCCGATCTCTTTCAGGATGAAATGAAGTCTCAGATATCTGAATTCGAAGAAGAAGGATTGACCATGTCATTTTCGGCTGAAGATAACAAACTGATCTGGGACTTCAAGATCAATGATCCGGATTTATCAGCCGCCCTTGATACGGCATCTCTCGAATCTGCCCTTGGTTCACAGTCCTCTACATTTGAATCTGTTGCAGAAGTACTCCCGACGGCTGTAGATGTGGATGATCCGGTCGTAGTCGCCCGCTATCTGGACAGTGAAGGAACTGTACTTGCATCTGGAGAGTTCACGGCACCGGATTCATCAAATGGAACAGACAGCGGAACGGGCAGCGATTCATCAGACGCCCCAGAAACGGACACAACTGAATAAGTATAAAAGATAAACAATATATGATGCACGGGATGCCAGACTTTTCTGGTATCCTCTTTTTTTCACATCCGGTGATTATTCAGCTTGATATTTTTTAAACTGTATATATTAGATATTGACAGAAAGCACATTATCGTATATACTGTGCTTATCAAACAAGCACAGTGTTATCAAAGGAGCATGACATATGCATGAAGATTATATCTCTATCAGCCACATATCGAAAAAATATGACAAAGATTTGGTATTAAAAGACGTAAACGCTGTCCTCCACAAAGGAGAGATCCTCGGTTTCTTAGGGCCAAGCGGAGCCGGAAAGACGACCACCATCAAGATCCTGACCGGACAGCTCATGCCTACATCGGGCGAGGCGAAAGTCCTCGGAATCGACTGCTGCAGGATCGATGAGCGTATCTACGAACAGATCGGCATCGTCTCGGATTCAAGCGGCGTGTATGAGCGGATGAGTGTCTACGACAACCTTAAGTATTTTGCAAGACTCTTAAACGTTCCCCTGAAAAACATAGATCCGCTCTTAAAGCGCATCGGCCTCTATGAGCATAAAAAGAAGCCTGCGGCAAAGCTCTCAAGAGGACAGACACAGAGGCTCATTCTCGCAAGGGCACTGCTGCATAAGCCGAAAGTCCTCTTTCTCGACGAACCCACAAGCGGACTTGATCCGTCCACTGCTCTTGAAATCCACCGCATATTAAAAGAGCTCAAGGATGATGGCATGGCCATCTTTCTCACCACACACAATATGGAAGAGGCCACTAAGCTCTGCGACCATGTGGCTCTCCTGAATGAAGGCGTGATCGTCGAGTACGGCACTCCCGAAGAGATCTGTCTGAAATACAACCGGATCAAAAAGTACCGGGTGCAGCTCACTGACGGCTCGAGACATGTCCTGCTGCATGGCGCAGATACAACCGGGCGCATCACTTCATGGATGAATGAAGACCGAATCGAGACACTGCACACATGCGAACCGACACTTGAAACTGTATTCTTAGAAGTAACAGGGAGGGAATTACAATGAAACCAATCCATATAAGAAAACTTGCCGCGATAATCGATGTGAAAGGAAGAGCACTCTTCAGCAAGAATTTTATCATTATGCCCATTTTCTCTCTCGGATTTACATTTCTTATGCAGATTATTTACGAGAGAGCCTCCGGCGGGATGGCCGGCATGAACGCCTACGCCCTCGCCATGGGAATGCTCATGAATGTCTCCATGATGGGGTTCTACTGTACTGCCGCCGCTCTGGCTGAAGAAAAGGAAAAGAACACGCTCCGCACCCTTATGACGTCTTCTGTTAACGGTCTTGAGTTCTTCCTCGGAAGTCTCATCCCGGTCGTTCTGATGAGCGAGGTCGTCAATATACTGTGCGTGTTTATCACGCATGTCTCCATGACCCCGGCTCAGTGGGGCGCTTACATTGCCGTCACCACAACAGCCTCTGTCATAGCAGCTGTAGTCGGGATGATCCTGGGAATCTTCTCAAAGAATCAAGTCACGGCAAGCACGATCACAACACCGGTCGTACTTGTATTTATGATGATCCCCATGTTCACGGGTTTCAGCGAAACACTTCAGAAAATCAGCATGTTCTTCTTTACCGGGATCGCATTTGACGCTATTGCAAATATAAGCAGCGGACTGCCGGCAGTAGATATAAAGGGGATTGCCGTTCTCACGGCAGAGATGGTCCTGTCCGTCTTCCTCTTCCTTGTCCTCTACCGCAGGAACGGATTCGAGAGGTAAGCCTATGGAAATCATTTTAAGCAATGCAAGCGACCGCCCCATCTACGAGCAGATCACTTCACAGATCAAGGAAATGATCATGAAAGGACTGTTAAAGCCTGGCGAGCCGATGCCCTCCATGCGGAAGCTTGCCAGGGATCTCCATGTCAGCGTCATTACCACACAACGGGCCTATGACGATCTGGCAAGAGACGGATTCATCGTCACTGTACCGGCTAAGGGGACCTTTGTCTCCACGCAGAATCAGGACTTCATAAGAGAAGAAAATCTGCGGCGCATCGAGAAACTGCTCTCAGACGCCGCTGCCCTCGGACGGGAAAACGGACTTTCTCTCAATGAACTCAAAGCTACGCTGGAAGTCGTATATGCGGACGAATAATCTACTATTTTCACATAAAGGAGCAGCTATATGGAATATGCAATAGAGGTCAGAAATCTGACCAAACGCTACAAAGACTTCACTCTCGATGATATCTCATTTGCCCTGCCCAGCGGCACTGTCATGGGACTCATCGGGGAAAACGGGGCCGGCAAGTCCACTCTCATCAACTCGATCCTCGGTATTGCGGACTGCGATTCCCAACTGGTCTCCATGCTTGGACTCGACATGAAGACACACGGCAAGAAAATCAAAGAGGATATCGCCGCCCTTTTCTCCGGTTATCTGGAGAAATTCGGACTCCCGCAGAAAAAGAAAATCAAAAAAATGTCCACCGGCATGCGGGTAAAACTGGAGTTCGCCGCTGCATTGAGCCATCACCCGAAGCTCCTGATACTCGATGAGGCGACCAGCGGGCTTGATCCCGTGTTCCGCGACGAAATCCTTGATATCTTACGGGAATTCACCGAAGATAAAGGCCATGCCATACTCATGTCCTCACACATCACCAGTGACCTTGACAAGATTGCCGACTACATCGCCTATCTCCATGAGGGAAAGATACAGTTTATCAAAACATACGACGAGATCCGCAGCGACTACGGAATCATCACCTGCGGGCAGGAGCTCTTCGACAGCCTTAGCAGGGACGATATTGCCGCCTATAAAAAAGAACCATACAGTTACCAGGTACTTATCAAAAACCGCGGGAAAGTCCGGCAGGTATTTCAGGACATTGAGATCGCAAATGCATCCGTTGAAGATATTATGCTATTCTGCGCAAAAGGAGAACAAGTGAAATGAAAGGGATCATACTCAAAGACTTATATGATAATTTCTATATCAAGAAAAACCTCGCGTCCTTCATATTCGGACTGGGATTTATCGTCCTCACAGCAGGACTCGTCCATACCCAGTATTCTTTCATACTGTATGTGGAACTGATCGCCACTATCTTGGGATCCTTCGCTCTGGAAGCTGCTTCAGAACAGGATGAGAAAGCCAGCTTCGACAAGCTGCAGATCACATTCCCGGTGACAAAATCCGAGATCGTGATCGCCAAATATCTGCTCGCTCTGATATTCCTTGCAGCGAGCAATCTACTCTCACTTATCTTCACCATGTTTCACGTATTCGCATGGAATACCGCCACGTTTGTTCAGGGTGTCCAGATCTGGTGTACAGGGATTGCAATTTCAGTAGCTTTTACTGCTGTTTCCTATGTCATGTTCTTTCTCTTCGGGAAGAAGGTAGCCACTGTTCTGTATGTAATTATAGCCGTGTTCATCACCAGTATATACGCAGCATCTTCAGTAATCATCGGTCTGGATGACTTCATTGCAGCAAACAAAACAGCGCTGCTCTGCATCAGTATACCGGCCGCTTTTCTTCTCTTTGGTCTAAGCTGCCTGATATCCATTCAGATCTACAAGAAGAGGCACTCGTGATCCGTCACGAGCGCCTCTTCTTCTGTCGCCGCATGATCCGCGCCCGCAGTACCACCTGTATCTGGGGTGCTTCCCATATCTTCAGTATAACGTTTTCCCTGACTACGAGATCTCTTCGATCTTCGTTTTCCCGATCATCAGGTTCAGGATCTCCACATCGGTCTGTTTCATACCTGCACGGCCTACGTATCCCACCGCCTTGATCGTATCTTCCGGACAGTCCATGACAAGTCCTTCTCCTCTGCCGAAGGTCAGCCCTCTCATCGCCATCTTGTGGCTCAGTATCGCTGCCTGCAGCGCAGTAGATATCTTAGCAGCGCAGCTCGGTTTCGCGCCGTCGCACACGATACCGCCCGCGTCAGCGATCGTATTCACGACCGTATTCTCTATCTGTTCCAATGTGCCTCCATGCAGATATGTGATGCCTGCTCCCGCGCCTGCCGCTGCACAGACCGCGCCGCAGTATGCGGAAAGAGATCCGATATATCTCTTCTGATTCAGCGCCACCAGATTTGAAACACATAGTGCGCGATATATTTCTTCCTCTGTTTTCTCCATCGCATGGCCATACTCAATCACCGGAAGGGAACAGGTCATTCCCTGATTGCCGGAGCCGGAGTTAATGATAACAGGCAGCGAGCAGCCGCTCATCCTGGCATCAGATCCCGCCGCAGCCTTCGCCACAGCCCTCCATTTCACATCGCCGCCGAATTCTTCCAGAACAACTCTTCCGACCTGGGCGCCCCAGGGATTTTTCAGCCCCTCTTCCGCAATTCTCGTATTATACTTCACCTGACGTCCCAATACGTTCTCCACATCTTCCATGCGTACTTCATTCGCGAATGCGATGATATCCTCTAGGTTCAGCAGGTTTTTATCCGGCGTCTCATCATCCGTGATCTCTGCCGCCTGAATTTCCGCTTCTTCTTTTTCAAACAATACTCTTCCGTTCTTCTCGATCCGGGTAATGTTCGTATGCTCGTCCTCTATGACGACTATAGCTTCCTCTTCCTTACAGACAGCCTTTGCCTCAATATAGAGATTGGCTACCCCCTCTTTCAGAACGCAGTCGCAGAATCCGTTTTGGATCAGCTCTTTCGTCCTGATGATATCCGACTCTTTCACTGTCTCCAGTACTTCCAGTGCCTGCCCCGGATCTCCGCCGGTCAGTCCGAGCACGGCTGCCGCCTCTACTCCTTTCATTCCGCCGGAATTCGGTACTGTGACTCCCTTTACATTCTTGATGATATTTCCGCTACATGCCACAGTCAGATGCTCCGGAAATGTTCCGAGCACCTCCCCTGCCTTCGCCGCCGCATAGGCAAGTGCAATCGGCTCTGTACAGCCAAGCGCGGGTACAAGTTCTTCTTCCAGTATCCGTACATAAGTATCATAGATTTTTTTATCCATTGTATTTTCTCCCAGACAAATATAGTTCACGTCAGGATATGCGTCCGGCATACCATGCGTGAACTATTATATCATCTCTGTATACTTTTTTTAATCTTTTTTTGAGCTTTCCTCTCCGGATTTTAATCCCTTTTCCGGAAGCAGTTCCTTCATACTCCTCAGACTGATCGCAAGGGTCGACGTATTGTGCAGGAGCGCCGACGTCGTCGGCTGTATCACACCGCCCACGCCAAGCGCAATAAGCCCTGAATTGATCCCGACGATTCCTCTGTAATTGCCCTGAATTCTCTTCATCATAGCGTTTGCCAGCTGTTTCAGGGTGATGAGCACCCGCAGATCATCCGCCGCTATGGTAATATCTGCAATCTCGCGTGCAATCTCTGCGCCGTCACTTATTGCTATGCCGGCGTCTGCCGCGGACAGAGCCGGAGAGTCGTTAATACCGTCTCCAATCATGATGACTTTCCTGCCTGCTGCCTTCTCCTGTTCTACAAAGCAGGCTTTATCTTCCGGCAGAACTTCCGAATAGTATTCATCTACACCGACACGTCCTGCGACAGATGCAGCCGCGCGCTCACTGTCTCCTGTCATCATAACAACTTTTTTCATTCCTTCACTTTTCAGCATACGCACCATATCCGCAGCTTCTTCCCTGAGCGGATCTTCAACACATATAACTGCCGTCAGTTCCTGCTCAATGGCAAGGTACAGATGAGAATACTCTGGCGGAAGAGCATCAAACCGCTCCTGCATCTCCGGCCGGATTCTGCAGCCTTCGTCCTCAAATACAAAATGACTGCTGCCGATGACTACTTTCTTTTCCCCGATATATGACGAAATACCATGAGCAACGATATACTCCACTTTCGAGTGCATCTCTTCGTGGTAGAGCTTTCTCTTTTTTGCCGCATCCACCACTGCCTTCGCCATGGAATGTGGAAAATGTTCTTCCAGACAAGCAGCGATGCGGAGCGATTCGTCTTCAGGATAGTCTCCAAAAACGACTACTTCTTTCACTGTCGGCTTTGCCTTTGTCAGCGTACCGGTCTTGTCAAATACGATCGTGTCGGCCTCTGCCACAGCCTCCAGATATTTTCCGCCTTTTACCGTGATACCATGCTGTCCGGCCTCACGGATAGCAGAAAGCACTGCGATGGGCATCGCGAGCTTCAACGCACAGGAAAAGTCTACCATCAGGACGGAAAGCGCCTTTGTCACATTGCGGGTGACAAGGCCCACGATGCCTGTGCCGAGAAGTGTATACGGCACCAGTTTATCCGCCAGATGTTCTGCCTTACTCTCCAGTGCAGATTTCAGCTTCTCGGAGTCTTCGATCATAGTCACGATCTTCTCAAATCTCGTCGAACCAGATACTGCTTTTACAAGAATCTCAAGTTCTCCTTCTTCCAGAACCGTTCCCGCATAGACCGTCTTACCTTTTTCTCGTCTTACCGGAAGGGATTCGCCAGTGAGCGAAGCCTGATTTACCATGCCTTCTCCTCCGGACACTTCACCGTCAAATGGGATCACATTTCCCATATGAACGACTACCGTATCGCCAGGCTGGATATCCGATGCATTAACGAGTATTTCCTGATCGTCTTTTTTCAGCCATACTTTCTTGACATTGAGCGACATGCTTCTGGCAAGATCGCCCACGGATTTCTTATGTGTCCACTCTTCCAGTAATTCTCCCACGCCGAGCAGGAACATGACGGACCCTGCCGTGTCAAAGTCGCCCCTGATCACGGACACGCCGATGGCTGTCGCGTCAAGGACAGGCACCTCAATCTTTCTTTTGGCGAGACACTTAAGTCCTTTCCATATATAGCGCAGCGCCTTGAATGTCATCCATACCTTTCGGATCGGATACGGAACGATGAGCTTACCGCCATAATGAAGAATCACCCTTGTGATCAACTGCTCACGAAATGATGAATTCAGCTCTCTTCCGGAACTTGACAGTACATTCTCAGGAACATCCGTATTCTCATAACTGAAGCCTTTGAGCACTGCGATCACCTCTTCGCGGCTTCCCGTGTAACAGATCACGGCATCTGCGGTGCGCTCATATACCTTTGCATCTGTCACATATTCCTGCCTGCCGAGAAACCAGCAAAGAGTATCCGCCTGCGCACACGTCATTCTTCCCTGAACAACATGAATACGCAGGCGGCCTTTTATCTCATGCTTTATGATAAATTTCATAGCCTGCTATACAGTCTCTGCACTGCCAGCTTTCGCACCGTTATCCTCTGTTCCGCTCTCGTCAGCCTGAACAGCCGCAGCTTCTTCCGCCGCTCTCTTCTCATTGATCTGTTCAGCTTCGGCTAAGATGTCCTCTGCATTTTCCTGTATCGTCGTTGCTGTCTTCATCACGCAGTCTTTCGCGCGCAGAGCAGCTGCCGTGCAGTTCGTATATACCTTCTTTGCGTCCTTGCTTGAGAGTACTTTCACTCCCGCTGTTCCGAACAGGACGCCTCCTGCGAATAAACCGATTTTCTTTAATGTTGAAACACTGATCATAATTAAGTACCTCCTTGTGTGTCTGAAACATTTGTTGTGTTTGACTTATTTGTGCTTATAGCCCGTATAGAATACCATCACAAAACAGAAGACCGCAGCCCACGCCCAGAATCTATGTTGTTTCACAGCTATATCACTCCCTTGTTAATAATATGTAAAATTATCGGGTTCTGTCACATCATAGCGCTCTGCTTCGAGGCTAGTCAATTCTAACACTTTCTATCGATAAATCTTATCATTTTACCTGTCACATGCAGTTTACATAAAAATAACCGGCTATTTTGAAGAAAATTTCAGATAAATACAAATATGCTCTTCAAAAACACCGGTCACTTTTCAACTTTTATTTTCGCTATTTTCTGGTTCTTCAGATACCCGCACCGGCGCATTCCTTCCCTCACTACTTTATTCCAGTTACCGGCAGAAAGATGACAGATCGTATTATCGTCCAGTGTGATCTCGCACCCGCTCTCTGCTCCGCAGTCCCCGGAGCACTCTACTTTATACATGTTCTTCCGGCTGATCGCCCCGATCCCCTCAAGAGCATTGACCATGCGGTACACAGTCGCAACACCGATCTTAGCATCCGCTTTTGACGCTTTATAAAATATCTCCTTGCAGCTTGCACAGTCATTTTCCAGAATGATATCTATAAGCACAAGACGCTGCTTTGTGATACGGCATCCGTTTTCTTTCAGTTTTTCAATGATCTGTTCTTTTTTACTCACGGCTGTCTCCTAATACTGATCACTTTATATCCGGCGTCCTCCACGGCACGCTGCAGTTCCTCTTTATCTACGTCACGGTCGCAGGACACATCTGCACTGTTTTTTCTCAGACTGACTTTGGCTGCGGCACCGTCTATAGCATTGATCGCTCTCGTCACACCGTTGACGCAGTTCTGACAGTGCATTCCCGATATCTCTATCGTATAATGAGCGATCACCGGGCCGTTTAGTTTTTTCTTTTTCGGCTTCGATCTCTTGACTGTACCTGAGCCGCCTCCACAGCAGGCGCCCTCTCCTTTGAAATGTTTGATCGAACTTTTTGTCGCAAAAATGAGCACTATGACCAGAATTAATGTAATAATCGCATTAACCATAATGACCCTCCAAAGCTGTAAGTCAGGATATACTTATTACATGATATCCTATCTTTTCTACTGCATTCTTTAAAACATCATCCTCAACTTTTCTGTCATAAGAAATCTTTGCTTTGCCAGATGAAAAATTCACGTCTGCCCTCACACCGTCGATCTGATTCAGCATCTGCGTTACATTCATTGCACAGTGTGCACATGTCATTCCTGAAATTTTCATTGTTTTTCTGCCGATCACACGGCCATCCAGTTTCTTTTTCGGCATATTCCCGCTGCCGGGACAGGTTCCTCCCGCCGGACAGCCGATGCACTTTACACCGCTTTTTTTTGCCTTTATTATGTACCCGACTGCACATCCGATCAGAACCAGGAGAATAAGAACTGCAATAATATCTGCCATAAATATCTTCCTCTCTGCATTGACATCAAGAGGTGGACAAAGCAGGATACTCTGTCCACCGATGATCGATTATGATTATACCACATTCCTTGCATGCAGGCTGTATTCTGCCGTAAATTCTTTATCTGACTTACGTATCCTCCATATGATGATAGCTGCGAATGCCAGAATTGCGATCAGGCCCGGAACGAATGCTGTTCCAAGAGCTCCTGTCGTGACAAGAGTACCGATCTGGTATACAAGGAACGCTACCGTATATCCGGTCGCAAGCTGGAGACAGATACCGCCAAACAGCCATTTTCCGCTCTTCATCTCAGAGTTCATCGCTCCTAGTGCCGCGAAGCACGGTGGTGTATAAAGGTTAAACATCAGGTATGCGAGAGCCGCCGCCTTTGTGAGTCCCATGATCGTAGCGACTTCACTTCCGCTTCCGACCAGTGCCAGTTCATCTGTATCAATGAGATTTGTAACTCCGTAAACAACTGCAAGAGTACCAACCACATTTTCTTTTGCGATAAATCCTGTGATCGCCGCTGCAGCGAGCTGCCATACACCGAATCCAAGCGGGATGAACAGGATTGCAAACGGATGAGCAATGCTTGCAAGGATGGAAGTTCCTTCTGCGCCTTCTTCCACAAGCTGGAACTGCCAGTTGAATGTCTGCATGATCTGGACAATCGTGTTGCACACCAGGATGATCGTTCCTGCTTTGATGATATATGCCTTACCGCGCTCGAGCATAGATACGCACGCTCTCTTCAGGCTTGGAAGTTTGTATTCCGGAAGCTCGATGATGAAGAAAGATTTGCGGTATTTCTGCCCTGTGATCCTCTTTACAAGCAGAGCTCCTAAGAGAACCAGCACGATACCTACCAGATACATAGTAGCGGATACCCACCATGCATCTGCGAAAAACGCTCCTGCAAACAGTGCGATAACAGGGATTTTAGCTCCGCACGGCATAAATGGTGTGAGCATCGCAGTTGTCCTTCTCTCTCTCTCGTTACGAATCGTACGGGAAGCCATGACTCCAGGGATCGCGCATCCTGTACCAATGACCATAGGAATTACAGATTTGCCGGAAAGTCCTACTCTCTTAAAGATTGGATCGAGTACAACAGTTGCACGTGCCATATATCCACAGTCCTCAAGGAGAGCAATCAGGAAATACATTACCATTACCAGTGGAAGGAATCCCACAACCGCACCGACGCCGCCGATAATTCCGTCAACAAGGAGCGCATACAGCAGCGGGTTTGCATTCTCCATCAGTCCGCCTACCCAGCCCTGGAAAGTCTCAATCCATGCCACCAGCCAGTCAGCGATCCATGTACCCACTGTAGTCTGGGATATGTAGAACACAAGGAAGATCACAAGTGCAAAAATAGGAATACCAATGATCTTATGAGTGATGACAGCGTCAATCTTATCCTGTATATTCTTGTCTTTTGTGAAGACTTTTCTCTTTTCTACCTGTTTTACAATGCCGTTGACAAACTCAAAACGCTTTCTGTCGGCAGCCTCGACCGCATTCTTATCATGCAGATCAATGTCTGCCTGAACGTAAGGAGCCTTCTGGCCTTTTCCTTTTAAGGAAACCGCAGCAGCGACAACCTCTTTTAATCCTTCATGTCCTGAAGAAGTGGAAATCGTCTTGATGACCGGGCATCCCAGCTTCTCGGAGAGAAGTTTTTCGTCAATCTTCGTCTGCTTTTTCTCCGTTATATCACTTTTGTTCAGAGCTACTACCACCGGTACTCCCAGTTCCAAAAGCTGTGTTGTAAAAAACAGGCTTCGGCTTAAGTTTGTTGCATCCACGATGTTAATGATCACATCCGGATTTTCATTTTTTACATAGCTGCTGGTGATACTCTCCTCCGAAGTAAAAGGAGACATGGAGTACGCCCCCGGCAGGTCTACCGCTACCAGTTCCTCCATTCCACCGTAATAAGCCTTCTTAATAAGGCTTTCCTTTCGCTCTACCGTAACACCGGCCCAGTTTCCGACTTTTTCGTTTCTTCCTGTAAGAGCGTTGTACATGGTCGTCTTACCGCTGTTAGGATTTCCCGCAAAAGCAATTCTCATCTTACAATTCTCCTCCTTCATTCCGATTAGCATTAACTAACCTTAGTGCAAAAAAAATAGTAATTTAGCTTACTATTTTCTTTTTTGTTTTATATTGAAATAGCTTTCGCTAAATCAGTATCAATGTTATATCTTCCGTCTTTAATAGACACCACACAGCCGCCTCTTACCCTGGAGACCACAGTAATGGGTTCTCCGCTGTAACAGCCAAGCGAAAACAAGAACGCTTCCATTTCCTCATCATCCGTCGCAATATCTTTTATGATATATTCCTTTCCTTCTTCAGCGTCTAATAAGTTCATTTTCCGCTCCTCTCAATATATTACATCTTATGCCAGACCATCTGTACCCGCAACAGGTGATTGTTGCATCTAACATCCAGTCGGATTATCTAACATATGATAGTTTAAACTAACACCCATTATTTGTCAATCTTTTTTGAGAAATTTTTTTATAGTTTGGGGAGCTGATCTTTTCTATCTCATTTTCCCCCTCAATTAAAGTTTGCTGACACTCACCGGATATGATATACTATGTAGAAAGTATTTCAAAAATAAGAACGAGGTGAAATCTATGCACGGAAATGAATCTGCTGAAAACTATCTGGAAACGATCCTGATCTTAAGCCAGCGCCTCCCCGTAGTACGTTCTGTAGATATTGCAACGGAACTGGACTTCAAAAAATCCAGCGTCAGTGTAGCTATGAAAAAGTTACGAGAGAGCGGTCATATTATTGTCTCTCCCGAGGGATATATCACCCTTACCGAAAGTGGCAGAAAAATCGCAGATTGTATCTATGAAAGACACACCCTTCTCTCTTCGTGGCTGACACGCCTTGGAGTAGATCCCAAAGTTGCCGCAGAAGATGCATGCCGGATCGAACATGTGATCAGCGCCGAGAGTTTCGAGGCTATCAAAAGGCATATCAAATAGTAAATATGTATCATAATAAGCGGTATCAGCAATCCACTGATACCGCTTATCTTCGTTGATTCCCGCTCTCTTGCTCCGGCTTTACTCTCCAATCTGCGCAAGCACTGTCTTTAGCTCTTCTGCAGATTTCTTCAGTTTTTCCATCTCCCCGTCGCTCAGATTGATTTCCAGCACCTGTTCCGCACCTTTATTACCTATAATCGTCGGAATACTCAGACACAGTCCGTCCAGACCGTATTCCCCGCTAAGCGAAACAGATACCGGAACCACAGCATGACTGTCCCTGACGATCGCCTCCGCGATTCTTGCGGCTGCCATTCCGATTCCGTAGTACGTAGCACCTTTTCTTTCAATAATCTCATATGCGCTGTCGCGCACTGCATGATAGATTTCATCCATCTCGTCCGAGAAATCACTAAATCCACGCATTCTGGCAAATTCTTTTATACCAATACCATAAACATTCGCGCAGCTCCACACCGCAAGTTCACTGTCTCCATGTTCTCCTGCAATAAAAGCATGTACATTTCTGCTGTCCACATCAAGTTTCTCGCTGATCAGGTATTTCAGTCTTGCCGTATCCAGCACTGTCCCGGAGCCAATCACCCGCTCCTTCGGAAAACCGGATTCTTCCAGGGCTACCTGCGTCAAAATATCTACCGGATTTGACACGATCATCAGAATTCCTTCGCAGTTCACCCGTCTGATCTCACTGATGATTGATTTCATGATCTTTGAATTCTTCTGGACCAGGTCCAGCCTTGTCTCTCCCGGTTTCTGGTTTGCCCCGGCTGTAATGATCACGACCGCTGCATCGGCTATATCTTCATAGCTGCCCGGAATAATATCCATAGCATGGGCAAACGGAAGTCCGTGGCTTATATCCATAGCCTCTCCCTCTTCCTTCGCCTGTACCGCATCTATAAGCACCAGTTCTGAAAATATGCCTTTCTGCATCAATGTGTATGCAATCGTCGATCCTACAAATCCACATCCTATCACTGCTGCTTTCTGTATATTTATCATCCTATTGTCCTCCTTTGATTATACACTAATAACTAGCTTTTATTTCCTAGTACTTTACTAGGATTTATTTACAAGCTTATTATATTATAATTTCCAGAAAAATCAATAGGTTGTATGGTATTTTTTTCTATTTCTCGTACAGGAATTTCTCCGGCAGTGTAATATGGAATCCTTTCTCCAGTTTTCTGAAGTTATCCGGGCTGATCGTCTGCCTCTTCTGTGGAACCATGGAAAGCACTTTGATCAGTATTTCTGCGGATTTTTCAATCGTATGCATCAATCCGAATGTCAGATCAAATGTCTCACCCGAGCAGAACATCCCGTGATGAGCCCAGATGACAGCATTATATTTTTCCATTAATTTACTTGTAGCTACTGCAATCTCACGTCCGCCCGGAACCATCCACCCAATCACGCCGACGCCCTCAGGAAATACGACCGGACACTCTGTAGCCATTTCCCAGAGCTCTCTCGTAAACACCTCATCCTCCAGAGGAAGCACAAATGTAAGCGCAATCGTATTCGTAGTATGGGCATGGTAAATCACCCTGTGTTTTCCGTCTGTAAGATTTTTCTTGACCTCATGGTTCATAAGATGAGTCGGCAGCTCACTGGTTGGGTTTCCTCCTTCAACCAGCCCCCAGCGTATACGATAGTTTGAACCAGTTTCATCGATTTCAATAATCGCAAGACATGCCTCCGGATCTACAATAATATTCCTGAAATACTTGCCGGTTCCTGTCACAAGAAAAAACTCTCCTGCCAGTCCCGGCACCTCCGTTCCGATCGGCTGCCACGGAGTATCGCGGTACATCCTTCCCCTGATTGCATCTACTTCACCCTTTTTCAGTCTGTAAGACAGATTCCCCCCATTTCTCTCATGCCATCCCTGTTTATAACCGTCATCTGCCATTTTTATAAAATCCTGCATAAACTTTGATTCCAATACTTTCATTTTAATTCCTCCGTTTCCAATAAATCCAAACTTCCTTTTAACATAATTTGTTGTTTTATGTTGTTTTCAGCGGATTAATATGTGGTTTTCCGTTGTTTTTATTGTATCACTCTGTCAGACAAAAGCAACATCTTTTTTGATTTTTGTGAATAATCAACAGAACTTTATTGATTTCCAGACATGAACGCATTATATTATACAGTGAAAATAATATTATTTATAGAAAGGGGACAAATAGATATGTTAAATGAAAAAGTATCCGAACTTCTGAACACTCAGATCAACAAAGAGTTTTATTCGGCGTATCTGTATCTTTCCTTCTCCAACTATTTTTCCGATGAAGGACTCGACGGGTTTGCCAACTGGTATAACGTACAGGCACAGGAAGAGCGCGACCACGCTATGCTTTTCGTACAGTACATGCAGAATAATGATGCAAAAATTACTTTCGAAGCAATAGACAGACCGGATTCCGAATTCAACAGCCACATGGAAGTGCTTGAAGCAGGCCTGAAACATGAGCGTTATGTAACCGGTCTGATCAACAACATCTACGGTACCGCTTATGATATAAAAGATTTCCGCACCATGCAGTTCCTTGACTGGTTTGTCAAAGAACAGGGCGAGGAAGAGACCAACGCGGCTGATCTTATCAAAAAGATGAATCTGTTCGGGACAGATCCGAAGAGTCTGTATCTTCTGGATCAGGAGCTTGCAGCCCGCACATACACAGCACCGTCACTTGTACTGTAAATTTCGGATTTATTGAACAGATACCGCTCCAGTAGTAAAGATATGCTGATCGGACAGCGGACACAGAAAAAGAAGATGCTGCAACGATGTGCCGACTCGCTTTACCTCATACCCTCGAATCCATGTCGATGCACAGCTTATACAGTATCTTCTTTTTCTGCTGAATCATCCGATTAGTACACTTTTTACAGCTACAGCGCCATCTTTCAACAAACACTCATACAAACCGGAAGAAAACGGAACTTTATGAATAAAGTTTACCTTTTCAACCAGTTTTCTATAAATTCCGCGATTGTCGGAGAGACACTTCCGATTGAATGTGCACAGAAAATCAAAGGGATACAGCCGATATGATGCACCTTTCGGAACAGTCGGGATTGTGATGCAGACGGTGACTGTGAAGAAAGGTTAGATAAACTTTAACCCTGAGATATAGCGTTAATCAGCCGGACGGACTTGTTTGAACTCTGTGAGTTGTCCGTTCGGCTGATTGTTTTTAGCTATATTTCAGGGGTATTAGTTTTTCTTCCTTTTGTAACCGGAACCGGAAGCATTACAATCCCGACTGTTCCGAATATATACGCCATTACACTGTATCCGAGTAATTTTCGGACGTTTTATCGAAAAATACATCTCCGACAAACACGAATTTAATCCTCAAAGACTTCTTTCATCTTATCCATGAAGCCTTTCTTTTTCTTCTTATCACCTTTATTGTCTCCCACATCATCATGCTGATGCAGCGTATTTCCTGTCAGCTCGTCAAATCTGCGCAGTGCTTCTTTTGCCTCTGCGCTCAGTTTCTCCGGAGTCTGGATGACCAGCTCGACATAGTGATCGCCTCTTACCTGAGGATTGCGGACTGACGGCACGCCTTTCCCTTTCAGGCGCACTTTTGCTCCAGTCTTGGTTCCCGGTTTGACATTGTAAATGACATCGCCATCCACGGTCTTGATGCGGATATCTCCGCCCAGTGTCGCAACCGCAAACGAAATCGGTACCGTTGAGAAGATATGGACATCCTGTCTCTGGAATACCGGATGATGTGATACATTTACTTCCACGAGCAGGTCGCCTCTCGGGCCGCCATTTACTCCCGGCTCGCCTTTTTCCCGGATACGCACACTCTGTCCGTTGTCTATACCTGCCGGAATGGTTACCTTGATCCGCTTCTTGCTGGACGTATACCCGGTACCTGCACATTTCGGGCATTTATCCTTTATCACTTTACCGGAACCACCGCACGTAGGACATGTCTGGACATTCTGCACAGTGCCGAAGAACGACTGGGATGTATAGACTACCTGGCCGCGGCCGCCGCATTTTGAACAGGTCTCAGGAGATGTTCCCGGCTTCGCACCTGTACCATTACAGTCCTCGCAAGGATCTTTTAATATCAGTTCAAGTTCTTTCTCGCATCCGAAGACAGCCTCCTCGAATGTAATGCGTATACTCTTTCTTATGTTAGCGCCTTTCATCGGACCGTTCCCGCCGCGTCCGCTTCTGCGGCTGCCGCCGAAAAGATCTCCGAATATATCTCCAAATATATCACTGAAATCGGCACCGCTGAAATCAAAGCCGCCGAATCCGCCTGCACCGCCGGCGCCGCCTTCAAATGCCGCGTGTCCGAACTGGTCGTACTGACGGCGTTTCTCAGCATCGCTCAAGACAGCATACGCCTCAGAAGCCTCTTTAAATTTCTTCTCGGCTTCTTTGTCTCCCGGATTCATATCGGGATGATATTTTTTCGCAAGTGCACGATAAGCCTTCTTAATTGCCGCTTCGTCAGCGTCTTTGCTTACTCCGAGCACCTCATAATAATCTCTCTTTGTCTCTGCCATAATTGAAATACTCTACCTTTCACGAAAAAATCTACGAAACCACCCAGTGGTTCCGTAGAATTTTTCTTATTCTTATCATGAAACAATGGGAAGATTCCCTGTGCTCTATTCAGATCTTGTGGTTTAGACTTCTTTGTAGTCTCCGTCTACCACGTCATCTCCCTGGAAACCATCCGGAGCCGGACCTGCATCTGCCCCCGGGTTCGGGCCTGCTCCCGGATTCGGACCGCCTGCTGCGCCCGCACCTGCCTGCTCGTACATCTTTGTGAACAGCTTCTGAGCACTCTCCATCAGTTTCTCTTTTGCAGCTTTGATCTCAGCCACATCGGATTCGCTTGTATTCTCAGGTGTAGATTTTGCAAGGACATCTTTCAGTGCCTGCATGTCAGCTTCTACAGCAGCTTTATCGTTTGCATCCAGCTTGTCGCCCACATCTTTGAGAGCTTTCTCTGTCTGGAATACCATTGCGTCAGCTTCATTTCTTGTATCAACAGCTTCTTTACGTTTCTTGTCCTGAGCCTCGAACTCAGCTGCCTCTTTGACAGCCTTATCGATATCTGCATCAGACATGTTAGATCCTGCTGTGATCGTGATGTGCTGCTCTTTGCCTGTTCCGAGATCCTTAGCGGATACATTTACGATACCGTTTGCATCGATATCGAATGTAACTTCGATCTGCGGTACTCCACGCGGAGCCGGCGGGATTCCGTCCAGTCTGAACTGTCCAAGAGACTTGTTGTCTTTCGCGAACTGTCTCTCGCCCTGTACTACGTTGATATCTACAGCTGTCTGGTTATCTGCAGCTGTGGAGAAGATCTGGCTCTTCTTTGTCGGGATCGTTGTATTTCTCTCGATCAGTCTTGTAGCGACACCACCCATTGTCTCGATGGACAGTGAAAGCGGAGTAACGTCCAGAAGAAGGATATCTCCTGCGCCTGCATCACCTGCAAGCTTACCGCCCTGTACAGATGCACCAAGTGCAACACACTCATCCGGGTTCAGGGATTTGCTCGGCTCTTTGCCTGTCAGTCTCTTAACCTCTTCCTGTACAGCCGGGATACGTGTAGATCCACCTACCAGAAGAACCTGGCCGAGATCTGCTGCTGTAAGTCCTGCATCGGAAAGTGCACGTCTTACAGGCTCAGCTGTCTTATCTACAAGATCTCTTGTAAGCTCATCGAATTTTGCTCTTGTAAGGTTCATATCAAAGTGCTTCGGTCCTTCAGATGTTGCTGTGATGAACGGAAGGTTGATATTTGTTGTTGTTGCGGAAGAAAGCTCTTTCTTTGCTTTCTCTGCTGCTTCTTTCAGTCTCTGGAGAGCCATCTTGTCACCTGAAAGGTCAACGCCCTCTTTTGCCTTGAAGTCTGCCAGCATGTAGTCTGTGATCTTCTGGTCGAAGTCATCACCGCCCAGTCTGTTGTTTCCGGCTGTGGAGAGAACTTCGATGACACCGTCGCCGATCTCGATGATAGATACATCGAATGTACCGCCGCCAAGGTCATATACCATGATCTTCTGCTCTTTCTCATTGTCAAGTCCGTATGCCAGTGCAGCCGCTGTAGGCTCGTTGATGATACGCTTTACATCAAGACCTGCGATCTTTCCGGCATCTTTTGTAGCCTGACGCTGAGCGTCATTGAAGTAAGCAGGAACTGTGATAACAGCCTCTGTTACTTTCTCACCAAGGTATCCTTCTGCGTCTGCTTTCAGCTTCTGAAGGATCATAGCGGAGATCTCCTGCGGAGAATATTTCTTTCCGTCAATGTCTACCTTGTAATCTGATCCCATCTCTCTCTTGATCGAAGAGATCGTTCTGTTTGCATTTGTTACAGCCTGACGTTTTGCAGGCTCTCCTACCAGACGCTCGCCTGTCTTTGTGAATGCCACGACTGACGGTGTTGTTCTTGCGCCTTCTGTGTTTGCGATGACTGTCGGCTGACCGCCTTCCATAACAGCCACGCAGCTGTTTGTCGTACCAAGGTCAATACCAATTATTTTGCCCATTGTAATGCTCCTCCTTTAAATATTCTTTGTTTATTCTAAATATTGTAGATAACTTATTAATATCAGTTTGCTACTTTTACCATGCTGTGTCTCACGACGCTGTCACGGTACATATAGCCTTTCTGGAATTCCTCCGCGATGATATTCTCGCCGAATTCCTCGTCTTCCACATGCATCACTGCGTTGTGGAAATCCGGGTTGAATTCCTGTCCTACTGCCTCGATCGGTTTTACTCCGATCCCTTCCAGCGTAGTCATAAACTGTTTGTAGATCTTTTCCATTCCCTCCGCAAAAGGAGTCGTCCTCTCTTCTTCGGACATAGAGGCTAATCCTCTTTCGAAATTGTCCACAACGGGAAGGATCTTTTCTATGATATCTTTCGCTCCTATCTCGTACATCTGGGATTTTTCTTTCTCTGTACGTTTGCGGAAGTTATCAAACTCTGCCATCTGACGGGTAAGACGATCTGTAAGTTCTTCGATCTTCTCATCCTTTTTATCTTTTTTGTTCTTCTTACTGAAGAACTTCTTTTTCTCTGTCTTTGATGACTCTTCCTCTGAGTCTTCGTCCGCCTCGGATTCATTCTCCCCGGCATCATTTCCGGCAGAATCTTCATCCATGCTGTCTGCCTCAGTCTGAGCGGTTTCATCTTCAGCAGCATCTGCTTTTTCTTCCGGCTCTTTCTGATCTGCCTCATTTTTTTCAGCCTCAGCGGCCTTTGCTTTTGCTTCTTCTACAGCTTCCTTTACCATATCTTCTTTGCTCATCTTGTCACTCACCAGCTTTCTACCTTCCTATTCTTTCGGATTTTTATTGTATATCGCATCCAGCTCTCCCTGGAGAGTCTTCAGCGTCTTCATGACATGTTCATAATCCATTCGTTTCGGACCGATAATGCCGATCGTACCTTTCATTCCTTCACCCAGCTCATAGGTGGCTGTTACGACACTGCAGTCTTTCATTGTCTTTACCGGCGCCTCATCTCCGATATAGACCTGTATGCCGTGATTGTTCTCACTGGCGAGAGTTTCGGTGACGAGTTCTTCAAGCTGCTGCTTTTCTTCAAATGCACTTATGATCTCCTGTGCGCTCTGCTTATCACTGAGCTCCGGATATTTGAAGATATTTGTCGCGCCGCTCGTATAGATCTTCATGTCATCATCTACATGTATGATCTCTGCCACGGCGTCCAGCACATGTCCTACTACCTCGCTGTGAATGCCCGCCTGCTCTTTGAGTCTTGCGATCAGCCCCAGTGTGATCTGATCGATCGGCATTCCGTTGAGCGTTGTGTTCAGAAGCATATTCAGCTTCAGCAGCGTCTCATTACTTAATGTTTCACCGACCTCAATGATCTTATTCTTGATCACGTTGCCTCCAAGCACGATAACCGCAACGATCTGCTCTGCATCAACCTGCGAAAGCTGGATAAATTTCAGCGTATTGCGGCTGTTTATCGGAGCGGATACCATAGTCGCGTAGTTTGTGTTGGAAGCCAGTACTCTGGCCGCCTGCTGCAATACCTTCTCAACCTTATCAGCCTTTTCCAGCATCGCATCCTCGCGCTGTGTGATCTCCTGTTCCTTCTCCTCCATGAGCATATCAACATACAGCCGGTATCCTTTATCTGAAGGTATCCTTCCTGCTGACGTATGCGGCTGGAATATATAACCGAGATCTTCCAGATCCGCCATCTCATTTCGGATCGTCGCGGAACTCAAGTTCAGTTCCGTGTACTTTGAAAGAGTACGCGAGCCGACCGGTTCGCCGGTCTCCAGGTAGTTCTGTATGATGGCTTTCAATATGATAAGCTTTCTTTCACTTAACGAAGTATCGACTGCCACTACATTTCCTCCTTCCTCGCTATTAGCACTCCCTTGTTTTGAGTGCTAACATCTTTCGTATATTAAGATAGCACTCACATTTCACTTTGTCAACCATGTTTATAGATTTTTTAAAATTCAGTGCGGTGTTACAAATGGCGCGGACTGAACTGATGCTAAAACTACCGCTAAAACATAAACTCACTGAACACATAGTTGCTGATATCGGTCCCGCGCTCTGTGAGCCTTACCCGGTTCCCGGAATACTCAATCAGCCGCTGCTCTTCCAGTTTCCTCATCTGTTCTCCGTATACCTCTCTGATCTCTTTTCCGAACGCTTTCCTGAAATCATCCACAGAGATGCCGACAGTTTTACGCAGGCCGAGAAACATGAACTCCTCCATCTGGTCTTCTACAGACAGGTGTTCTATATCTTCACAGATATCCGTCCCGGCATTTTCATAAAGCCTGAGGTATTTCCCCATATCGGCTGTATTATGAAATCTGCATTCGCTGATCAGTGAGGAAGCCCCGAGGCCCAGTCCCAGATACTCCTTCCGCTCCCAGTATCCGAGATTATGACGGCACTCGTATCCCGTTTTCGAATAATTGGATATCTCATATCTGTGATAGCCATACTCTGCGAGGATTTTCTCTGTAGCTTTATACATCTCACGTTCGGTATCTTCATCCGGAAGAGGCGGCAGATGATTACCCTTGTTCTCATCCTCACCTGATCCATCTCCATAACGCTCGTAAAAAGGCGTACCCTCCTCTATGATCAGACTGTATGCAGAAATATGCTCCGGTCCGAGGTCCGCCGCCTTCCTCAGTGTCTCTGACCAGCTCCTGAGATTCTGCCCGGGAGTGGCCGAGATCAGATCGACATTTACATTCTCAAATCCTGCCTCCCGGACAATCTTCCACGTATCTAAGAATTCACGGTAAGTGTGGATGCGGCCGAGCATTTTAAGTTCCCTGTCATCCGCCGACTGAAGCCCGATACTCAGCCGGTTTACACCGCTTTTTCTCCACGATGCAGCTTTCTCCTCTGTCACGGTTCCCGGATTTACTTCCATCGTGATCTCGGCGTCATCAGAAATGTCGAAGTTCTCTTGAAGAGCACGGAAAATCCGGGCACTGTCATCGCCTTCCAGAATAGAAGGCGTACCGCCGCCCAGAAATATCGTACTTACCCTGTAAGCATTAAAATCATTTTTCCTCGCTCTGATCTCTTCGGTCAGAGCGTCTATATAAAGCGTCCGCTCCTGCGTATCTGCAGGGGCGGACAAGAAATCACAGTATGCACATTTTCTCACGCAGAACGGAATATGCACATACAGTTCCAGTTCTTTTTTCTCACACATCAGTCATCATCCAGTTTCAGCACACTCATAAACGCCTTCTGCGGAATCTCTACATTGCCCACCTGGCGCATGCGCTTCTTTCCTTCTTTCTGTTTCTCCAGGAGTTTCTTCTTACGTGAGATATCGCCTCCGTAGCACTTCGCCAGCACGTCTTTTCTCATTGCCTTGACTGTCTCTCTCGCAATGATCTTGCTGCCGATCGCAGCCTGGATCGGAATCTCAAACAGCTGCCTCGGAATCTCCTGCTTCAGTTTCTCGCACATCCTCCGTCCTCTGTCGTAAGCGCTTCCCGCGAACACGATAAAGGAGAGAGCATCCACTTCTTCTTTATTAATAAGTATATCAAGCTTCACGAGCTCTGATCTCTGATATCCCAGCATCTCATAATCAAAGGACGCATAACCTCTTGATCTTGATTTGAGCGCATCGAAGAAATCATAAATGATCTCATTGAGCGGCAGATGATAATGGAGCACAGCGCGTTTCTCCTCAATATACTCCATACTCTGATATATTCCCCGGCGCTCCTGGCAAAGATCCATGATCGCTCCGATATACTCAGATGTTACCATAATCTCAGCCTTTACCATAGGCTCTTCCATATAGTCGATCTCCGCCGGGTCCGGCATATTTGTCGGGTTCGTCAGATCAATAACTTCTCCGTTTGTCTTGTGGATCTTATAGATAACGCTCGGCGCCGTAGTCACAAGGTCCAGATTGTACTCCCTTTCCAGACGCTCCTGGATGATCTCGAGATGGAGCAGTCCCAGAAAGCCGCACCGGAAGCCAAATCCGAGAGCAACCGATGTCTCTGCCTCAAACTGGAGCGCAGCATCATTGAGCTGCAGCTTCTCAAGTGCATCGCGCAGATCCGGATATTTGGCACCGTCTGCTGGATAAAGCCCGCAGTAAACCATAGGATTGACCTTCTTATATCCGGGCAGCGGCTCGTCACACGGGTGGTCCGCATTTGTGATCGTATCGCCGACACGAGTTTCCTTGACATTTTTCAGGCTTGCCGTGATATAACCTACCATTCCCGCAGTCAGCTCATCGCACGGGATGAACTGTCCGGCACCGAATGTACCTACTTCCACAACTTCCGCTTTCGCACCGGTCGCCATCATGAGCATCGGAGTGCCCTTTTTCACTGTCCCTTCTTTGATCCTGCAGAAGACAATGACGCCTTTGTAAGAGTCGTATTTTGAATCAAAGATCAGGGCCTTAAGAGGCGCGTCCGGATCTCCTGTGGGCGCAGGGATCTTTGAAACGATCTGCTCCAGTACTTCATGGACATTCTGTCCTGTCTTTGCCGAGATAAGCGGTGCATCCTCCGCATCGATACCGATAACGTCCTCGATCTCTTCCTTCACACGTTCCGGATCTGCACTCGGCAGATCGATCTTGTTTATGACCGGCATCACATCCAGATCATGATCCAGCGCCAGATATACATTTGCCAGAGTCTGTGCCTCAACGCCCTGCGCCGCATCTACCACAAGGATAGCGCCGTCGCATGCCGCAAGACTTCTGGACACCTCATAATTGAAATCCACATGTCCCGGGGTGTCGATCAGATTGAACATATACTCTTCCCCGTCGTCCGCTTTGTATATCGTGCGGACTGCCTGCGCTTTGATCGTGATGCCTCTTTCCCGCTCCAGATCCATATTGTCCAGGACCTGGGACTGCATCTCACGGCTTGTCAGAAGCCCTGTCATCTCGATGATGCGGTCTGCCAGAGTAGACTTGCCGTGGTCAATATGTGCAATGATACAAAAATTTCTGATTTTACTCTGATCTATTACTGCCAATTTCATTCCTCCAGTTTTATCTTTAAGAAGCAGACTGCTTTACAATAAAGAGTTCGACTGCGAGATTGTCCGTCATCAGTCCCGTCTTTACTCTCTGCTCAAGGTCTGCGCTCTCTTCCATAACTTTCCTCAGTTCGCCCGACTGAAATCTTTTTGCCAGGTCCATGTATTTCCCTGCCACAAACGGATGAAGTCCCGCTTTTGAAGCGATTTCCTTTCTCGCATATCCCTGCCTTGAAAGCTCTTTCACATGATACAGATCACGGTACTCTTTCGACATAAGAGAGAGGATGCGCATGGGCGGTTCCTTTAAAGCAAGCAGGTCATAATACAGATCGAGCGCCCGACGCTGATCTTTTGCCGCCACTGCGTTCACCATATCAAAAATATGGTTCGTAATCTGTGTGACACAGACTGCGTCCACGTCTTCCCTTGTAATGACATTCCGATCCAGACAATAGCAGAACAGCTTCTCAAGCTCTTTTGTAATATTCTCCATGTCTGTCCCCACTTTGTTCAGGAAATACGCAATGTCCGGCTGTGCCATCTCTTTTTTCTCTTTCCTGACCAGCCCTGACACCCATTTTCGCAGTGTATTTTCATCCTGGGCGGCAAGCTCCACGATATGCCCTTTTGCCTTCACAGCCTTGTACAGCTTACTCCTTTTATCCACTTCATTCTCTACAAAAATGAAATGCGTCGTGTCCGGCATCCCGTCATTGATATAGTCTGCCAGATCATTTCCCCCGTTCTTGAAGAATCCGGTATCCTCAAATACGATCAGACGACGCTCTGAAAAAAAGGGCAGTGTTTCCGCCAGATCGATCACTTCTTTGATATCTGTCTTCTTTCCTTCATAGCTGGAATAGTTCATGGTATCTCCCTCGGGGACCATGGCTTTGACAAACCGCTCCTTATACTGCTTTTTCAGATAAGCCTCCTGACCGAACAGGAGATATATCTGTTTAAATTTTCCCGTTTTCAAATCTTCATTCAGGCTCTTCATAACTCTTGTATTATATAGGAAATGAGCCTGTTTTGACAAGAGGTTTCATTCACCCCTTTTTGGTGAACCCGTATATTTTCATTGTCTTCCCGTCAGTCCGGATCGTGATCGCTCCGTTATCCTGAGTGGAACAGACTCTGCATCCGGCTTCTTGAAGCCTCCTGATCGTCTCTGCATGGGGATGGCCATACCGGTTGTCCACCCCGGCTGAGATGACGGCATAGGAGGGTTTTGTGAGCCCGAGAAATTCTTCCGTGCCTGAATTCTTCGATCCGTGATGAGCGGCTTTTAGGACATCGTACTCTTTCAGCACCCCTGAATCGATCAGATTCTGCTCACCTTCTCCTTCCACATCTCCTGTAAACAGCATATCAAAATCCCCATAGGACAGATCTAACACAAGAGAAGTCTCGTTTCCCGGCTCCACCCCCAGGTCACCGCCGGGCCCGATACATGCAAGCACCAGCTTTTCTCCATTTCCATCTGATGTGATCTCGTCTCCCGGCTGCATGACCAGAATCCGCGTCCCATTCCTGGAGGCAGTCCGCGCCAGCCCTGTAAGCTTCTCATCATGATACTCCTGCGGCGGAAGCACAAGACTGGTGATCCTTATCCCGAACAGCTGATTCTCCAGCATCTCCTGTATCCCGCTGACATGGTCTTCGTCGCCATGTGTGACAAACACATAGTCCAGAGTGTCTATGCCCTGTGAGAGAAAATACGGTTCCAGACGATATACTCCCACCGAAGACACATCACTGCTGCCTCCGTCGATCAGACAGTTAAGAGAAGACGCCCTGACGTGGATGCCGTCTCCCTGACCCACATCCAGCACTGTAACCTGCATTTCATTCCCCGCCTGATGGCAGTTCCTGCATCCAATCGTCATACCGGCCGCAAACAGAAGCATCACGCACCCCGGCACCCTGCACAGTTTCTTCCATCTGCCGCCATTGCTTCCGGCATTAAAATCCGGCATCCTGCCGCTTATGGCTTCATCTTTCTCTTCCTCCTGCTCTTTTCTTCCTTTAAAATACTGATAGGAGAGGAAGATTCCCGCCAGGATCAGATAATATACTATGATCCAGAGAAGCCCCGGCTTTCCTGCAACAAGCCTGCTACAAGGCAGTATACACGCATATTCGCAGACCTGGTCATATCCCCACAGCACCGCACGGCACACCTGCAGTACAATATCTCCGACAGTATCTGACACAAGAGTCAGTGCAGAGCCGGCCAGTCCTGCTCCCATCGCTGCCGGCATAACCGGAATCACGATCAGATTCAGAAAGACGGAATACGGCGGAATCTCAAAATAAAACCAGAGCAATGGCCCGAGCAGGAGTACATTGACTGCAAAACTGGTACTCAATCCATTCAAAATCCACAGCAGGACCGACATCCCTTTTCCTTTTATCCGCATCATCCTGCTGCTTTTCTTTTGTGCAAGTTTTTTCTGTATTCCGGCAATCTGCCCACATCCGAACATATCTCCAAATACAGGTCCCAGCAGGGCAATTCCGAGAATCGCCCCATATGACAGCTGAAATCCCGCATCTGTCAGATAAAGCGGCTGCCAGGCACACAGGATCGCAGCGGACAAAAACAGGCTGGTAAGAAGATCATAGTCTCTCCCTGTAATTTCCGCGCCGATCCTCACCAGGAACATGATCAAGGCACGAAGGCTTGAGACTCCGGCTCCGATCATCAGACTGTAAAGAATCAGTATAGTACCGCCTGCGATTCCTGCAGACAAGAAGCTAAATCCGGTCCTGCGAAGTATATGATAGATTCCCATGCCAATAAAAGTCATGTGCAGGCCAGAAATAGCAAGTAAATGACTGATCCCGCATTTCTGGTACATAACTTTCATTTCAGCATCCAGCCCGCTCTTCTCCCCGAGGAGGATGGCACTCATCGTTCCTCCGTAGTACTCCCCCAGCCTGGTAATGAACAGTTCATTCCACGCTGATCTGAAATCCGAAAGGAACTGCCGGACAAGATCCGTATCATGGGACAATATGCTGATACTTTCCGCCCACACGAGCACATGAATGCCCTGCCGCCGGTAATATGTCTTCTGGTCAAAATTTCCCGGATTTCGCGCACTGTCAAACACCTGCGCCTCACCGGAAACCGCCAGACGGTTGCCTGTTTTAACTGCAGCAGATTGTCCTGTATCATTTTGGGAAACATAGATAAGAATTTTAGATTCATTGATTATTTGACCCGCAGCAGATACGGCATTATCTTTCAGATAGAATGCCGTAACCTTTTGCTTCTCTTCGATTTTGTACACAGTCCCTGTAAATTCAATCTGAACTTCCCCGGAAAGCAGCTTTTCCAGCGCAGAGGATTCTGTTTCCCCCACACTGAAAAAGAGTACTCTTATGCTCTGTATCGCAAGAAATAAAACACATATCGCACAAAGCGGCCGTTTTTTCATTCATCTTCTTCATCGGCTGCGACGAGATCTATATTTGCCTCAAATGGCTGTGAGAGATCAACTGTCTCCATATATTTAGCATTTGTCTCTCCGTTAATCGTAATCTGCACCTGTACGGCCTCTGTTCCCTCAACCAGAGAATTCACGATCGAATACACAGTAAGTTCAGGCAGGATATCGTATGCACCTGTCAGAAATGTACTGTCAAAATTCACATAACATATTTTGTCTTTGGTCGTTACGCTCAAAAGGTTTGTGTCAGGGTTGATCGTAGGATATGCTCCGGCTTCGTCCGGTCCCTGCATCAGTTTCTCCACGATCAGTTTATCTTTGGATACATTACTGCTGTATCTTACATCTGTTTTTTCAGCTACAAGCTTATCACCGGTTTCGTTTGCAAAATAGAGCGTAAGTGTGTCCGTCTGATATGCGCTCGGCGAAGATGCTGTAGTTTCAACGAAATCGTCTTCATTCATCAGTCCGATTGCAATGCCGTTACGATCCATTAGTTGATTTCCGTCCACAGTAAAAGCAACTGCGTTTACCCCTTCAATACGAGTAAGGGACTGTACCACGGCAGCGCGCATCAGTTTCTCACGAATATTTCCCATTTCCAGATACTCTGCTCCGAAATCCACTTCCAGAATTCCGCCCACCAATTTGCACTCCTGCACCTTCACATCTTCGGGAATAGGACTTAAATATTCTATATCTTCCGCCGGCATACTGAGTTGCTCTAATACAGCCTGTGCCGTTTCCTGTGTATCCCCGGCAGGAAGATCATATGCCACTTTGACCAGTCCTGTCGCGCTTTCATTCAGGCAGTAAATATACGAATCCCCCTCTCTGATTCTGTCTCCCCCGGCGCATGCTGTAAACAAAAGGGCCACACAGATTACTGCGGCGAGAGCAGTTTTCTTTACCTTCATATTTTCACCCTCCTATGCCGCCACATAAATCAAAGGAATCCGGACAGTGAAAGTCGTCCCCTCCCCCTCGTTGCTGTATACTTTAATTGCTCCTCTGTGGACGATCACCGCATTTCTGGCGATCGCAAGTCCTAATCCCGTACCGCCGATTTCTCTGGAATGAGACTTGTCCACTCGGTAAAAACGTTCAAAAATATGCGGCTGATCTTTCTCCGGAATTCCAATCCCCGAATCTTCCACCTTAATATAAAAATACTTGTGGTCAGCATTCAGGGAGACATGCACCCAGCCGTTATCATGGTTATATTTAATCGCATTCTCTACCAGATTCGATATGGCAAGAGTAAATTTCATCTCATCAATCTCTGCTGTCACAGGGCGGAAGCTCTCCATAACCATCTCCACGTTCTTCTTATCTGCGATCGGACGCAGACGCTTCAGCGTCTGTTCCAGGAGTTCATTAATATTAACCGTCTGGATATTCATATTCTGTCCGGTCTTATCCATCTTTACAAGCGAAAGAAGATCTGTGATGATCTGATTCTCTCTGTCAATCTCTTTAGCTATATCCTGCATGAATTCCTGATACATCTCCACCGGCGCTTCTTTCATTTCAAGAAGCGAGTCCGCCAGTACCTTCATGGAAGTCATCGGCGTCTTTAATTCGTGAGAGACATTGGATACAAATTCTTCCCTGGACTCATCAAGCAGTTTCAGTCTTCCAAGCATTTTATTGAAGGCTTCACTAAGCTGTTTCGTTTCTGTAAAAGTGTCAACATGCAGCACATCATCACTGTAGCCCTCTGTTACATTTTCAATTGCTCCTGTGATTCTGTGAATCGGGCGCACCATACGGTCTGCAATAAACACTCCGCAGACAATCAACAGGATAAATATAATGCCGACTACGACTCCTCCGTGTGTATACAGCATCTGTATGGTCGCTTCAATGCTATCTGTCGAAACAGTCGCCAGCATAACCCCTGCAACTTTCCCCTCTTCTCCCCCCGGGATAGGAGAGGTTACCTCAATATAATGATTTCTCCTGTCATACTGATTTGTTGTCTCACCCTGCATACAGCGGATCACATTTTCTGAAACATCCGTTTTCCCTTCATCCAGGCTGTATGTATCTTTGATGACATTCAGTTCGCTGTCAATAATCATGACCCGTCCGTTATAAATATTGGTAAGCTGTGTCAGATTTGCATTGATCACTTCCGATGATGTATCGGCAAGATATCCGTAATTGCCCAGCTGGTTGCTCAGAATAGTACACTGGTTCTGTATCTCGGCGGTTCTCAGCTCCACCGCGTGCAGTTCGTAAAACTTTACTATTCCGAACAGTGCGGCAAGACAGGGCACAAGCCCTGCCAGCACAAATAATACGATAATGCGGACCCGCATATTTTTAAAGACTCTGTCTCTTACTCTGAAATGACGTTTAGCCCTGGAAATAATAACCCACTCCCCACTTTGTATGTACAAATTTCGGTTCGCTCGGATTAATCTCAATCTTCTCCCTCAGACGCCGGATATGTACATCAACCGTTCTCGCATCTCCCGGATAATCATATCCCCATACGAGATTTAAAAGATTCTCCCTGCTGTATACTTTGTTTGGATTAGTTGCAAGAAGCTCCAGCACGTCGAACTCTTTTGCCGTCAGATTGATCTCCCGGTCTCCGATAAATACACGCCGGCTCTCACAGTCTATCTTCATATTGCCCTTCACAAGCACCGGACTCCCCGCCAGCTCTTTTCTTTTGGATGTGCGGCGCATGATAGCCTTGATCCGAGCTTTTACCTCAAGAATATTAAATGGCTTTGTAATATAGTCGTCTGCTCCGTATTCAAGTCCCAGTATCTTATCCATATCTTCGCTCTTGGCTGTCAGCATTACAATAGGCATATCCGAAAATTCTCTGATCTGCTGGCACACTTCAAATCCATCCATCTTGGGCAGCATCACATCAAGCAGTACCAGATCATACTCGCATTTTTTGGCGCACTCCAACGCCTCCTGTCCATCATAGGCACAGTCTACTTCCATGCCTTCCTGCTCAAGGCTGAACCGGATTCCTTTAACGATCAGCTTCTCATCATCTACGACTAATATCTTTTTACTCATACTCCACTTTCACGACTCCTGTGTCAAATTATTATGTCATCTTCTATTTTACTAAATACGCCTTCCTTGATTCCCTCGATCTGCATCAATTCCTCGATGTTTTCGAACCTTCCATGCTCTTCCCTGTATTTCAGGATACTCTCGGCTTTTGCCTCGCCGATCCCGGTCAGGGTCATCAGTTCTTCTTTTGTGGCTGTATTTATATTTACCTTTACACTTTCCGTACTCCCGGCTGCTGTTTCGCCAACCCCTAAGCCTAGTGTCTGTACTTCCCCTGCGTCCGGAACGTAAATCTGATCGCCGTCCATTACAATCTGCGCCTGATTGACAGCATCCGGAGCTGCGTCTTCTGTCACGCCTCCGGCTGCCCGTATCGCCTCAAACACACGCGCATCCGCTTCCAGTTCATACACCCCCGGAGATTTTACCGCCCCGCATACATATACGAAGACGACTGCCTCGTCAGATTCTTCTTTCTTTTTACTGCCATTCCCCGATGATTCATTATCTGTCTTCTCATCCGCCTGTTCCTCACCAGACTGAGCATTGTCAGAAAGGGCAATTTCTTCGAGATCGTTTTTTTCTTCACACCTGTCATTGCAGCCGACAAGAAAGAAAAACACTGTCAAAATAAGTGTTTTGCCAAAAATACGAAATATTTTCCATTTTATCTGCTTGTCTCGCATATCTTTTCTCCCACCTGTTTATGCAGGAGAAATACCCCTTGTATGCCGGACAGTAACATTGTAACGAATTTTTAACAAAATTACAATAGATAATTAATCTTTCTCATTCCCACTGAAATATAGCTATCCCAACGACCGCAAGCGCAAGCCCGCCAAGTTTTCGCCACGAGAATGGTTCACGGTCCATGCCGAACAGCCCGAATAACTGAATGATGTAGGACACAGCAAGCTGCGCGATGACAATAAGAAGTGCCGACTTCGCAGGCCCCAGAGCCTCGATACTTTTAATCACCGTCCATGTAATCCCTGCGCCGATCACCCCTCCCAGCAGCATATATTTAGGCTCTACTTTTCCAAGCGCAGTTATGCTGTCCCGCCCGGTAAAAAACCAGGCTGCAAGACATACGGCAAAAGCCGTAATCTGTACCCATCCATTACTCACCCACACGCCGGTTGTCTTTGTCACCTGGGTATTGAATACTCCCTGTATACTCATCATTGCCCCGGAGAGCAGCGCAATAAAAAAACCAATCATCGGATCATACCTCCATGCATTTTATGCCTGTTTTCCGGATAGTATGTCCCGTGACCGGTTTCCTTATGCATTGCCAGTGCACTGCTTAATCTGCCAGCGCACGCTTCAGTTTTTCTATCATCTCGTCGATATGTTTCTCCTCCACAATCAGAGGCGGAACAAACCGGAGCACATTGCCCTCCGCCTGTATCACAAGAAGTCCTCCCTCTACACAGCGCCGGTTTACTTCTGTGATCGGTTTTGTGATCTCGATGCCCTGCATCAGGCCTTTCCCCTTGCGCCGGACTACACAGTCATTTTCGTCTACAAGGTCATCCAGCTTTTTCGTGAGATAAGGCGCCACTTCATTGACATGACCTACGATATTGTCCCTCTCAAAGATCTCGATCACTTTTTTCACCGCTGTGCATGCAAGAGGATTGCCGCCGTACGTTGCCCCGTGGTCACCGGGTTGCAGAGAGTATTTTGCCACCTCTTCTGTCATCGCAAACGCCCCGACGGGGATGCCGTTTCCGATTGCTTTTGCCATAGTGAGGATATCCGGTCTTGTCCCGAATCCCTGCCATGCGAACATACTTCCGGTCCGTCCCATGCCGCACTGCACTTCGTCGCAGATCATAAGGATTCCGTTCTCATCGCAGATCTTGCGGATTCCTCCCATAAACTCCTGCGTAGCAAGGTTGATTCCGCCCTCCCCCTGAAGAGGTTCCAGAATGATCGCGCAGGTCTTGTCACTGACCAGAGCTTTCACACTGTCCAGATCATTGAATTTTGCAAATTTCACCCCCGGCACAAGAGGTTCAAAAGGCTCTCTGTAAGAATCATGCCCTGTCACTGACACCGCTCCGAATGTCCTTCCGTGGAATGAATTCTCCATGGCAATAAACTCATATCTCCCCGTACCTTTCGTATATGCATAGCGTCTGGCTGACTTTAAAGCGCCTTCTACTGCCTCGCCGCCGCTGTTTGTAAAGAACACCCTGTCCATTCCGCTGACACGGTTCAGTTCTTTCGCCGCCTCACCACAGCTCTCGTGATAATAGAGATTCGATGTGTGATATAATTTATCAATCTGCGCTTTCAGCGTCTCATTTAACTCTTTATTGTCATATCCCAGTCCTGTCACCGCAAATCCCGCAGCAAAATCGAGATATTCTTTCCCATCTGTATCATAGAGATACATTCCCTCACCGTGATCAAGCACCACCGGAAACCGATTGTATACACGGATCAGATTTTCTTCTGCCGACTGTATTTCATTATTCACCATGATAATACCTGCTTTCTTCACTGTTTAAAATTGCCGTACCGATTCCTTTGTTCGTAAAGATTTCAAGAAGCAGACAGTGCGGAATCCGCCCGTCCAGAATATGCACTCTTGAAACGCCTGCTTCAATGGCGTCGATGCAGTTCTGAAGTTTTGGAAGCATGCCACCGCCGATGTATCCGCTGTCCATCAGCTTCCGAGCCTCGTCCACCCTGAGCTCGGAAATAAGCGTGGAGGGATCAGACGGATCTTTGTACACGCCCTCAATGTCTGTCAGGAATGCCAGTTTCTCAGCTTTGACCGCACGGGCAATGGCGCACGCCGCATCGTCCGCATTGATATTATACGTATTGAAATCATCATCTAATCCGACCGGGCATACGATCGGGAGAAAATCTTTTTCTAGCAGGTCATATAAGATCTGGCCGTTTACTTCTTTGATTTCTCCCACATATCCGATATCCTGCCCGTCAGAATATTTCTTATCAACCTTCAGAAGCGCGCCATCCTTGCCGCTGATGCCGATGGCGCGGACACCGAGACTCTCAACCAGCTGAACCAGACTCTTGTTAACACGTCCAAGCACCATCTCTGCCACTTCCATCGTATCCTCATCTGTCACACGCAGACCGTTAATAAATTTCGGTTCCATGCCGACTTTTCCGACCCACTTGCTAATCTCCTTGCCGCCCCCGTGGACGATGATCGGCTTGAATCCGACAAGCTTCAGAAGCGTCACGTCCTCGATGACACGCCTTTTCAGTTCCTCGTCTACCATAGCGCTGCCGCCGTATTTGACCACGATGATCTTGCGGTTGAAACGCTGAATATATGGCAGGGCCTCGATAAGCACCTGCGCCTTTTCAAGATATTGCTGCATATTTTTATTCATCCTTACCTCCTTCGGGGACGTAGTAAAACCCGATTTGACTACGTCCCGAATCGGACTTTACGGTGTCCCAAACCGGCATTTGCCCTGTCCCCGTTTGCATCATTTCCTTTTTACATTTCAAAATACACAGATATCAGCTGCGGTAATCTGCATTGATATTGATATATCCATGTGTCAGGTCGCATCCCCATGCTGTCGCCTCGACATCACCTTCTTTAATATCCGCAATTGCTGTTACTTTGGGCTGAGACAGGATTTCTGTTGCTTTCTCCTCGCTGTAATTCAGTGCAACTCCATTTTCAATGATCTTTAGTTTTCCTGCCTCGCTCTTGAAATAGAGATCCACTTTCTCCGGATCAAACTGTGCTCCGGAATATCCCATTGCACACAGAATTCTTCCCCAATTGGCGTCGTGTCCTGCAATTGCTGCCTTAGTCAGGTTGGAGCAGACAATAGATTTGGCAAGTTTTTTTGCCTGTTCTTTCGTATCCGCGCCGATAACCTTCGCCTCAAACAATGCAGTTGCGCCCTCTCCGTCTCCGGCCATCTCTTTTGCCAGAGTTTCATTTACATAATGAAGCGCAGTTTTAAATGCCTCGTACTCCCATGTGCCATAACGGATTTTTTCGTTTCCAGCAACACCATTTGCCAGCAGGAGCACGGTGTCGTTGGTCGAAGTATCTCCATCCACAGAGATCATATTATATGTATCTTCCACATCTTCGCCGAGTGCAGCCTGAAGCGCTTTCCTGGAAATCTTGGCATCCGTTGTAATGAATGCAAGCATGGTGCACATATTCGGATGGATCATACCGGATCCTTTTGCCATTCCTCCGATAGTCACTGTCACATCACTGATTTCGACTGTAACTGCTACTTCTTTTTTCTTTGTGTCTGTCGTCATGATTGCCTGAGCCGCCTGTGTACCGCTCTCAAGATCCGGTTTCTTCGCCTCTGCCAGTTTACGGATTCCATCTTTCACCCGTTCCATGGGAAGCTGCATTCCGATCACGCCTGTGGAGCCGACTAAAACGCTCTTGGCATCTATTCCCAGCACATTAGCCGCTTCTTTTGCCGTCTCTTCACAATATTTCATACCTTCTTCTCCGGTACATGCATTTGCAATGCCCGAATTCACGATGACAGCCTGGGCTTTCATACCGCTGTCTACCACATTTCTATCCCACTTTACCGGTGCTGCCTTCACTACATTTGTCGTAAATGCCCCCGCCACTTTGCACGGCTTCTCACTGAAAATAAGCGCCATATCCGTGCGGTCATGATACTTGATCCCGGCCGCTGCCGCTGCCGCCTCAAAGCCTTTTGCCGCCGTCACTCCGCCCTCAATCTTCTGCATTTTACATCCCTCTTCTTTCTAAAAATAAATCCGTTTTTGATCATCTATTGTTCATTAAAAGCTGTAATATTTTCTTCATTTAATGTAAAATCGTAATAATTTAAATCCAGACGCTCTGTCCAGCCAATCGTATTCCAGAATGCGTTTCCTATATCATTCTTTGTAAACGCGATAAGAGAAACCTTATTAATCTGTTCGGCCTGCAGTGCTTTCATCGCATGCACAACCATATCGCGCCCGATTCCGTGACGCCGGTACGCCTCATCCACGCATACATGATAAAGACATCCCCGTCTTCCGTCATGACCGCAAAGGATACTTCCGACAATCTTCCCGTCTTTCACTGCCACTACACTCGTCGTCGGATTTCTCTTTAAGAACCGTTCCACGCCCTTTCTGGAATCATCAATACTCCGGATCCCGAATCCCCGTATTTTCTTCCAGAGGGCGTAAACTTCATCGTAATCATCTATTGTCATAACTCTTATCATAGCTGAATATTCCTTTCATCTCCACTAAGGGACACCTCTCCCCCAAATTTGGGACACCCTGAATCCGAATTTGGGACGTAGTAAAACCCGATTTGTCTACGTCCCCTAAGGGAACATCGGGACCAGTTCCAGGCCTTCGCTCTCTTTTATTCCAAACATCAGGTTCATATTCTGCACCGCCTGTCCCGCAGCGCCTTTCACCAGATTATCAATCGCGCCCATCATGATGATGCGTCCCGTTCTTGAGTCGATCTTAAATCCGATATCCACGTAATTGCTGCCCTCTACCCATTTCGTCTCCGGACATATATCCTGATTAAGAACACGCACGAATTTTTCATCTCCATAGTATTTATCGTAAACTGCCTTCACTTCTTCCCAGCTCACGTCTTTCGTAAGTTTTGCGTATTCCGTAGCGAGAATTCCTCTGTTCATAGGAACGAGATGCGGGGTGAAGTTGAGCACTACTTTTTCACCTGCCGCATAGCCGAGCTGTTCCTCGATCTCCGGAGTATGTCTGTGGGTTGCCACACCGTATGCCTTCATGTTCTCGTTCACTTCACAGAAGAGATTCTGTACCTTTGCCCCTCTTCCTGCCCCTGATGTGCCGGATTTGGCATCGATGATCAGTGTACTCATATCGATCAGCCCCTCTTTTGCAAGAGGATAAGCTGTCAGGATGGAGCAGGTCGTATAGCATCCCGGATTTGCCACCAGTCTCGCTTTCCTCACATCCTCCCTGTTGATCTCGCACAGTCCGTATACCGCCTCGTCGATGAACTGCGGCGCTTTATGCCCGATCTTATACCACTCTTCATAAACTTTCACGTCTTTCAGACGGAAATCCGCGCTCAGGTCAATAATCTTTGTCTTTGAGAGGATTTCTTCATTTACAAGGGATGCACACAGCCCCTGGGGTGTTGCCGTAAAGATCACGTCTACCTGTGACGCCAGTTCCTCCATATTGTCATCCATGCAGACCGCATCCACGATCTGGAACATATTTCTGTATACGTCCGCATATTTCTGATCAATGTAGCTTCTTGAGCCGTACCATTTGATCTCTGATTCTTTATGTCCTGATAAGATTCTTACAAGCTCACCGCCCGCATAGCCGGTGGCGCCGATTATACCAATTTTAATCATATCTTGTCCCTTCCATGTAATACTCTTTATCTATCTTCCTTTTGACTTAAATGCTGTTGCAGACCGCTACGCATTTCAGTTTCCTATGATATACCTCACTTAATAGTAAGTAAAGCATTTCATAAAAGCAACTATAAATAGCACTTGCATAATAATACATCTTTTTTGAATATTATGCAAGTATTATTTATATATATTCATTCAAAAACATGTTTTCACGAATTTCTTGATAAAATCTGAATACTGCAAGTGTATAATATATGAATACTTATAACATTCATCTGCTTCTGCGCACACAGCACAAAGGGCGCAGCATTTTCTCCCACCGTTTCTGGCTCGGAACTCACGGACATATCGGTTGTTCTGGCTCAGGTCCTGCAGACACTCAGTGAATCTGACCGCTAGGTTATCTGCCTGCGCTATGTACTGGAGCTGAATCCCAGCGAGATCGGCAGGATTATGAGCATCTCGTGGCCCGGCTTCCTGCTGATCCAGATATACACTATATCCGGAAATGGAACTGGCTCCTGTCTGTATCTTTGTTGCTGCTGTACTTCTGACACCGCAGCCCTGGCAGACTGCGGTCATTCAGGCGCAGCTTCGGGAACTCTCCCTTCCTGTCATCCTGTCCGCCTGCATCCCGTTCCTTGCGCTGGCAACAATAGCAGAGGCCGGATGTTCTGCCCGGTTTGGCATGGAGGAACTGGAGCTATCCTCCCGCTTTTCCCTGCAGGCTGTCCTGTGTGCGCGGCTGGGGATATTGAACGGTGAAAACCTGCTTCTTCTGGGTGCATTGATGCCCTTTGGCACACATTTCTGGGATGCAGGGATCAACACTCTTGTCAGTGTATTCTTTCTCACTGCAAACACAGCCGGCTTTCTGGATCGCGCAGCGGATACCCCCGCACTCATTCCCGCAGTACTTCTCTTCTTCGAAACTGCGGCAGTACTGGAACTCAGAAAATATATCAGACAATCGGAGGAATTAACATAGATCTTCACATTGACCGGCTGAGCAAGCACTATAAGAATAAAATCGCTGCAGACCGAATCTCACTTTCACTTGAGAAGGGAGTTCACGGCCTGCCGGGCGCCAATGGAGCCGGAAAAACGGCTCTTTTGCGCATGATCTGCGGCATCCTGCGCCCGGACAGCGGCACAGTAACTTTTGGAAGGGCTGATGTATCCATAGAAGAATACCGGAGTATTCTCGGATATCTCCCTCAGGATTTCGGCTATTATCCCGGCTTTACCGCCGAAGACTTTCTCATGTATATGGCTGCACTCAAAGAGCTTCGCAAAACCGACACCCGTTGCTGCACCGGGGAACTGTTATCCATTGTAGGACTTGAAGCACATAAAAAGCAAAAGATTAAAACATTCTCCGGTGGAATGAAACGGCGCCTGGGCATCGCGCAGGCACTCTTAAACCGTCCGAGACTCCTCGTACTCGACGGGCCCACAGCCGTACTTGAACCGAAAGAGCGTGTCCGGTTCCGGGAAATGGTCGACCGGCTCGGACAGGAAAGCATCGTCCTGCTCTCTCTCCATATCAAATCTGACATTGAACTGATCGCGGACCGCATCCTAATATTGAAAGACGGCCGACTGATCTTCAACGGAACACATGAAGATATCGGAGAAATCTGGAAGAATTTTATCTGGAACAGTTTGACGGTAGGCCGGTCGGGGCTCAGTCCGACTCCGATCTAAATCAGGGAGGTGTATAACGATGTATAATCTCCGGACACTCATAAAATACGAATACAAAAAGCTGTTTCAGAGAAAATATGTCCGTCGTCTCCGTGAACAACGGCAACGGCGATTCTTTTACTGCATATCACAGCTACAACGCCCAGCAGAAACCGGCGTCTGAGCTCAAAAGGCATGCACAGGCAGGCCGTACTTCTCCTCTTCGGTATCAGCATGGCAGCCGCTGTAATGCTGAGCTGTACAGGATTATTTTTTTCCGGGTGTTTCAGGAGCATCATCTCCGCCATGGGCATCCTGATCGGATTCCTGTTCATCAGTTCTGTCCTGAATATTCCCGGACAGTTTCGCGTGCTGTCACAGATATGGAGTCACTGTCCGGCAAAGCTGATCTCGGTGACCGGAGGTCTGATGGACCACCGCCCGGTCCCATTCTTCGGCACTTATCTGACATCATATCAGGCCGGACCGTTCATATATCTTATCCTTTCTCTTCTGTCTGTCTTTGGGGGATATTTTGTCTGGAGGAGATGGCAGGCAGGCGGCAGATAATTCATTTCTTTCATGCACAATTTCCATAAAGTACTCAGGCGGAGTGTCAGAGGTTTTAAACTCTGACACTCCGCCTGATGTTATGAATTCTTTTCTTTTTTTATTTCCTGATCTGCCCGTTCCCGAAAATGATATATTTCGTCGTAGTCAGCGCGTCAAGCCCCATCGGTCCTCTCGCATGGAGCTTCTGTGTACTGATGCCGATCTCAGCGCCGAATCCGAACTCAAACCCATCAGTAAATCTGGTGGAAGCATTCACATACACTGCCGCCGCATCGATTTCATCCTGGAATTTCAGCGCATTCTCATAGTCTTTTGTAATAATAGACTCGGAATGACCAGTATTATATTTATTGATATGCACAATCGCCTCATCAATGGAATCTACGATCTTTACGGATATAATGGCGTCCAGATACTCTGTGCCCCAGTCTTCTTCTGCCGCCGGAATAATCTCCCCGCATATCTTCCGCGCCCTTTCATCGCCGCGGACCTCCACATCATGGTTCTTTAACTTCTGTACGATCTGGGGAAGGGCCTCTTCAGCAATCCTGCTATGGACTACAAGAGACTCACAGGCATTACATACACCCATCCGCTGTGTTTTTGCATTTTCTACAATGTCAGCTGCCATCCTGATGTCTGCCGTTTCATCCACATATATATGACAGTTTCCCGTTCCTGTCTCAATCACGGGCACCGTACTGTTCTCCACAACATTTGCGATAAGTCCCGCGCCGCCTCTCGGTATCAGGACATCGATACCTCCGTGCATTTTCATCATCTCGTTTACAACATCGCGGCTTGTATCCTCTACAAGTACTACCAGATCCTGACAGAGCCGCTCTTTGCGCAGCCCGGATTTTATCGCCCGCACAATCGCCTGATTCGAGTGGATTGCGTCGCTTCCGCCGCGCAGAATGACCGCATTTCCCGTCTTAAAGCACAGACCGAAAGCATCCGCAGTCACATTCGGACGAGACTCATAGATGATCCCGACCACGCCAAGAGGCACTCTCTTCTGCCCGATCCGCAGCCCGTTCGGCCTCGTTTTCATATATAAGATCTCGCCGATCGGATCGTCCAGTGCAGCGATCTGACGCAATCCTTCTGACATATCGGCGATACGCTTCCCGGAAAGCGCCAGCCTGTCAATAAGAGACTGCTTTATGCCTTTTTCTCTTGCAGCCGCAAGATCTTTCTCATTTTCCGCAAGGATCAGCTCCTGCTGGGAGATCAGCTCATCTGCTACCGAGAGAAGCCCTCTGTTTTTCTCTGCCGTCCCAAGCTTCGCCGCCTCTGTCGCAGCGCTTTTCGCACGTCGTGTGAGCATTTCCATGTATGTTTCTTCCATTGTGCTCTCCTTTCTGCACATGTCCTGCATCTGCTGTCCCCTATTGTACCATCAAATAAACATTTGCGCTACATTTTTTACTTCTGTATTCAATTATCCGGTCTATACTTTGATCCGCTCTGCGACTTCATACCCGAGAACCAGTCTCACATCCTCCGCAGCGATGATCACGCTGTCGCGGCAATGCCTGAGCACCCGGATCGTGCTGCCTTCTTCCACATGACGACTATGCAGGAATTCGAGTACATCCGGCAGTCCGAACATCCACTTCACCGTGTAAGACTCGCCCGGTCTTGCATTTGATAACGCCTGCATGATATCCCTCCTTTTCCTTAATTTTAGGGAACCGGTGCAGGGTTAGTCAATGACAATCTTTGTTATATAAATCTTATCCGATACGTTCTGTCAGGAATATTCCCGCTGCGACGCCCGCCAGGCAGAGAACCAGACTCGCCGCCATATAGAGCAATGCGGTTCCGTAATGTCCCTGATTCAGAAGCTCATATGTCTCCAGTGAAAAAGTAGAAAATGTAGTAAATCCGCCGCACACTCCTGTCTTGAGGAATAATACCAGTTCGGCAGAAAGTCCCCGGCGCGCCGCTGCTCCTGCTATGGCTCCTATTGCGAGGGCGCCCAGTACATTTGTGATCAGTGTCAGCACCGGAAAAGCGCCTTTGTACGGAAGCAGGCTGATCGCATATCTCAGCATTGCCCCTGCAGCTCCGCCTGCTCCTACACATAAGAATCCTGTCATTTCACTACCTCACATAGACAATGTAGTCGTCTTTTCTCGGCTTCGCCTGCGGCACCGCACCGTCAGCCGGATATCCCAGGATACAGTGTCCCACGCCGACATAATCTCCCTCGATCCCCCATTTTTTCAGAAGTGCTTTTCCCTCTTCCGAGCCAAACACCTCTCTCGCGCGGTGGATCCAGCAGGATCCCACGCCGACTGCATACGCCGCATTCATCAGATTGCCCAGCACAAGAGAACCATCCTCAACGCACGTCGGACGATCTTTTGACGCGAGTACGACAAGTACTGTCGGGGCGCCGTAGAAAGGATCCGAATCGCTCCCCAGATACTTTGCATTCAGTTCAGAGAGATAGTCTCTCGTCTCTTTGTCCTGTACAACTACAATCTTCGGCGACTGCATGCCCATCCCTGTGGGTGCATACGTGCCTGCCTCTAGGATCTTCTGAAGCTCCTCCTCTTTGATCTGCTCCGCCTTATACGCGCGGATGCTCCTTCTCTCTTTTAAGTCTTTTAATGTTGATTCCATGCTGTTTTCCTCCTTAATAATATACATATCTGCCGCCAAAGTTATCTCATTTAGCATCCGGGATCCCAGGCTGATCCAGGCTGGCAAAGAACATCTCATAGAGATCATCCTCGCCTTCCAGCTTCGGAGAATTCTCCCCGCCGCCGTTAGTGCTCCGCTTCATCGTCGCATAGAATTCATCTCCAGCCTGAATGACATCCATCGGATAAATCTCATATCCCAGCTCCCGGCAGACACGACAGAAAGCCCCGAGGGCATCTTCCTCTTCCTTCGTCTTTAAAAACCTGTATTTCAGTCTTTCATCATGCAGAGCCTTGTTCTGCAATTCATCCAGCATCTCAACTGTATTCATCTCTGTTCATCCTCTCGCAGCCCTATATATCTGATACATATCCTCTGTGTCAAGTTTCCTGATACAGCCGATCGTCCGCTTTCCAAAATGACTGCATTTTTCTGCCAGTTCCCTCATCTGCTCCTCACTGAGCTCTATCCCCATATCACGGATACTTACCGGCATATCAAGGGTGCGGTAAAACTCCTCCATCGCCTCTATACCTTTTACCGCTGTCATAGTGTCATCCGATTCCGGCGCCACACCCATGACATTTACCGCAAACTTTGCGAAGCGCTTCGGAGCTGCATCCATCACATAGCGCGCCCAGCTTCCCCAGACTGCTGCAAGACCGGCACCGTGAGCCACGTCAAACATCCCGCCAAGCTCATGCTCCAGCTGATGGCTTGCCCAGTCACCGCCGTCTGTCCCGCATCCGGTCAGTCCATTGTGGGAGAGGCTTCCCGCCCACATAACTTCGGCTCTCGCATTGTAATCATCCGGTTCCGACATCAGGATCTCTGCATTTTTCATCACAGTCCGCAGCAGATGTTCGCTGATGCCGTCTGTCATCTCCATATTATCACAGCGATTAAAATACCGTTCCATCGTGTGCATCATGATATCCACACATCCGCTGGCAGTCTGGTATTTCGGCAGTGTCATAGTGAGCTCCGGATTCATAACGGCAAATCTTGCCCGCGCGTAATTACTGCTATAGCCCCGCTTGAGCCATCCATTTTCATTTGTTATAACAGAGGAATCACTCATCTCCGATCCCGCCGCTGCGATCGTCAGCACAACGCCGATCGGGAGGCATCCCTGCGCCGTTCTCTTCTTCTCGTAGAAATCCCACACATCTCCGTCATTTGCCGCGCCGTACCCGATCGCTTTGGCGGAGTCTATGACACTTCCTCCACCCACAGCTAAAATAAAATCAACGTTCTCTTTTCTGCACAGTTCAATCCCCTCATATACAAGAGAAAGTCTGGGGTTTGGCACCACGCCGCCGAGAGACACATATGGGATATCCGCCTTATCAAGAGAGCGGTATATCCTCTCAAGCAGACCACTCCTTACCACACTTCCGCTTCCATAGTGGACGAGCACTTTTCTGCATCCCTGCTCCGCCACAAGCTGCCCTGTCTGATCTTCCGTTCCTTTTCCGAATACAACTTTTGTCGGTGTATAATATTGAAAATTTTCCATGGTTCCATCTCCTATCTGTCAGCTTTCTTCCAGTCAGTTCGCCGTATTCCCGCCTCAGCACTTAGATACTGTAAGCTATACGATCCCGATCTGGCACATTTTCATCGCCTCCGCTGCCTGGTCATGACTCTGCGGTGTCACGCCCGCACAGCAGGAGATATCAACCTCAATCGGCACTTCCGGCAAATATGCCTTTAGAAGCAGCGCATTTGAGATCACGCAGATATCCGTACACAGTCCGATCAAAGTGATCTTCTCGACAGGATCTGCCGGGCTGTTCAGCTGCTTTACATATTCGCCCAGCTCCACACTTCCGAACGTCGGCTTGTCAATAATGTAAAAATCCTCTTTCGCGCGTACAGCCTTCTCCACATCACTGTTTATCTGCCATCCGGGCGTATCTTTTACACAATGAACGACAGGAAGATGCTTCCCCTCTTCGCTCTCAAGATAATCCTCACTGTGGGTATCTCTTGTGGCGATCACTTTTCCGGTGAACCCGCGGATCTTCTCCACCACGCCCGGAACAATCGCAACAGCCTCTTTCGTCCCGAGAGACCCGTCAATAAAATCCTTCTGCATATCTACAACTACAAGTACGTTCATCCTTCTTCTCCTTTCCTTAATTCTGCCGCACATTTTCCGGCATCATATTATCTGTATTTCAGATCGTAATAAAAGATATACTGCTGCATCACCCCGGCGCATCCCTTGTATCGTTCAAAGGGGAACCCTTCCGGGTAATGAAGCTCCATCACTTTTTTGATATGCGTATCCACAGGAAACGCATCCATCTGATGCAGAGCAAACAGGCAGATACAATCCGCTACTTTTCCGCCTATGCCGGGAAGGCGCATCAGCTCGGCCCTGGCGTCTGCATAATCCAGTGATCTCAGAGCCTCCAGACTGATCCGGCCGTCCGCGACCATCTGCGCAGTACCGCAGATATATTTACTGCGGTATCCCAGTTTCAGATCTCTTAATTCCTGTTCCGAGGCTTTCGAAAGTGCTTCCGCCTCCGGAAATGTATAATACACTCTTTTGTCCGGCGTCTCCCTTCTCCTGCCGTACCTCTCACTCAGAGTACGGATCAGTCCTTTGATCCGGGGGATATTATTCTGCTGAGAAAGAATAAATGTAATGATCATCTCCCATGTATCCTGCCTGAGGATACGGATCCCTCTGCCGAACTCTGCCGCTGACCTCAAATAATCATCGTCCGCGTCAATCCGTGCAATATAATCCGAATAAGACACCGAAAGATCAAAGTATTCTTTCCAGAAACTGTCATATTCTTCCTGCGTACAGTACAGTATCGTCTCTCCATGCACATCTGCCTTGCCGCTTCCGTCCGTCTCATCCGCCGGGTCCTTTTGCCGGATCCCGATCTTCAGATACCTGCTGCCCGCCAGGAGCTCATATGTATCCTCTGAAACAGCATCCAGACGGAAACACTGTCCGGACTCACAGATCTGAGGAATGGAGAAACAGTTATTTTCTATTGTAACCATGCTGTGTACCACTTTCTATCATGCTTTAAACCCTGCATAGCAGGGCAGACCGATGCAATTATTATAGCACGATTCTCCTTAAGTTTCCAAACTGTAATAAAAGGACGAATAAGCTATAATAAATCATCAGGGATATGTACAAATTTGATACTATATCTTACAATGGTATCAAGTTATGACTGGAGGGGAACTTATGGCAAGAAAGATTGAAGTCGTGGACTACCGCCCTGAGTGGGATACCATGTTCAAAGTAGAATCAAAAAAGATCAAAAAGATACTCGGAAAAAACTGTGTAGGCGTTTATCACATCGGCAGCACGTCGGTCAAAGGCCTGCCCGCCAAACCGATCATAGATATTATGCCTGTTGTCAAAGACATCTCCCTCGTTGATGCCCATAATGGTGAATTTGAAGCCTTAGGCTACGAGTGCAGAGGTGAATTCGGCATTCTCGGCAGAAGATTCTTCGCCAAAGGAGGAGACAACCGGACGCATCACATCCATATATTCGAACAGAGCAATCAGACTGATATCCAGCGTCACATCGCCGTACGGGATTACCTGAACGCTCATTCAGATACGGCCGCAGAATATGCAGCTCTGAAGAAGAAACTGGCGGCTGAATTTCCCTTTGACAATGATGGTTACTGCGACGGTAAAGAAGAATATATGAAGTCACTGGAAGAGAAGGCCCTCCACTGGCAGAAGAAACAGAACCGCATTAGTCTGGGAATCTCTCTCGACCTGATGTTCGGCATCGCTTTCGGTTTCAGGGACAAAGACAACAGCAGGCAGAAATAATTTCCGCCTGCTGCTTTTCTTCTTAAATCTATGCACCACTGCCCTCCAGTGTCTGGTCTATGATACTTCTCATAATATCTTCTGTCATCTGCCCGGGTACATAGCCGTACACGTTTCCGTCTTTGTCGATCATAAATGTAGTCGGGAACGCCGAAATTCCGTATTGGCTGAACATCTCCCCGCTCTCATCCATGAGGACCGGGTAAGTATATCCATTCTCTTCCATAAATGAAGCAATCTCATCCGCCGAGCCTTCCTGTCCGATGCCAGGTCCGGCCACACCGAGTATGACAACTTCAGCACCCTCTCCCTGAGCGGAATATTCCTCGTAGAGCTTCTGGATATCCGGCATCTCATTGCGGCACGGTCCGCACCAGGTTGCCCAGAAGTTCAGGAAAATAACCTTTCCTTTGTAATCCGCAAGTGTATGTATATTTCCAAACTGGTCCGTCAGCTCAAGATCTGAAAGCGGGGCAGGTGTCAGTGTGCTCTCTGTATTGTCTGCACTGTCCTGATTTTCATCTGTACTGCCGTCCTCAGGAACTGTGTCTGACTCCTCATCTGTTCCATTTTTGCTCTGCTCACTTTCATTTTGCCCTGTTTCGTTCTGTCCGTTTACTTCCTGCTCTGACTGCACAGTGGAGAGATAACCTGTAATGTCATTCATCTTTCCGGTAAACATAAGCACACCCATCAGGATCATCAGCACACCTCCGACTTTAACAGTGTACCGTACCGCTTTCATATGTCGCCGGAAGAATCCCAGAAGCTGCGCTGTAAATATTCCCGCAGCCAGAAACGGCATGATAAATCCCAGTGTATATACTCCGATAAGAAGAAATCCCGCTGCACTTGTCTGCGCACTTCCCGCCATCAGAAGTACACTCGTGAGCGCCGGTCCCACACAGGGCGTCCAGGCAAAGCTGAATGTAAATCCCATGATCAGCGCCGTGACCGGGGACATTGTCATCTTCTCAAGCCGCAGGGGCAGGCGGTGTTCCCCTCCTAATATCCGGGAACTGCCGAACACGCCGAGCTGGTACAGCCCGAACAAAATGATCAGAATTCCGCCAATCCGTGCAAACAGCATCCGCTGTTCACTGAAAAATTCTCCCAACGCTGAAGCTCCCAGGCCAAGCACAAAAAACGCTCCACTGATCCCGAGAGTAAAGCATAATACTCTGAAGAAAAGTTTGAGCCTGCCGCCCTCCTCGTCCATGCCGACTCCGCCTGCCAGATATCCGAAATACAACGGCACCAGCGGCAGCACGCACGGCGAGAAAAAACTCAGCAGTCCCTGGATAAACACCGCGGCAGCGGATACACCTGTCTCGATCGTAAATCCCATATCAATTATAATCTCCTGTCTCGATTTATTCCTGCTCCGTATATGGTATCCCCGGTGAGATGTCGCATATACCTGTCAGGTAAAGAGAGAATACCACATTTACACCCGGTCCGACAGTGACATTGTCACTTTTTTTAACTTTTCTCTAAAGAATGAACCCCATGCGTTCAGAGCCTGTGAAACACTACCTTGGGGATCAGTTCCCTGATCACCTCATATTCAGCCGGCTGTGTCCCGCTGCACATAACATTAGCCGCTCCGGCTGCCATGGAAAGACGGACCGTGTCCTCCAGACTCGTCCCTGATTCTTCTGCTACCGCAAGAGCTGCAACCACGCTGTCTCCGGCTCCCACCGTACTGCCTACCGGTACTTTAAGTCCTTCCGCGAAGACAGTTTCCTTCTCTGTCACATACAGGGCGCCTTCCCCTCCCATCGATACTACAGTCTTTGCTATGCTGTACTCTTTCATAAGATCTCTGACTGTCTCCACAAGCTCCTGCAGTGTCCCCGGTGTCTTTCCGACCAGTGCGGAAAGTTCCTGCTTATTGGGTTTGACCATATACGGAGAGGCTTTCATGCCTGTTTTCAGCAGATCCCCGTCCGCATCGAGAATCACTTTCGCTCCTTTTTCCTGAAATGCCTCTATCCACGTAAAATAAGTATCTTGCGGCGAACCTTTCGGCATGCTTCCGGAAATGACCACGATATCATCCGTTTTGATCTTCCCGAGCATATCTCCCAACAGCTCTTTCAGGATCTCTTCCGACACGCTCACCCCCGGCTCATTGATATCAGTATTTGTATGTCTGACCGGATCAATGATCTTCATATTCGTGCGGGTCTCACCATCCACAAAATGAAAGCATGTGGCAAGCCCCATCTCATCCAGTGCCGCCAGGATCGCTCTTCCCGTATCTCCGCCCAGTATGCCGTACGCAACACTGCTGCCGCCAAGTACGCTGATCACTTTCGAGACATTGATCCCTTTCCCGCCCGGATCCGTCCGCATAGCCGTAATGCGGTTGACCGCGTCAACAGTCAGAGAAGGAATCTCGACTGTCTTATCGAGGGCCGGATTTAATGTTACTGTATGAATCATAATGTTTCTCCCGTATTTCAGAATTTATTTTTATATTATACAGAAAAAGCAGAGGGAGATTCCCATTATCGGAATTTCCCTCTGCTGCTGTTGACCTAATGAATCACAGGCTCAACGAAATGCTTAAATCCTTGCCACGCCGCTCTTTCTTGCCGCCTCGGCTGTTGCCTTTGCCACTGCGTCTTTTACGCGCGGATCGAATGCTGCCGGAAGGATATAATCCGGATTCAGCTCTTCGTCACTTACCAGTCCTGCGATCGCATATGCCGCAGCCACCTTCATTTCATCGTTAATATCAGATGCCCGAACATCCAGAGCACCGCGGAAGATTCCCGGGAAACACAGTACGTTATTTACCTGGTTCGGGAAATCGCTCCGTCCAGTAGATACAACTGCTGCCCCTGCCGCTTTCGCCTCATCCGGGAAGATCTCCGGCGTCGGGTTCGCGCATGCGAAGATTATCGGATCTTTTGCCATGCTGCGCACCATATCCTGTGTCAGCGTACCGGGTGCGGATACTCCGATAAATACATCAGCCCCTTTGATCACCTCTTCCAGAGTTCCTTTCTCATGGTTAAAGTTCGTGATCTTTGCCATCTCTTCCTTGATCGGATTCAGATAATCTCTTCCTTCGTAAATTGCTCCGTGACGGTCTGTCATGATAACATTTTTAAGTCCCATGGACATCAGAAGTCTGATAATAGCGATACCTGCTGCACCGGCGCCGGAAGTTACGATCTTGATGTCCTCGATCTTCTTTCCGACAAGCTTCAGTGCATTGATCATTCCTGCAAGAGTGATGACCGCAGTACCATGCTGATCATCATGGAATACCGGAATATCACAGCACTCTTTCAGTCTCTTCTCGATCTCGAAACATCTCGGGGCTGAGATATCCTCCAGATTGATTCCTCCAAAACTTCCCGCAAAAAGACTTACAGCCTTTACGATCTCATCCACATCATGTGATCTGACGCAGAGAGGGATTGCATCCACGCCTCCGAACTCTTTGAACAGTACACATTTTCCTTCCATAACCGGCATGCCAGCCTCCGGTCCGATATCTCCAAGTCCCAGTACCGCTGAGCCATCTGTAATGACTGCGACCGTGTTCCAGCGTCTTGTCAGATCGTAGCTTTTATTGATGTCTTTCTGGATTTCCAGACACGGCTCTGCAACTCCCGGTGTATATGCAAGGCTCAATGCCTCCTTGGAATCTACCGCCGCACGGCTGGTAACCTCGATCTTTCCTTTCAGTTCATAGTGCATTTTCAGTGATTCTTTTGCGTAGTCCATAACTGCCTCCTGATGTAATATATTTTTGATCTGCTGTCCTTTCTCAAGGGCACAAATTTACATGCTACACGACCATTATACTGCTTTTTTGCCGGATATACATCAAGTTTTTTTAAAAATACAAAAAATTATCATTATATTTATGCATATTCCAACAATATTATTGCATTTTTATGCATTCTTTATGTATTTTATGCATATTATTCTTTTTTATAATTTTCTCTTGCATAATTATAAGTTCTGGTGTATAGTATGTTGTAGCCCGCGAGAGCGGTAAAAACAGAGAAAAGCGGCCGACCGGCCCCCGGACGGCAAAATTAATAAAAATACATTCAGGAGGCTATTAAAATGAGTAAAGAAAAAGTTGTTTTAGCATATTCAGGCGGACTTGACACAACAGCGATCATCCCGTGGCTGAAAGAGACATTCGGATATGACGTTATCTGCTGCTGCATCGACTGCGGACAGGGAGAAGAACTGGACGGACTTGACGAGAGGGCTAAACTCTCCGGAGCTTCCAAATTATATATTGAAAATATTGTAGACGAATTCGCCGAAGATTTCATCATGCCGTGCGTAAAAGCAGGCGCTGTATATGAGAACGCATATCTGCTCGGAACATCTATGGCGCGTCCGGCCATCGCGAAAAAGCTGGTTGAGATTGCACGCAAGGAAGGCGCTGTTGCCATCTGCCACGGCGCTACAGGAAAGGGAAACGACCAGATCCGTTTCGAACTCGGCATCAAGGCTCTCGCTCCGGACATCAAGATCATCGCTCCGTGGCGTATGACAGACCTGTGGACCATGCAGTCCCGTGAAGACGAGATCGAATACTGCAAGGCTCATGGCATCGATCTTCCGTTCGATACAAAACACAGCTACAGCCGCGACCGCAATCTGTGGCATATCAGCCACGAAGGTCTGGAACTGGAGGATCCGTCCGTAGAACCGAATTACGACGATCTGCTCGTCTTAAGCGTATCCCCGGAGAACGCGCCGGACGAACCGGAATATGTGACAATGACATTTGAGGCCGGTGTTCCGAAGACGATCAACGGCAAAGCAATGAAAGTAGCCGACATCATCAAAGAGCTCAACACACTGGGCGGAAAGCACGGCATCGGCATCATCGACATCGTAGAGAACCGTGTCGTAGGCATGAAGTCCCGCGGAGTATACGAGACGCCGGGCGGAACGATCCTGATGGCCGCTCACCAGCAGTTGGAAGAGCTGATCCTTGACCGCGCTACATACGAAGTGAAGAAAGAGATGGGAAACAAACTCGCTCAGGTCGTATATGAAGGAAAATGGTTCACACCGCTCTGCGAAGCGATCCGCGCATTTGTAGATGTGACACAGCAGTATGTGACAGGCGAAGTGAAGTTCAAACTGTACAAAGGCAACATCATCAAAGCCGGCGAGACATCCCCGTACTCCCTGTACAGCGAGTCACTGGCTAGCTTCACAACAGGCGATATGTACGATCACCACGATGCAGACGGATTCATCACACTGTTCGGTCTGCCGCTGAAGGTCCGCGCAATGAAGATGCAGGAGCTGGCGAAAGAGAATCAGAAATAGAAAGCGTAAGCTAATCTTATACTCTTGAAATGATAACAAAGACGGCCATACCCCTTATATTTATGGGAATATGACCGTCTTTGTTATCCGCTAAGTGTCAAAGATAGGAATAGAAGCCGGGTATATACCATAGCTACTTCTGTAACCAAGAAATGACTTAGACTACAGAAGTAATTATGTCCTACTGTCGTTTTTGTTTTTTATTACGACTTATGCCATAAAATCCTAGAGCACCAATAATAAGAACAAGTACATCGCATCCACCAAGAAGCCACAGCCAAAGGCTGGAATCTTGCTGAATCGTATTATTCATTGCATTACTGTTAGCCAGTGCATAAAGTACATTGTGCGTAGCTTTCCGCATTGCCTGATTTCCAGCATTTGTTTCTATACTTACTTCACTTGGCATTCTTTTGGCAAGTGTCAACATATAATCATTTCCCGCTCTTATGGCCTGATCTGTATTCATATAATCCCAGACAGCCATATCAGATACAACGGCTCCCTGAAAGCCCCATTCATCTCTTAATACAGTAGTAAGCAATGAATAATTTGCTCCTGCCCATGTTGTGCCTAATCGATTGAATGCAGACATAATTCCCTGGCTGCCCCCTTCTTTGACCGAAAGTTCAAATGGTTTGAAATATATTTCACGAGCCGCCTGTTCATTACACCATACACTTACACCCCAGCGATTTGTTTCCTGATCGTTTAGGGCAAAATGTTTTAGGAATGTATTTACACCTTTTTCTTTGTATCCTTGTACTGTATTTGCTCCCATCATTCCTGAAAGGAAGGAATCTTCTGAATAGTATTCAAAATTACGTCCGGAAAACGGCGTACGATGAATATTCATAGCTGGTGCCATAATCCCATCATATCCCTGTACACGACATTCCTCTCCGACACGAAGCCCCATTTCTTTAGCAAGATCAACATTCCAAGTAGATGCAAGCACAACTTCACTCGGATATTTTACACCGGCTATACCATTCATAAAACTATTCATACCAAGCGGCCCTTCTACCTCTACGGTCTGCTGTTTATCTATAGAAGGCATTTCCTGTGTAACATATCCTCCGATTCCAATAAGATTTGCCATCTCATCCACTGGAATCTGTTCCAACAGCTGATCCCATTTTGGATCATCGTAGGGTACCCCTGCCATATCAGAAAACTTAAGACCATTGTCTTGTACAACGATTGGCTCAGCTGACGGGTCGTCTTCAACTCCGGTGTTTTCTATTGCAGCAATTAATTCATCACTCGCATCTCTATCGGCTGTCCTTTCTTTAGGTAATGTTCCTTCCCAGTCCGCACGGCTGACATATGCAACATTATCTCCATAAGTCATATCATCAAACTGATTTATTGCAGCTGTCATATCTGACTCACGTTTATTATTTTCATCGAATACAACCCTTGAATCAACAGTATAAATACGACTGTCAATCACATCATGTGAATTATTCATCAGCTTAATCTCGTAATCACCCGCATCCAGAACGTAACATTTTTCATTTATATAATCATAACTTGCCATGCTTTCTGTGTCCATCGTTAGAGTCACAGTTTCCGACTCGCCTGGTTCCAGCATCTCTGTCTTGTCAAAAGCACCTAAAACGACATGACTTTTTTCAATTCCTCCAGTTGTATACGGGGCCGTATAATAAATCTGTACTACATCTTTTCCTGGAACATCCCCCTGATTAGTAACTGTTACATCAATCGAAATTGTTGTGTCATCCGCACTAAAATTCGTAATTTCCTGTGTAAAATCTGTATAGCTCAAACCATATCCGAATGGATACTGTACCGATTGCTGATAACTTTCTTCATCGCAGACTCCAGTCTCATTATCAATCCACCGGGTTTCATAATAGCGGTACCCGACATAAATCCCTTCCGCATAATCTACAAAAGAATGATATGTGTCATGATCCGTACTTGGCGGTGTCATACTCTTGACAATTACAGGTGCATTTTTATACCAGAATGCTCCCGCATTATAATAGGCTGGTGCTGATGTCAGATCATATGCATAAGTATCAGCCAACCTTCCGGAGGGATTAATCTCCCCACTCATTATTTTCCCAATGGCGTTACATCCATTTGCACCCGGACCTCCTATCCATATTGCGCCATCAATTCCTTCCTCTTCCAAAAATCCAAGTTCCATTGCATGGGAACTATTAATTACCGCAATTACTTTCTCATATCCTTGCGCTTTTATCATATCAATCATTTCTCGCTCAGTATCGGAGAGTTCCAAATAGTGTTGATCTTCTCTTCCTCCCCATTCAGACATATCCATCGGAAGTTCACCATCTTCCCCGCCCTGTCTGGTAAGTACGATAAGCGCAACATCAGAAAAATCACGTGCGTTGCTAAGCAGTTCTTCACTATAACTCTCTACCGGAGCTTCATAAATATTGAAATCATAGACAAAAACACCTGGAACACTACTTGTTTCACGTTCATAATCAAAACTTTTGTAAAACTCAATCAGTTCCTGATTTACATGAAATCCCGCATTTTCCAATCCTTCCACCAGATCAACTACTTCGCCCATATTCTTCGAACTAGAACCGCCGCCGCCATGAATCAAATCTACGGAAGACCACCCAAATATATTAATATTAGCTTCTTTAGGATCTGACACATTTAGAGGAAGCACATCATTTTTATTTTCCAGAAGCACTGCCCCCTCACCTTCAATCTGTTCTACCAGCTCTTTTGAAGCTGCTGTTGCCTTTGCAACTTCTTCCTCATCGGCTGTGGATTTGGAAAAAGCAACATCGATAAGATCCTGATACGCATAGCACGCATAATTCGCAATAGTAATAACAACCATAAAACAACTTAATAATACAGCCCCAACCTGTCTCTTTTTACTCTTTACAAGGCATTTCTTTCTAAGTTTAGCAAAGTAAAGTCCAAGTAACGCAATTACCAGAAGTGTCATAATAATTGCAATTATAAGGCTTATATTTCCATTTGACATAAACTTACCTCCCAAATTTAGTATCTCATTTTTCTCTGAATATCAATTTCATAATCGGGAAAAATACCCAAAATGAAATCGCACAATTAATCAACATTGTAATCGCATCTGCAGCTGCGGCGCCGGTTCCGTTACCAAGAGTCCCTATCAGGAAGCTGTATAGAGGCGCTTTATATACTCCTTGAAGAGCCGCCGCTCCTATTGTAATGATAACATATGCAAGCACGTACCAAAAAGCCGCCCTCCACACGTTTCCTGTGGATTTAAATGTAACCTTTCTCTGTGTAAAGAAGTTGATGATCTGTGCAATTGCCATTGTGAGCTCTACGGCAAAAAAATACGCCAGACCACCGCCTCCACCGTTCTCAATCGCACCACCCGCATAGTCAAACACATAATACGGGCTTCCGTTAATATTATTTCCCACCTGAAAAACCTGAAAATCCAGATCTACCAGAGGTGTAAAACCAAATATCCATTTGAATACCGGCATCAAGATCATCTGCAGGACAGTCACGCCATTACATACAATAAAAAACATCACAAACTGTGCAATTCCCGGATGTCGTTCCTCAAAATTTGTCCATATTAATTTTATTGTTTTTGTCTCCACGTTTCTCCTTTTCAGAATAAAGTAAATTTCATAAAGTCAATTTTTCCTTCTCCTTGATATCGGAAATACAACGCATATTTACCAACTCCTGTATTGAGTTCCGCCTGATAAGTTCTGTATTCTCCAGTAGGATTATTCACTTGTATCTCTGAATTAATAATGGTAAAGTCCTGTTTTTCTGATACTTGCATCTTACCCCAAGCTATTCCAGCCAACTCCACTGAGATATTTCGCGCCTCCCCCATCTCAAAATACTTAAACCCGGCGACAGCTCCGTCCCGCATATTTGCAATATACTGTCTCGCGCTCTCGTCCCCGTCCTTCTTATCCTGTGTGAAGTAGGGATGATTCGAAAAAGCCTTTTTCGGATTTTTACAGTCGTATCTTCCGGTCCCGTCTTTCGACCAGAGATTACAGGCAATTCTCGCCGGATATGTACCGACGCCTTTGAGCGGTTTTCCGTTTAGCCCGCAGCTTGTCATCTCCGCCTGTTGGAACATCCCATTTTCATCCATTACAAGTTCCTCGGCGCATGCCTGCCGTGCATAGGAACTGCGGTTGGTATGTCTGTGGTAAAAGATATAATACTTCCCGTTCAGATACAGAAGACCGCCGTGAGTATTTCCGATATAATTCGAAGCATGGCTCTCATCCTCATTCCCGTTCAGGAACAGATCTCCGTTGCTCACCAGTGTACCGCCGAACCGGAAACCTTCCGTGGGGCTGTCGCTCACTGCATAGCAAAGTTCATGATTATGTCTGGAAGAATAGACAAAATAGTATTTTCCATTATACTTTCTCATAGAACTCGCCTCAAAAAACTCATGACCTGCAAATGAGCCCGGGCCTTCTTTCGGAAACAACAGCTTCTCCGGTTTTCTGATCGTCTTCATATCCGGTTCAAGTTCCAGTACATATCCGCCTTTAAATTCCAGACTGCGAAATCCTGTCACGATTCCCGGTACAGGAGTATAAAACCCTGAGTAGAGATAGATTTTTCCGTCATCATCCACGAAAACTCCCGGATCAAAAGGGAATGAGTCTCCCTTTTTTCTGCCCCAGACTATTCCGTCAGCATACTGCACATGCCCGTAGAACTCAAAAGGTCCCGTCGGGCTGTCCGATACTGCAACACCCATGATTCCCATAAAGTCGAAAGCGTAATACAAGTAGTATCTCCCGTCACTTCCCTGCGTAATGTCCGGTGCGAACAGAAGACGGACGCCCAGTCGGTTCTTCGGATCCTGATTTTTTCTGTAAATGACTCCTTCATAACGCCAGTCACTTAAATCATCCGCCGGAGCCGACCAGCATACATAGTCATTCATACAGAACATAGGGGCTCCAAACCTGTCGTGGGAACCATATACATAGACCCGATCGCCGAAGACATAAGGTTCACCATCTGGTATGTACTCATATTCGGGCAAATACGGGTTAAAAGCCTGTCCCTTCATTCTCTCTCCTCCTTTCTCTTAAGTTGTGTCCTCACAATATCACAGGAGGATATTTTGTAAACAATTCTGTCGTAAACTGCTTTTTTCACGTCAAAACCTGTCATAATGTATATTTTTTCTTTTTCCCTTTCCATATTCATGTCTATTATTTCTAATAATCTTAGTTTTTCTCCATATACAATAAAATTCCGGGCAGAACTAAATCTGTTCCCGGAATCATCCTTCTGTCAGGTCATTATATCGGGTTTGACTATAATTTTTCTGTCTTCGGTATCAAAACTCTGAGGTAGAACCAGTCATCTTCCGTTTTTACCGTCATAGAGCCTCCGTATTTTTCAGCAGTAGTCCTTATGCTCTTCAGCCCGTAACCGTGATACTCTTTATTCTTCTTCGTCGTCTCCGGAAGATGGTTTCCCTCTGTCAGACGTACCTCACAATAATTCTCTACCCGTATTATGATAAACCGATTTTGTGAATATACCGCCACACGTATCAGGCGTTTCTTCTTATCTTCGATCTTTTCCTCATATTCAATTGCATTATCGAGCGCATTTCCAAAGATCGTGCAGATATCCATGACATTCATTCCGTCCAGCAGATGACCGTCAGCCACACAGGTGAAATTGATATCATGCTGCATACAATAGAGATGCTTTCCTGTCAGGATCGTATCAAGAACCTGATTTCCCGTCTTGTTCTGAGCCTCATAAGTTTTAATTTCCTCTTCCATCTCGGCCAGATACTGCTCTCTCTTCTCCGAATCCCGTTCCGCCCGTATCACACCAATCTGATGCTTCAGATCATGATACTTGCGATTGATCATCTCTATATTCTCTTTGGAAAGATTATACTGCTCGTATTGACGATGAAGTATAGAATTCACCGCATCTACTTCCTTCTTCATTGTCATTTCCCGCCATCGTTCCTGTTGAAGAAACAGGATCAATACACCTGAAAAATCCACCAGCGTCCGGATATAAAATGTCTCGGCAGGGAGACTGCTGCTAAACGGCGTGTTCGGATATACGTAACTGATATTACTGATCAGGAAAGCGGCCACAGCCATCAGCACAGAAGCAGCCGCCTCCTGCCATGAGGCATTTCTTCTATCTGCATCGGAGAAATATCTCTTTACAAGAAAATAAAGTCCTGTAAACAATCCCGCATAGAAAAGAAGGAAAAGAATAATCTCAACAGCCACACTTCCATAACCAAGCTCTAAGAGGAATGAATAAATCTGCCATTCCACCGAAGCTACAAACTCTGCCGCCATAAACGCAACAGAAAAGCACAGTGCCGCTGACGCTGCCGGTATGGCACAGCATAACCAGATACACGCGCACATCAACAGCATAGCACACCCCATCGCCGGAATCCAGAATGCCACCGGCCACACCCCGATATAATACTGGAGCACACAAAGTGCAGCAAGAAAAACGGCAAGTATTCCTGCCGTTTTCCACTTTCCCCATCTTTTTTTCATCCCCAGTACGAAGATCAAACATGACGCCCACTCAGCCAGAGCCGTGTAGACCTTCGGAATATCTGCTACGTTCATTCTTATTTTCCTCCCAGATAGTCTGTCAGAGCCTCCATGAAAGACTTTCGTCTCGGACGGCTGATCTGGAGTTTATCTCCTGCAACCGTGACCGTGCTCCCGCTGACCTCCTCCACATAACGGAGATTAACAAGATATCCGCTATTGCAGCGCACAAACTGACCTCCTGACAACTTCTGCTCCATCTGTTTCATCGTATCCCGAAACACATAATTTCCCCTGTCAGAATGGATGATGATCTGGTGTCCCTGACTCTCAAGATAACTGATCTGCGACAGATTCAGCCGCATCATCCCCTTTTCCTGAGCCACGGTAAGAAATGCTTCGTTTCTTCCCTTCAATCTCCTGACAGCCTTGTCCAGTTCCTGATAAAACGCAAACTCCGAAATTGGTTTCAGCACATAATCCAATGCGTTCACTTCATATCCCTGAATGGCATACTGCGCCATATTAGTAATAAAGATCAGGATCACATTCTCATCCAGTTTCCTGATCTTGCGCGCCGCCTCCATCCCGTCCATGTGCTCCATCTGGATATCCAGAAAAATAATGTCATAGTTTCCGCTGTAGCGCTCAACGATATCATATCCGTCGGGAAATACAGTGATATCAAATTTTTCATCATGCTCTTCTCCATATTTGGTGATATAAGAAGAAAGCTGTTTCTGATATATCTCGTCATCCTCTACGATTGCTGTTCTGATCATCCGTGGCTTCTCCGTTCCTTTTATTCGTCTTCATTTATTTTAGACGATTCCGGAGGAACTTGCAAATTCTATTTTTCATATATGCGGAGCAACTCCTCAAACTCCTCGTTCCCCCGCAGAAATGCATACCCCTCATCTGTCTTTATCTCTGCCAGCAGCCCCGGCAGTATCCTCTCTGCATAGGATTCCATCGCCTCGTCATACTTTCTTCCAAAGTTTTCTTTCCCGTATATATGGCAATAAAACACAGATTCCGACATATGCTGAGGCTCAGTCAGCATATGGAACATTTCCCAGATATACGCAATACTCTTTTCTACATCCTTCTTCTTTACCGCCAGCTCCATCGGCAGGATCAGCGGGCTGTAGCCCCACTGGTCATACAGAAGAGCGGTCTGCTTCCCGGCAGATGCGATCTTTTCCGCCCGTTCCATGTCCCCCTCCTGAAAGGCAATGTCCGTCAGCATAGACAGCACAACGAGAAGATCGTTAAGCACATTTGTGAGTTTCCTTTCCACCAACACTGCCGCCTCATCATATTTCTCCTGTGCAAGCAGAAGCCGTGCATTAAGGATTTTCTTATCTGCCTGCTGCTCCGGCAGAGAATCGATCATTTTCTGTGCTTTCCCGTACTCCTTCTTCCTTATGTATTCACCCGCCAGCATATAAGCAGCGGCATTTTTCACCTGTTCGTCCCCGCTGCATTCGGTCACACGCTCATACCATGAATGTATCTTCTCTTCGTATTTTTCTCTGTCTGTGCTCCAACCACCGGACATCATCATTAATCCCTGCACCATGGACGCCATCATGTGGATCAGCTTTCCACAGTTGGGATACTCCCGCACTTTCTGTTCTGCCGCGTCAAATGCTGCTTCCGTACCTTTCTCATCCATGATCTTTGCGATCTCGTTACAGATCTGAGCGATTTCCTCATCTGAGAGTTCCTCCTGAAAGCAGAGGAGTGTATTGATATCTGTGTTTAAAAGCCGCGCCAGTGCAGGCAGTATCGTGATATCAGGGTATGAACTG
>NZ_VMSO01000011.1 GCF_008691045.1 Mediterraneibacter catenae
CCTCTGTTATCGTTTCCGCAATCTCCTCCAAATTCTTACCCTCTTCCAGTTTTTCCCAGATAAATCTGCCGGTTTCATTTAATGTAATAATTCCCTGGAATTTGTCCCCCTGATTTCCTACGGGAATCAGCACATTTTCCCCGGCAATTCTCCTCAGTACAAATTCCTGTTTTATCTTTTCCATTTTTTCCTCCTGCTCGTGCACTATATAAAACGAAGGAAAACAACCCGACGTCATTTTCCTTCTTGTATTTCACTTTATTCAACCAACATTATCTTATATTACGAGTTCTGAATCAAAGATGTATCTCCGCTGCAGTCCCAGACATTTCCGCCAAAATTGATCCCGTGTTCATATGGCACAAAAGAACAAATGTCACTTCCCGGAGACCGGTCTGCATATGCGCTGGTAAAGCAGGCGTCCGGCGTACCGTTTCCGTCGATATCTTTCCCGCCCTCAAAATAATCACTCAGTTTTGCATAAGCATCTGTAACCTGCCACTCATCATAATACCCTGCACAGCCTGTATGGCTCATTTGTTGAACTACTGTCAATTCATTTACCGGCACTTCACAGTTTGCAGCAATCATCTCGCTTACTGAAAAATCTTCTACCAGTATTTCCGGCTCTATGTATTTTTTTCTCATTTTATGATACCACCCGTAAAATCAAATGTTTATTGTTTTACTCCGCATAACACCTGCTTCTCACATATAACAAAAGCAATGCCAAATATTGTGGCTTCTGATAACTAATCTACAAAACATATTATAAAATATGCTTTTCAATAAAGCAAGCTGTTTCCATTCTAATCCAATAGATGTTCACTCATCTCATTTACTCTGATTCTGTATCCTTTAACAGTATTTCTCTATCGGGAACTTTCTTTGATCTCTCACTCTCCTCACCCATTTCATCTTCAATAACAGCCTTCCCATGCATATCTTACGTCCTTCCCACTTCGCATATCTCACAAACTTCTTCAAACTGTTCTGAAATATCACAAGTTCCTCTCTCTGAGACGGAATCATATATTCGACGGGAAGATTCCGCAGTGTCTCCAGCGCTCCGATACGCTCCAGTTCCCTGTTCAATTCCCTCAGATTATGACCCTGCTGAACATATAGCTTCGCATACAGGAGCTGCCGGGATACAATCTTCTGGCGGACAAATGCTTTCGCCTGATCCAGTCGGCCCATACTTCCGTATTCTTCCAGCCATTGGTAAGTCCGTATCCACGCCTCGACAAAATCATAGATATGCCGATCCGTATATCTGACAGAACCGGGAGTTGTATTGTATATATAGAGAGGCTTTGAACGTGTACGAATCCTGACAGCCGCGTACATGGCTTTCATCTTAAACGCTTCATCTTCGTTTAAATGAATATCTTCGTCAAACAGGATATGATGGGCGAGGAGCATCTGCCGGCTGTACAGGCACGAAGCAAAATGTCCTGAAATCGGGCACGCCTGCCCTCCTGCAAATACCCCGTCGTGCATCTTTATATCGATTCCGTATCGATCCCTGTCTACATTTGACGTAAGCGAGGAGCATATGATCATATCATATCTTCCTCTTCTGCATTCCTCAGACAACTTTTCATCAAGGGCATCTTCTGCATACACATCATCCGCATCCAGAAACAAGACATATTCGCCGGATGCCCGTCTGATTCCCGCATTGCGTGCCGCAGATGCGCCTCTGTTGTCCTGATGTATGACAAAGACTGCCGGTTCCTGTCCTGTCTCCCTGTGTTTCTCATCACTGACTGCGCCGGACGCCCCGGCCAGCCGGTCACAGATCTGTCCTGTGGAATCTGTCGATCCATCGTCTACGATAATAATCTCTATGTCCTTTATCGGCTGTCTTCTGACAGACTCCACAGCATCTGACAGATATTTTTCACAATTATAAGCCGGAATGATCACACTGTAAAACGGCATATTCCCACCTGCTTTCTTCATTTACGATCTCTGCGATTTCTGAAAATAATATAGAGATGCAGCAGCACGCCCGGAAGAACTGCCAGCAGCATTCCGCCGCTGAAGAACGGCGCCCTAAGACCCTTTCTGTGCTGCTTTACCGCAAACAGCCAGGATGATACATAGTGCATACACTGCCTGTAACGGAACCAGAATGGTATATCCGGCATCTGCAGGAACTGAAGCCTCAGCATACCGAAACTGACCGGCGAATCTTCATACTGCCGGAAGACGCGCGCCGACATTCCATCCGGCTGATAATCCACGATACACAGCACTCGGTTGATCACAAGGAGCGGTGCTTCCCGGTCCATCTGCAGCATGATGTAATATGGATTGAAATTCTTCTCTCCGCTGATTTCCGGCATCGGTAGAAACGGCGCTGATGCGGCTGTACGATATACAACCTTGATATCTCCCTGATGCTTATATCGGAATTTCAGATTCATCAGCGAAGCTGTTCTGACCTGTGGAAATCTCCCTCCGCAAATCTTCCCGTCCGGCTCTGCATCCAGACCGACGAAGCCGCTGATATTAATATTCTTTGATTCACTGTATCGGATCGCACGATAAATAATGTCTACAGCATCATCCGCCAGCCAGTCGTCTGAGTCAATGCATACCCAGTAGTCCGTCTCCACATGGCTGAGTGCCAGATTGTATGCTGTGTACATGCCTCCGTTTTCTTTCCTGTAAAATTCAATCCGGAAAGCTGCTGCTCGTTCAAGCCACGGTCTCACCACATCTTCCAAATGATCCGTTGACCCGTCGTCTACAATAATCCAGACAAAATTCTGGTTACTCTGTCTCAGCATACTCTCATAACAGTGTACAATGCAGTCCGCCCTGTTATAGACAGGGGTAAATATAGTCAGTCTGCATTCATCCATTTCTTAAATTCTCCTCAAAAACAGATAAAATCTGACCGCAGCACAAGTCAGCTGCAGCCCAAATATACGATGAAAATTCCGAATCATACGGGTTCTTCTGTCAAGCGCGTACTCCAGAAGATATCGGTGCTCCCGCAGCATCTGCTTCATCTCTGTCGAAAGATACTGGCTGTATCCCAGACAAATCCCGTACTCAAAGGCAAGCAGGCCGGATACTGCCCGGGCATTTTCCACCTCATGACGCTTCAGCTTCCCTGCCCAGTCCTGTACCATCCTGGCCTGATATTCCGGCCCCTGCCTGTCATTGCTGACAGAATACCCACGGTGCTGTCTGTAGGCATAGGAAATCTCATCCAGAAAGCTGATGCTCTTCACATGGCTGAACAGCTGAAGCACCCAGTCAATATCCTCAGCAAATCCGCCTTCCTGAAATACAATGTGCGAATCCTCGAGAAGAGAACGCCGGACACACTTATTGCAGGAAGACGCCAGCACCTGTCCATCACTGATGAGTGTCTCGTAGACCTCTTTCAGGCGGTAAAACTCCTTATCCGACGGGAACGGCCCTTTCCTGTATTTCTTCAGAAGTTTTTCATTCTCCGTATACTTGTCCATATAAAGTTCCAGGCTGTGTCCGAATGAGTATGCCAGATCATCTATCATCTGAAGATCACCATTATAATCAATATGATCATGCGTCACAATTACAGCATTTATATCATCTATCTCCAAATCTCTGAGGTGCATATCTTCCATAAAATTGATACCCTAACCTACGGCAATTCCATATCTATACCATTTCAGGAAAAATCCACCGCCTTTTATAGGGCTCTGATAAAAACGATTTTCCAAAGCAGGGTAAAATAGAGTTGATGAACTGAATCCCTTCAAATCATCAGAAAACTCCTTTTCTGGATGCGAAAGTTACGTTCAGCAAACCGTGTTTATATGCTTCCACGCCTCTTTCGCCGGAATGCCTTCTTTCTCTTTCAGATGTATTCCGTCTGTCCTCATGTCCATAAATGTATTCTTAACCTGATGCACGCAATGCTACAGATTAGAGATATCTTCTCTGCTGAACACTTCATCCGCCGCATTTACTCCGGCAAAATTGGCGAACTGTACCGCTTCCACTATCTGACCAGCCGCTGTCTCTTTCATATTCTCCTTATCAGCCATCATAAATCATCTCCACTTAGATAAAATAGTTTCTTCTATTCATTTTCTTCTTGTGGGAAACGAAATCGCCCATCTTTGCGTCGTTATAAATATAATCAGAAACCGGCGTACCGATATATATCATCATGATGTCTTCCACACTGCAGTTCGTCCCGTCCATTCGGTTTCTAAATGTAACTGCCCTCTCTATCAGGCTGCTTTCTTTCATCACTTCCATATTCTAATACTCCGTTTTCTTGAATTCTTCCTCTTTTTCTCCTATATGCTTCAACAGTCTGACCGGTTCATCTTTCAGTTTCCCGCTTTCACCGTCGAACACATGGCCCATGTACGTTTCAATCATTTGGATATAACCGTTATCCGAATTCGATGCATATGAAGAACACTCTCTGTTCCGGCGATCGGCATATTCAACTGCCTGCTCTGCTATCTGTCGCTTCATAAACTGCCAAAATCGGGGAAGCGTCTCTTCTCTTTTTTCATTAAGATTTTCTATGAGCTGTGGGGTATCTAAACTCGGATCGTTCCCAGAGGCAAACAGCAAAGAGGTAAACAGTTTCATAAATTCATCCAGAAACCTATTATCATCTGCCATCAGGTAGTTTTATTTACATATAGAGCATTCCATGGCTGTTTTCAGATAAATGGCTGCAAAATGGATAAATCAGCTTATTTGGTTTCTGTATACATTATACTACTGTTAAAGCTACTATGTTAGGTTTTCAAAGTGCAATTGCCCATTTGTCAGGCAACTCATTTGCCATTATTTAAGTTCTCTCTCATTTACATAAGTGTACTCCATTGCTGATCCTTCTCACTCATCACCAACTTCGTCCCGTCTTCCATCTCATACCCTTCCGTCGACGCTTTTCCGTTGTACTCTCCGATCACTCCCGGCCACTTCACACCGATCTCCGGATCATTCCATGCCAGTCCGCCTTCATCTCCCGGATGGTAAAAATCTGTACACTTATAGCAAAACTCCGCGATATCACTTAATACGAGGAAGCCATGTGCAAAGCCTTCCGGAATATAAAACTGCTTCTTATTTTCTTCTGACAGTTCAATTCCAAACCACTTTCTGTACGTCCTGCTTCCCTCCCGCAGATCAACTGCAACATCGAACACTTTGCCACGCATAACTCGCACCAGTTTCCCCTGGGGAAACTGTTTCTGAAAATGCAGTCCACGGAGTACGCCTTTCGTTGAGCAGGACTGATTATCCTGCACAAAAGTCATCGTAAGTCCGGCTTCCTCCATATCCTTCTGATTATATGTTTCCATAAAATAGCCGCGGGCATCACCATGAACTGTCGGTGTAATCACACACAGTCCTTCTATTCCGCCCGCGTTCTTCTCTACTGTAATCTGCCCCATGGCTTATCCTCCTCAAACCGCTCACTGAATATCTAAACTCTGAAAATCACATAATTACAAACCGTATAATTGAAATTACAACAGGTTATAGTCCGATTTCTTTCAGATATCTTGCAAGCGCATCCTGCCATGCCGGCAGCGGAGTAAATCCGTTTTTAATAAGCTTGCTTTTATCCAGCCTGCTGTTAAATGGCCGCGCGGCCTTAGAAAGGCCGTACTCTTCAGTTGTAACAGGGATAACTGTCAGATGATCCTTATCATATTCCGGATGTCCCAGTTCAGCTGCCTGTCGGAAAATCTCTGCTGCAAAATCATACCAGCTGATATAGCCGCCCTCATTGGTGGCGTGATAATAGCCGTACTTCTCAGTTTCGATCATATCGACCAGAAGTCGCGCCAGATCGTATGTATAAGTTGGGGTGCCAATCTGATCATTTACAACTGTCAGCCTGTCATGTGTCTTGCCGAGATTAAGCATCGTTCTGATAAAATTTTTTCCGTTTTTCCCAAACACCCATGCGATCCGGACAATAAAATATCTGTCCAGAAGTTCTGAAACCGCCTGCTCGCCCTCCAGCTTAGTTCTGCCATATACGTTCAGAGGGCTGTAATTGCGGCAGTCCGGCTGCCAGGGTTCAGTGCCGGTTCCGTCAAAAATGTAATCTGTGCTGAGATAAACCATCCTGCTTTCTAATTCTCTGCAAGCTTCAGCAATATTTCTCGTCCCGTCCGCGTTCACCCTGTGGACTGTCTCCTGCTTGTCCTCATCCTCGGCAAGATCTACCGCTGTCCATGCCGCGCAGTGAATCACCACATCGGGCCTTACTGACTTCAATACATTTCCGACTGAATCTGTATCCGTAATATCCATCTGCATATATGGCATACTTTCTGCCGCCGTTCCGTCACAGAGCCCACTGTAAACTTCCCTGATATCAGAGCCGATTCCCTCATGACCGCGGTCAGCAAGCTCATTCATAACATCATGTCCAAGCTGCCCCGCTACTCCCGTAACAAATACTTTCATCGTGTACGCCTCCTATCGGTTTCCATACATCTTTTCGTAATAATTCTGATACTCTCCGGAAATGATAGTCTCCCACCATTCTCTGTTATCAAGATACCATTGAATCGTCTTTTTGATTCCATCTTCAAACTTTGTCTCCGGCAGCCAGCCCAGCTCATTGTGGATCTTCGTCGGGTCGATCGCATAACGCATATCATGTCCCTTGCGGTCCGCCACATAAGTGATCAGGCTTTCCGGTTTTCCGAGTTCACGGCAGATGATCTTCACAATATCAATATTTCTCATTTCATTATGACCGCCCACATTATAGACTTCACCGACACGGCCTTCATGAATGATCAGATCGATCGCTCTGCAGTGGTCCTCTACATAGAGCCAGTCACGGATATTTTCTCCCTTTCCATAAACCGGAAGAGGCTTATCGTTCAGCGCATTGGCAATCATCAGGGGAATCAGCTTTTCCGGGAAATGATATGGTCCATAGTTATTGGAACACCTGCTGATCGTCACCGGGAGTCCGTAAGTTCTGTGATATGCAAGAACCAGAAGATCCGCAGCAGCTTTCGACGAACTGTACGGGCTGCTCGTGTGGATCGGCGTCTCCTCAGTAAAGAAGAGGTCTGGTCTGTCAAGTGGAAGATCCCCGTACACCTCATCTGTAGACACCTGATGGTATCGCTGGATGCCATATTTCCGGCAGGCGTCCATAAGTACAGACGTACCGATAATATTTGTCTCAAGGAAAATCTGCGGATTATCGATAGACCGGTCTACGTGGCTTTCTGCTGCAAAATTCACCACCATATCCGGCTTTTCTTCCTCGAAAAGCCTGTAAACCGCTTCCCGATCCGTGATACTTTCTTTTACAAAACGGAAATTCGGTTTGTCCATAATCGGGGCTAATGTGGAAAGATTTCCCGCATAAGTCAGACAGTCCAGGCAAATGATCCGATAATCCGGATGCCTGTCCATCATATAAAAAATAAAATTTGATCCGATAAATCCGGCGCCGCCGGTGACAATAATATTCATCTTATATTTCCTCCGCAATTTATAGCTTATTTTACCACAGGAAGGTCTGTGTCTCTTTCAATCAGCTGGATACTTGCCACTTTCAGATTTCCTCTATATGAATTTCTCAGTTTGTTCTGCAGTTTTACATAGGCAGGACTTGCATTGAGTTTTGGAACGGCAGATGCGACAATAATACGTCCATACACTTTTGAACACTTCCTGAAAAAGCCACTAAATAACATCAGCGTGCTGTCAATCTGCTGTATTGCCTTGGCAACATCTACGCCTTTCAACTCTGTAAGAACCGCTGTAGGCTTATCTGTATCAATCACATACAAATAATCGCACTTCGCCACACCTTCCGGCACTTTTGCATCTACATGAACGATTCCTCCATCCATTCTGTAAGAAACAACGTGCTTTCCCATTGTATTCTCAAGAATATATTTCTTTTTCTTTTCTTCGCATTTTACGTACATCCGGGTATCGGAAAATTCAATACAGTTTTCTTTCCGATTATCACACTTATCCGGAGACTGGCCCTTTATGGTCCTCTTCACGCATGCTTCAAGCTTACCACAAATCATAACTCGCTCTCCATATCCAGAAGCCTTTCCAGTTCCTCATTTGTAATCCCCGATACACTGTCTATATATTCTGTATCAATCATATGGGTTTCCTCGTCCATCAGGGAAACAATTGTCTTATTCTCTGTACCGACCACATATGCCGAGGCATTATCATAAGAAAGCCTGATGCTTCTGTGCACCACACTGTCCGCCGCATTTTTTCTGTTTCCTTCTACCTTGTCTGAATACAAAAGTATATTTGCCGAAGTAAGAATGTAAGGACTATGTGTCGTTAAAATCACCCGGCTCTCCGTACTGTTCACTAACAGCGCAATCAGATTCACAATCTTTTTCTGTGCTTTTGGGAAAAGATGTGCTTCTGGTTCTTCGATAATAACGAAAGCCCTTCTGTTTTCTAAGATCAGGATAAATGAAAGCAGCAAAATCCACAATGCTTCCTGCTGGCCTGAAGAACCATACATCAATTTTACCCAATGGCGCTCATCGAAATAAATCCTCTCTCCGTCCTCTTCACTGGTATAATCAGCCTTAAGAATTTCCTGAATCAGCTGGTATGCCTGATCTACAGCCGCATTATTGATCTGACCTTTCACTGTCTTTGTATAGTCCTTAATCATCTCCGGAATCTTTGTCCCGAAATTACTTCGAGCTCTCTGGATCAGAGAAATAAATTCCTTCATCGTCAGATCCATATGTTCTGTTGACAGTCCCCAAAGATCTTCTGATAATGTCGCCAGAAGACTTCTTCCTGCCGGAATATAAATCACTTCATCGGAATCCCCGAATATTTCAGAAACAAATTTGCTCAGACGACGTTTCATCACACCTACCGCAGTTATATTATCAATGATACTATTAGAATTATGATCAGCCATCTTCTGATGCATTACTGCAGTCTCGCGAATAAGGTGCTGAATCTGACTGCTCAGCATCTCATCAAAACGGAAACGAACATATCCATCCTTATTGGTTTGAATACTGATCGAGGTATTATTCCAAGTATACTGAATGTTAAAATACGGCATATGTTTCGTACGTCCAAAGCAGGCCATAAATTTTCGTGTTAAATACTTAAGATAATTTGTGAAATACTCATTTTGGTGATTAAGCATAAACTGGTCATCGTCCAGAAGGAAATCAAGAGTATAATCCCTGATCTTCCGGCAAAAATATACCGCTTTTCCAATCGTACTTTTACCCGATGCCTGCTCTCCGATAAAAATCTGAAAATTCTTATTTAAATCTACTTCTGCCGTTTTAACCGGACCAAAATTCTTAATCAAAATCTTTCTGCTCATTATGATTCACTCATTTCCTAAAAATACCATATCCGCATATCAACAGATGCACAAATTTAGTATAACCCATCCATATATTTCCCGTCCAGAACATCCTTGAGATACTGCCCGTACTGATTCTTCTTCAGAAGTTCATAAACCTTCATAACCTCTTCCCTGGAAATCCAGCCGTTCAGATAAGCGATCTCCTCCAGACAGCCGATCTTACGGTGCTGATGAGACTCCATCGTCTTGACAAAATTAGTGGCGTCCACAAGGCTCTCATGCGTCCCCGTATCAAGCCACGTAAATCCCTGCCCGAGAAGTTCTACATTCAGTTCGCCCTGTTCCAGATATATGCGGTTAAGATCTGTGATCTCCAGTTCTCCGCGGGCGCTTGGCTTTAGCTGCTTTGCATAGCGAACCACCCTGTTATCATAAAAATACAGTCCGGTTACGCAGTAGTTGCTCTTCGGCTCTGCCGGCTTCTCCTCGATGGACACAGCCTTTCCCTCTGAGTTAAACTCCACGATGCCAAAGCGTTCCGGGTCATCCACATAGTATCCGAATATGGTGGCTCCATTTCCCGATTCTGCGCTCTCAACCGCCGCCTTTAAACGTTTTTTCAGACCATGTCCGGCAAAAATATTATCGCCGAGAATCATCGCCACTGTATCGTCTCCGATAAAATTTTCTCCGATGACAAAAGCCTGGGCCAGCCCGTCCGGACTCGGCTGCACCGCATATGTAAGGCGGATCCCGAACTGATGTCCGTCTCCGAACAGTTCCTCAAACCGCGGAGTATCCTGCGGTGTAGAGATAATTAAAATATCACGGATGCCTGCATTCATAAGCACTGACATCGGATAGTAAATCATCGGCTTGTCATAGACCGGAAGTAATTGTTTTGACGTTACCATTGTAAGAGGATACAGGCGGGTACCTGAACCTCCGGCCAGTATAATTCCCTTCATTTTCAGATGGCACCTCCTCTGTTTAACCCGGTTTTTATTTTTTCAACCGGTTTCTCATAAAAATATATAAATGCAGCAGCACTCCCGGTAAAAACGCTGTCGCAATACCAAGTCTCCTGAAGGAGACTTTTTCTGTCTGCTGTTGCTTCCATAGTTGTCCCTTGTGCTGTTCTAACGCAAAGAGCCATGATGAAACGTAATGGATCCATTGCTTATAGCGAAAACGCCAGGGCAGCCCCGGCATCTTAAGATACTGAAGCCGGAACATTCCGAAGCTCACCGGCGAATCTTCATACTGGCGGAACAGATTTGCCGACATGCCGTCATCCTGATAATCTACGATGCAGAGAACTTTGTTGATTATCAGAAGCGGCGCCGTCCGGTCCATCTGCAGCATAATGTAATACGGATTAAAATTCTTCTCTCCCGGTATCTCCGGTATCGGGAGGAAAGGCGCTGAAGAAGCAGTCCGGTAGACAACCTTGATATCCCCCCGGTGTTTGTAGCGGAACTTCAACTCCATAAGCGACGCGGTGTGGACTGCAGGAAATTTCCCGCCGAATATGTTGCCTTCTGGATCCGCATCAAGACCAACCATGCCACACACATTAAGCTGATGCTTTTCACAGTATTTAATTCCTTCATAAATAATATTTACGGCATTATCCGCCAGCCAGTCATCGGAATCTATACATACCCAGTAATCCGTATGCACATGACTTAGAGCCAGATTATAAGCCGTATGTATTCCGCCATTTTCTTTCCGGTAAAACTCAATGCGAAAATTGCTGCCTTTATCCATCCATGACTGAACCAGACCGGATAAGCCGTCAACAGACCCGTCGTCTACAATAATCCAGATAAAATTCTGGTTCTTCTGTCTAAGCAGACTCCTGTAACATTTTTCAATACAATGCGCGCGATTATAGACCGGTGTAAATATAGTCAGCCTGCACTCGTCCGGTTTTCTCTTTTCAATCATTTATGAATACCCTTTCAAAACAGATTAGAAACAGTACTTATTATTTCAGCATCTGTTTTTGAAACAGCCTTTTCAACTCACAATACTGTTTTTTCCGGCCGCCTGCTCCTGCTATCTGAATAACATTTGTCATACCGCTTGGGTTAGCTTCTATCAAAATACAATCTTTTTCACGGACTGCAATATCCCATGCCACATAGTTCAGTTCGTAGTTTAGCGCACACTCTTTTACAAATTTCAGCACGTCCGGCCAATTCGGCACCTGAAAACCTTCAATCTTTATTTTTGAATACGGATGATATGTAAATCTCTTTCCGGTTGCATTTTCTGCTTTCGCAATTACCTTTCCGGTTTTAACATCCAGCGCGCCTACCATTCCGCCTGCTGAATAATTATCGACTACACTTGTCCCGTTCCCCATCCTAAGAGCAGCACCTATAATAATACACCTGTCTTTGATTTTTAAAGTAAAAAACCGTACTGTGTTTACACTGCTGGGACACAGTTCCTGAAGTTTCGAATGCTGTTTTATCATTTCATCAAGCACAGCAGGTTCCTCTGTAAAGCGTTTATATAAATCATTTTTATTGTTTTCATTTATATTCCAGACTTCAATTCCTCGTCCGCAATCAAGAGTATCTGGTTTATATAATAATCTGGAGTGTTTGTCTGCAAATGTACAAAACTCGTCATAAGTACATTCCTGCGAATATAATTGTTCCCGCTTAATATATGGTTTTAATAATTGATACATCTCTGTTTTACTGCAGAGTTCTTTCAACCTCCTTTTATCATCTACGTATTCTGAAAAATACAGATTATCCTTTGAGCTTAAATATTTTTTCTTTTCTGAATAACGTTTCTTATATAATGTAAGTTCAAAATAGTCTGTTATAGTAAACCGGAAGTTTATATAATTCCATACAACGCCGGCCCCATATCTCACAAGTTTAAGTAATCCAGGTTTCTTTCCCGAAATTCTTTCCACAAACTGATAAAACTTATCATACATTATTTTCAAAGTTTTTAAAGCCATACCCTTATTTCTCCTTTTTTATTTTTCCATAGGATAGCCTTCGTATAAACAGATATATCCTCATTGCCGTACATGTAAGATGAAGTCCGAAAATCTTTTTGAATCTTCTGATCATTTTTGTTTTCCGGTCCAATGCATAATCCAAAAGATATTGATGCTCTTCCATCATTTTCTTCATCTCGGCGGAAAGATGATGCCAATATCCAAAACAGATACCATATTCAAATGCCAGAAGCCCTGCCACTGCTTTTTTGTTGGATATGTTCTCCCGTTTCATCCGTGCCGCCCAGTCTTCTATCATTTTAGCCTGATAGTTCGGTCCAGATTTATTCTTGCTGGCAGATCCTTTTTGGTGCTGTCTGTACGCATATGATATCTCATTTATAAAGCTGATAGTTTCCGTCACACTGAACAACTGCAGAACCCAGTCTATATCCTCCGCATACCCGCCTTCCTGAAATTCAATATGATGGCTTATCAGCATAGAGCGCCGAACGCACTTATTACATGCTGACGCGAGAACCTGACCGTCTTTTACAAGGACATCATATACATCCGAAAGTTTATAACAGGCTTTCTCTGCCGGGAGCGGAGCTTTTCTGTACTTTTTCAGAAGTTTACCGTCTTCTGTATACTTGTCCATCCGGAACATGACTACATCCGTTCTCTGTCGCGTCAGTTTCTCATCCAGGCTTTTTAAAAGATATGGATTTGTCCAGTAATCATCAGCATCCAAAAAGATTACGTATTCCCCCGATGCCTCATGCAAGCCGACATTTCTGGCCGCTCCCGCGCCGGAGTGACAGATGCTTTTCAGCATGATGCACGGATTTTTTTCTCCCAGTTTTTGGATCAGTTTTTTCGTTCTGTCATCAGAACCGTCATCAATAATTATGATTTCATAATTCGGATAATTCTGGCTCAGCACACTGCAGATGCACTGTTCTATATAATGTTCTGCATTTAAAACCGGAATGATGACTGAAAATGCAATCAATTACGTTTCCTCCACTATAATCAAATATCTTACCGTTTAAATTTCACTTATTTAAAAAGTCCACAAAATCCCATTTCTTTTCAAACCATCTCTTTCCGAACACATTTCTCCCGAGATAGGCCGACGCATACTGCTGACGTTCATTCGGCTTAATATAATATGCCCAGGAAATCTCCGGCAACTTTTCGGCAGTCAGCAAGACTTTATTTTTACATGGAAAGTGTTCTAATTGTTTTGCCTGTTCAACTGTCAACCCGTCAAGCTTATAAAGGATCACGTACAGATTCTTGCGATTTATCCTTACTTTTCGCCTTTCCCATAATTCTTCTGCTTCTTTACTGTCTGAAGCATAATTAAAGTTCAGTGTAATTGTCGGGATGGCTCGATCCCCTCTCAGCTCAGCCACCGGATAATTGAATTTTGTATTAATAAAATGCAGCTTCTGCTGCAGATAATAATCCAAATGCATACAGAATGAAACAAAATCCGGCTGAGAAAAAAACATATTGATCGTAGGACTCAAAAACTGTTTTCCCAGGCGATGATAGATCCCCCCCTATGCAGTTAGAACATAGGATTGTAAAATTATCATTTTTTAGGCGTTTCCTAAAACCGGCAGATATCATATTATCAATCAAATGATATATTTTACTTTTCTTCCAAAGTTCAATTACTCTTCTTTTCATTCCGCTAACAATAACTTTGCTCATATATTCTCCTGTCTAGTTGTCTTTTTCCCAACTAAAAAAGGTAAAAATCTGTTAAACAAATAAATAATAGGAATCTCTAATATAATAACACCAATAAATATCAGTCCTCCAGATAAAAGAGAAAAACTTTTAATTGTTATCAGTTCCTTAATAAGCAGCAATAGAGGCTGATGTGTTCCCATTATGATCAAACTGTTTTTCCCGTAAAATTCCAATATCGAAAAAGATTTATAAATTCCAAGTATTAAGATCAACTTTGTTCCGGCCACTGCTCCAATCCAAAATATCAATGGATTTCCTAAATGCATTTGGCTTACATCTACAACAGAATTAATAAGGGCGCAGAGTACCACTAAACAAAAACTTAAAACAACTGCTAATATATTTGTTTTTGAAAAAAAAATATAAAAAATATACCCTACAACAATAAAAGAAAAACAAAGCATAAGCTTTGAAATCATATTATGGCTGACAGCCATCGATAATATGGCTAACCCTATAGCAACTCCCCCGATAACATATCGGTTCTTTATTGCTTTGTAAATAATTATAAATGCTATTTCATCAATAAATAAAACAAATAAAAACCAATCTGGACCATTATTAAAATTAAAACTCAGTGTATTATATATAAAACCAAATATGCTCTGCGTAAATCCAAAACGGATAACATATATTATGGAGCCAAGTATTTCAAAAAAAATTAACGGGACTAATATATTTTTTACCTTTTTCTTTAACACACTTGCAAAAGGTTTTTCAAGTGTTTTCGAATAATTAAACAGGATTCCACTAATTATGAAAAAGGCTGGCACATGAAATACATAGATTAACCTATGTATGCCCCCCCCTGTATATACGTGTCCCAAAATAATGCAGAGGATTAAAATACCTTTCGCATTATCTATATATGAAATTCTTGTATTGTTTTCTACTTCCACTGTCATTAGAACATCCTCACATTCTCTATCTTATTGGCACATTTCTAATCCTTTTTTCATTCCAATACCACAGTCACAATTTCCGGTGGATTATTGATTCTTGGAATAAAATAGTCCGTTCCCAGTCCGGAAGATAGAATGCAGTTTCCGTTTTCGCCCTGATAAAGACCTTTCACATTATCCGGGAAGAAACCGATGTAAGGCGCATATAATGGCCCTGCAAAAGGAAGCACCATCTGCCCGCCGTGATAATGGCCGCTGAAAACAAGATCGACAGGATACAGATCCAGATACCCCCAGTCCGACCATGATGTGGGAATATGATTTAGCAGGATTTTATATCTGTCAGTATTTTCAAACTCATCCATAAAAGCAAGCTCCGCCTGTTGCTCTTTCTCTGTATCCGCCGTCATATTGACTGCTCTGTAATACCCCATATACCCCGCAATCCGGAGTTCATTGCCCCGGACAGTAATATCCATATATTCATTTTCTAAAACAGTCGCTCCTGCATCCGTAACTATTTCGGCAAAATTTTTATTAAAAGTCTGCTCCCATGTTTTCTCGTGATTGCCGTATCCATAATATACATCGGCTATATTTGACAGTTCCCTGATCAGGCTGCAGACAACGTCTGTATCCTCGTCATTTTTATTCTGCATGTCTCCCGTCATGACTATGAGATCCGGATTCTGTTCTTTTACGGTTTCGATCAGACGTATATTATCTTCTCCGAACTCTTTTTCATGAAGATCTGTCAGTTGTACGATGCGAAGCGGATTATCCAGTTTCGTTTCAATCTTATAAGATGTAACCGTTAGATCATTATTGACATAGAGGCAGTACAACACCGCCAGAATAATGATCACAGCTAATCCGCCCACGACAAAATATTTTTTCTTCACCGCAATCCTCTTCTTCCAAATTCAGAACCTGCTCTATTTCTTTCCACTGCGGAACAGATTATTCTTAACCGTTCCGACCAGCTGCCTGGCCGCTTCTCGGTCAGTCAGCCATGCCTCAATAAGATAAAGTATACAGATGAATACTCCCACCGGAATGCCAATCATAAAAAACTGGGCAAAGTTCGCCGGCTGCAGCGGAATAAAATGAAAAACGGCAAAAACAATTCCAAACACAGCCATATTCTGGAGCCAGAGTCTGTAGGTTGCCCAGCAGCTTCTTTTCAGCACCTTTCTGTTTGCATAGATAATAATATCGTTTGTACGGTATAAATAAGCAATGATCGTTCCAAGAAGGACTCCGTGAATCCCCAGCATCCGCACCAAAATAATCGAAGCGACCAGATTGATCACACTTTCAAGTATAGCACGCCACTGCATCTGTCTGAAATGCCCTGCGAAATTGATCACTCTGCTGGATGCCTCGCGGGATGATGAAAGCAGATGCATGAACGCAAACAGGAAGGGCAGATACCGGTCCACATACGCCACATCGGTAATGCCGGCAGTATATATTTTCATAAACGGCGTCGTCAGTACAAAAGCTATCGTGTATAAAGCGAAAGATCCGACCATGCTTACCGTTTCATAAGTACGGTGCATATCCATGTATCCTTCCCGGTCCGTATTGTATTTTTGTCCCAGCACGTAATGAAAACTTCCGAAAAATGTAGAAAACAGTTTCTCAATCGTACTGTAAACCATCAGATAAACCGTATACACGCTTACCGCTTTCAGATCCTGAGCCACATATGTGAGGACCAGAATATCCGTATTGCTGCAGATCATCCATGTGATCTGCTGCACAAGAACCGCGTTGCTCTGGCTTAACGCAGCTTTATTTGGTCTGCTGTGAAGATCGAGCCATTTATAATTTCTTCTCATATAGTAGAAATAAAAACTCATCTGACACAGGCTGATCATGAAATACCCTATATGGATCGCAATAACATCAAAACCATTTAAAAGCAGGACGATCTTAACGATATTCTGGGCAATATATATGAGCATTGTGACAATACTCATCAGGTATTTTTTCCCCTCTGCCTGTAACAGCACCAGGTATTTCCCCTGAACCCAGAAATTGATCACACCGCCGATTCCGTTTAAAAATACAAGTATCACAATCGTAAGGCGTGGAATGGTTGTAGTGACCGTCAGCGGATATACGACGGCAATTGCTATAACGCCAAGCAGATATAAAAATCCTGCCTTGTTATAGTAATTTGCCGTTGCGGTCATGATCTCATTTATATCTTTTTTGTCATTTCTTCCGACCGGACCGTATAAAGCCTGAATGGCCACTGTCCCTACCCCTGCCTCTACCAGGGCAAGGTATGAATATAAGTTGCCCAGAGAACTGAGCAGTCCGTTCATTTCCGATCCGAATGTCTGAATAAAAAGCCGTGGAACAATCAATCCGAAGATTAATGTTACCAGCTGCTGCAGGATCCCAAACTCAGCGCTCAGGATCCCGTTTCTGTATTTCCCTGCCATAATTTCCCTATTCTTATTTCTTTCTTTTTGACTTCTGCTTTTCGAAGAACAGTGCCCTCTTATTTCTCAGACGAAACAATATATAATTCCCGTCATAAAGGAAAGCGGCAAAACTGATCTTCAATGCTGCAGTGCTCTCCGGATATATTGTATACAGTTCTTTCTTCATTTTAAGAAAACGGCCGGTCCATAAACGCATAAATGCCCTGTCACGAACGTCAGCATATACTCTTTTTCTGAATTCAAATGAAGAAACGGTCATTGTGTTTCTTGCTCTTGTCAGAACATTATCCATTATCATAAAATAGATAAGCGGGAAACGCTCTTTTACAGCATTACAGTCCGTATACCGGTTTACAAAAAACCAGAACTGTTTTGCCAGCTCATTCATACGTCCGGCATTCAGTCTCGCAGACTGTTCTGCCATAATGGAATGTGGGCGCTGAATATAATTATATAGAAATTCATCCACACTCAGAATATTGACTGCGTGGGTACAATAACATAAGCAAAAGCAGAGATCCTCCGCAAAAATAATATTATTATCCGCAAAACGGAGATTATATTTTTCAATCAGTTCTCTCCGATAAAGCTTATCCCAGGCGGCCCAGTCCAGCCTTCCTGCCAAAATATAATCTGTCAGGAAGCGGGCTCTCTTTTCATCAGTATCCAGAGTATATCTCCCTGCCTCGTATCTGGCCGGTATTTTAGTCCCGTCAGATGATATCAGAAAATACCGGAAAAAAACGACATCCTCTCCCTGTTCCATATATCCGACAGCAGTAGAGATCAGTTTTTCCTCTATTGTATCATCGCCGTCAAGGAAATAGATATACTTTCCGCCTGCAGCATCTAACCCTGCATTTCTCGCTGACGATAATCCCCCGTTTTCTTTATGGATCACCCGGATCCTTGGATCTCTCCCGAGCCATGCATCACATTTTCCCCCGGCCCCATCTTCAGATCCGTCGTCAACTAATATTATTTCAAGATTTTTATAATCCTGACTGCACACCGAATGTATGGCTGCATCCATATAATCCGCTACATTGTAGATCGGAATAATAACTGAGACTAAACTCTCCATAAAATCCCTCTGTTAATGCACTGAATAAAGCCGGACGTCTGGAAACTGAGCATGTCCCCACCACTGGGGCAGCCACTCCAGGTCTTTCTCCGTCCGTTTTTCTATCTCAAGAATTGGCGCGCCTGCCACCCGGTCATAACATTCCTGAAGTCCAAAGTCATTGGATTCGAATGAAAAGAGGTCAAACCGGTACCACCCGGGCGCAAGATGTTCTGTATCAAGACCGAGATGAAGTTCCAGTTCATCCCCTGTCTTAGCTGCCAGCCCCTCGTTTAAAAACATGGTTCCGGCTATGGTGTCATCAGCTGCAATGATAGAAAACCTTAACTTCATATTATCAAAATCGCTGTTGGCCCTGCATTTTAATCTCACTTCTACCACATCACCCGTACGTATCGGGACATTCCGGTCACGAAGGACATCCATGCTTAAAAATTCCAGCTTGATATTCTTCTCTATCCCCCGTGGAATCTTTGTAAAGTCATAGTGATATTCCATGTTTTTGCGGCTGTCAGAATAAATCTCGATCGCTGTCTCAGTATCCCCATCGAAAACCATTTTCCCGTGATCAAGTACTATACAACGGGAACACAGTTGCCTTATCGTATTCATATTATGGCTGACATACAATACGGTCCGTCCTTCATACTGAGAAGCATCACCCATCTTGCCAAGACATTTCTGTTGAAATTTCATATCCCCAACTGCAAGGACTTCATCCATAACCATGATCTCACTGTCAAGATGCGCTGCAACCGCAAATGCAAGTTTGACATACATCCCGCTTGAGTACCGCTTGACGGGGGTATCAATGAACCGCTCCATTTCTGCAAAAGAAACAATCTCATCAAATTTGCGGCTTATCTCTGCTTTACTCATCCCCAGGATAGCGCCGTTCATATATACGTTTTCGCGTCCTGTGAGTTCCGGATGAAATCCGGTTCCGACTTCAAGCATAGAAGCGATACGGCCGTTATAGGATATCGTTCCTTTCGTCGGGGCTGTCACCCTGGATAAAAGCTTCAGCAGCGTCGACTTCCCTGCTCCGTTATGTCCGATAATCCCCAGAGTTTCTCCCTGTTTCACTTCAAAGCATACGTCGTCCAGTGCCAGAAATCTCTCTGAACCTGCGGGAACCCGCCCTGCATCGGCCAATTTACTGTTCGGATCTTCTTTTCCGCGCATCTTCGCAAACCAGCTCTGCAGATCCCCTCGAAGCGTTCCCCCTCCAATGGAACCCAGGCGGTATTCTTTACAGATATGATCAAATTTTATTGCCAGATTATCCATTTTTAATGTGTCCTCTTTTTACTTTAGTTTCTTCCTGCTCTTATATACCGTTTATCACAGGCTTATTTCTTCAGCATCTCAAATATATATCCCCGGATCTTTTTTCCAGGCAATATTCTTTTTATATATGCTCGTGGAATAACTTTTAGCATTTGTAGCCGCATCTTTATTACTTTTCGCCGATATGGCTGTCCGGTTTCCTTTGCCACATCACGCAACACATTTGAATAGCGTATACAATCATCAAGATATTTATCCGTTGCATATCTTTCCATTTCCTTTGAATATGCCCGTCCCAATAATAATAACAATTTTAGTTTTCCGCCAAAAACGATATCACATATTGCCTGTACTTCATTCTTTCTTGTTACACTATCGGTACGTTCAACAACATTGTAAAGCGCCACTGGCAACTGAATGCCCGAATCACATCGCTTAAAACATTCAAACAGATATACCCAGTCTTCAGCCATAGTAAGGTTTTCTCTGAAGCGAATCTCTCCAATTTTTGAACGGCGGAACAGCTTATTCCAGCAGGTTCCGCCCAGCGGATTTGGTGTTCCGTATAAATTCTTTATCAGCTGCTTCTGATCATATCTTTTTTCTTTGACCAGGTCGCTCCTGATAAAGTCTCCGTTATTTTCATAATAATTTGCACCGCATATTACAACATCTGTTTTTTCTTTCAATGCTGCCTGATACATTTTGTGGAACATATCCGGCTCAATCCAGTCATCGCCGTCAACAAATCCGACATACGTCCCTTGCGCAATAACTAAAGCGGCATTTCTTGCTGCGCTTACTCCATGATTTTTCTGATGTATTACCCTGACCCGTGAATCTTTTCCGGAATATTCCTCGCAAATGGCGCCACAATTATCCGTTGAACCGTCATTTACTAAAATCAGTTCAAAATCTGTAAATGTCTGCTGCAAAATGCTGTCTATACATTTTATCAGATATTTTTCAACATTATATACTGGAACAATAATTGAAAGTTCTGGCATACAATGTTACCCCCCCCCCCTAAATTTTCTGACTATTCTGGCACTTTAATTCCCAGCATTCTTTTTACTTTTCGAAGATATACATGCGGCAAAAGCCAAGTTGGATGCACTTTAGCCAGTTGATACGTATATTGATCATCTGTCAGATTCTTATATAAGTACTTGAGAGCCTGATATTGACTCATACGGTATTTTTTCGGAACTTCATGGTGAACATGATCCCGATATGCAAAAAGTGTGTACAATGCCAGCAGTTTATTTCTTCGATTTACAGCCGCATCCGCTACTCTTACGTTTTGATGATTCCTAAAAAAACGGATGCATCCTTCCACAGCCTCCACATCATCATACCGCTTAACATTAAATTTCGAATGCATAATACTGGAAGCCCTTGTTCTGTAGCCGTATGCCTGATTGTAACTGATCACAACTGTATCCGCCATAAAAAGCAAACGCGGCACTCTTGCCTGATCTTCGTGCAGCTTTCCCTCCGGGAATCTCAATTCATCAAATAATGTTTTGTGATACAGTTTTGAGCATGCATTAACCGGCACTTCTTTCTTATCCATATACATATCCAGAACAGCTTCCTGACCGCTGATCACACGTTTTTCCCCGGTTCCTGCAGCCTTTTTTAATAACATTTCCGGATCCTGGAATTCATACATCTGACATACTGAAATCTGTGCTTTATATTCTGCTGCACAATTAAATAGCAACTCCAGATAATCTTCAGCAACAACATCATCGCTGTCGATAAATGTCACATACTCTCCTGACATCTGATCCAGCCCTGCATTTCTCGCCGCGGAGAGCCCCCTGTTTTCCTGATGGATTACACGAATCCTTGTATCTGTCCGCTCATATTCATCACAGATTTCTCCGCATCTGTCCGGGCTTCCATCGTCAACAAGAATCAATTCAAAATCTGTAAATGTCTGCTCCAGTATGCTGTCTATACACGGACGCAGATATTCTTCAACATTATATACAGGTACGATCACAGAAATCTCCGGCATGATCTTTCCTTTCTCTTCCACATTAGCGAATGTTTCCCGGAACATCCGGACTAAACAGTATCCATAAATGTTTTTTCAACGCGGTTAAATAATATAATTCCAACAACCAGAATGATCAGCGTAATTCCCAGGCTTAGCAGACAATATCCCGGTTCGAAATCTCCAAGACCGAGAAAGGCTTTGCGGAAAATATTGATAACAGACGTCATGGGATTCAACATATAAATCCCCATATATTTTTCTGGAATAATACCAATATCATACGCCACCGGTGTCGCATACATCCACAGCTGGACGCCGAATCCGACAAGCATCTGAAGGTCCCGGTATTTTGTCGTAAGCGCAGAAACTATAATGCCTGTCCCAAGACTCAGAAGCGCCATCTGAAGTATCAATACCGGAAGAAGCAATACCAGTTTATCTATCTGCACCTCTCCTTTTGCATAATAATAAATCCAGAATACTAAAAACATTACAAACTGGATCGCAAATGCAATAAGATTGGTCAGTACTGTCGAGATCGGCATGACCACCCGTGGGAAATATACCTTACCGAGTATTCCTGCATTGCTGGTAAAAGTGCTGGCTGTCTGAGTCAGACAGGCCGAAAAATAAGTCCAGGCGACATTGCCGCTTAAATAAAAGAGGAAGGGCGGTACTCCGTCTGCTGACAATCCCGCCAGAGAACCAAATACTACTGTAAAAACAACCGTTGTCAGTAAAGGCTGTATCACAGCCCATAAAGGTCCGAGAATCGTCTGCTTATACTTTGATACAAAATTGCGTTTTACAAAGAGCGAGATCAGATCCCGATACCGCCAGACTTCTTTAAGGTCAATATCAAACCATCCCGTTTTAGGCATGATCACTGTTTGAAATTTATCCATGATATATACCACCTCATTTCCTGCCTGCTGTAATTTTCCTCCGCACGGTGCCGCATCCCCAATAAAATGCCCACCACACCAGAGGCCATTTCTTTCTCCGCTGCTTCCAGATCTGCCGTGCCTTCTCCCGGTCCTCTGCTTTACCGCTCTTCAGGGCGATCCAGAAAGCTTCTGCGAAGATCATCCCCCGCACTTTGTAGAATTTCCGGCAGTTTCTCCTCAGCACCTTTTCCATGTACTCCTCATGGCATGCATACATATAAGCGTCCGTGACCTTATGGTCTTCTACCGCATACCGGGACTGATAATTCGTACCGCCTTTTTCCACAATCGTCCGGTGGTGGCTCACAAGGCGGGGATCAACATACACCCTGCCTTTCCCGTACAAAATAAGCGCCAGCGACTGATCCCAGACCATTTTGTGGGCCTTATAAAACACAGACACTTCCCGCTCCGGCGCATCCCGGAAAAAATTTCTGAAAAACGCAGTATCCGTACTGTTCGGCAGCCGGTCAAAGAAATGATAATTCATAAAATCCCGATAAGAAAAAACCATCGGCTTTTTCATATCCCTTCTAACCCTTTGTACAGACTCTGTCCGGCTGAGCTCGCACCACGAATTGCAGTACATCCCCACATACTCCGGATGCTTCTCCATAAAGTCATACTGGTACTGCAGCTTATCATCACATTCCCACCAGTCGTCCCCCTCCAGGATCGCGATGTACCTGCCGCGGCACTGTCTCAGTACACCATACATATTTCTGCTGCCGCCCACATTCTGATCCCGAAGAGACAGGACAAATTTATCCGGATACCTGTCCCTGTAATCCAGCAGGATCTCCCGCGAGTGATCCGGCGAATGATCATCATCCACCACGATTTCATAACGGAAATCTGTCTTCTGCTTCAGGATACTGTCAAGGAGCTGCTTCAGATATCCCTCCATATTATAAGTGATCACGGCGACACTTACCGCAATTTCATTTGAATGATTCATTTTCTGCTATCTCCATATACTGCTTCCGGTTTATTGCATACCAGTTCAGATGCTTCCTTACGCCCTGTATCTCGACTGCGTTTTCCTCGCAATATTCAAACCGGTATCCGACTTTCCTGTAAAAAGCATTTGCCCGCTGATTCTCCGCCAGTACGTTCAGATATACTCTGCGTAACCGGTAATCTTCAAAGGCGACTTTCCAGATCAGTCGGGTCGCCTGAAAAGCGGCGCCTGTTCCATGTGCTTTCTTTCTCGTGCTTATGGCATACTCTGCCTCGCCCGTCTCCTGATCGATCTGTTTCAGGCTCACAGTTCCCAGATACTCGTCTGTATCCTTTTTGGCGATCGCAAAATGACGGCATCTGCTGTCTTCCCCGCTTTTTAAAATAAAATCACAGCAGGAATCCACCGTCATCTTCTGCGCATCAAACCGGAAAAAACAGGCGATGGCCGGATCTTTCATCCATTCCAGCATATATGGGGCATCCTTTTCCTGTAATCCGCGCAAATAAATCTCCGCCATCTTTAATCCTCCCTGAAGGAATTCACCGCATCTGTTACCAGTTTCACCTCTTCATCAGGCATCCCCGCATAGATCGGAAGGCTTAATTCCTGTGCGGCATAAGATTCGCTGAGCGGATACTCCCCTTTTCGATGCCCCAGATATTCGTAACATTTCTGCAGATGGGGCGGTATCGGGTAATGGATCAAAGTATGGATTCCTTTATCCAGCAAATATCTCTGCAGCTCCTCTCTCCTTTCACAGAGAAGAGGGAATACATGGTACACATGCTCTGCCCCGTTCCGTGTTTCAGGCAGTCTTACAAGCGGGTTTTCTATCCCTTCTAAATACATTCCGGCAATGCGGTTTCGCCATGCATTTCCTTCCTGCAGATGCGCCATACTCACCTTTAGAACTGCAGCCTGCACTTCATCCAGACGGGTATTTTTCCCGCAGATATCATTAACGTATTTTTTTGCGCTTCCATAATTCCTGAGCGCCCGAAGTTTCTGGGCGATGTTCTCGTCATCTGTCAGCAATGCTCCGGAATCGCCGAGCGCTCCCATCGGTTTTGTCGGATAGAAACTGAAGCATCCGATCTTCCCGAAAGTTCCCGTCTTCTTTCCCCTGTAAACCGCACCGTGCGACTGTGCACAGTCTTCAATCACATAAAGCCCGTACTTCTCTGCAATAGTTTGTATTGTATCCATCTCACAGGGCTGACCATATAAATGTACCGGCAGGATTGCCTTTGTCTTATCTGTGACGGCCTGTTCAATCTGCTCAGCATCAATGCAGAAATATCGATCAGGTTCTACAAAAACCGGCGTCGCTCCGTTTTCTGTAATTCCAAGCACCGAAGCAATATATGTATTTGCAGGCACGATCACCTCGTCCCCCGGTCCGATGTCCAGCGCACGTACAGCCAGGATCAGTGCGTCCAGTCCGGAATTTACGCCGATGCAATACTTTGCTCCCATATATTCTGCGAATCCAGCTTCGAATTCTTCCAGTTCTTTTCCAAGAATATACCAGCCGGATCGCATGGCGCGAAGAGCCGCTTCCTCATATTCCTGAGCGTACAGATCATATCCTCTTTTTAATCTCACAAAATCAACTGACACTTTTACACATCCTTTTCCTGCATAAATTCATCCATATCCCGTATGTATTCTTCCGCGTCATAATGCTCACTGGAAAGACAGAGCAGAATACTGTCCCCGGAAAAATCATACATATCTTTCCACACCATTTTCGGAATATATATTCCTGTATGAGGCTTGTCCAGAACAAAGACCTCTTCGGTTCCGTCTCTTTCATACGTTTTTACTTTACAGCTTCCGCATACATTGATCAGAACAAATTCGCTTTTTCTGTTTGCGTGCTTCCCTCGCACAACATCTGCGTCTGACCCGTAAATATAAAAGATTCTTTTAATATCAAACGGGATATCACTCAGCCCTTCTACGACAACAAGCCAGCCCCTGTCATCTCCATGCCTTGGGAATTCAAGCATATAAGGTTTCTCCATCTTCTTCCTCACAATCTGTCACCACATTCTCCGAGCATGTGACCGTAATTCGTTATTCTGCCGTCCGCAGTTTTTTCCGCCTTGTTTCCAAATTTCCACGATAATTTATACAGAAACGTATCGCCTTCGGTATACCGTTTAAAAGCCTCCTCATCATACGGCTCTGACAGTTTATTGATCAGCTCATTTCGAAGCAGGTTATTGTCCGGGACACTGTCGATCATTTCTTTTACGCAGGGGATATTCCGGTATGCCAGTTCGAAGATATAATCCATCATCAGGTAGTCCACTGCCATATCACATTTTCTCCAGTACTCCAGCAGGCAGTCCCTCGTAAAAGGGAACAGCGGAAACTCTTTGTTCCCGCCCATCACATAGCCGACCCATCTTGACCGGGATATCAGATACTTTCGTTTCGTCTCCGCCTTGCAGACGAAAAACGGCGTTCTTAAGAAGTCTGCTCCTTTATCCTGAGACCACCACACAGTAGCGCCTGTGAAGAATCCGCCTTCCGCCGCCATTATGGATACTACCATCAGGTCGCAGATATGCTGCAGGGCAATCTTTCCCTCGCGGTTCTTCTGAAGGATGTATTCCGGGATATCGAAATAATTCTGATAATTATCTTTTGAGAGCGTGATCACTTCCTGGCCGGTATGCCTCCTTGCACTGTCAATACACATACGGAACAGCTTATCCGCATGCTCCTCCCCCTGCCACCACATGCTCCAGACTTTTGTCTCTTTATTCAGCTTATGCAGATTTTCCGGCGCAGGCATGTTTTTGTATTTTGTAATAGTTTCCGAACATTTATCTTCCATGTAATCCAGCACCCATTCGTGCTTTTTCATCGCTGCGCGGTCTATCTCCTCATCCGGACGGTTCCGCAGAAGCGCGATATCCAGCGCAAGACATCTGCGCGCATATTTTTTAGAAAAGAAAGTATTTTCTTTATATTGAACATGCGTCTTTTTTACCCATCTCCAGTATTTCTTAATATGCCTGATATTAAATCCCATTTTCTGTTCCCTGCTCTTTCCAAAAAACTTCATGCTGATGATCGGGAAGGATCATCGGCAGATTGTGATAACACTCCGGCTTCGTCACATGCTCTCCGTAAAAAATCTCCAGATGCCTTTTATATCCGGAAGGCGCCGGCAGCATATGCCCCTCAAATTCAAGCTTAAATCCGGGCTGGAGCCAATCTTTTTCAAACCGCTCTTTTCCTGCATTTCCTTCGATCAGAAGCCCGACATATTCTGCCGTTTCATAATCATACCTTTCTGCAAGTCTGGTCATATCCTGGTACAATTTCCATGGAGTATAAAGCCTGTTGTATACCATTCCCTTAACTTTTGTAAAAAGGGAGCCCGATTTTTTCATCGAAGCAAAATGATCCAGCGACAGGTGGAACAGCGAGTTCAGCCGTTGAAGCTTTCGGATATGTTCTCTGCACTCCTTTGGCTTTCCCGGGTGCCCGTCCATAGGAAATACATCCAGATAAACTCCTGTCGTTTTGACGGAATCTCCGTGCTGTTCTTTCAGGACAGTCCGGCTGTCAATCAGCTTCAGCATCGTATATTCGCAGTGTTTCTCCGACGGAGCATCCAGTCGGATATGCGGGGGGAACTCCTCCTGCAGTGTCAGCAGCTTATTATAATCCGGTCGCGGCATTTTCAGATCAATGTCATCATCCCATGGAATGAATCCTTCATAACACATCGCTCCCAGCAGCGTGCCGCCGTCCATATAATAGCGAAGCGAATACTTCCTGCATACGCGGTCCAGCTCTAGGAGAAGATTTAATTCAATCTGCTGCATTTCTTTCAAATCGATTGGTTTCATGACTTAAGCACCTTTTTTATCCGTTTCTTTATTTTTGAAACAGTTCTTTTTTTCATAAAATGTATCTGAATTGTTCGGAATCTGCCGGCGTCTGTCCATGTCAAAAGCTTTCGGTACTCTTTCCGTAAATTGACCGGATTCTCCAGGAGCCTGCGGAAATCCGGTTCTCCGTAATAAGCTTTCAGCCGCTCCCCCATCTCTTTCGCTGAGTAAGTATGGTTCATTAGATGCTGGATCAGAAGCTGCATGTAAAGATCTGCTGTTACTTCAAGAAACGGAACTGCTACCTGTCCTTTTCCCCGGCCTGCTTCCAGACTGGTCTGCAGCAGATACTTCATATTCTGCTTCAGTTTATCAAAGTCTCGGACACGGTAATCCAGATGAATATCCTCGACGTCATGCCGGTAGTGATAATATGGCTCTGCGATGCACCGAACATAATCCGTATGCATCAGGTATCGCAATACAAAATCATAATCCTCATATAATGTCATCTCTTCATTAAATAATATATAATTTTTTTTAATTGTCTCTGCCAGAAACACTTTATTACAGGCACTGGACAGGGCGTTATCATAAAAGAACGCCGGATACGATCTGAACACATCCTCCACGCCATATCTGCCGCTATGGCTGCAGCAAATCTTTTCCGTCCGTTCTATGAATCCCTTACGATAATAGTCAAAAGACATTCCATAGATGACGAGATCTTCTGCATCCTTTTCAAGATAGTGCTCCACTGACTCCATCAGTCCAGAAGTGACCGTATCATCTCCGTCTATAAACAGAAGATATTTGCCCTCCGCCTCAGAAATTCCTCTGTTTCTGGCGCTGGCCGCGCCTCCGTTTTTTTTATGAAATGTACGGACATTGCTGTACTCTGACGCCAGTTTATCCGCCAGCTCACCGCTATTATCCGGAGAACCGTCATCAACAAGTATGACTTCAAACTCATTGTTTATATCCTGTCCCAGGATGCTCTGTACACAGGCTTTCAGATATTTTTCGCACTTATATACCGGAATGATAAAACTATATTGCAGCATGCCACCACCTCAATTACTTTCCATACAGAGAATACGGATCGATCTCCCAGAAAAATCTGAAGTCCTGCAAAATCGCCTGTGAACTATCGATGTAACTATTGTAATACCACAGTGCAAACAGCGTGATCGCCAGACCAATCAGCAGATAACTCCGATGCGTAAAATAGCGTATCTCATACTGCCTCTCCGGCTGTACCAATGCCTGATGGTCTCCTCTTTCCATTGCAAGAGGCAGGAATAAAACAATAAACTGGTAATAATAGTCCGCAAGCCTGGAAAACACATTGTCATAAGTCGAAAAATACTGAATGATTGCCGCAACAACCATCAGATTAAACACCTGCCGAAATACAGTATCTCTTTTCCGCAGCGGTCTCATAACAACACCAAATACCATGATCAGGGCCATCATAAGCACTCGCCCGCCGATCCCGCCGCTGGCAACATACAGCTTTTCTTCCTCATAGTATGCTTCCGCCATCATTTCAACAATCTGGTCATGGAAAAAATACACCAGAATGATGATGGCAGCAATGAGGAAGAAATAAGATGCATTAATCTTCTTTTTTGCCATCGGATACGCCGCCAGAAAGACAAGCGCCGGGGCATGGAAGACCGAAGCGATCAAAACCCATATTACAAACCGCACAGGCCTGTTATCCAGAATCGCCATCATCGCAAATATAATGAATCCCATAGCACATGTCTGTTTCAGACCACTAAAGGTGAAGATATAAAATCCCATGGCAATAAACATGAGATAGCTCCAATACGGAGACGGAGAAAATCTGTAAACAAGAATCCCGAGTGCCACGGAAAAAAAGACAGCGATTATAAAAATACACACATCAAAGGATATTCCCACTGCCCCTGCCCCGCGGAAAAACAACGGGAGCCCCATATTAGTATAATCCTGAAAAACATAATCCCGCCAGTCCGCTCCATTACAATTAAGATAGTCTGTATAGTACTTGATCAAATCCCCAAGCCACCATGAGCGAAATCCACTGAATAATGCCAGTACAACCGTTATGGCTGTCACGCATATTTTTTTGTTATAATCTGTATCCTTTGCTCTGGTGTATAATAATGTGATTGACATAATAACCAGCAGCAATATCATCTGACGATCCATAATTCAACTCCAGTTTTAATTTTTATGCTGTTAAATATCAGTCAGTTTGTAGAACTGATCTACCACTAGCCTGCTCCGGTTCGGTGCGCGACGGCAGTTATCTTCCAGATTACTCTTCAGTCTTTTATCTGTCACAAGAAGTTCAACCCCTTCTGCAATAGCTTGCGGTGTTGTGTCTACAATAATCCCTGTCTTTCTGTCTGTAATCTGATCTGTTACAGAAGGATAATTTGTAACAACAATTGCTTTTCCAAGAATCTTAGCTTCATCCAGAACAAGAGATTTCCCCTCCCGTCTGGATGGCTGTACAATAATATCTGCTTTCTTCATATAAGGATATGGATTTGGCCTCTGCCCTTCCAGAATAAAACAGTCGGAAAGATTATTCTGTTTAACGTACTGACTAATTTCTTCCCGCATCAGCCCTCTGCCATATATATGCCATACAAAATCACAGCCGTTTTCCTTTAATATCAAAGCTGTTTTTGCAGCAATGTCCATGCCTTTCAGATATTCAAGCCTTCCAACCGAGACAATATGTACCTTTGAAGAGTCCCACATCTCATCCACCGTTTCATCCGCTTTATGCAGTATCTCCTGCGGTAGAACGATATTTTCGATAACACGCATCCTTTCTCCCGGATATTCGCTTCTAGTGATAAACGCAGTACGACATTTTTCAGATATCGTAGCCAGCATATCCAGTTTCCGGTAATATGCCATTTCCTGTTTATTAAATATTTTTCCTGACATGTCCGTATGAATCCAGCCGATCTTCCTGTCCGCATTCACCTTATCAACTACAAAAAAATCTGTAAATCCTTCCAGAAAACCGACTGCCACATCATAATGTCCCGGAACAGAGGGGATGTACTTTTCAATCGCTCCCCAGCTAAAATAATTTTTCCTGCGCCGAGCCATAGCAGTTATCTTTAAGCGGGTAATCGCGGCTGAAAGTTTCCTGTGTCTTAAAAGTTCCCCCAAATAATTTCGCAATTCCAGCGTCATATCCCTTACTATAGGATCCGACTGTATAATCTTCACCCAGGAAGGCACTTCTTTTTCAAGCACACCCCCTCTTTCAAACAGGAACAAATCTACTTTTACCCTCTTTGGATCCAATGTCTTTAATAATGACACAAGTGCTCTTTCTGCTCCTCCCATACGGAGCGTCGGCATTACAAAAATAATATGCTTCAATTTATCTTTCCCTCTTTCGGATAAGCTTTGCCGGATTACCGCCTACAATACTGTAAGGTTCGATATTTTTTGTCACTACCGATCCCGCCCCGATCACGCTTCCTCGTCCCACATGAACTCCTGGAAGGATGATCACCCTGGAACCGATCCAGACGTCGTCTTCTATCACGATCGGTCTGGGAGCAGTAAACGGCTGCTTCCACATGGGGATATCTGTACGAGCCATGCCGTGATTTACTGTATACATCATGCATTCCGGCCCCATCATTACATCTTTACCAATAGAAACATATGGAGCGATCTGGGCATTGATCCCAATGCCGGAATGATCTCCCAGAGACATTTCCGAACTGAAATGGGCTCCTTTTTCAATATTAATATTCTTGCCGCATTCTTTTAAAATCAGCTTCCCACAAAATGCACGTATGTGTTTGCTTCCAAAACTGAACCTGCTGTCGGAAGGAGGCATATGCTTACCCAATATATTATAAATAATCTTGCCTATAATGATTTTTATCGACATTTATTCTGCCCTTTCATACAATTCATATATCTTCTGCAGCATTCCATTCCTGTCAAAACCGAGTTCTTTCATTCTTTCACCATATTTTTCCGAATGATTTCTTCCGGCTTTTGTAATCGCTTCTATCCACTGCTCAGCGGAATTTTCCAGGGGCAGTGACCGGATCAGATCTGTAAGATATACATCTTTCGGTATCTTTGCGGATATTATACATGGCAGGCCATTGCTCTGTGCTTCGACTAAAGCAAGCGGCATTCCTTCATAAAGTGACGGAAATGTAAAAATATCCATCGCACTCATATAAGCTCCCACATTCTTTACATTACCGGTCATAAGAACTTTGTCCTGCAGTCCCAGTTTAATAGCTTCATCTTCAAACTTCCGCCTGTTCTGACCGTCACCAAGGAGCATCAAGAAAGCATCCGGTCTCCTTCTGATGATTTCAGGCATCAGCTCCAGTAAAAATCCCTGATTCTTTACCGGTGCAAAATGCCCGGCATGACCTATGATAAATTTTTTCTGCAATCCATACTTTTCGCGTACCTTATTTCGTTCATTTTCGTCATATATATATTGATCTAGTCCAATGCCATTATATATCACTGTCCCATTTTTCTCAAAAAATTTTTTCCCATAAAGCCATTCCCCTGCGCCTTTTCCACACGCCACATAATCTGTAGCAAAAAGGCGGATCATCACGCGCATGGTTTTTTCATACAGATTTTTTACAAAACCTCTGTGTTCCGGACCTCTGATACTGTGTGAATGACTGATGCGTACAGGAACTCTCTGCTGCCATCCTGCCAGCATTGCCCACCCGGAATTAAACATGGTATGTGCATGGATAATATCAATCTGCTGCCTTTTTATCAACTCGCACAGATTCCTGTAATATCTGACATATCCGGAAGACGGCGGATCCATATGATGTATAATACACCCCGCATCTGTCAGTTCTTTTTCATAAGCACATATATCATCCTCAAATACAAGATAATGTATTCTATATTTCTTTTTATCTGCATAATAGCCGATATCCCTGCCGACGCGCTCTGCCCCGCCTATGATTAACTTCCCGATTATAATCAAAACATTTTTCATAGTATCAACCCGTTTTCTTCTTCATCATATAATCGATGCTCCTGCACATACACAGTCTGATCGGCAGCGCAAGAATCATGATTTTTAATGTATTAAGCCTGCATCTGATCCTGCTGTTATAGTTCATACAAATCTTTTTTGTTTCTTCTATCCTGTGTTTTGGGGACAGATCCATTTTCTGAAGTTCTGCGATTACCGTGTATGCACTTCTGTAATATGAGTAAGTCAGAGCTTCACGATATTTTCCTTTACAGGTCTCCTCCAGATCAGCTTCACGGACCGCCCGGAACAGCAGCTCATGCTCCAGCAGAATATATTCTGATAAATTTTCCCGTTTCTTTCTTGAAAGAGATTCTTCATTTTCAACCGAAAGGGCATAAACCGGCTGATCTGCTGTCACTGCCGTCGATGCATGCATGATATACTGCACCACGAATACTTTATCCTCACCAATCGGTAGTCTTTCATCGAATCGTATTGTGTTTTTCTCAATTATGTTCCTCTTAAATATCTTACTGCTCGGAGCATTCAGAAGCTGCTTTTCCAGTGCTCTGCTCAAAAGTTCCGCAGTCGATTCAGATGTCTCCGTTATTTGATCTTTCATGCCTGTCGTATGCGGAATCAAATGCTTTCCGTTATAAATATATCTTCCAAGCAGGACAAAATCCGGTTGTATACGTGTGACATTATCAGATATCTCAAAGTATTCTTCTGTCACAAAATCATCGCTGTCTACGAACAGGATATACTCTCCTTCCGCCTCATCCAGCCCCATATTTCTTGCAGAAGACACTCCGCCATTCTCTTTACAGAAATAGCGCACATTGCTGTATCTCTCCGCATATTCCTGACAGATTTCCCCTGTCCTGTCCCCTGAACCGTCATTGATCACCAGCAGTTCCACGTCGTCCCGGATAATACTGACCAGACTGTCCAGGCAGCGCCTTATTGTTTTTTCCGCATTATATGCCGGGATAATAACCGAATATCTGATACTCATAACCGTCCTTCTCTGTTTCCTACTTTTTCAGCAGTCTGCTGCTGTTTGCCTTGCGAAGCCCTGCGCGTAGCCCATCCGGAATTACTGCGCTTGCCCGGAGAAGAAATCTTTTTAATTTCTGTCTTCCGCTCTGGCGTTTACGGTAATAGCGGACTGCGTCTTTTATGTTGCCGTTCGCTCGCAGCACCTGCATAGCCTCATTATGAAGAGTCCGCTGCGAATAACCGGCCATGTTCTGCGCCGCCAGCATCTCCTCCGCATCCGTTTCCTTCAAGACCCGGAAACGTTTCTCCCTTATCAGTTCCTCCATGACCTTCTGGCCGCGCTCGGTACATGCAAAAACCGCCGATACACCGTCCGAACGGTTCTGGAATCTTGCTCCCCAGTAATCGCCGATCCTCAGATCAGCCGATGACTGCTCTTTTCTTGCCGTACACTCATAGCAGGCGTCTCCAAGAAGGATATTTTCAAAAAATACCTGCCAGAACAGTTCTGTCTCTCTGGCTCCGTAATAAGTTCTATTCTTTGCCGATACCCTGAGGCAATAGGAGTGCCAGTCATTTTTCTTATATCGGAACAATACAGAGTCAAACCGTTCTGCTTTCAGTTTCTTTTGAACTCTTGCACAGAATTCTTCCCACAGTTTATAGCTGGGAACCCCGTGACAGAAAATCTCTGTCAGAAGGAACTGATCCCGGATCTTATACTTCTGTAGCGCTCTGTCCAGCCCTGCGATCTGACAGGGCGTCCCGAATACATAGAAACAGCTGTCACGGTTCTCCCTTGCTTCCGCCACCGCCCGCTGAAAAGCAGCCGCCGGATCACTCTGCAGATATTTGGAGCCGTCCAGCCGGCTGATATCACTTTCTCTACTGATCACTTTGTGAAAAACACAGTCCGAAGAAGTGTCATACACAGCGCCCACTGCTTTGTAATGCCTTCGGACCGCCGACTCCGCCAGCTCATGTGCAACGCCGCCGGAAGAGCATTTCCTGACTGTCTTCCTGTTCATGCTCTGAAGCGCATACAGCCTTGCCTCATACAGATTCGTCTTTGGATTCTGTTCAGAAAAACGGCTGCATACTTCCCGACACAATCCGCATTCTACACATCTGTCTTCTCTGACTTCTGCGGTCAGGAATCCCGCCCGGTCCATACGCAGCCGCACGGCATCTTTCGGACATACTGCTGCGCATGCGCCGCAGCCGGAGCAGGCCCGCTCTGTCTTTTCCATAATATTGCCGCTCATTCTATCTTCTCCAACGCCTCTTTTAAATACTTCCTGCTCACTTCAAGAGAATCCTCGATCCTCTGATCGACCGCATCATAGTCGATCGTCTGTGACAGTACATGCTCCAGATTCTTCGCAGTCAGACGTTTCAGACGACGGTTTTCAAGACCAGTCTCCCGCAGCAGCGATTCCAGCTTGAATGCATTAATGCTCTCCCTGATAAATACCGCCACATTACAGTGATTTCTGACCGCCACAACTGTTCCGTGAAATGTATCTGTAACCACACATTCCGCATATTTAAAATATGAGTACCACTGCCGGGCGTCACAGACGATATTTCTGTCGCACCACTTATGATATGTCCCGAGCGAAACCGTGATCAATCCATGCTTTTTCGCGTAATATCTGATATTCCGGATTTCTTCTTTATCTGTCATATTTCTGTCATAAGCATAAACCAGAAGGTATCTTTTCCGGATCTTCCTGACCGGCACATGAAATTTCCTGCCGCTGTACAAAAGGACCGGATCGCTGACCAGGGGGACATCTCTTCCGGTCATGTGGAAGATCATTTCCCTTGTATGCTGATCTCTGGCAGAAAGTGCATACATACTGCTCAGCCCCTTCTTCACCAGATCATAACAATGATATTTTTTCAGCAGTTCTTCCGTTGTCCTTCCGAATGCCGGAGCATACGCAATGGCGGGTTTCTTACCCAGTCCGTATCCGTACATCATCTTATTGCATCCCACGTCGATGCTGAATACCTCGTCACTTCCGATTATGACCGCATCGCAGTCGTTCTGGTCATAGGGCAGAAACTCCAGATTTTCTCTGGATTTTTTATGCACCAGAGCTTTCCTCGTATTAAACAGTGTGAGCGCAATCCCCTTGTCAAACAGATAATTTTTTATATAGTAAGGGAAATTCCGCAGCGACATGCTGTTTTTCTTTGCTTCCGCCTTATCGAAATCAAAATTCTTCTCATACGTCAGGATACAGACCTGGTGTCCCATTTCTTCCAGATAACATTTCATCGCCAGCATCTGAAGCTGAGCGCCCTGATTATTTACATTATAATGCGTCAGTATTCCGATCTTCATATTATCTCACCAAAACCTTTAATCCAGCTGATAGATATGGGACAGTTCCTTTTTCACTGATGCTGCCGTGTATGGCTGCGCCATGCGGAAACCGTTTTCCCCCAGTTGTTCCGCGAGTTTGCGGCTGCTGTATATTTTCTTTATCGCCTCTGCATATTTTGCGGGTGAATCCGGCGGGACGAGATATCCGTTATATCCTGTCCGCACCAGTTCTCTGTGTCCTCTGTTGACAGAAGCAACCACCGGTTTGCAGCAGAGCATCGCTTCCAGTATATTCAGCGGAAGTCCTTCCCGGTAGCTGCAGGATACGACGAGATCTGCCGCCGGCGTGACCTTTTCCAGATCGGTGCGGTATCCCAGGAGCCGCACTGCATCCTCCACGCCCAGCTCTCTGATCTGCATTCTCAGTTCCTGCTCCAGCGGCCCGTTTCCCGCCAGCAGGATCTTAAGTCCGGGAATCGATTCTTTCAGTTCAGCCGCCGCCTTGATCAGTGCTTTCTGATTCTTGTTCTGGTTCAGTTCTCCTGTACACAGAATTACAAAATCTGAATCCTTAAGCCCCTCCTTGCTTCGCATCTGAAGCTTTTCAGCGTCAGATACAGCATGATACCGTTCGGTGTAAACGCCGACGCCATGGATATGCTCCACATTCGTATGAAATTTCTGTCCGGCAAGCCGCCGGTCTTCTTTCGTAATTGTGATCAGCGTATCGCAGAATCCTGCCATTATCTTCTCAACAGGATAGAAGACCAGCCAGTTTTTCTTTGAAGCGCCTTTATAGAAATGAAAACCATGCGCCGTATAGAACACTCTCGTCCCCTGTTTTCTTGCTTTGACCGCGGCAAGGCGGGAAACGATCCCGCCCATGGGGGTATTGCAGTGGACCACATCATAGGTATCTGCCGCCAGGATCTTCTTCAGCTGAAAATATGCCTTCACATTATCCGGACTCTTCGGAGACCGGGAAAAAGGCACGTCAAATACTTTATCTGCAAAATCAAGAGACAATCCGTTCTTCTCTCCAAGATTGTTCCTTGCCGCCACATGCAGTTCATACCCGTGCTCATGCAGAACTTCTGCCAGCGGACGGTGAAACTGGGCGATATGACTTTGTACAGTTGCTGTCAATAATACTTTCTTCACAGGATCCCCCTTGATCATACTCATCCTACATAACCAGCCCCGCGATCAGGAATGCCGCACAGGAAATCACCAGCGACAGAACCGCATACGGGATCTGCGTGTAAACATGCTCCATATTTTCTATCCCGCACACACTTGATGTGAGAACCGTAGCGTCTGAATAGAAACATGCATGGCTGCAGAATGTGCCGCCGCATACAATTGCCGCCATAACGAGCAGAAGGTTTGCTCCCACAGCCGCTCCCAGCGGGATAATGATAGGAGCGCAGACCGCAGGTATTCCCCAGTTGCTTCCGGTTATAAACCCAAGACCTGCCACAGTAATAAATGCGATTACTGGGAAAAGCCTGGCGCTCACAAGCGGTTCAATGATCCCTATAACATATTCTGACAACATCAGATCCTCGGAAGCCTGCCGCATGAACAGTGCCGCGATAATGATTGCGAGAGACGGCATCAGATCGGCGAATCCTTGGATCCACAGATCGCAGAACTGCCCTCCGCCCATCTTTTTCCTTGGTATATATAAAATACCGCATACTAAAATAGAGGCGATCAAGGCAACAAACATATCATCCGCCACAAACTGAACAATGATCATTACTGCGATCGGAAGGATAAAATCCCATATATTTGCCCCGGAATCAATTGAGTCAGAAGCTTCTTCCTCTTTCTGGTTGAACCGCTCGCTTGCTTCACTGTATACTCTTCCGGTCAGCCTTGTCCTTTCATAAGCCTTTTTCATCGCCCCCAGTTTTGGAACAATACCGAAAATGAAAAGCGGAACGATCAGCACAGCTGCTATTGCATAAAACATATACGGAATCGTATGGATATATGTCTGTATCGCACTGCCATACCCCAGCGCCTGTATACTTTCCTGCTCATAAAAGACGCCGGAAAAGAAAATTGCCCAGGTAGAAAACGGAAGCAGCACGCACACCGGCGCTCCGGTTGAATCGATGATATACGCCAGCGCCTCCCGCGGCGCTTTTCTCTTATCTGCAAGCTTTTTCGTGCATGCGCTTACCGTAAGGATATTCATATAATCATCTATAAAAATAATGATGCCGAGTATCCACGCCACAAATAGTGTTGACTTTTCTGTCTTGCATATTTTCCCCAGGAACCTGGCAAAAGCATGTGTTCCCCTGGCTTTGTTTATCAGGGCGATAAGACTCCCGAAAAGGCCGCACACGACAACCAGCCACATGGTATCATAATCTGTCACCACACTGAAAAAAGAATCGGTAACAGTTGTAACAAAATTTTCTCCGCCGGATATGCATATGATCAGATAAGAAACAATAACTCCGATTAGCAGAGCCTCTGTTGTGCGTTTTGTTTTGACAGCTGTCACGATCACCAGTATCGCCGGAAGCAGCGTCAGTATCCCATATCCATAATCCATAATCTATGTCCTCAGCTATAACTTTATTTTTGAAAATATCTCAAGGTACATTCTGACAATAAATGCACGAAAACTTGTATGCGAGATATCTTTGATCACAATTCCCGTTTCAGCAATCCGCGGTTCCATATAGGTAATCAGATCCTTTGGAATTGCATCCGTCTTTCTCTTTTCGAGCGGAACCGTCAGCATTCTCTCCAGATATTTCCGATTGTTGAAAGGTATCGTTATGTCATATGAAACACGGTGTTCTGAAGTCAGGAATACTCCCTCTCCGCCGCTCCATGCAAATTCCCAGAAATAGAGTTCCAGCCACGATAACTGATCGAACGTTTTTTTACTATAATATCGTTTCAGATAATCTGCAAAAACTTGATCTGTCTCTTTTATAAGCCACGGAGATACATATACCTTATGCATAGCTCTCCAGTAACTCGGGAACGGATATTTCGGGAATTTTTTCTTATTATACTTATTGTAGTACCATCCGCGCCCCATCTCATTTACCCAGGACTTGACTTCAATATCACAGGGCGGGTTCTGTGAGAAATAAAGCCTTTTTTTAAGGTCATTCGTATTATTTTCTCCAATACATCCGGCATTACACTCCATGACCTTCTTAAACACATCCAGATGCTCATACCCTTCCCATTCATCAGGAATCCTGTAAAGTTCATGTCTAAGCCCCAGATACGAGCAGATCTTTTCAGCCGCTTCGGCATCAACAGATTCATCAATATTTGAAATATAACTGAAATAAGAAAACCTGTCATAAATCCCGTTTGCACACGACAGCGCCGTCATGCTGTCCCTGCCGCCGGTCACAGAAACGGATACTTTTTTATCCGGCCATTTATCCGCAATACATTTCATTGTATTGCCCATGATCCTTCCGAGTTCTTTTATTGTTTCCTGATACTCTTCTTCGGTCTTTGTCTCTTCCACCTCATGGAACGGATAATAACGTTTTACGTTTATTTCCCCCGAACTTTCCGCATACACACCTGCACAGTTCGGCTGCATCCTCCGAAGTTCCGGAAACGGCGACAGATCTCCCGGAAGCCATGTTCCCCAGTAATGCCAGAATCTGCTGCGGACCAGTTTCTGCACATATGGGCTCTGATGAAAACCTTTCAGATCGGCTGCCAGCTTGCTGTGGGATGTAAGAAACAGTTTCCCGTCTGCTGTCCCGTGATAGACCAGCTGCATTCCGGCACAGTCGGTGGAATATACGACTCCTTTCTCCGTAATATAACCGACACAGAAAACACCTGTCAGTTCACTCTCCGCCTCCCAGAAGGATTTAATCCCGTTTTTTAAAGCTTCTGACAATTCTATTAAAATCTCTTCCTCATCCGTTTTCATTCGAAACGGATTGTAGGCATGTCCAAATAAAAATAAAGTATGCTTCTCATCAGAATATGTATAGACGTTTGCGTCCTTATGTATGTAGATATCATACTCATTATTTCCCTCTTTTACACTTTGGACTTTCCAGTTTCCATAGAAAGGGTAACCTTCTGTATCATATTTTCCATCATTTGTAAGCAGAAACCCTCTGCAGTAGAGTTTTTCTCTAAACTGAGGATTCTGATCCAGAATTTTTTTCATCTCATCCGCTGAATAATATGCCATCTTATTTCTCCTTACTGTCTCACTATAACTCACACAGTATCTTTAAGCATCTTCTCTAAATTCCTGTAAATCAACGAAAACATCCGCTCGCTGACATTGTCCCCCACAAAAGAATTATGCGGACAGATGATCACTCCGGGCATCTCCCACAGTTCACTATCCGCAGGAAGAGGTTCCGTCTCAAACACATCCAATGCCGCACCTCTGAGTTTTCCCTCTTTCAGGCAGCTGGTCAGCGCTTTCTCATCGATAAGCGCTCCCCTGGCGACATTGACCAGTATACTCCCCTGCTTCATAAGCCCCAGCCTGTCCGCATTCAGTAACCCTCTTGTTTCTTCCGTCAGTGCGATACACAGGATAATGATATCCGTTTCCGACAGAGCTTCATTGAGACGGTCTAATGGAAGCCAGCGGCTGATAACGCCGTCCTCTTCTACTCTGCTTCGGTTCACAGCGGTAATCTCTGTCCCGAATGCTGCCAGCCGCTTTGCTGTCTCATGCCCTACATCGCCGTAACCGATGATACATACTTTTTTCCCTGTCAGTTCCAGCAGCGAACGGTCTTTTCCCCACGTATGCTCTTGCTGTTTTCTGAAAAAGCTTTGAGCATTCTTACAAATCTCCAGAATACTCATAACCGCCCACTCTGCCATGGGAATGCTGTAGACTCCCTTTGCATTATAACAGTGAATATGATGTTTCTCCATATATTCTGCGGGAAGTCTGTCCAGTCCGGCGCTGGTCGCCTGTACCATCTTCAGCTTTTTAAATTCTGCAATGTCATTGTGCAGAAACAGACCGTTGCAAACAACAGCATCAAACTGGTCAGCCGGAACACCAATGGGTTCCAGCTCATTTTTAACAAATGTAACTTTCCATCCCAGCTTTTCAATCATATGAATCTGTTCTTCTGTATACTGATATGATCCTGTCAGAAGCACCTGTCTCTCCATCACTTTTCTCCTGCAATCTCGTCTACAATCCTCTTTATCTCGCGCTGATTCTGTTCAAAGTATTCTTTCTTCCCCAACTTCTTTTTTTCAAAGACTTCCTGCTCAAATTTTCTTATCTCTGCAATACCTTTTTCAAAAATCTGCTGTATTTCTTTGCAGTCTGTAATTTTTTCTGCATTGCAAAAGCTGCGTGACAATATCGCCATTGTAGAATCCAGCCTGTAATGTTCCCTTATAATCCGCTCTGCCGGAAGTGCGCCGCCTCCTAGTGCGGCGATTCCCCCAAATCCATATTTCTTATTACTTAACTTTAGTTTTGAACAGATCTTCTCCACTGTTCCGTCTGCCAGAAGTTCAAACATAAATTTTCTGTGATATCCGAGATGAAGATCATTGAGCCCGATATGCACCTCATCAATACCGTCAAGTCCTAATATTTCATCCAGCAGTTCCACCGCTTCCGGAGTCTCCAGCAGAAGGGTTGTCTTTACTCTTCCGGCAATGATATCAAGGAAGCGCTTTACTTCTTCAACTGTTTTGAAGTAAGGCAGCATAACCACATCTGCACCCTGCTCGATCACTTTGTTAATTTCATTCTCTGAGCCGGGATATATCTTATTTATTCGGACAAGCAGTTCAGCTTTTGTAAGAACCGTTTTTACTTCTCCGATATCGCTGATACTGTGAAATGACTTCACTGTATCCATATTATGCTGCCGTTCCTCTTTACCAACCGTCTCAAGATCAATAAATATACGGTCAACACCGGCATTTTCAGCAATTCTAGCAATCTCCGGATTATTTGTAATATACATTAAGGTTAATGACATACTAACTATTCATCTCCATTGTATTTTACATTTTGTTTTATTACTGTCTCTCCTGTGTTTTCATTATCATCATTTCGGAGAATCTTCAGGAATGTCATAAAGAAGATTTTCAGATCAAGCCAAAATGAAATATGCCTTACATACCAGACGTTCAGTTCTATTCTCTTATTCCATTCCACACTTTTACGGCCGTGTATCTGCGCCCAGCCGGTTATCCCGGGTCGGACGTCAAACATATGCAGCTGTTCCTCAGTATACTTATCAATTGTCCACGGGTGATAAGTGAGCGGCGGCCGGGGGCCTATCAGGCTCATATCGCCTTTAAGGATATTGTATAATTGAGGAAGTTCGTCTATACTGGTTGCCCGGATGAACTTCCCCACCCGTGTCACACGCGCATCATCTTTTCCTGAGTATACCCCGCTCCCGGTATGTTCTGCTCCGGTGCACATGGAACGGAATTTAGCTATTTTAAATACTTTTCCATCCTTACCGATACGCTCCTGCATAAATAAAACTTTGCCCGGGGAGTCTATTTTTATCAGTATTGCCGTCAATAACATGATTGGACTTGCAATAACCAGCCCAACACCTGAAACCGCAATATCCATTCCCCGTTTAAACGCCATATATTTCTTATGCTTCATCATTTATTCAACTGCCTCTGCTCTTTTTATGTCATTTTCACCTGCTTGGTTTATGTCCTCTTCCTGCTCGACCTTTATATTATACTCCGGTACAATCCCCTTAATCTCCTCCCGGATATCCCGGCTCTCCTCATACGCCTTCTCGATCACCCCGTTGATCTTCCTGCTCATCTCATCCACATCTATCTCACCCATCTGTGCCACGAAGATTCTCTCGTTCTCCGTCTCCACCAGATTATCTTCATCGATCAGCAGCTCCTCATACAGCTTCTCTCCCGGCCGCAGTCCTGTGAATTCAATCTTGATATCCTCCCCCGGCACATGTCCGGACAGGCGGATCATTTTCTTTGCCAGATCCAGTATCTTGACCGGCTCTCCCATATCCAAGATGAAGATCTCTCCCCCCTTTGCATAAGCGCCACACTGGAGCACCAGATTCACGGCCTCCGGTATCGTCATAAAATATCGAATGATATCTGGATGTGTCACCGTCACCGGGCCTCCGTTTTTGATCTGCTGACGGAAGATCGGGATCACACTGCCGTTGCTGCCCAGCACATTGCCAAAACGTACTGCTGCATATTCGGTCTGTGACACTTGTGAGAAGATCTGGATGATCATCTCGCAGATCCGTTTGGACGCCCCCATCACATTTGTCGGACGCACCGCTTTATCAGTCGAGATCAGTACCATTTTCTTCACATGGTACTTATTCGCAGCGCTCGCCACATTATATGTCCCAAGTACATTATTTTTGATCGCCTCATCCGGGCTGTCCTCCATCAGCGGTACATGTTTATGCGCCGCCGCATGATATACAATATCCGGACGATACGTCTCAAAGATATCTTCGACACGCTTTTTATCACGCACAGACGCAATCAGCGTTTCCAAGTTGAGGTTCGGATAATTCTTCTTCAGTTCAAGCTGGATGTCATAAGCATTGTTTTCATAGATATCCACAATGATCAGCTGTCTCGGCTCATGCAGTGCCACCTGTCGGCAGATCTCGCTTCCTATAGAGCCTCCGCCTCCGGTCACAAGTATGGTCTTTCCTGTAATATAACTTCCGATCGTCTCCATATGCAGGTCGACCGGTTCTCTTCCAAGCAGGTCCTCAATGCTTACATCCCGCAGCATAGAGATATCTACTTCCTGATTGACCATCTGATAGATGCCCGGAAGCATCTTTATCTTGCAGGCTGTCTCCTGGCAGATCTCAAGCAGTTCATGCTGCTTCTCATCCTTCAGCGTAGGAATGGCGATTATGATTTCCTCAACGCCATATTTTTTCGCCATTTCCGGAATGTCTTCTTTATTTCCCACAATCGGGATTCCCTGCAGGTAAGTTCCTATTTTCTTCGGATCATCATCTATAATACACGGAACCTTACGGTTCAGATGCTTGCTGTTCTTCATCTCACGGACAAGCATGTATCCTGCCGCACCCGCGCCTACCACCATCGTCACAACCGGCTTTGTCTGCCAGATGACTTCATGATTGCGGAAGGCAATTCTCAGGAACCTGTATGAAAATCTTGGCCCTATGATACATACCGCAAGCAGCATCGTATAGATAAATATGTAACTTCGCGGCACCGGACAGTCAAGCAGCTGCATGCCGAAGAATTGTATAAACGATGAAAGGACGATTGCTACGACTGCATTTTTCAGTTCTTCCAGGCTGGCAAATCTCCACAGACTTGTATAAAGCCTGCAGACAGCATTAATCAGAAGTGTACATATGACATTTATCCACATATAGCTGCGTATTGATTCCAAAAATACCGGTTCAATGCTTGTAAAGCTAAAATCGAACCGCATCCAGAGCGCTCCTGCCATACATGCTATGACCAGAACCGCATCAAGCAAAAAAAGAGCCGCTCCTTTAATGACGGCTTCTCTGTTTCGATAAAATCTATGTGTATTGATCTTCATAATAATTCCTCATAACTCCCAAAAAATGATTATTATGACTTAATTCCCAGCACTGTCTTATATTATAGCACAAACCTTTTCCAGAAAAAGCCAAAAAATATTATTTTCTTTTATTTTGTAATATTTTGCCAATTTTTTCCTTTTTTTGTCAGTCTTCTTACTCTTTATTCCAAATTGACGGCGGACTGTCTTACCGCGCCCCTTATTTTATCGCACAACACAGTATCAGACAAGTTATTACACACAATTATTAAAAATTACCAGTCACACACTGTAATGTTCTGATAAATAAAGACAATCCCGGAGTGGTGCCCTCTATCTCCCGGCACCACTCCGGGATTGTCTTTATTCCGATATTATTAATACAACAGTTCCTGTATATACTCTTTATTTGCATCCAGGTCTATATTGAGGACTGACATACTGTCGTATGTTCCGAACTCATAAGTCCCATCCTGCGGGATCGCCGCTGTCTGGGTTGTAAGATGTTCGGCATTCAGGACGTCTGTCGCTATGCTGTAGAGCTCAGTTACTCCCATATTTGTAGATACCTGTGTCATACAGTAGTTGATCAGAGAGAGAATCGCCGCCGGATCTCTGTTTTCCATCACCTTATTGTAGATACCGTAGAGTACATCTCTCTGGCGCCCGGTACGTCCGAAATCGTTGTCCAGGCTTCTGTTTCTCGCATGGGCAAGTGCCTGCGATCCGGTAAGCGTGACCGTTCCCGCCTGAATATCCGGCATCCCGGTCTGGCGGTAATACTCAGCCTCTTCTTCAGTGAGCTTCACCTGGATACCGCCGAGTTCGTCTATAATGCCTACAAGGTTCTCAAAATTGACAATAATATAATCCTGTATATCCAGATCGAACTGTTTATTAAGCGTATTGATCGTAAGTCCTACACCGCCGTAAGCAAATGTATGACCAAGCTTGCTCTGACCGTATCCGTCGATTTCTACGAGTGTGTCACGGAGGAATGAGAGTGCAGTTGCTTTGTTCTCTGCTTTATTGTAGGATACGAGGATCATCGAGTCGGAGCGTCCCAGTTCTGCATTCGGATCACGTGAGTCAGAACCGACCAGCAGGACATTGACCACGTCGCTGTTCTTCTGATCTTCTCTCGCGATCTGTACTTCATCGGCAGTCGGGTCCACGTCATCCGCATCCACGATGCCGATGCTGTCGTGATACAGATTCCATGCGATCGTTCCGATCACTCCGCCCACAACCAGGATACACACCAGGAACAGTCCGATCACCACCGAAGCTGCTTTGTGTTTTCTAATCAGATGCCACAGTCCTTTTTTCTTCTTTTTCCGCCTCTTTGACATTTGTACCGCCTCCTATTCTTTTATGACGCGTCCGGAATCATCCTGCATTTTTCCGGTATCCTTATGTTTCTTACCATACCGTCCATAGCTGCCGTAATGTCCGTACCTGCCGTAGCTGCCATATCTGCCGTATCCATAACCATAGCCGTATCCGTATCCATACCGGTTCAGCTTCTGGTTCACGTCTCCGTTAAATACATACCCCATGATATTTACATTTCTCATGGTAAGAGTCTCAATACCGGCCCGGATCTTGTTCATCTTTGTGTAATCGCATCGAATCACATACAGTACAGAATCTACAAATTTCGCCAGCTGGGAGGCGTCCGCCAGAAGTTCTGTCGGCGCTGTATCAAGAATCACATAATCGGCGCGTCCGCGCAGCACCTCGATCACTTCTTCCATCTTTCTGGAGCCGAGCAGGGACGCATCGTCTGTATTCGGTTCTCCTCCGAAGAGGACCTGCAGATCTGCATCCGCTATCCCGGAGTCAGACAGCGCCTGTTTCAGCGGACTCTTCTCTCTCAGCACTGCTCCGATTCCGGGGTATTTCCCGGTATTGTTCATCACACCTGCCACAGACGGGTTTCTCGGATCACAGTCCGCCAGGATCACAGATTTGCCCTGACGGGCAAGCGCCACGGCGAGGTTTACTGCAATCGTTGTCTTACCTTCGCCCGGAACAGAACTGGTGACCATAATCACTCCTCCGCCCTGATTCTCCGCTTCACGCATGACCCTGATCCGGAGGCGGCGCACCGCCTCTTCATACGCGGGCGCTATTCTTTCATTCAGTATGCAGAGATTGTTAAATTTTTCATTTTTTCTTTTTTTCGTCTTCACATACGGCAGACTGCCGAGATCATGGAGATTGATCCTCTTGTTAAGCTGCTCTTTTGTCCTCACGGTACGCTTTAGGAATACATACAGGCAGAGGATCGCCGCACTGATCACGATTCCCTGAAGAGCTCCGCTCCTGTAAGAGCCACGTATGACAACTTCTTTGCGCGTATCTGACGGTATCCCCGTTTCATCCAGGATCTGCAGGTTCGTCTCGCCAAAGATAAATTCGGCTACCTCGGGATAGTTTTTGATCACTGATGTAAGAGTTTCATATGCCAGCTGCGGATCATCTGAGGATACGGAGATGGTCAGCATATTCATCCCTTCTTCCGCTTCCACGCTGATTGTCCCGGGAAGGTGATCCATACCCATGTCGTTCATTACTACATCCTCAAGGACGCCGCTTGTCAGGATGTACGGGAAGACGGACGCCATCTCCTGCGCTGATTCAATATTGTTATATGAGCCTCCCGGTGTTGTAACGGACACTGTCGCAGACGCGACATACTGGGGTGTATAGGAAAAACTTGTCGCAAAATAAGACCGGAGCGTACATACAATAATGATCACCACCATCAGCAGCCATAACTTCTTTAACCCATTCCAGAACGCTGCGACCAGATTGAAGATATCAATTTTCTCGATCTCAGGTGTATTCTTGTTTTCTATTTCCTTTACATTCTCACTCATTGTTCACTTTCCTTATGTCTCTTGCCATAATTGCCGTATCCGCCGTACCGGCTGCTGTATCTTCCGACAGTGGAGCTTACTACGCTGCCGAATGACTGTACTCCGTTGAGCACAACTCCGAGTACTCTCGTCTGCTGCGCACGGAACTTGTCGATCATTGTATTGATATCTTCTGCGTAGATAAAGTTCTGACGTTCGACAAAGAGCACCGCATCCGCATACTGTCCCCACAGCTCCGCATCGCCGAGCACAGCTGTCGGAGGAGTATCTACAATAATGTAGTCAGCAGATTCTTTACACCGCTGGAGGAACTTGCCCGCCATGTCTCCCTGAAGGATATCAGTGGATGAGGAATAGCAGTTACGTCCGCCGATAACATAGAGCTTCGGCACTGACGTCTTCATAAGCAGGTTGAAATGCTTCCGCTCACGCTTAAGGAATTCGCCGATCTCATTATCTTCATTCGGATGGAGCCCGAAGATCAGGAATTGTGACGGACGCCTCAGATCGCCATCGATGAGCACGACTCTGTAATCTTTTTCTGCCAGGCTGACAGCCAGATTAGCTGCCACAGTCGACTTTCCTTCATTCTCTGACACGCTTGTCACGGCAAGAGTTTTCCACCCTTCTTTCTCCATTCGGTATTCAACTTTTGAAGAAAACTTCCGGCAGCTCTCCACAAATCCGAACCCTGCAAGCGGATCATTGATCAACAGTCCTTTCTTCTTATGCCGGAGCAGCTCTCTGACAGATTTGTATTTCATCTCATATGATATTGCGCCAAGACTTCTCGCATCCAGCTTATCGGTTATATCTTCTTCCGTCTTCAGAGTATCCCGCATTACGGATAAAAGTCCGAACAGGAATATAAGCACTGCCCCCGCGATCAGAAAGGCTTTTTTCATCAAATCTCCTGCGTAAAGAGGATTATCCGCTGTAAAGGGAATATTCGGATCCTGCAGTATATTCAGGACAATATCTCCCACTGTATAAAGCGCAATGCTTGAATAATTATCGAGAATTCCTTCCATAATATCGAACGATTCCTGGGGAGATCCTGCCGTCACGGTCAGTTCCAGCAGATTTGTCTCTCCGGCAATCTCAGCCTGTATATCTGCGTTGATCTCGTCAACGCCGAGCTTCTCGCAAAGGATATCCTGCATGGCAGTACTCTCGACAACCTTCTGGAATGATGTGGCGATTGTATTTGCCGACCCGAGCGATGAATAAGATGCCGTCGTATTTCTATTGGATACGACGAAGGTCGTCGAAGTCGTATATTCAGGAACATATCTTACATTAGCCACTATAAAGGTAAGCATCGCCGCCGCAAGTGCACCCAGTATGATCACCCACCAGTTCACAAGGATATCGTGTATCAGCGTAAACGGCTCTATCTTATAGTTTTCCAGTGTCTGGCCTGTTGTCTTTTCCATTATCATGCTACCCCACTACTACTGCTAATTTCGTTGTCGCCGTAACCCCGTCCTCAGATGTGAATTTATAGTCAACGGTGTAGGTTCCCGCCTTTTCAAAGTTTACATTTCCGGAGATTTCGACATCTCCCCGGTCTCCCGGGAGGAAGGTATCGTCCTCTTCCGAAAGAAGATACTCTGTTCCATTGCGTTCGAATCCTGTAATAAGAGAATCGTAATCCACGGATCCGCCTGTCTTAGCATAAACAATATATCTTGAGAGCATCGGATAATACTTGCTTCCTTCATTCTCATCTGAAGGATCTGTAACCGTCACGGTCAGCCCGACTGTACATGTATCGCCGGCGCTGTTGCTGACCTGAACCGTAACAGGATACTCTCCTGCCTGCTGTACATATATGGCGTCATTATATGAGGCACGGATCTGGGATGTAATATTGCCATCCAGACAGTCCTCTACGCTCATGTTCTCTGTCAGGCTGACGTCTGACATTTCTTCCAGGGTGTACCTCAGCGGAGCTGTCAACTGTATCTGCGGAGAAGTATAATCAGTATACTCCAGCGTCCTGGTCAGCGTAGCCCCCTGATTCGAACTGTCAAACACAGCGTAGGTTACTTCCCGCTTTCCCGGCTCTGTAAAGTTGGACATAGATGAGATCCGGATTGAATCTGTCAGATCCCCGTCCCTGTTATCCTCCGCCGATAAGCCCTGATACAGTTCCGAATCGTCCTCCGACTCCACGCTGACGGACACAGTATCTGATTCAGCAGTGATCGTCGGAGGCTCATTGTCCTGGATAATTCTTGAATAAATGTTGTATCCGATAAATGCGGCGAGCGACAGGATAAACAGCCCTGCGACCGCGATTCTTAACCTTCTCATTCAGCGCGTCTCCTCCAGTTCGTGTAAGTGTCTTCAAACGGTATCCTGCGGAACTGTACCGGCCGGAGCCCGTTGCATATATTCTGCGGGTTCTTATCAAATAATGCATCCAGATATTCTGCCGGATATTCTCCGCTCAGATAATCATATGCATCCGCCATGCATGTCGTCCTCTGTATCGGGCTGTGCGCATCGCTGGCGATCACTGTCACAAGATTATGATTCAGGAGCTCAAACGCCGTACGCTGCGCTCTTTGCCCGAATCTCCCCATGAAGCTGCCCTTATTGATCTGGATTTCACATCCGCGCCTCTTCCACTGGTAGGCGATCTCCGGATCATCCTGAATGAATTCATATCTCTCGGCATGTGCGATCACGGGGATTGCCCTGACTTCCTTTACTTTGCGCAGGATCTCATCGGCAAAACCCGGATCCTCCCCGAAATCAAACTCCATCAGTATATATCTCGTCCTGTTGACCGGGAATATCTTCCCCTCTGTCAGCAGTCTCGGAAGCGCTTCTGTTGTGAAGGCTTCCATTCCTGCCAGAAGTGTGATCTCCGGCACTTCCCGTTTCAATACAGCCTTCGTCTCCTCGAACACACTGCAGTATTCCCTGCTGAAATAATTAGTGTACATGCCGGGCAGATTGCAGTGGGGCGTCGCCACGATCACAGTCGTGCCGTTATCCCTCGCCAGCGCGGCCATCTCGATACTGTCATAGATATCCGCGGCCCCGTCGTCAATGCCCGGCAAAATATGCGTATGTATATCTATCATATTATCCTCTTCTATACAAATCTAAAACTACAGTCAATAATTATAGCACAATCTGCCGCAGTCTGTAAAATACAGAATACAGCGCTGTCAGCGGTCTTCTCACCGGCACCAGCCTGATCCATATATGTTCAAAAAATTCCCACCAGAAGCTCCCCGGCTGGAGGATCTTACCTTTTCTCTTTACCTTTATGATCAGGGCAAATATCTGCTCCCGGCGTACCGGCCCCTCGATCTCTGTCTGGGCGTCGCCTACAATATAATAGGCGCCTTCTTTCTTCTTCCAGATACGGTGCATCACATACTGGCCGTTCAGTCTCTGGTAAAATACCATGTCGCCCCTTTTTAGTTCCCGATCCGGTTTTGTGAAGTATATATAGTCCCTGTCATGAGCCAGAAAAGGCGACATACTGCTCCCGGCGATGCGCAGAGAGACGACCTTGCCTTCTTCTGCGATCCCGCGGAGTACGGAAACATATTCTCTTGTATCCACAACTCTTTCTATCATGATAATCCTCATCCTTCCGGCCGGGCTGCATTATATATCACAAATCCACAGCCACGCGGCAAGACCACACTACATGTCAGAAATCCATGGCCATGCGGCTGGACTCTTCTTCGTTCAGCTCTGTTACATGTGTCTCCATGACACGATAAACCCGCTGGCAGAGATTCAGAACGCTCGGCCTGTGTGTTGTGACAATACATGTTTTATTCGGATGCTGCTTCACAATGTTGCGCAGCACAGTCCTCTCTGTCGTCACATCCAGAGCCGACGTCGCTTCGTCCAGAAGCAGGATCGGCGCGTCTCTGAGAACAGCTCTCGCGATAGCAATCCTCTGTGCCTGTCCTTCCGACAGACCGCGTCCTCTCTCGCCGACACTGTTATTGATCTGCTGCGGAAGCTTCTCCACGAAATCCCATGCACAGGCTACTTTCAGTGCCTCGACGATTTCTTCGTCTGTGGCATCCTCTTTCACCATCCTCATATTCTCGGCGATCGTTCCGGAAAGGATCGTATTTCCCTGGGGGACATACGCGAACAGATGGCGTGTCTCGGCATTCATCTCGATCTCCTGACCGCCGGACGCCCGGAGCTTCACCCCTCCGTCTTCCGGACGGATCAGGCCGAGGATCAGACGGATCATTGTAGTCTTTCCCTCCCCGGACGGCCCCACCAGCGCCACGATCTCTCCCGGCTTCGCCCGGAAAGCAGAGTCTGTGATCACACGGGTGCCCTCTACATAGGAGAAATTCACATCGTCCATCCGGACCTCAAAACCCTTGTCGATATATTTGTCCATCTCACCGCTCTCTGGTATATGTACTTCTTTCGGAAGTTCTACCAGTTCACGGATCCGGTGCGCGGATACCGAGCTGTTCAGAAATGCCGGGATAATGGACACTACACTGTTAAAAGCAGACGAGAGATTGCTCCTCTGCTGGAGAAAAAGCGTCATCGTTCCGTATGTAATATCATTCGTCCACAGACGGAACAGGCAGTATCCGAATGCGGCAAACTGGACAACAGTCCCCAGTATGGACATAAAAATATTGGTCTTAATCGAAAAGAGATTGTATTTCAGACTGATGTCGCGGAACTTCCCCTGCCACCAGCGCATTTTCTTGCTGTAGTGCGGCGCCACGCCAAAAGATTTGATCGTATCGAAATTATAAAACGCCTCAACTTCAAAGGTCATGAGCTGACTGCTCATCTCGCGCACTTTCTTGCTGTAATCTCTCTGTTTCTTGATCATAAAACGGGACATCAGCAGCATGACCGGCGCGCTTCCGAGTGCGATCACGGCCATGATCCAGTCGTAATGCATGATTACAAAAAATGTGGCGACAAAATTATAGACTGCAATTATAATAGTAGGAAGCCAGCTGATCGCATTGCTGCTGACAGTTCCGATATCACCGTTAAAGCGGTTCAGGATGTCGCCGTTTGAATACTTATTCAGCGACAGCCAGTCCGCGTCTACTATTTTATCAAAAATATCTGCCTGGATATCATTATTGATATCAATGCTCAGTTTCGTAGATATCCTGCTTATAATGCTGCTGAAAGCAAGACTGAAAACAGTACTTCCGACCATGATAAGGATCATGACCCAAAGCTTGCTCGTCTCATATCCTGTAATAATATCAATCATGTATTTACTTGCAATACTGCTCACAAGTCCCATGGATGTGCTGAAAATACCCAGAATCACATAAAATGCAATAGCGCCCTTGTATCTGGCGCTGTAGCTGAAGATCCATTTCCAGTCGTCTATGATCTCTGAGAACGTCCCGTCTTTCCATCTGGATATGAGGACATCCAGCGATTCAAAAGCCGGATTTTTATTTTCATTCTTGTTTTCTTCGTCCATTCGATCGCTCCTATCCTGCCGCTGGGGGCAGTTTCATATCTGCCAACAGTATACATTCATCGTCCCACAGCGTCAAGCGCCCGTTTCTTCCAGTTCTGCCAGGGAGTTCTCCAGACATGCGACCGCTTCTTCTGATATGGTGCATCCAAGATGAAGGACCGGGACATTTCCGAGGAACTCTTCGATCAGATCCAGAGTATGGACATGGTCTTCCACATTCCACTTGTTCACAGTGATCTGACTGTACAAGAGCGGAAACGCCTTTCCCGGACTCATTCTTTCCACATGATTTTCTTTTGCCTGACTCAGCATAATGACAGCGCGGATCGGTGTATCCTCGTTGTGACACACCTCGGATGTGCCGCATACCGGCCACCCCTGTGCAGTCCACCGTCCGTCTTTTCTTCCAAGGAGCGCCCTGTCTCCGTTCACCGTCCTGCTGCCCCGGTACTTCTCCCACAGATTCGCCTGTGTCGTCTTACCAGTCCCGGACGGCGCCGAAAAGAGAATCGCCTCTCCCTTATACTCCACATAAGCACAGTGAAGTATCATGTTCCCCCGCGCTGCCAGCCGTCTTTCAAAGGCAAACAGTGAACTGAAGACCGGATCGATATTAAGACTGCTGATCCGCTCCTTCGCCAGTGTGATCTCTGCCCGATCAGGGGCGGTCTCGCGATAGCACGCATAGTATCCGTCCATGCCCTTCACCCCGATCAGACGTGTCTCATATATGCCGTTTCGAAACACTGTCAGGTCCGGACGCTGTGCCGCAGGTTCTCCTTCCGGCGCAGGGAGCTGTTCTGATACTTCTATAATATAAGTATATTCCGGCATACAGTGCAGCCTGGGTTCTGTATCACAGGCAAACAGCATGAAGTTGTCCGGCGGCATCACTTCCTCCGGACAGATAAGCCGGAATGTAAAATCACTGATCTGAAATATTCTGTCCATTATGCATCTTCTCCTGTTCTTCTCGTAAGATTCTCAAAGTTTCGTCAGTATACTGGCACATATAGTCAGGCACGCCGTCATAAGAGCCGCTCTCCAGGAATGCACAGGCTGCACATGTCTGGCATATCTCACGATGGCTACATGCACTGCATTTCGAACTCATTCTGATTTCCGCTGTCTTCTGTACGATTTCATTCCATGCCGCCTGGAAGCCCAATTCTTCAACTGAAACAGACGGCTCAGGCACCATAACACACGGGCGTATATTGCCCTGCCAGTTTATCATAAATGAACTTCGTCCAGCACGGCAGGTAACCGGCATAGGCACAGCCTCAGCAACTCCAGCTTCAGCTTTTATCAAAAATTCGTTGACAAAGCGGTAAAATTCTTCTTTTTTCATTTTCCACTTCATTAATGCGACTCTAGTATCTGCAGCCTGTTTAGCAGTTAGCCTGGACTCAGAAGCAAATTTTCTTTCTCTTTCTCTGGAAGCAGGATACATATATGTATCAAACTTCCAGACTGCTCCAAGTCCCTGTACTATAGAAACTAATTCTTCTATGTCATTAATATTCGCAGGAGTAATACTGCCGTTAATTTTCAAGTCAATATTTCGTGCCTGCAAAAGTTTTATAGCTCTGACAGTCTTTTCATAGCCGTCAGGATAATGGCAAAGTTCCCCGTAGGTTCGTTCGTCTTTTCCATAAAGAGTAATATTAATTCTACGGGGTGGGTACTGCTGAAAGAAATCCGCCCACGCCTCGTCGATCAGCGTACCATTCGTATTGACCGTAAGTATCATCCCCATCTTCCTAAAGGCCATATACACTTCCTGAAATCCCGGGTACAACAATGGCTCCCCGCCTGTAAATAGCACAAACATCGTTCCGGCTTTTTGCATTTTTCTCCCCAGCTCTATCCATTCGTCCTGCCTGCGGAGACGTCCCTTAGTTTCCATTTCCTCCCGATTCAACCGCACGAAACACATATCGCAATCCATATTGCATAAAGGTGTCAACTCAACAATCGCATTAATAGGAATATGGTTTATAGTTGCCCTTTCGCAAAGGTACTGTTCAAAACTACCTTTATATTCTATCGTTTCCATAGTAATACTCCTGTTCTTATCAAACCGCAAAGCGGATGACCATTTCTGATCATCCGCCTGTAACTGTTATAATATGTAATGCCACAAATTGTTATGACGCATTAGGATTTGACTCGTAATTTTCATTGCCCGGTGTCATAACATGAATATCTTCATATTGATGTCCCAAGTTTTCATACCAATAAAATACTGCTGAAGAACGATTCCTATTAGGATTCGTTCCCGTGGTAACAAAGCCGTTTGCTGTCGGTGGTTCGTCCAAAATCACACCTCTATGCCACTGATTACACCCACGAAACTTTCCACGATATATTGGTTTATCTTGTCTATCCCATTGGCCATTTCCATTCGTATCTTCATAGATATAGTTATAATATGCATTTCCATTAGGCGTTCTACACCTTATTCTATAACATGCTGCTACATACTCATTTGCCTCAAACTTCTGAACCATCGTAATCGGCTGTTCCCATACTCTCTTGTCCATTTGTTACTCCTCCTCTAATAATAAACCATATTTTAAATAGTCTCTGATAAAACTATAAATTCCCTGTTCCATTACGCCGTCCGGATCGGAATATTCTTTCTTCGCCTCGGCTATTACATCCTCAATTGTTCTTGGTGTCTGGAACAATTTCCACAGAAAACAACAGGTATCGTTCAGCGATATTACACTGTTTTCAAACACTCCCGCTTCCCCTATGGGTATCAGCACTGCCTCTCCGGCCACTTCACGGAGAAGAAAATCAGGGTTTGCTCTAAACTTCCTCACTATACTCCTCCCCTACTTTTTATATACACCTCATAATATCACAATTTATAAGTTTGTCAATGGCAAAATCATTGGTTTTTTCATCCATTTTTCACAGTTTTTTAACAATTTGGAATGTTTATCCACATTTAGCTTTTTCTTTGATCCGCATCGCATATTCTTTCGCATATCGGCACAAATACTCCGGCGCGGCATCATACTTGCCCGTCTCCAGTTTCGCACTCGCCACGCACGTCTTGCACACTGCTCTCAGCCGACATGTAGTACACTTTTGGTTCAGCCTGAACGCTTTCGTCCGCCGCGATACTTCTCGCCACGCTGTTTCAAATCCCGTCTCAAATACACGAACGGCAGGCTCTGACAAACTGACACACGGACGCAGCTCTCCCTGCCAGTTCACAGTAAAGGAGCAGTTGCCTGCCATACAGGAGACTCCTGCCGGATATACTGCATCTTCTTCCTCAAGTCTGGAAAGAATGGCACAAGCATATTGCTGAAAAAATTCCTGCCCCATCTCATTTTTCATCACTTCTATCTCAGCCGCCGCAGCATCCTCCGGATTCAGTCTGGACTGCTCATCAAATGATTTGTCCGACTCATGTATTCCGGGAAGCATATACGTGTCGATATGGACCGGCACATCCAGCTCCTGACCGATACGATAAATTGCTGCCATATCCTTATAGTTCTCCTTTGTGACGCTGCCATTGATCTTCACATCCACCCCTCTCTCCCTCAGAAGCCTGATCGCGTTCAGCGCTTTCTCAAATCCGCCGGGATAATGGCAGAGTTTTCTATATGCCTCATCGTCTGCACCGTAAAGTGTAATATTAATACGCCTCGGCTTATTTTCCCCGATGAATTCTGCCCACTCCTCATCCAGAAGAGTACCGTTCGTATTGACCGTCAGTATCATCCCACGTCGTCTCAGTTCCAGATACAGTCTGCGGAAATCCGGAAACATAAGCGGCTCTCCGCCGGTCAACAGGAGAAACAGGACCCCCGACTGAGCCATCTCTTCTCCGAGCCGGATCCACTCATCTGCCGTATGCATTCTGCCTGTACGCTCCATCTCCGTGCGGCTCAGCCGGATATAGCACATATCACAGTTCATGTTGCAAAGTGGTAGGAGCTCCAGAGAGCTGTTGATCGGGCGCTGTGCAGCGGCGGCACGCCGGATCATGGCTCTCTCAAGCGTTATTTCTTTCTCTATATCTCTCATAATATGTTATCCTCGTCTTACCTTTTCGTTTTCCGGTATATTGGCATATTTTTCTTCAGACTGCAATTCTTACAAAATCGATATCTGTACACAAAAAGAAGCATGACCAGCATGCTTCTCCTGTGATTCTCTATGTATTATGAGCGATTTACATTGCTTGTGGATTCTACTGTTCCTTTATGATACCATATTCTCCCATCACTCGCTGTTGTTGTCCAATAAATTATATCGCCCAATTGAACATTGGTCAACGTGCCAGATAATCCTTGCCAGTTTGTATCTCTTGTCATCTGCATATCATAATCTTCACCAAACCCATCCTCTTCACGCAATGTAAAAACGCCATCACGAACCTCTCGAATAACCTGATTATTCGCATGACCGCACCCTGTTCCGTCACTATACGCATTATGATACAAACCACTGATGGGATCACTCTCGCCCCTCTCTCCATAATCGCACGCAATATACCAGCATGCCGCTACATACTCATTTGCCTCGAATCCCTGTACCACTGTCCTCGGTGTCTCCCATCTTTTCATACTGCCGTACCTCCCATATAAATAAACACGTTTCCTGGTTTCTCTATGCGCATACCCATAAAGTAAACAACTTCTGAAACACCACAATTTTACGTCATTATTCTAGACCCGTTCTTGCGAGAAATCAAGCGCACAAAATGAATATTTTCTGAACTTTTTGTGTTTTTACGAATATTTCAAGCCTTTTTTACTCTTAATAGTAATTTTGAGTCCTTCATTATCAATATAAAACCTCTGCTGACTGCTTCTCACTGAATAATCTTATATTTCTTCATCAGGTCCACTCTGTGATTTCCGATCTCAATGCTCTCTCTTGCATCGTTTCCGCTTGTCTGTTTTGTCTCTTTCAGATATTTTCTGATCCTGGACGCCCACGCCGCCGGCAGAAGAAACGGATACTCTTTCAGATACGCATAATTTTTCTCCATATACCGTCTGTCCGGGAACAGAGAATGAAGCAGTGATGCTCCCGCTTTCTTCCCCTTCTTATCCTCTGTGACAGCCTGAAGCGTAATGTTGCTGCTGTGCTTCCGGCTCATACTGGAGTCTCCGAACACGCCGCCTGCCAGAAGATCTTCCAGCAGATCCGCACTGTCCGTCTCCATGGACGACCAGCTCTCCGGCCAGCAGGCTTTCTCCGGATCGAAATCCAGCTCTTTCCTGCCGATATCAAACAGCGATGCGGCAAATACGTCTGCATGGATACCGCGGCATTTCTCCAGAATGTATTCCCAGTCAACGTCCCCACCGTACGACTCAGCGTAAAGCACGATATCGCACACCTGTCGGATGCCGAATCCGCTATGCAGAAAATGCTTGAACGCATGAAGGATCAGATAAAACAGATGATCCGTATGAGACATAGTATATATCTTCACCCCGCCGATTTCTTCCTGTATCATCCTTTCATATACGCCGGCAAACAATTCATTCAGATCCCCGTACGCCTCAGATTCGGATGCAAAAAGTTCTTTGTGAAGTTCGATATGTAATGCGCCTCTGTCTTTATAATACGGAACCTCGCCCTCCGCTTCCGGATCTTTATCCGGATTTAACGGCTTCATGCCGTTTGCAAGGAATATATCATGACACTTTCCGAACTGTTCCTTCGGGATCAGTACATCCTCGTCGCCGGAACAGCGATAGTCCGGCTCTCTGTACATATTCCTGCATATGATCCCTTTTACCACTACAGGCGTCAGACCAGCTCTTAGAAGTTCCTTATATAAGATCAGGAACTCTTCCGTCTTCCTGCTCTGGATCATCACCTGGCGGATGACCTGTCCTTTGACTGCCTGCACTTCCTGCTGCGGAAATGTGACAAACGCCGGGCATCCGTATACTGTATCATATATCATCGGAAGAATCTGGTGATACTGACATAGACTGAAGAAGTCTTTCCAATCTTCTGCCGACATTCCGTCCTCCCATGTTACTTTCTCACCATTCAGAAAACAACGAAGTGCTTCCAGCATTCTCTCATTTACTGCACTCTTTTCCATATGTACCCTTCTTTTCTAAACAATCTATCTCTTTCGGTAATATTTTCATGCATGAGTCCGGGCTTTTCGCCCTTAATGGTATTTTATACTAGTATTGGGAATTTTTTCCAGTCATTCCGGCAAAAAATTTAAAAACCTCTCCGGGAAATGCTTTTTTACGATCTGCAGACCTTAGAAATATGTGATTATTCACTCTTCGAAGTATGTTTTATTCTAGCACCAAAAAAGGAGAATCACCTCATACCCAGGTATGAGATAATTCTCCTTTTTTTATTTCTTTCTATATTCTACAGCAGTCCCAGCTCTCTGACTTTCTGTACGGCCTGTATTCTTGTCGTCACTCCGAGCTTCTTATAAATATTATAGATATGCGTCTTTACAGTCGGCAGCTTAATGTTCATTGTTTCGCTGATCCGGGCATTGCTGTACCCTTTCTCCAGATACTGCAGCACCATCTGCTCCGTGACCGTAAGTTTCTCTACACGGTAGATATTCTGCTGTTCCTCCTGAAGGTCAAGATAATACTTCTTCTGGCGCCCCGCCTTTCTTACAATATAATCAACCCAGTCGGGAACCGGCATCCGAAGCACGCTTCCGTATTTATACTTTTTCTTACTCTGATGATAGGAGGTCTCCGTTTTTTCAATCCATTTCCTGTATTCCTCCAAAAGTTCCGCTCCACGCCTTCCATATCCGGTATAGATCCTGACATATCGATATGGATTTGCCGCGGCAAGTGATTCCGCTACTGTCTTCAGGGCCTGCCCTGTCTCGCCTTTCTCTTTTTCTACAATCGCTCTCTGAAACAGGCTCTCTGACAGCCAGCGCCAGCTGTGTCCATTTTCAAAATACGGAACAAGCAGCTGCAGAATATCTCCTGCACGGGCATAATTCCCCAGATACAGATTGATCTTTACCTCTGCCGCCATATAAAACCGCGTCTTTCCGGATTCATTTTCTATATCGCCGCCTGTTTCCCGAATCCACTTCATCAGCCCTTCTTTCTCGCCCCACTTGGCCTCGGCAAGATAATATAAAGCCCTCACATTCCAGCGACAGACCGGATTTTCTTCTTTTTCAAGAGTATCTGCCAGCTCCCGTATATATTTTCTCACATTTTCATTTCCATCCTTCTCATCCGCGATCAGATAAGCAAGATACATCATCCCCAGTCGCACCTGCCATGGCGCATCCCTGTGTATCTCCGGCAGCACTTCCAGTCTCCGTCCGCCTCTTTTTACCATGGCTCCGTCCGTCTGGAACTCATATTCAAGCTCAGCAAGATGATACGGTATCTGATTCACGGACGAAAGTCTTTCTTCCCATAATCTGCGGTATTCAGCGCGTTCACTCTTGCCGCAGGAAAAAAGTTCTGACAGATCTCTCAGTCCGCTCAGATACGACACGGATTCTCCCAGCATGAAATACAGCCGTATCCGCTGTCCCGGCTCCGTTTTCTCGCGCAGCAGTTCCATCCATTCCGATGTAGAAAGTTTTGGATCTGTATATGCTATATTCAGACAGATCTCCGAAACCCTCTCTCTGTCAGCTCCGGCCTCCACAGCCGCCCTGGCAAGTTCTGTAATCTGAGCTCTGAGCTCTTCCATTCCTCCTGCATCCTGATGCAGAAAACGTTCCATCCAATCCAGGTAGAAGAGTTCGGGGATATTTCGGTCTCCGCCCGCACTGCCGGCCCTTTCATAGTGAAGGAATGGGATTTTGTCATAATTTCGGATCAGACACTCCGTATATTTCCTGTAGTCGTGGAGATACCAGCAGCATGTCAGCGCATCCTGGATCTGCCCTTTCTCTTCATACCAGGCAATCGCCTTCATGCACAATTCCGGAGATGTATACTCATCCATCGCCATCCGGAGTGCCGGCTGCACATTCCAGCTGTTATTCTCAGGCGAGTAGACCATCGCGCCTCTGACAAACAGGCGTTCTTCCAGGTCTTTGCCCGGATTTTCCCACAGAATCGAAACCAGTTCTTCATTCAGGCTTGGAAACGCGGATCGCTCCCTCAGCATTCTGAGTTCATCTTCCGGCAGAATATCCAGGATCTGACTCTGTATATATTTTCTGATTTCATACCGGCTGCTCAGTTCCCATGCTGTCCACCGGTCTGTCAGCTGCTTCTCCAGGCGGACCATCATAGCGATACATCCCGCCCAGCCGCCGGTCAGATAATAGACTTCTCTGTACCTCAGCTCACTCCGGCATTCCTTCAGATATCGGTACGTCTCCGCCTCTGTAAACCAGAATGTCTCAGGGATGACTACCGCCATGACTCCGCTCCACACAAGTTCAAGAAAGCTTTCGGGAATAAGCCCGTCAACTGCCACAAGAATCCGGTCTTCCTTCGGCATCCTGCGGACAAAGTTCCAGAATCCGTCATTTGATTCCGGATAACAGCAGCCTTCAGGCTTCCGGACCAGATACCAGTTCGTTTTATGAGCTTCTCTCCTGTTTACCGCAGACCCGTCTTCAATCTCTTCTACAGAACAAAAGACGGCATTCACTTCAGGATGCTTATCCAAAAGCATCCTGACCGCCGTCTTTCTTCCCATTCCGGGCATCCCGCTCAGACATACCGCAAGGTAGTCCGGCAGCATTTCCTCTATGCATGCAGTTTTGTCAATCGTTACTTTTCTCAAACCCATTTTCCGCTATACCCCGTTTAAAATTCCTCCGATCAGATGTACACGGCTCTCTGACAACTCTTCCAGCCCTTCCATAATATGTGTTGTACTGGCAAAGTCTCTCTTTATAACAAATATCGCGCTGTCTGCATACTGTGCAAGCACACCTGCATCTGTCAGCAGTCCTGCCGGGGCACTGTCAAGAATCACATAGTCTACCTTCTCCTGAACAGCTTCGATTACTTTCTGCATTCTCTCGCTTCCAAGGAGTCTGGATCCGTCTTCGGCAGCCTTGCCGCCGGGTAAAAAGCAGAATTTAAATTCTTCATCCATCTCCATATCCTTGCCGGTTAAAAGAACATCTCCCAGTCTGGCTTCTCTGGTCAGCACCTCATAGAGACCGCTGCCCTCCTCCAGACCAAGGATCTTCCTGTCAGAAGGATGTCTCAGGTCGCAGTCGATAAGCGCCGCCCTCTTGCCACTCTTTGAGAACGCCAGCGCCAGATTAACCGCGAGGGTACTCTTTCCCTCACCCGCGAGTGCACTGGTCACAAGTATGGTCTTTGAGTGATGTCTCCATGCACTGTATTCGACCTTGCCCCGCACAAGCTGCATAGCCTCTTCAAATGCAGGATCTGTCTTCTCATTGAGGATGTTCAGAACATTTCTGCTCTCCCGGCTCCTCTTCTTCATGGCAACCTGCGGCACTTCACCGATGCATTTCATATGTGCCCGTGTCTGGAAATCTTCCTTCTTCTTTACTGTCATCCTGCTGATCGTCACAGCGCCCGCCCACAGCAGCCCGAGCAGAGCACCCGCGCCGGCTCCTTTTACAAGCGCGCCCTTTCCGTCTCTGGGATTATCCGGATATGCCGGAATCCCCGTCTCGTCAAGCAGCTGCATATTCGTCCGGCCGATGATCACCTCGGACACTTCCGGATAACACTGGATCACGGCCTGCAGCGTCTCGTATGCAAGTCCTGCATCAGAATCTGTCACGGACATGGTAAAAAGATTTGTGTTCGCCTCTGAGGACGCCGTTATCTGTCCGCTGACCGTTTCTCTCCCCATCGTTTCTGCGGCGCGCCTTGAAAGTACTCCGCTGGTAAGGATATACGGGAAAGTATTAGCCATCTGCTCCGCCGTCGAGTTATCATAGAATGCATAAGATCCGGTTGTCGAATCCGACCCGTCCTGACTCGCCGTGATCGTAAATGTAGCAGAAGCCGTATACTGGGGCGACCAGGTCATATAGCTTCTGATATAAGAGAATGCCCCTCCCGCAACAGCGAGGATAAGCACCCATATCCACATACGGCGCAGGGTTCTGAAATAATCTGTCAGGAGACCGACAATATCTATTAATCCTTCTTCTGTCTGCTTATTTTCCTCATTCTGTGTGCTCATACTTACTCCATAACCCTCTTAATCTTTATCAGTATCTTGAGATTCCTTCTTATGACGGTGCGGATAATAGCTGCCATATTTGCCATATTTACCATATTTTCCGTACTTTCCATACTTGCCGTAGCCATATCCGTAGCCATAACCATATCCATAGCCGTAACCGTAGCCATAACCATACCCGTAGCCTGACGTCAGAATGCCGCTCCTTCCCGGGACATCGTTAAACACGCAGCCGACCAGTTTGCTGTCATACCCTTCCAGAATATCAATCGAATCGTTGATATACTTGGCGAGAGTCTTATTCTGCCGCACTACCAGGAGGCTGATATCCGCTCTGCGCAGCCACATTTCCGTGTCCGCCCTTCCCTTTACATGAGGCGCGTCTACTATAATTATATCCATCTCCTCTTTCATTCTTTCAAGAAATTTTGTAACAGCCGAAGACGATATAATCTCCATAGAATGTGTTACTTTTTCATCATTTACCATAACATGAAATCCGAGCTGTTCGCAGAAGTGCACTGTATCGCTTAATTTGCCTTTTTCTGCAGCACACGCCCCCCAGCTCTTCACCCCGGAAGCATCCAGCCCCAGATATTCCCTGAGACCGTTGTTTCTCAGATTACCTTCTATCAGCAGTACCTTTCTGGGATACTGGGCAAAGGCAGCCGCCAGATTGACCGCAATCGTCGTCTTCCCTTCCTGCGGTCCCGCACTGCTGACGACAAGGATCTTCGCCTTAGTCTTCTTCTGATGGTAGAGCAGCTTTGTCCGGATTTTTTTAATCGTCTCGCCAAATCCGAAACTCACCGAAGGCTCCGTAATCCATATTTTCTTCTTTTCCCGCTTCAGCAGTGATTTAAGATTTTTATATTTCCGTTCGTGATATACTGTTGCATACAGCGTTGTGTCCAGCTTTACCTCAACTTCCTTCTCATTTTTGACCGTATCTTTAAAATACGAGAGAAGGGCGAACAGGACGATCATCGCCCCGGCCCCTATGAGAAAGCCTCTTTTCATCATCTCATTTCCCTGAAATGAAACGCTGGGAGCTGACGGATAACTCGGATCTTCAAACACTTCAAGCACCACTTCTCCGAGGACATTCTGCGAGACTGTCGGATACTGTTCCAGCATTGTATTCAGGAGCTGAAATGCAGTTGTAGGAGAGTCTGCCGTCACAGACACCGAAAGGAGATTCGTCTCAGGCACGATCGAGACATTGACAGTACCGTCAAATGAATCCATCTCCAGCTGTTCGGCCACAAGTTTCTTCAGCACATCGCTGTCCAGAACCGTCTGGAATACCTCGGCCAGCCTCTGTGTCTGGCTCAGATTTGCATAGGCGCCAGTGTTGCTTCCACGGGCTGATACTACAAAAGTGGTCTGCGACACATACTGCGGATGATACGTTATGTAAGTCCCCGCATATGCCAGAAAAGCCACAGATATCCCCACAAGCACGGCTACCCACAGATTCTTCAGCACATCGTGAAATATAGCAAAAAAATCGGCTGTGACAGCATTTCTGCTTTTTTCTTCCGCTGGCGCTGTCTGCTCTTTCACATTTTCTTCCCGCTGTTCCATTACTTATTACGTTCCTTCCCTCAATTATCTCACAACTACTACCAGCCGGCTCTTTCCTGTAAGTCTGTTATCTGTCACAACATAGTCTGCATAATAAACGCCTGCCTTGGACGTATTCACCGTTGACTGTATATCAAGATCGCCATCCACGCTCGCCTCTTCAAAGTAGGCTGACGCATGGAATTCAGAGTTTGCCCTGATATATACAAGGTAGTCCGAAAGTGTCACCTCTATCCGCTCTTCCGACGGGTCATACACTTCCAGCACAGTCTTAAGATAAGATGTGCGTCCCGCGCTGTCCATCACACGGAATTCAACGTCATATGTTCCTGTGATAGCATTCGACACTGCTCTGTCCAGCGTGTACTTAATCTTATCTGACAGATCGCCGTCCAGCACACTGCTCGCCGTTATTCCCTCACATATATTAAATGATGTTCCCATAGGAAAACGCAGAGGGGAGCTCATCGCAAACGTCGGCTGCCCGTAATCCGTATATGTCATTGTCCGGCTGTAGTATCCGACATTTCCGCTGTCGTCTACTGCCGCATACCGTACAGTCCTGTTTCCCTCATCGTCAAATTCCGATATCTCCTGCACAACAAGCGAATCTGTCACATCCCCGTCCCGGTCATCCTCCGCCGTCATACCTTCAAGAAGCTTCTCCTTCGGGTCTTCCACACTGACCTCGATGGCGTCACCCCCCGATATGACCGGCGGCGTATGATCGGTCATCACACCGGCATATATCCTGCAGCCGATGTATACAGCGGCAGAACAGATAAACAGGATGATACTGAAAATCTTGATCTTCCTCATTGATAGTACCTTTGCTTTCTAAATATAATTACCCTTATATAGTATATCGTCTGCGGGGAGAGAACGCAATAGGGGAATTTTCACTTTGATTTTCTGAAGTTAATCTGCCGTATCATAGGTGCGTACCATCATAATCTTACTCGATCCTTTCAAGTAATGAGACGGCGTGATTGTCTGAGATGCTCCTGCATTAAGATTCGTTATTTTAGCAGTATAGGTAATCCCTCCCACATAAGCAGCTTCATCTTCCATATAGAATTTGTAGAAAATCCTGACTGCAGGTATTTTCTGATCTGTAAGATTAGTCACTGTAATCTCCTGCTCTCCAGTCTCTTCTATCTGTATCTGCTCATCTGCCATACCGAATTCATTTACTTCTGCCACATTAGCTGAACAGTCAGTATAGTTACCTTCCTGAAATGGTGTTCTGCTTTTTTCCTGTACAACTACAGTTGCTCCTGCCGGAAGCGCAGATGCTTCAAACTGCAGTGGAGTTCCGTCTCTGTTTACAGATACACTGGCATATTCTACCTCCGTTTCTCCTGCATTCTGCAACAACATTACAGTTACTCCGGAGATATTCTCATCACTCCCATCCTCAAGATAGATGCCGTCATAAGAGGAAATCCCCCTGACTACAAGCCCGCTCCCCGGTATATTGTACGGCAGGGTAAGTCCCTGCACCCCTTCCTGGAGCACAGTTTCGGATGCTGCTCCGGAATCTAAACCTGCTATGCTTTCGGAAGTGTCCTGACCGCTGTTATTTCCGTCAACATTTTCGCTCTCTTTGTCCGTATCACTTTCCTTTTCTGTGTCCTGACTTTTCTCTGCATCTGAATCAGAAGCATTGTTTACTGTTTCATTCTCCAACGGATCAGATGGCATCTGTTCCGAAGCCCGGCTCCATACAATAGCCGCTGCTACTATTATAATCACGAAAATACAACAAAACAGTATTATCAGTTTCCTGGACAGTTTGATTTTTTCCTGCTTTTTGATCTTTTCTTTCTTTTTCTTCCTGATGATTTCATCTCTGTATCTGCGCCTCCTGTCTAATCTCATATTCCACCTGTCTGCAGGCCTCCGTATAGGCATGTGCCATCTGGCATCGATAAAGCGGAACGTCATGATAATTGCCGCTTTCCGTATAAACCATGGCTGCGCACGCCCGGCACTTATCCTTAAGAGAGCATGTGCTGCATCTCACGGGAAGCCGGATCGCTGCCGCTTCTGCTTTCGCCTGCTCCCATGCCGCGTCAAAGCCTGCCTCAAATACATTCAGAGCGTTTTCTCCCGGAAGCATTCCGCACGGAAGAAACCGGCCGTCCCAGGTCACCCAGAAACTGCATTTTCCCGCGCGGCAGCGGATACGCTCTCCTTCCTTTCCATAGGAATCCCCGTCTCCGTTCCCTTCTTCCACCGGCATGCAGTCTTCCTCGATATCTCCCGACAGTGACGCCATCTCTTCAGACTCCATATGCTTCAGATAAGCTTCTCTGCCGTTCTGATATACGTTGATCCAGGCTTCCTGTCTGGCGGATTCTTCCGCGGAAAACCGGTCGTTCCATCCCACCTTTGAAGCATCCCTTCGAAGGGGCGGAAACATATAAGAGGTTGCCTGTACTACCAGCTCTTCCTTCTCTGCGAACGCGAAGATCTGTTCCAGATCTTCTGCATTGTAGGGCGTCACACTGCAGTTCAGCTTCACCAGGATCCCTGCCTCTTTCAACAGATGGATCGCTTTCGTCACCTGGGTAAATCCCCGGGGATTCCGGCAGAGTCTTCCATATGTCTCGTCGGAAGCTCCATACAGCGTGATATTGATGCGGATCGGAGGAGTCTCCTTTAGCCACTCCACCGTCTTCTCATCGATCATTGTTCCGTTGGAGTTGATGCTCAGGACAAATCCCATCCTGTGGAGTCCCTGCATGATCTGGCGAAAATCCGGTCTCAGGAACGGTTCTCCTCCTGTCAGAAGCAGGTACGTCATGCCGCGCTCTTTCGCCGTCCGTCCAAGCTCCAGCCATTCCTCTGCCGTGCGGAGCGGCGCAATGGCCTCCTGCTGCTCCCGGTCCATACGCACATAACACATCCTGCAGTTCATATTGCACAAGGGAGTCACCTCAAATGTCCCATTTAAAGGGATCCCCAGCCTGGCTGCCTTTGTATGAAGATACTCAGTGATCATAGGCTCCACTGGTCTTCTCAACATAAGTTTTCTCCTCCAATCAACACATTTTTCACTGCTTCCACCGCCCCTCTGTCAGGCCTGCATTCCAGAAGATAAACAGGTACTTCTCCCGCAAGCTCTGTCAGAAGCGTCAGCGCCTTTTCAATAAAATCCGGTTCCCACTGATGCACTGTTGTCTCTGGATAAAGCTTCTGTATGATCTCCAGCATCCCCAGCCGCCGGATCCGGTTCTCTTCCGCCTGCCTTAAAACGACTACCGCCGACAAAGGCGCCTTCTCATTGCGGTAAATTCTTGAGGAACCCGCATAGGGAAGTCCATATGCCTGCCAGCATCCGCTTTCGTCTCTTCTGACCGCTGCCCGGTCTCCATTCAGGATATCCGCCCCTTCATACTTTTTCCAGAGCTCAGCCTGTGTAGACTTTCCTGTTCCGGACGGGGCTGTGAAAAGTATTCCTTTTTCCTGCCATCTGATAAATGCGGCGTGGAGCATCAGACAGCTCTTTCGAAGGAACAGCGTCTCCATGCCGATATGGTCTGAGATCATCCGGGAATAACCGAAGCGGAATTCATTGCCCGGAAGATAGGAACAGGTGAGCGCCAGCCTTCCTTCGTTATCCTGTTCCCAAAGAGTACAGGCATAGGGCGGCTTTCCCGGGCAGGGGCAGTGATGAATCTGATATCTTCTTTTTCTGCTGTCATTCTCTTTGCTTACGGAATAGTATCTGTCTGCCCTTACGGTTGCGGAATCCGGAATATCCGGCAGAGAAACCGCCCGCCTGAAAGTCACAACGGCGTCTGCTGACCTTCCGGCTGCGAAAGCAGTATCTTCCTGCGCTCCGCCGATCTCACAATTCTCATTTGCAGGAAACAGAAACTGTTCCGCTTCCTTCTGAATTATAACAGGGAAGGGGATCCTGCACAGAATCCTCATCCCTGCGATAAAATACTGATAATAATACATCTTTATTCTTCTGTCGTCTCCTGCAGTTCATAAAGCTGGATATCCATACCCTTTGATGTGGCGATCCAGCCGGTTTTAGAATTATAGTAACGAAGCGTATAATCCTTAAATACAACCTTTGTGGTAAAACGGAAACCTTCTGTACCGCTGTTATATTTTACCGACCATGTAAATGGATCATCCTGCAGCGCCACTTTATAACCGTATCCTACAAAAGTTTTAGTGCGCGCAAGATATTTTTTCATGCCGTTTATCTCTGTGGAAATGGTATATCCGCTGTCGGACTCCTCTACTGTCCAGGCCATACCGTCTTCAGCTGCCGTACCGGCCTCTGTATCTGTATAATCCCAGCTAATCGTGCCGTCCGTTTCATAAGTCAGTGCGTAGGACTGAGTCGAAGATGAAGTTACAAGGGCATATCTGCTGCCGGATTCAATTGCATCCTCCACCTGTCCGAACACAGTATCTGAACCCGATGAAGGTTCCTTTGCCCCGCAGTTCTCACATACGCCGTCCACATAGTTATGTCCTGTGGCCGGAATGGTTTCGGCATAGCTGTCTCCGCAGCGGCTGCAGGTGTATACTGTTTCTCCGGCTTCCGTACATGCAGCCGACGTCTGTGACGTTATCTCATAGGCATGTCCCAGAGCCGCTATCGGCTCCGTATAGCTTTCTCCGCACTCACATGTATACGTTTTGCTTCCCTCCTCTGTGCAGGTAGCCTCTTTCTCATCTGTCATTACAAAGTTATGGACATGATCTCCTTCCTCCTTCTCCACTGTATAAGTAAATGTGCCTATGATCGGCCAGTGATCTGCAAGAGTCGTTCCATTTTCATCTGTAAAATCTGTCGCGACCTCATAACTGTCCAGTGTCAGTTTTACCTGGCTGTCCGTGTTATTAATATAGAAAATCTTATCCACGATCTCAGCCTTGGGATATTCGTAACTTCCGCCCTTATCAACTGCCATAAGCGCATCGTCGCCTACATTCGGATATACTCCGTCCCATGCATCTTCAATCCATGCATCCTTAATCTCAAAACGCGGATCCTCATTGATTGGGTTCATAAATGCCTCTCTGATGTCTTCTCTTGTATAGCGGCAGTTTGTATCCCCCATTACAATGATCGGATTGTCATTATCACTTGCTGTAATGGCACTCGCCAGCTGTTCCAGCTGTGCGTAGCGGGCGTCAATATCCCCCTGATCGGAATCTGCGTCCATATGAAGAATATAAATATCCACATACACGCCGTCGGCAACCTCAGCCTCATAGTACCGGTATCCCTTGTCGATCATACCGTCCGCGCCGTTTCCTGTACCAAAAGCGCCGGTACTGTAATGAGTATTCCATGCCGTCCAGCTCTCTCCTGTAACAGAAAGTGTTTTCTTCCAGAGCAGGTTCAGACCGTCTGTATCATTAGTCAGCCAGGATACACCACCTCTGTGTGTTCCCGCATTATAATTCGCAGACAGTGATGACATCAGATCATCATCGTAGTTAAAATCCTCAGAAACACCAATAATATCCCAATCATACTGTGCCATCTTCTGACTGATAGCCCGGGTTCCATCAGCTCCCGGACCTCCTTCATTGATATTGATGAATCCCAGAAGATCTGTCGGCAGTCCGTCCACATTCATGGACACAGCCGTAAAAGTTCCTGTCTGAGGTTCTGCCGCAGACGCTTTTATATCCGTCAGCATGGCAAGCACACAACACAGGGCCAGAAGACCGCTCAGTAGTTTTTTCATTGTTTTCATAGATTTCATTTCTCCTGTTGAAATTTATTATCTGATCAAGAATGATGAAGGCTGCCGCACTGCAGTGTGCACGGCAGCCTTCTGCTGTCTTATTTTAATAATAACTGTTTGGTAAATCGATCTGCCCCGGATCAGGAAGCAAAGATTGTGGCTACTCCTGCCGGAGAGTTATAGCAGACTTCTCCAATATCAAGGTCAGGGCTGTAATTACCTCCACATCTCGGTGTTTCAGTCCAGTATACTTCCCCGATGCCATTATTCCAGCCGCAGTTTTCTTTATCTGCCTGCGTGGGCCATCCGAGAAAATCTTCATCTTTGTATCCGCAGGATACGGCAATATTCTGGGTAAGTACAAAGTTTTCAATTGCTATCCTCGGTTTTGTATATGTTTTTTTCATTTCTTTGCACCCCCTTTTACCAGCGTCCAAACAGGTTTTTAATTCCGTTGATCAGGTTATTGAACCATGCGGTAATCGGATTCTCCGGCTGCGCTGCGTCATCCTGGTCAGGTGTCTCAGACGGGTTTTCAATTACCACATCGCCGTCTTCTGTATCGGACGGATCTGATGGTTCTGTAACTGTCTGGTCTTCATCACTCGGTTCCTGTGTGTAATCCACTACATTAAGCGAATCAAATTCATTTGCGTAAGATAACATATCCGCCAGACTGAATGATACAAGCTCGCCGGTACCACTGGTCTTTACTTTCGTTATCGCAAGCAGATTGTCGCCTGTGTTCTGAACCACCACAAATCCCTGCTCATTGGCAGTTACCTGATAATACAGGTCAGATGCGGAGCTGATCGGAATCGGACTGATATCCACACTGTTTGTAACCGTAGCTTCCGTCTCGCCTTCCGGTGCTTTCAGGCCGATCGAAATCTTGTCCAGACTGCCTGTCGCAATTGCAACAGCCTGTCCCTTTGCGAGGTATACCTCATTCTTCGGACCATATGCCTCATATTCGCCGACAGAATATGTTCCTTCTGTATTATCCCCATGCTTATCGAGAAATACTGCACCGCTCAGAGACGCTGTTCCATCCTCATCTACATTCGCAGTATCAATAAGAATATCTCTTACTTCCATAAAGACTGCGCCTACTTCATCCCCATATGCTCCGGATACGGTGCTGTCTGCTTCCTGCTCATAGGAAAGCGGATTGTAGACACGGATTCCGTCAAGATAATATGTGCTGCGGCCATCTGACGTCGCCGCCACAGTCAGCTTCACAGTATAGGTTCCATGATCCAGTCCTGTAAAGGATACTGTCGGAATCTGATAATAGTCCCCGGATTCTGCCTTATTATCCACAACCAGATACTGAGAAAGTGCCGCTGCGGTCGTATCTTCGCCCTTATACAGCTGCGCCGCTACATAACCTGTGGTCATATTTGTACGGCTGTATACGTCAACGCCTGTACCTGTGAAGGTAAAGGTTGCTGTTGCTCCATTCTGTAAAACATGCGCGCTTCCGTCACTGTACTGAGCATCGTCTGCCAGGCTTCCGTTCTGCCATCCGCCATGGACCTCTGTGTTCGGAGTTTCTGTATTACCAGAAGATGTTCCATCCACTGTCCATGTTCCCGTGTACTCAATTCCAACTGTCCCTGATGATGTACTTGTTGTAAAGTCATCTTCATAGTAGACGTTATTGGCTGGAATAACATTTACCTTCGCCCACATATTATCTGTTCTTGAATCTCCGTAAGCCGCATCTTTGCCAAGTGCGTAGAAGGTATCATAACCATTCCAGTTCATCGTGGACGGTGTATATGTAAGCTTGGAAGATGCAACTGCTGAGTTTCCATATGTACCTGTCAGCGATGTGGCAGCTTCACCGACTTCACTGAAAATACTGTCGGACGTACTGTCCAGACGGTTTGCAGAAGTATCAAATACATCCAGTGCTGCTTCTTTCGCATAGTCCAGAACGTAAGATTTTTCCGCAATGCGGGTTGTCGGCATATTGAAGGCTTTTACCATACCATACGTGCCTTCCTCATCTGTGTCCCAGATACCGGACTGCTCAAGATTTGTATCAATATATGTGTTGGTTGCAGCTTCATCTTTCGCAAGGACGCCGGTAATTGTAACGACAAGTTTATTGCCTGTCGCAATTGTAGAACCACCCTCACTTACATCCGTTGTAACAAGATTCTCATCAGATACAAAGTTAAATCCACGGACAGTTACCCCTCGAATGGTGCCATCAGCATTAGTTGACAGCACAGCATTTACTCCGTCTGGAGCAGCAGTCGGATTTGCGAATGCATCGTATCCTGTATGCCGCGCAACCTGAACCGTCACATTATTATCAATGCTGAAGTCCTCCGGAACTGTAAAATACTCGCTCAGGCGGTCAACCAGGATAGAATCCTCTGAGAGTGTAACAGTTGTAGTCGTATTATTGATGTCTTCGTCAACCGTCTGGAAGAAATCATCCAGAGCTTCTGTACTGGTTGCCAGTGTATAGGAACCGTTGCTGGATGTGTTTTTCAGGAAAGTATCAACTCTTGAATCACTCGGACTTTCGTCAAGAACTGCTACTGTATAAACAGTTGCCCCATAAGTATTTTTCGTAATATTGACCTGATTAATTGTATTTTGAGCTTCTGTAGCACTATATCCAGTGTCTCCAGGCTCTCCGTCAGTCAGGAATACTACGATTCTGCTACGCTCTTCCTTAGTACCGTCTGACGTGGTATAGCTATTATCATTTGATGCATATATACCATTGGCCATCTCAAGTCCGAGACTTGGATATGTAGCTCCGTAACCCGCAAGCGCATCCGCGGATGCCTGCAGATTCTGATATCCCTGGCTGGTATTTACACTCTGGAATGCCTCATCATAATGATCTGCTGCAAGATTACCGTAGCTATTATATGTTGATTCACGCCCACCGTTTGCGTAGTTATACTGATTAGCTCCTATAAACAACTCTGTGTTCGAATAATAATATTCATTCCACTGTCCTTGATATTCATCCGATCCAAAGCCAACCACGGCAACCCTGTGATCCACATCATTGGCGATGGCACTGCTGCGGATGCTGTCGATAAATCTGTCTGCAGCATATTTGAGGGCATCCAGACGTTCTCCGTCTTTCGTATCTCTTGTATAAAGAGGACTTACTGTACACGGATCCGAATCACTTCCTTCAGATGTACCGATAATCACCTGCTGGCCGTTTTCATCTATGTAGCTGTATGTATACTGATAGGTTCTGACTTCCTCACGAGTAACAGCGGTGTAGACAGCTGCTACGTAGTAGGGGTCGTCATTACTTGTGTCGTCTCCAGGATTTCCATCGTTATGGAACTCTACTGTTGTTGAAGAAATATCATACTCATCAGAAAATTTTTCTCTTGCTCTGGCAGCGCTTATTCCACTATCACTAGTTTCATTTTCATCAATATCATTCACATACCAAAAACTCTGTATGCCAATAAATGATGAATGATCTCTGGTAAAGGTCTTTAATGAACTTGTCACAAACGGTGTGGCCGTATTATATACCATACCGTCAGACTTTCTTGACCAGGAATAGCTAAGCTGATCCTCTGTATAGTAATTTCCATCCTGTCCGCGCCACCTCGTCTCCACACCAATGGTTTGCCTCTCAGCGGTGACCGGATAATAGTTATCTCCTACCTTGTAGTAATAGTCTCCGTCTGCCACCTGCCCGTTTGTCAGACTGTCAGTTACTTCCGTGTAAGTATCGCTGGGGATACCCTCAATCTGAGACTCCTCCATAGACCCGGACTGATCCAGTACAAGAACGATATCCGCCGGAATGACTCGCTTGACTGTCTCTGTAGACACCTGGCCTTTGGCATAGGCTTCCAGATTAATCGTGTAGGTTCCATTGTCTTCCAGCTGTACGGTCTTGTTCATAACAAGGTTGTCCAGACTGGGATCTGACTCTACCGCTGACGCCGTTGACGGCAGCATTGTCAGAGACAGGGCAGCTGTCATCGCCACGCCCAGAAAACCAATCGCGGTTTTTTTCTTTTTCCCTATCATAAGTTCTCCTTCCTCCTTCTTTATTATTAGGGAATTCCAAAGTTCAGTTTACAAAATATCCTCCAGTCAGATAAATGGCAATTTACTCTTAGCATCCATCTCGGCCAGAAAACACATAAAAGCCCGGAAACACGCCGTTTCCGACGCATTTCCGGGCTTTTATTCCAAGAAATTATCTGATTAAAATTCCGATTTATCTGACCGTTCCCTCCATCTGCCTTCCTTCAGAAAAACAGCCGGGGCTTCCCATTTCCTGAAGCTTTCCCGGCTGTTCCCGTCTCTATTCTGCCAGTTTTACCATGCATTCCTTCCGATAGAACGCCACCCCGTATTTAAGGATATCCCGATACCCTTCCTGCCGCAGCGCTTCCTCATACTTCTGCTCCTCGATCTGATTCAGCGCTTCATCACACTTTTCTTCCAGCCCTTGATACGTCTTTGATACCTTAATCTCTATGATCACGGCTTTCCCTCTCACACTCGGGTATCTCACCAGGATATCCGGCCTGCCGTTCCCGGATTCCCGGTTGGACTGGACGATATAGTTCCCGATATTCTTTAACATCCCTGCAAGGAATCCGTGATAATAGCTCTCCTGATAATCATAAAAGCTGATGGTTTCCATCAAATTTTCAGATAATATTTCTGCCAGTTCATCTGCTTTTCCATTGAGCAGACTTTCATAGAGCGGCATCAGCTCCTTCTTCTCGGTTCTCTCCTCAAACCAGCGTAGGACCGCGTTTTTATATACATACCGCACTTCACTGTTGGGGATCGCCATTTCCATATAGATGGTCTCTCCCTCCTGACGCTCGCTGATCTTTTTCAGATAGCCGGTGAAAAACAGGAAATTCCAGAGATTATCCTGGGTGGAATTCATATCGTCGTAGGTGATATCCTCGTGAATCGGTTTCTCGATCGTGCCGCCTTCAATCAGCCGCTCGATCTCCTGCTTTACGGAAATATCTGCCTGTTCGATCAGATTTTTTACAATACTGTTGGAGCTGGTATTGGACCAATAAGGCTTCGCAAATGCTTTTTTATCATGATAGCAGGAATCTACATAGTTAATCACACTCCATGGATTATATACCTCGCTCTCTCCGAACCGATAGCCGTCATACCATTGTTTTACTATTTTCAGGTTATCTTCAAGCCCATAATCTCTCAGTATCTGTTCCACTTCCTCCGGTGTAAAACCGAAATGTTCTGCATAAGTTCTTGATGTTATGGACATGATTTTCAAGTTATTCAGCCCGGTAAAGATCGATTCCTTGCTAATCCGCAGGCAGCCGGTTATCACAGCAAATTCCAGATTATCATTGGTCTTCAAAGCTGATTCAAACAGAGCCCGGATGACGGAAACCATTTTGTCATAAAATCCGCTGAAATATGCATTCTCCAGAGGCACGTCGTACTCGTCGATCAGGATAACTGATTTTCTTCCATAACACTGGAACAGGCATTCCGATAAAAATTTCAGAGAGTCCAGGTACTCTTTCGGTTCCGCTTTTCTTCCGATAAAACGGAGATATTTTTTCCGGTCTTCTTCGTATGGAAGGCCGGGAAGCAGTTCATCGTGGCGCTTGAACTCCCTCGCCAGCTCCTCCTGCAGACAGTAGAAAGCGTCATCATATGCGGGCTGTTTCATAGATTTCAATGAAATGCTGATCACAGGATACTTTCCCATATGAGCAAGATATTCTTCTCCTGCATCCATGATCTTCATCCCCTGAAACAGTTCCGCATTGTCTGCCTTGCCCATTTCAAAGAAATACCTGAGCATACTCATGTTCAGAGTCTTCCCGAAACGGCGGGGACGGGTAAACAGATTTACCTTTCCTTTCATATCGATCAGTTCTCTGATAAAAAGGGTTTTATCAACAAAATAATATCCTGTCTGTATCAAATCCTCAAAATTCTCTACGCCAACCGGCAGCGGTATCCAGCCCATATAAAATGCCTCCCTTCCAGATGTAGTTTCATTTTACTACGACTGAAAGGGAGGCGCAAGGTCAGTATTCAGTTACTTTCCGGTCAGCTCATAGCCTTCCGGCAGGATGCCCTCGGCTGCCGCTTGGATGTCGCCTGCTGCAAAGGTATGTATCTCACCCGCCGTACCGTTTGCCGCCAGGGCTGTGGAAGCAAGCTCGCTTCCGGCAGCGTTGGTCAGGATGATGTTGGCGGTGGCGTCAGCTGTAGTAACCTCTGGGGCATCCGGTGTTCCTGTGCCTTCCATTGCAGACAGCGCCGCGCTGAAATCATCTTCATTCAGTTCTGCGAATGCCGCTTTCGGATCATCACAGATTTTCACCTGTGTAACAGAGAGGATTGTATCAGAAGCTGCCGCATTATTGATCGTGATTGTTTTTTCTGATGAAGTCTCTGCTGCATTTGCTACTGTATAGAACATATCCTTATCTGTTGTGATTGTTCACCACTTCCTTCACCCATACCATTACTGATACCAGCTTGCGGTTCGCTACACTTGGCGGTAAATACCCGTGACCGGACTTTCACCGGCAAGATTAATGCCATACTCGGCACACAACATAACAGAGCGCTGCGGCAAAAGGGTGCATGCCCTCTGCGCAGCGCTCTGTTCCGGTCTGATTCTGTTTTTCTGCTCTTCCGTAAAATCTGATGATGCCAGAGCTGACTTATACTTGAATCTCTCCGCCAAATGCAATCTTTAATTTGCCAGTCTGCTTACCTTGAAATATTTGTCCTTATATGTATGGGAATCGACAACTGCAACCTGGCAATTAAGCCAGACCAGTTTGCTTCTGATGCTTTCCTGAATTCGATACATAACCATATTTTTATTTCTGCTTCTGGGACCATTAGAGTCAAAGTCCCCCTCCAGAAACAGGATGACCAATAACTTTTTTCGGTCCCTGGGTATTTTCTCATCAACCATACTTTTCCAAAAGCAACTCAGTTCCGTACTGCTTTCCATTCTTTCAGATTTTGTCCATGCACCGTAGAGGCAGGCAATCGTCGATGCAACTTTCTGGACTACTTCTATATCCAGACTGTTGCGTCTGCTCATATCTAATCCCCGTGGTACGGATTCTATTTTACTGTTATTCACACTTGTCCGCCAGATATTCTCACTTTCATGCCCTGTACAGTTCTTAATTTCTATCAGCTGAATGATTTCTTTCGATTCTGCAAGAATATCTATCCCCTTAGCCCCAGGAAAGCTGCTAAATCTTCTGCGATAGAAATCTGTATCATCAAATTTAACTGCCTCAGTATCCTCATCAAATGTAAATCTTAAAGAGCTTTCCTCAATAACTGTATTAGCCTCTTCCATATAGCATCTCCTGCTCTCTGTCGTACAGTGAATCAAATTCCTCCATAACTGCATTATGTGTCAAATCAGACAAAGCTTCCTGCTGTTCAAAGCGGATATTGTTATTTTCATCTTTATACAGTGACAGGAACTTATATTTCAAAAGCTTTTTCCTCTCATTGCCCGGATTCGAATACAGCGCCGCCATATTAAAGCACTGCTGCACAAAATAATCATGCGTCGTAACAAATACCTGTACTCCCATTCTCGACAGTTCTATAATAGCGTCGACCAACGGTCGAATCATCTTAGGATTCATATTCGTTTCCGGTTCATCCCAAAATAAAACTGCGTTTTTCGACAAACTGCCCGAAAGAATCAGATACATAATCGTAGCTATTTTACGGTACCCCTCCGATACCAGCCCCATTTCAAATTCACCGGCGCCTTTTACTTTCAGATAAAATTTTTTATCTTTCTGTATAATGGTCCCATTTACAATCTGTTCAAAACTTTTCAATACCCGTCTTTGTTCACTGGTATTCGGACCCTTGCGCAGCGGTCTTTCTAAAAGCCTCGTCAGATCATAATACGTCTCCTCAAACGCAATATGATAATCTGAATACAGAGAACCAAAGTTTTCTGTCGCCGAAATAATCTCCTTGGGCGGTATATACACCGGACTGGTCTCCTGTATATCAGGAGGGAACGTATCCTCAATATCAATATGTTTTTCGCGCTTAGTTCCAAAACCGATCTTCACTGATCCGTTATCAGCCATATCCAGACTGATGTCCGTATGGCTGCTGCCCTGCCTGCGGTTTACAAGACGTCCCACCGCATCATTATCCGGCCGGAAAACTCCCTGCAGTTTTTCCACAAGGGCAGCTTCTATCTTATCTTTTGTCACATCGCCTCTGCTAGAACAGGCTTCCGTATAGCCCTTTAGTAATGAATACAGTAATTTAATAACCGCCGTCTTCCCTGTACTGTTCTCCCCGCTGATCACATTAATATCAGGTGAGAAATTTACATCCAGATGGTCAAAAATCATAAAATTTTCCATCGCCAGTCTGCTGATTTTCATTCCATTCTCCTCCGAATTCTCTGCGCACTTCTGATATCAATAATATTTCCCACATGTCTGTGTGTTAATCAAATTTACTTCCTGCTGCATTGATAATATTATAAATGACGAATATTCATTTGTACATAGATCCTGCAGGTTACAATTTCATAAATTTCCCTTCCAGTTCTGTCAACAGACGAACAGCCGGCACTATTGCAGTAGTGGCGGCTATTTCCTTCCAACCGGCATGCTGTATTGTTACAGCTGAACCTCTTTCTTTTTCCCGGCTATTTTCACATTTTTCCTTTTAAAAGCCATACCGTATAAAAATATATCACGGCAGCCATACATCGTCAGATCCGTATAATATGATCTGGGTTCAATCTGGACGACCGCCTTTTCAGCAAATTTTTCCAGTTCCTCGCCCAGTTCTTTCCTCTGCTTCTTCCCCGGATAAACTTTCAGTTCGATCAGTATTCCTCATCGTTTTCTGAATCATTCCCCAGGAGCGCATCCTCAAAACGGTTTGAGATTGAAAGAGGAAGTATGTCCCTGCATGAATCCAGGATCTCATCTGCATATAGCGTACGGATTTCCCTGTTCGGTATACGTACTTCGCACACACACGACGTGGACAGTGTGCGGATAATCCTCTCGATTTTTAAATATCCTGTCATCACAAGCAGGATATAGAGAGCCGACGGATCCGCAGGCGCTTTTTCCAGAGAGCCTCTGTCCAGAAGATCATACGTAATACTGTCACTGATGATCTTCTCGCAAGATTTTCCTTCCAGAAGTTCCCTCAATTCCTCCTTCAGCTCCGGATCCGCTTTCTGAAGCATGGAGCGCAGGATCGAATTGCGGCTGGTCTGGCTCCAGAATGCGTGAGCCTGACATCCGTCTGCAAAATAATTGATCACAGACCATGGATTGTAGATTTCCTGATTTCCGATCCGGTATCCGTCATACCAGTCCTGAATCTCCTCCATCCGTTCCGGAACACCGTAATATTCTGTAAGCTCTCTGACTTCCTCTCCCGTAAAACCGAAAAACTCTCCATAAGTATCGGAGGTAAGAGAATATACTTTCAGATTATTCAGATCACTGAAGATGCTCTCCTTTGCAATCCGCAGAACTCCGGTAACTACGGCGAACTGCAGCTGTGCATTGTCCTTCAGCCCTGCCGAAAGCCATGTTTTCTCAAATCCCAGCGCTTCTTCATAATACCCTTTTTCATGTGCGTCATGAATCGGGACATCATATTCGTCAATCAGTATAATCGGCTGGCGCCCTGTCGTTTTCCGGACAGCGATGGACAGCGTCTGCAGTGAATTCATGCAGGCAGTCCTCACCACATTTCCATATATTGAGCTTCTGGAAATACTCTTTTCCGCCGCTTCCCGTCTCAAAAAATGCCTGAAGCATGCTCATATTCAGAGTCTTCCCAAATCTTCTGGGACGCGTGATCAGGGTCACCATCGCAGGATGATCCAACAGTTCTCTGATCAGGAGGGTTTTGTCAACATAATAAAAACCGCCCGCCTGCAGGCTTAGAAAATCTGAGTTCCCTGTCATAAATTTCTTCTGTCTCTGCATAAAAACACCTCCCTTCCGGATGTAGTTTCATTTTACTACGTCCGGAAGGGAGGCTCAAGGCAAATGCCCCTCTCTGTTTTTATGCCGTCTGTTTTTTCCTGGCTGTTTTTACCCTATCGTTCTTATCCGGGTCTATTCTGCCAACGAATCGTAACTGACAAGCAGCGGCGCTGAATAAACATATACTGTTTTTCCTGCTTCGTTTGTATAAGTCAGGTATGCCCGGACTACATATTTTGTCCCCGGACTCTTTGGCGTCATACTATAGGTATAGGAGCCGTCAGAAGCCCAGCTCCTGACGCTGACCTTCGTCCGGCCGGCAGTATTCGCAGTCATCGACTTGGCCCCCAGCCGGGCTTTGGTCATATAAAGGAAGCCATGACCGGTAACGGTGTAATAGCCGCTGCTGTTCTGATAGCCCTCGAAGTTTCCTGTCAGTTTTATTTTCCCGTCTTTCCCCTGAGAGACGCCCAGTGATACTTCCGGCCTCAGGAGCTCTTCAGATTTTTTCAGAGAAACCGCATAGATCCTCGTCTCGCTGCCGTCTTCGGAAACTGTGAGGATACGTACTATTCCGTCTGTATATACCGGCAGCACCGTAATTCCCGCATTGACGTCTGTAGCCGCTGCCACCTTCTCTCCGGCTGCCGTATACTCATAGATATCCGGATCAAAGCCGCTGATCTCTGTGTTATCCACGGAAATGCCTGATAATGCGGCAGAACTGTTATATTCCACAGTGCCCGCATACGTCATCATCTCTGCCTCGATAATCCCCACACAGCTGGCGCCGCTGGTTCCGTTTTTCTGAGTCAGAACGATCCGTACAGCTACCGGATTGATCACCGAATCAAACGTATATCTGTACTCTGCCCCCAGAGCATCGGACTGAATCAGTTCACTGGTGTAACCGACCGTGATAAAATCTGTTCCGTTCAGTGAATACTGGAATTCCACTGACTCAGGTTCGGACGCGCAGCTGTCATAATAGTAGTACAAATTGCAGCTGTCCAGAAGCTGTGCTGTAGCCCATTGAAATGTCAGGACAGCAGAAGCACTGTTTGTCCGGTTGTTCCAGTTCGTCCACCGCTCATTCGTATTATCCGCAAAATCTGTTACGCCGTTGATAATTGAATTCAGATTGTCAGACTGGTAAGCCGGATCGATATTCTGGGTCAGACTGGAAACATTCGGAGCCACATTGGTACTGCTGCTGTTTACAGGCTCCGCCACACGCACCGTACAGGTAACCGGCAGCGTCTCTTCCCCGATAATGACCGCCGTGCCGTTCACAGTCACGATATCCCCCGCTGTGCTGAAGTCCTCTGCATCTGTGTCCTCCCATGTCACGGCAAATTCACCGGCAACAGTTCCGTCCGCCAGAACTCCCCTCACCGTATCCGGCAGAATGGGAGCCGTTCCCTCTGCGGTCACCGTGGAAATGTTTCTCAGCACTGCCACATCATCGATCACGTGCAGCCGCACCGTAACCGCAATCTTCTCCTGCCCGTCAAGATCAGGGAAGGAAAGGAGACCGTTTACCGTATAATCACCGGCAGTATTGTAGATTTCAGCGGGGATTTCTTCCCATTCAACTGTCCCTTCCGCAATGGCGCCGTCTGCAAGATTTCCGGCGGCTGCCGTCTGCAGCTCCGGCTTTGTTCCTGCCCGGACGCTGTAATCTCTCACCATTGTGTAGCTGACAAGTCCTTCCTGTTCCGCGCCGCTGTCTGCAGCAGTTGTCATAACCGTCACGCTCTTTCCGCTCAGACCGTCCGCTGACACGTCCACTGTAAAACTGCCTGCCTCATCCGTGGACCGCACAATCGCAGCAGCTTTTCCTGCATAGGCCGCGATATGGGCGGCTGTCCCGCTCTCCAGGACGCTCTTCTGCTGATATTTTTCCGTCGTCGCCTGGTCTCCGTTATCCACTCCCAGGATTTCTCCATTTCCTGACAGACTGAAGCTGACCGTGTTCACTGCCGTGGTATCCAGGTTTCCGTCTGTATCCTGAATCTCCACTTCAATATATACCAGACTCTGTCCGTCTGCACAGATCATTTCTTTACTCTGCGTCACCTGAAGCCGGTCAGGAGTCCCCGGTGTAGTTACTGTACTCTTTCCGGCTGTTTCCGTAATCTCATTTCCGTTTTCATCGAAAGCAGCTGCCGAAATCGTCCCATTTTCATACGCAACATTGAACGTGGCATAGAGACTTTCGGAACCTGAAGCAGCCACTGCGGTACAGATATCCTCATTTTCACTCTCCGCCGTATATGTGTAGTATGTATGGCCCGCCTCAGTCGTATGTACTGTCCGCACTGCAGTGCCGATCTGTTCACCGTTCCGGTACAGCTCTACCATCGGAGCATTGCTGTAAATGACCACAGGAGTCTTATTTCCTTCCGCATACATCATATTTTCACTGTCCCAGGCTGTAACCAGATGCAGCGTCGTGCTGTCCTGATTCCACTGACTGCGGTAGAGATAATAGGTATCCTTCTCGAATCCCGCTGTATCTACCGTACCGAAATAACTGCTGTTCGGCACTGCTCCCTGACGGGAAACCGATCCGCTGCCTGTACCGTTCCATGGAGTAGGCTCCCCGATATAATCCCAGCCGGTCCACACAAACTCTCCTGCCACGCTGTCGTTGACCATCGTATTGTAAATGGACTCGTGCGCCGGAATTCCCCAGCTTACGGAGGATGTATCATAGCTTGTCAGGTGCAGCTTTCCGTCTGCATCCGCATTATCTGCCTGCGAGGAATAGATTCCCCGGCTGTTGGTGGCCGATGAAGTTTCACTGGCAATAATCACGCCGCCGTACTGTTCTGCCAGACCGGCAAGGGAATCCGCCGTATTGGCATAATTAAACCCGACCACTCCGCCATTGGCCAGAATGGTATTGAGTACTGCCACCAGTCTGCTGTCTCCGCCCCGGTTGTTGTCTCCGCTTGTCACCGGGCGGCTCTCGTCCTCCTCTTCGATCCAGTTGATCAGATTCTGTGCAATGGAAGCATAGCTTCCCACCTGGGTCCAGTATGTTCCCTCCTGCACCTCATTGCACAGTGACCACAGGATTACGGAAGGATCATTGCGGTCGCGGCGCACCACAGATTTTGCCGCGAATTCCGCCCAGGTCATGTCGCTGCCGCCGCCAAGCGTCTCATTATCCCCGTTCAGGCTGACATTGAAATATCTGCTGAAATCACTGCTGTTTCCGTTCTTCGCCTCAACCCATCCGTCAAAAATCTCTTCAACAACCAGCAGTCCCAGTTCATTGCAGATATCAATAAAGTCCTCATCCGCCGGATTGTGGCTTGTGCGGACGGCATTGACGCCCATCTCTTTCATAGAGACAAGCTGCCGGTGCATAGCATCATAATAAGCCGCTGATCCGGCCGCACCTTGATCATGATGCATACACACTCCGTTGAGTTTGAGAGCTTCTCCGTTCAGGAAGAATCCCTTCCCGCTCTCAAAGCTGTACCACCGGAAGCCGAATTCAGTATCGTAAGTGTCTGTCAGCGCTCCATCCACATAGACCTCCGTGCGGACCGTATACAGGTTCGGCTCATCGGTACTCCACAGCTTCGGACTGCCCACGACCGGACTTGCTGTAACCTCCGCTGTCTCCCCTGCTTTCAGGGCCATGACATTTTCCACAGTATCCGAAACCGCCGCGGTTTCTTCCACCTTACCGCTCCCTGCGATATCTGTATGCTCATATACCGTGTTCTTCACCGTCACTTCTGCATCGCTGCCGCTCTCATTGCTTACTTCCACCACTGTCCGGACGGTACCCTTACCCTCTGCGATATCGGGCGTAGTCACATACGTTCCGTTATATGCCACATGGACCGGATCCGTAACGGTCAGAGTCACATCCCGGTAGATTCCGCTTCCGGAATACCACCGGCTCGACGGTATGTCGTTTACAGCTTTCACTGCAATCACATTTTCCGTCGTCCCGTCGCAGGTCACATAGTCCGTAATATCAAAGGCGAAGGAAGAATATCCATAGTGGTTCTCTCCCACATAATTCCCGTTCACATACACATAAGCGTCTGAATACACACCGTCAAAGCTTAAAACGACCCGTTTCCCTGCTTCCGCTTCTGAAAGTGTAAAGCTCTTACGATACCATCCCGTCCCGCCCGGAAGGAAACCGCTCTCCGCCTCCCCGGATGTTGTGAAATCCTGACTGATGCTGAAATCATGGGGAAGCGTCACTTCCTCCCATCCGGAATCATCAAATCCTGCACCGGACGCGCTGCTGTTGTCCCCCAGATAAAATTTCCAGCCGCTGTTAAAATTGCTCTCCCTTCCTGTAACCGTACCGGAAGAGACCGGAACTGTCTCTTCCGGCCCCGCCACAGTTCCCGGCGTATCCTTCACCGCCTCACCTGCCGCCAGTGCCGAAACCGAACTGCCGCTCATCACCATTGCAGCGGACAGCATGCCTGCAAGCAGGCGCTTCATCTGTTTTTTTGCCATCTTTACCTCTTTTCCTCCATCTGCTTAACTTTCCGGAACGGAAGCCAGAACGTCTTCCGGCAGCTTTTCCAGAAATTCTTTATAATACTTTGCCGCGTATTTTGCCTTCTCGCAGAGATAGACCGGCCGGCCGTCAAAGGAACCGGTCTCATTATGAACCATCGCCGCACAGGAAAAGCACACGGACCTGTTTACACAGTTTGCGCACACCGGACTGTAGCGCAGCTGCTCCGTCCAGTCTACCACTTTCTGCCACGCCTCCTTCAGCGTGTAATCCTTCAGACTGATCTTCGGGATATCCATCATCCCGCAGCCGCTTAAGTTCCCCTGCCAGTCTACCCAGTAGCTGCACCTCCCCGACAGACATCCCATCTCCCGGGGCGGCTTTGCAGCGGCTTCCGCAAGGATTTCCGGAGTCAGTTCGGTGAAATGCCGGGCGTTGCGGGCCAGAACGGCGAAACGCTCCGGAGGGAGCTGCCTCCAGTCGTTCAGCACCTGATAATATGCCGCTTCCTCCGGAGTAAAGCGCCCTTCGTAATTCCCGCTCTGCCCGGTGCGCCGGACAGGAGGGAACATATAGGTTGCCAGACGAAGCCCCAGACCATACTCGTTGGCAAAATCCGACATCTTTTCCAGATCCGCCGCATTATCCGGCGTCAGGCTGCAGTTAAACTGAAAGCGGATTCCATTTTCCGCCAACAGTTCTACGCCCCGTCTGACTTTATCGAATCCATGGGGATCACCGCAGAGTCTGCCGTAGCTCTCATTGCTTCCGCCGTACAATGTGATATTGATGCGCGTGGGCGGCGTTTTCTTCAGCCACTGTAAGATTTCTTCTGTGATGCAGCTTGCGTTTGAATTGATGCTGACCTGCATCCCCATTTCACACATCGCCTCATACAGTTCCCTGATATGCGGATAAAGAAATGTCTCGCCGCCGGTCAGGAGCGGGAATATTGTTCCCGCTTCTTTTGCCTGCCTGGCAGCATCCAGCCAGAATTCCAAAGGTCTTACTCCGCCTTCACGCTCTGCTTCCTCCGCATTTCTGCGAACATAGCACATTTTACAGTTGAAATTACACAGAGGACTCAGTTCAAAGGCACCGGTCAGAGGCACGCGGTCCTTTGTCGCCTGTTTATAAAGTCTGTCTTTAATTGACGCCATACGGTATCACCCCATCTTTCATTAGTTGCTCTTTCATACAGAGGACTGCCCTGCGATCCGCCGTACAGGTCAGCAGATAAACGGGATACGCTTCCATAAAATCCAGCCAAAGATTCTGCAGAATTCCTATTTCCTCCGCATTCCATATATCTGCAACTGTCTGTTCCATCAGATATTTCAGTGCCTTCCGAATCGTCAGACGTTCCACCTGGTTTTCCACCCCCTGGCGCAGTACAACAACAGCGCCCGGCAGAAGTTTCCGACTGCTGTAGACCGGATCGCTGCCGTCTACCGGATAACCGGTCGTATAAAATGTCCTCTCTTCTTTCTGTATCAGTGCCCTGTCATTACTGACAATCTCTGCATCTGTGTATTGATTCCACAACCTGGCCTGCGTCGTCTTTCCCGTCTGGCTCGGCGCAGTAAAAATCACAGCTTTTCCGCCCGTGAGAATCCGGCTTGAATGCAGGACCAGCGCCTGATATTTTGCCAGTACCTGCCGGACAGGGAACAACTGCAGGATCTTGCTCACCCTGCGGATCATTCCCGGGAACTCTTCTTCATTAAGGTAAAACACAATTTCAGAAAAGTCCGGCGTATAGACCGTCACCGCCGCACTCCCTTTTGTTCCTCTCTTCGCAGCGGCCAGAAAATATCCATTCTCATAATAATACTCAAGCAGCAGGTCCTCCCCAACCATCCGCTGTGGCAGCCTGAATTTTTGTTTCATTACTCTGACATAAACCGTTATATCTGCCTGTCCAGTATCTGTACAAAATGTCCGGATCTCATCTGTAACGGACAGGGGAACTTCTGAAATCAATTGTATACACAGCCTGCCCAGTAAAAGGTTGACTTCATATGTTGTACTTTCCATCTCCCGCTCCCTGCATAAAAATATCCGAAGCTGAAAACAGGGCCGGCAGGCATCACTGCCATACCGGCCCGTTTTTCTGAACACTTTTTATCAAGCTAAGTTTTTAAGATATCATCAGAGTTCCTACACCAGCGCTCAGATAACATGTACAGCTGTCCTCGTAGAAATTGAGCGGCAGTGATCTGGCATATGTCTGTGGTCCGAAATCTGGTTCATATTCCTCGCAGACCGGATGTGTATCATCTCCAGGCCCAAGACTGACCTTCGTCTGGCATCCCGCCGCAATCGCTGTATTGAGCTCGTATTCATCAAACTCAACCGTCGGCTTTTCATAACCTGCTTTCATTTCCTTTTCCCCTCCTTATTCGGCTACGGCTATTATAGGTTCACTTGCAACGCCGTCCGCATTGTATGCAATAACCTCATAGGTTGTTCCTTTTGTTACTTTTTTAAAGCTCAGAGCGAAGGAATAGGTGTTTCCTGCTACTCCCGGGTCAACCCTCTCACCGTCTATTGTGATATAAGCTACATCCTTAGATGTTGCAGCATTGACCGTTGCCTTCTTGGTCAGTTTTGCGTAGTTCACATGCACATCAAAACGCTCCGGCTCGAAAACTGCCGCATCGTCTGCCGGTTCCTCATCTGAGTCATCTGTAAAGGAATAGTTGGACGGCAGAAGATAAAGGGTCTGCGCCTCAATATCTCCCCCTTCAATATCCTCTGAATAACCGATATCAAACTCGTCTACCCCGGTCACCTTAATATTTGTCAGGCTGACAAGACCGGTTGCATTGCTGATTGTAAGAGTTCCAAGCGCAGTTTCCTCTGTTCCGTCTTCATCCAGATCGAGCATCTCTACTGTTACATAATCACTGACATCATAATAGCAGTCCGCGCTGTTATTCAGACTGACTGTTCTGCCGCCGACCTGAACGGAAGCCGTATTATTTCCCGGCGTCTTCATACCCAGATACAGATTGTATCTCTGTGAATCCCAGTTGAGCAGACAGAAGGATGCCGTATAGTCTCCTTCATTCAAATAGAGCTCCTCATTCGGTCCAATACTGGTATAATCTTCCGGATTCTGGATATTGTCATTTATATCCGTCAATGTAACAAAGCTGTCGCCTCCTAAACCGATCTCCTTGTCCGCGGCAATCTTGGACCTGATATTGATCAGCGCAATATTACTCTCTCCATCAGATGCATACGCGCTTTCTGCTCTGTCATCATTTACTACCGGCTGATATACTCTGATGCCGTCCAGATAGAATTCTGAGCCGGACTTGTCGCTGCCTGTGATCAAATTGCCAGTCCCATCTACTATTCCGTTTACCGGAGTGTTTGCCTTGTATACGGTCACTGTCACTTCGTATGTACCATAATCAAGTCCGCTGTTGTTATATACAGGGATATTGTACAGCGTTGTGTTTGTAGCAATATTTCCGATCATACGCATATCAATATACTGGCGGTCTACATTTTCACCGTCTTTTGTAATCTCTACTTTGATATACGGACTGTCTGTAGAGATGCGGCTGTAAATTGCCGTACCCGTACCGGTAAATTCATAAGAAAACTGCGTTGCATAATTTGCAGTTGATACATATTTTGATGTACCATAACTGTCACCGACGTTGTTCAGATAAACCGCATCTGTTCCATACGTACTGTCAGAGGCTGTTCCTACTTCGCCTTCCTCCTGATATGCTCCGTATTCATTTCCGTCTTTTATATCTTTCCATTCAAGGTTATTCCTATATGTAACCATATCGGAAAAATTCTCTTCATAATACATGGATGTTGCCGGAATGATATAAATGTTAGCAGTTTTTTCTATTGTTTTAGATGTTTCTGTGTCTCCCGTATTTCCTGAACCGGTAATCTGTACGGTATACTGAAGAGTAACCACCCTGTCCAGAGGTTTTGTCAAAGTATATGTAATAGAGCCGTCGTCATTCAAAACAGTTTCCCCGTATTTGCCTGATTCACTGATGTACTCTCCGATTTCTTCAACCTTTGTTATCTTTGCAGTCTCTCCGCGCCAGACATCATTTTCCATGACATTTTCCAGCTTAACAGGCAGGCCGTAATCGATCACATATGTATCGTCGGCAAGTGCTGCTCCGGGATTCGGAAGGTTTTTGTCCAGGAAGTTCTCGCATACAAAGGAAATGGAATCTGCGGCAGTCGAAGAACCGCTTGCCTGCACTGTCATCCCTGTAAAGCCGCTCGCTTCTTCTGTAACTTCTGCCCCTCTGATGTTTGAACTGTAGGAGTACTCCGGTTCTTTATAACCTGATTCAAGCAGGCCGTCTTCCACAACATGATAAGCTTTTCCTTCTTCACTGATATCTACAATGAACCTTGCTTCCTGATTATTCTGCAGTGTAAAATGTCCTCTGCTGTTCGTAGAAGCGGTTCTTATCAGCTCACCATTTTCGTATATATAATATGTCTTATTGGCAAGAGCAGTCTCACCCTCATAAATGGTAAATCCAAAGTTAACATTATCGATGGACGCCTGTTCCGCATCTGTCAGAGGCGACTTATTCCCCTCATTATCCTTTGCCTGAGAAATTTCTTTCGTGACAGAAACCGTGTCTCTCTGGGGCAGGTTGAATCTGATCAGACAGTTTGTAGCGCCCTGTCCACGATCCATATAATAAATTGTCAGCTTATGACTTCCCTGGGAAGCAAAACCCGTCAGCGTCGTACCAAGAGCAGTATACAGATTGGTCTGGCTCAAAGAATCTTCTGAAGGATTGCTGAGGCTGGAATCTGTTGCTTTATCGCCTACTTTACCATATTTCTCTGCCGTCAGAGTCACATCGCCTGTGGAGAAATCAATCGTACCGGTAATCGCGTCATGGGTTCCTCCGATATCCAGAGCCAGTACCCCATCAACATATACCCACACATCGTCATCGCCTGAGAAGGAGAATTCAATCGGATTTCCCTCTGCGTCTTTTCCATCGTCTGTCATCTGGAAATCAACGGACGTAACCATACCGAAACCATATGTAGGTTTATTATCACTTAATGTATATGATGTAGTCTGCTGATCCTCATCTGCCGAGGTGCCCATATATGCCCTCTGGGTCTGACTGCTGACATCTTCGAACGGCTGAAAGCCGCACATAGGGCTCTTCGGGGTATCGGCAGAGAAGGATACCGGCTTGTCCGCAATAGTCATTTCCTCATTGGATGAGGCTTGTCCATTTTCAAAGTACACCGCCCATTTATCGCTGTTCAGTTCATAGTAACCGGTAGCCTCATCATAGACAAAGGGAACTTGTACGTTACTATAAACATCTGTGTACTCGTTATTTTCAGAAGCAAATAAGTTTGCCGCATTTACATTATCACTAAAGGGAGCATTGCTGCTTTCATCCAGGTCTGAAGCTGCCAGACCGGAATAAATGTAATAGTTCTGGTTCGTACTGCTCCATTTACTGAAGGACGGAACATACTGATCTTCAGGTTTATTATCGGAGTTGGTAAAGTAAAATCCCTTGCCCTCGTAGCCGCCCTGCTGCAGTCTGTAGAGGGTAATCGTCGTATTACCATTTGTCGTCTGGCCGATCTCCTCATAGGAATTGCCATTGAAGTAATAGAGGGTGTAAGTTGTTTCGTAGTGCCATCCCCATTCCCAATAGCGGTCAGTTACCCGGGTATAATAAACCGGATAATAATCCTCTCCTACTTTATGCAAATAACTGGTTTCTCTGTACTTGCTCGTCTCCTGTGCAGCCACCTCATTATACCGCACAGTTGTTTGCTGATAGTATTCTCCCTCTGTCCGGTCAGCTTCTGCCGTTGCTCTATTTGCCGCAGCTTCATCCCAACGGTACATCGTGCTGCTGAAATACTCTACCGGCAGCGTGCCGCTTCCGGGATCCACATCAACATCTGTCGCCGCAAACGCTGTCGCCGGCATCAGTGATGCTGCCATTCCAAACGTAAGAATCCCCGCGAGGATACGTTTGGATATTTTGTTTTTCATAATGATCTCCTCCTTCATCTGCTTATTTTTCTATTATGAAATTGCTGTTCGCAATGGACAGCCGTATCAGCTCCGGATAATGAGCTTTCTTGTAAGAGCCAGTTCCAGAAATGCTGTCACGTCCTCCAGACTCTGTTCTTCTGTTAATTCATATTCTTCGGCAAAAGCTATACTCAATTCCTTAAGCGTACGTTCCTGCTCCAGAAGTTTCCACAAAAAGACTCCAGTCTTATTTAAGGAAGCCAGACCGTTGAACTGTCTTGCTGTCTCTCCGCTGGGAATTAAAACAAATTCCCCCGCAATCTCCCGATAAATAAATTCAGGATTTGTACGGAATTTTTCTGCCAAAAGCCATATGATCTCTCGTCCTTTTCCCTTCGTCATCCAGCTTTGATGGCGCATTTTATCCTCATACTCCTCTGAATTAGAGATAATTTTTCCTTTATTTATATCAGTGCAAGCCACAACAGGTTTTTGATATTCCTTTTTCATAAATTTATTTAATTCCTTTTCGTTTTGATTCTTTTAGTACAATTTCTGTCCATACTATGTGTACCGGATTGATTTATCGGCATCCTTCCAGTCAGATAAATGGCAATTTATCTGACTGAACTTTGCAATTTACTGCATACTTTTGGAATCTTAATAATTATACCACTACGCCGTTTCGATACCTCATACAAAAGTATTATATTTTATTCATTTTTTCACATTTTCTTCGTAAAATATTCATGGTTTTTACACTGTTTTAACATATCTCAACTGTTTTAACCGGTTTCCTGTGTCGATTTTATAGATTTGAAGTATTTTTGATAATATAGGGACTTACGCCCACTGCACACTAATTTTCTAAACTAAAGGAGGTTACTCATGAAAACAACACTAATCAACGAGATCTGTGATCTGATGAACGAACACCTTACCGCTGAACAGAATCAGTTGCTCCGGACAACTCTTCAGAAAGTATTTCGTCAATTTAATATCCCTGACGACTCCGGCGCTCTTTCCGAACAGGCACAGCAGACGAACATGAAGCTTCTGAATCTTTTCATTGCCGCCAAAAAGATTGAAGGATGCTCTGAAAACACATTAAAGTATTACTCTTCAACACTGCTGAAAATGATCAATTCAATTCAAAAAAACGTATGTGAGATTGAAACAGATGATATTCGTTTCTATTTATATAGATATCAGAATAAAAGAAATTCCAGCAAAGTAACCATGGATAATATCCGACGGATCATGTCTTCCTTTTTTATCTGGCTTGAGGATGAAGATTATATTTCTAAGAGTCCGGTCCGCCGTATTCACAAAGTTAAGGCAACGCAGTTTGTCAAAGAAACTCTGACTGATGAGAATCTGGAAAGTCTGAGAGACCAGTGCCGCCACCCCAGAGTTCTGGCGATTATCGATCTTCTGATTTCCACCGGTATCCGTGTGGGCGAACTGGTTAATTTGAATCGGTCCGATATCAATTTTAACAGCAGGGAATGTGTTGTTCTCGGGAAAGGTGATAAAGAACGGCGGGTATATTTTGACGCCAAGACAAAAATCCATCTTCAGCAGTATCTGGCTGAACGAAGTGATAGCAACTGCGCGCTTTTTGTAGGGCTTCATTCCCCCTGGAACCGCCTTTCTATCGCCGGGGTCGAACGTTTTCTTGCCAAACTTGGCGATGCGTCACATGTCCACCATGTCCATCCTCACAAGTTTCGCAGAACCATGGCTACTATGGCCATCGAAAAAGGAATGCCTATCGAACAGCTCCAGAAACTGCTTGGCCACACACAGATCGATACCACACTTCATTATGCAATAGTAAATGAAAAGAATGTTAAACTATCTCATCAGAAATATGTTTGCTGAAACCTTGACCAAATAGCATAATTCAAATACAATACTATTAGAATACTACTATCAAATACAAACCTTATACTAGGAGGTGTCATTATGAATATCCGTCCGTCCGCAGCAATCCGGCAGAATTACAACGAGATTGCAGAATTGTGCAGAAAAACCGCAGAGCCTGTCTTTCTTACCAAAAACGGTGAGGGTGATTTAGTCGTAATGGATATCGAAACTTTTAACCGCAGGGAAAAGATGCTGAAGCTTCGCGAAGAGCTTCTGGCAGTTGAGGAGGACAGGATTGCAGGAAGATGCGGCTGCACTCTGGAAGAACTGGATGACTATCTCAACGAAGTGATTGCAGAGGTATAGCCTATGGATGAAAACAGAAAATATAAAGTCGTTGTTTCTGACAGAGCAAAACGGATGTTAGGCGCGCACATCCGCTTTATGGCACAAGTCAATAAAGAGGCAGCGGCGGCGAAAAAGAACGAGATTATGACCTCATTGCGCTCCCTCAGCAGACTGCCGCAGCGTTTCCCGTTTTTTGAAGAACTGTATATCACACCGAATAAATATCACCGGATGTTCATTGAAAAATGGTATCTAGTTCTTTATCAAATCCAGGACGATACTGTATATGTCGAATATATTCTTGACTGCCGCAAGGATTACGGCTGGCTCATCCGATAACAAAATACCAGAACATAAATCGTCACTTCATCGCAGGTGGCGATTTTTCATATCCCGGAAAAGAGTGGCCATCGAACGGAAAAGTATGGTTATGAGTCAGAAAAATTTCCGAATTTATCTGACTCGCGATTCTAACCGCATTTTTCTCGCAAAAAGAAAACACGGCCATGTAATGAATCTTTTTCATCACACAGCCGCATTGCTGTTACCTCATACATTTATGCTATTCTTCTGTTTCCTCCGGTTTATCCAGTATGCCGCCCTCAATCAATGTATCTAAAAACTCCTGTATATCTTCCTTTGCTGTCTCTTCATCTACGTCATATATCTCCAGGATGCCTTTCAGCAAATCACCGAAGGTAACTTCAGACTGAAGCATCTTCCAGAGATCTGCACCTACTTCATTTACTGTTATCAGGCCATTAAATGTCAGTACTGTTTTTCCGGTTGGAATTATCACATAGTCTCCTGCAATCTCCCGTAAAACAAATTCCTTCTGTACTTTCATTCTTTTTTTCCCTTTAAAATCAAAACTTACAAAGACATTTTACACCACTCCGCGCTGTGATGCAATATCTAAACCTGAATTATTTTATCGTCAGCACTGCCACCTCCGGCGGATTATTGAACCTCGGCAGCTTCTGCTTATCGCTCCCCAGCCCGCTCGTCTCGAACAGAAGGAGATTATCTTTCTGATACATTCCGTGCACGTATTCCGGGAACCAGCCCTGGTCGCCGCCGTACAGGCCGCCCAGAAACGGAATGACAACCTGACCTCCGTGATTGTGCCCGCTGATCACCAGATCCACATCCCAGACTTTGCTGGCATCGCCGAAAATGAAGCTGTCCAGCCGGTGGGAAAGCATGATCTTCAGACTGTCCGTATTCTGGAAATCCTGCAGGAAACTGCGGATATCGTCCGGAGCAGCCGCTGCGTCATTATTTCCGTTCAGCCCGAAAGCATAATCGTACAGACCGCCACGGCGGACTTTAGTTCCGTTTATCTCGATATCCACATAGCTCTTATCCAGAACGACCGCGCCTGCATTTTCCAGCTCTTCTATAAGTTCAGAATGACCGTTTTCCATATAGTCGAGTTCATGATTGCCAAGGGCATAATAGACCGGCGCCGTATCTTTCAAGAGGCCGATCAGTTCCAGCGGGACAGATGCGTCTTCGGACTCCGCATTGAGCATATCCCCGTCCATAATAATGACGTCCGGCTCTGTCTGGCGTATCTCTTCCGCCAGTTTCTCATTATCCCCGCCGAATCTGTGATCATGAAGATCCGAGAAAACTGCCGCCCGAAAACCGGTCTCACTTTTTCCGGTATCTGCGGTATATTCCCTGACCACGATATAATTTGTCGAGACCCAGAGACTGACCAGGACATAAGCAGCCAGAACTGCGAGAATAAGTATTACAGCTAGTATCCATCTTTTCTTCCTATTCATTGAGTCTGCTCTCCTTCTATAAGATGAATATATCCGTCCCCCACTTTTTTATACTTCTTTTTCAAATTCAGTAAAAAGAAAAAATCCCGAAAACACTTGAACTTCAAGTACTTTCGGGAACTCATTCAGTGACTCCGAGGGGAATCGAACCCCTGATTCCAGCGTGAGAGGCTAGCGTCTTGACCGCTTGACCACGGAGCCTTTTTTCTATTCGCTGTGTGTTGTCCCTCACAGCGAATATTACTATATCATATGCATCCGTAAGATGCAAGTACTTTTTTAAAATTTTTGTATTTTTTTGCAACAGTTCAGCCATCTGACAACAGGAGGCGGATTTATGCTTGCATAAGAAGCCGCCGACTGGCAGTCAGATGAGCTGAGCGCCCGTCAATGAGTAAAACAGCGGTGACAGCCGCGGTAAGCACGAAGTGCGGTTTTACGAATGGCGCGTGCTGAACTGTTACTATTTTTTACCAGTTCAGCCATCTGACAACAGGAAGCGGATTTATGCTTGCATAAGAATCTGCCGACAGAAGATACTTTTATGCCTGCTCTTCCGCCATTTTTTCTGCCGAGAGTCCTGCCGCCACTTCCTGTTTCACCATGATCTGAAGGGCCTGGCGGTTATTTCTCACGGTAACTTCTTCGTGACTGCCGCCGTACTCTCCATCCAGCGTCCACGGTATTGCTTCCATAGATTCGAACCGCACGCATCCCGACTTGAAGGAATACATACGGTCAGGGTTGATCTGTTTCAGCATGATCGCTCCGAGCAGGTCATTAAGTTCCATCGGATTCTTCGGTGTCTTGATGAGCGTCACCTCGAACTCGCCGTCGTCGAATACGACATCTGTTCCTATGATTCCTTTAAATCCTCCCACCGATCTGGAATTTGTCACCATACCATAGATAAATTCATCTTCAATTTCCTCACCATCGTGGGTTACGCGGATCTTATAAGATGGGATATTGAAGATCCTTTTTGCCCCCTCCAGCACGTATGCAAGATGTCCGAGGATATTTTTCATACTCTGCTTTGTCTCATAGGAGACGTCGGTAAAGAGCCCGAATGCCGCAATGTAGATAAAGTAATCATCATTAAATGTACCCACATCGCACGGAAACGGCATGCCGTTCACCGCCGTGTCCGCCGCCGCGAGGATGTCTTTCGGAATACCGAGGCTGGAAGCGAAATCATTGGTCGTCCCGGCCGGGATATAACCGAGAGGAGCCTGATACGAACGCATCCGCATACCCGTCACTACCTCATCCAGCGTGCCGTCGCCCCCGCTGCAGACGATCAGATCATATCCCTCCGGACAGGACAACATCTTCTCAGCGCCGTCATGAGACTTCTGTGTCGGGTAGACTGTCACCTCATATCCTGCTTTTGTAAAAACATCAAGTATATCCGACAGCTTTGGTTTCAGCGTTCCTGTACCCGCATTTGGATTATAGATAAACAGCATTTTTTTCATAATCTGCATCCTCCCCACTTGTTTATATAATCCTGATCTTTCGTCAAAAAAGGCTGCACACATCGCACAGCCCTCTCATTTTCAACGTCATTTCTTTATCTGAATCTCACCGGTAAACCGGCTGGATACTTTCACCCTGAGTTATTTTACATTTGTTGCGAAAAATTCCCTGATTCCCTCTGCGGCTTTCTTCTCATCCTCACCCTCAGTAACTACGGTGATCTTTTCACCGTCTGCAAGGCTCAGGCTCATCATTCCCATGATACTCTTCGCGTTGATATTTTTCTCGCCGATCTGAATGTACACTTTGCTCGCATACTGGCTTGCTTCCTGTACAAGCAGAGCAATCGGTCTGCCGTCAAATCCTTCTTCTGTCTTAACTACAACAGGTGTTTTAATCATAATAATCCTCCTTGTTCCTGCCTTACCTTGTCTGCCATCTCGCTGAGTCTTCGCAGTCTGTGGTTGATCCCGGACTTACCTACGGGGGGATCAAGGATCTCTCCCAGTTCTTTCAGAGTTGCATCAGGATTTTCGAGGCGGGCTACTGCAGCTTCCACCAGATTATCCGGCATGTGGTCAAATCCCACCGTATCTCTGAGATATGTAATGTCCTCAACCTGTTTTACTGCCGCCGACACAGTCTTGTTAATGTTGGCAGTCTCGCAGTTCACCTTCCTGTTTACAGAATTACGCATTTCTTTCAGTATCCTGACATTTTCAAGCTCCATCAGGGATACGTGCGCTTCCATTACATTAAGAATATCTACTATCTGGGAGCCTTCTTTCAGATACACGACATACGATTTCTTGCGTCTCACGATCTTGGCGTCCAGTCCGAAGCTGCAGATCACTTCACGAATCCGCTCCGCCGCTTCCGGCAGGGAACAGACGATCTCGAAATGATAAGATTTCTTCGGATCGCTCATGGAGCCGGCCGCCTGATATGCGCCGCGCAGAAATGCCCTCCTGCAGCATGTCTGCTGTGTCACAAGAGGACTGAATGGATGAATATCACCTGAATCCCCCTGGGGTTCACTGATCATTTTCGTCGCCTGAAGTATGCGAAATGCGTCCTGATGCCGTTTTACAACGACTGCATATGACACACTTTGTTTCGCAATGTTTCTCCTCACAGAGATATCAGTTCTAATATTAAATGTTTTTTCTATCAATGTAAAGACTTTTCTTGCAACAAGGAAATTTTCCGAATGGATTTTTATGCTGCAGCGGTCAAAACGATTAAAAATAATCGTGCCGCACAAACCGATAAATGCGGCCAGTTCTGCTATCTGGCAATGTCTTGCCGTACTGATATTTCCCGCAAGCTCTTCCCTTACTCTTCCAGAAAAAGACATGTTCTCACTCTTTTCTTTTTGTGATCGCATCTTTGCCGATATCCCTGTGTTCGATGCGGACCCCGTAATTTTCCTGACTGCCCAGCTTCTGATAGAGGGCATTGGCCAGAGTCACAGACCTGTGCTTTCCGCCGGTACAGCCGATCGCGATGACGAGCTGGTTTTTCCCCTCCAGAATATAATTCGGTATGAGAAAATCAACCATATCCGTCAGTTTATCGAGAAATTCTCTCGCTTTATCATTTTCCATCACGTAGTCCTGGACTTCCGGATCATTTCCCGTCTTCTCTCTCAGTTCATCTATATAATACGGATTTGGCAGGAAACGAACGTCGAAGACAAGATCCGAATCCTGGGGGATACCGTACTTAAATCCGAACGACATCACTGTGATGTACAGATTACAGAAACTTTCGCCCTTTACGAATATCTTCTCCAGTTCCAGCTTCAGCTCTCTTGTCAGCATCTTGCTTGTATCGAGAATATATGTGGCACGCATCTTCAGGAACATGATCTTCTCACGCTCTTTGGCAATGCCGGTATCTACTCTTCCGGAACCGCTCAGAGGGTGCTGTCTCCTGGTCTCCTTATAACGCTTGATCAGCACATCGTCCTGGGCATCCAGAAAGAGTATCTCATAGCTGGTCTGCTTCTCGTCCATCTCGTCGAGCACTTCCTGCAGACCGGTGAAGTCCTGTCCTCCCCGGACGTCGAGCCCCAGAGCGATCTTCTTCACCTCTTCCTCCGGCTCGCTGAACATCTCCACAAAACGGGTGAGCAGCGGGATCGGCAGATTATCCACGCAGAAATATCCCATATCTTCTAACATTTTAAGAGCCGTCGTCTTCCCGGCTCCCGACATTCCTGTAACGATTACAAAACGCATCGGTTAAAATTCTCCTATCCTCTTTACTTCCGGCTCCAGCCGCACTCCTGAGGCGGCCTCGACCTTGCGGACCACGCTCTCCATCAGTTCCGATACTTCCCTGGCAGTCGCGCCGCCAAGATTGATCACAAATCCGCAGTGTTTTTCAGATACCTGGGCATTTCCCACCCGGAATCCTCTCAAGCCCGCGTCCTCGATCAGCTTTCCGGCAAAATATCCTTCCGGCCTCTTGAACGTGCTTCCGGCGCTTCCGTACTCGAGCGGCTGCTTTGAGACTCTTTTTTCCTTCAGTTCATCCATCTTTGCACGGATTTCTTCTTTCTTCCCTTTCTTCAGGGACAGTTCTGCTCCAAGTACTACATAATCCATCTTTGATACAATACTCGTCCGGTACCCCAGCTTCATCTCCTCGGCTGAAAGCGTCAGCACTTCTCCCTCCGGAGTCAGTACTTCCGCGCTCTTCAGGACATGTTTGATCTCGCCGCCGTATGCGCCGGCGTTCATGCGCACCGCGCCGCCGAGCGTGCCGGGTATCCCCGACGCGAACTCAAATCCCTCAAGCTCCGCCTCATATGCAGCGGCAGCCACCTTTGACAACAGGGCTCCAGCCTGGGCTCTGACTGTTTCTCCTTCGACCTGTATGTCTCTCATATTTTTAAAAACCTGTATGATGACGCCCCGGTAACCTTTATCTCCCACCAGAAGATTGCTTCCGTTTCCTATTACATAATACGGGATCTTCTGATCCGTACATAACTCCGTGATCCTCCTGATTTCTCCGGCAGACGAAGGCATGACAAAATAATCCGCCGGTCCGCCGATCCGGAATGTAGTGTGACTCGACATCGGTTCATCTCTCAGGACATTATTTTCTCCGATGATGGAACAAAGTTCATTATACAGGTTCATACATTCTACTCCATTTCATAATTCTTTGCATCACACTATTATAATCCAACCTGTGAACGATGTAAAGCAACAGTTTATGAGCAAAGAAGCAGCGCAGCCGCAGTAAGCACGTTAGTGCGGCTTTGCGAATGATGCGTGCTGAACTGGTACGGAAATAGAGGAGATGCAAATCTCGTTTCTTGCAAAACAGACGGATTCAGTGTATAATGTAGCGGTATCTCTAAATTTTTCAGCGTCAGATCAGACGCACTGTATCAGATAAAGGAGTGGAAAAATTACAGTGGACTCTGGTGACACCTTTCAATTTATCATATTGATCATTCTTCTTATGCTCTCAGCATTTTTCTCATCAAACGAGACGGCGCTCACGACCGTAAATAAGATACGGCTCCGCTCTCTCGCCGATGACGGAAACAAACGGGCTGCGATGGTTCTTGATATTACAGAGAATCATACTTCCAAGATGCTGAGCGCCATATTAATCGGCAATAATATCGTAAACATCTCTGCATCTTCACTATCAGCAACACTTGCATACGCGTTCGGCGGATATATGGTCAGCATTGCCACGGCAGTGCTCACGGTCGCAATCCTCGTTTTCGGAGAGATTACGCCCAAAAACTATGCGACGATCAATGCCGAAAAGATCTCTATGCGCTATATCGGGGTCATTAAATTCTTCATGACAATAATGACTCCTGTTATATTTATCATCAATCTGTTCTCCCGGGGCTTTATGATGCTCCTGAGAGTAGATCCTTCTGCGGCCAGAAAAAGTATGACTGAAGAAGAACTCAGGACCATCGTGGATGTCAGCCATGAACGCGGGGTCATCGAATCTGACGAGAAGGAAATGATCAACAATGTGTTCGATCTGGGAGACGCCAATGCGAAGGATATCATGGTCCCGAGAGTCCATGTTACCTTTGCTGATGTGAACAGCACCTATGAGGAACTGATCGGTATATTCCGTGAGGATAAATTTACCCGGCTGCCTGTCTACGAGGATTCACAGGACAATATCGTCGGTATTATTAATATGAAAGATCTCCTCCTGTATGACCGTGACGAGTCCTTTAATGTCCGCGATATTATGAGGAAGCCGCATTTTACCTACGAATACAAGAGCATATCGGAGCTTCTCGTAGAAATGCGTGAATCTACATTTAACATCGCGATTGTTCTGGACGAGTACGGCGAGATGGCCGGGCTGATCACACTTGAAGATATTCTCGAGGAAATCGTGGGCGAGATCCATGACGAATATGACGAGCAGGAAGACCAGTTCTACCAGCTCTCTGACCGTGAATATGTCATTGAAGGCGCCATGAATCTTGACGACGTAAATGAACGGCTTCAGACAGAATTTTCTTCAGAGGATTATGACTCGCTGGGCGGTTTTATTATAGAACATCTTGACAGATTGCCCGAACTAAACGACGAAGTCACAACCGAAGACGGAATCCGTCTGGTCGTGGAGACACTTGACAAAAACCGTATTGAGAGCGTACATGTATATCTGCCGGAAAAACCGGAAGTTGACAGTTCAGACAGGGAAAACGCAACTGATGATAATGATGCTGACAAAAGCAGCAATGGCCAAAATACAGCCGGTGAAGATAAAAATGAGGAATAAAGATCAAGAGACAGGAGTGACCGCTAAAACGGTCACCCTTTTTCTTTTCCTGCATATTATGTTATAGAGTAAAACGGAAAAGGAATAAAAATTATGCCCTATACAATCATGCTGGATGCAGGACACGGGGGCCGCGATCCGGGAGCGTTATACAACGGCAGACAGGAAAAAGACGATACGCTCGCGCTTACTCTTGCCGTCGGAGAGCTCCTTCAGGAACGGGGACTCGATGTCCTCTACACACGCACTACGGACGTCTATGAGTCCCCTTACCAAAAAGCAATGGAAGCCAATCAGGCAGGTGCTGATTTCTTTATATCTATCCACCGTAACTCCAGCCCTGAACCGAACACTTATTCCGGAGTCGAATCGCTCGTCTACGATAAATCAGGCATCAAGCTGGAGATGGCAGAGAACATAAATGAACAGCTCGAAGCCGTCGGCTTTACCAATCTGGGCGTCAAGGAACGGCCCGGTCTCGTCATCCTCAGACGTACGCGCATGCCAGCCGTACTTGTCGAGCTTGGTTTCATCAATTCCGACACAGACAATATGCTTTTCGACAATAATTTCAATGATATTGCTCTTGCCATCGCAGAAGGGATCCTCGATACCCTGCAGATGACCGGTGAAGTATCTGTGCCCGGTTCCTATACTGTCCAGGCCGGCGCTTTCCGCAACGGGGCCTACGCAGACCGGCTCCAGCAGGAACTTCTCGAACAGGATTTTCCGGCAGTGACAAGTCAGGATAACGGACTCTACAGAGTCACAGTGGGAACATATCCCACATTAGATGAAGCCGCGGCAATGGAAAGAAAACTCAAACGCGCAGGATATCAGACAGTGATCGTAAGTGGATAAATTCCGGATTTATCGTACTGGCTGATAGTACG
>NZ_VMSO01000012.1 GCF_008691045.1 Mediterraneibacter catenae
AAAAACATATCCCGATATTGTAAGTGTCGTAAAAATGAGCGATTTATATAACATCAGTCTTGACCATCTTCTTAAGGAGGAAAGGCCGGTGTCAGATTATCTGAATTATCTTGAAGAAAGTACAAATACTGTAAGAAGCAGAAACAAGTTGTCTGCGATAATTCTAATTGTCGTGTATCTGGGGATATGGACGCTTTCACTTCTTTCATTCTGGATGTTTGACAGCGGTTCAGACGCCTTGGGATACAGCATTATGTATCTGTGGATATTGATGCCTGTCACTACATTTATTGTTTCCCTGATAATCGGTATAAATAATTATTGGGGACATAAGAAGTGGTTCATTGCGGCTGGTTTTGGAGTTATGTATATGCTTGCTGAGTATGGAACTTTCAGTGCAGCAAATATGATTTCATTTAGTAAGTTAAATGTTCCGGAATTTGTAATGATACCGATTGGCGCAGGGATTTCCTTGTTGGGAATGGGACTGGGGGCGGGAGTCAAGTATCTGGCCTCCCAAGTGAAAATGAAATGATAAAAGGGTATAAACTCCAAAAAAATAAAAATTAGCACTCAACACTTGACAGTGCTAACAACAAGTGCTATAGTACAACTAGAACAAAGGAGGAGGAACAAAAGGAACCGGTAAGCAGGAAACCTGATAGGTTCCGGAAAGAGTTTCAAATCCTCAGTTCCACTAGCTTGCGACACTTGAGACAACTTCAAGAGTGCTGATGGCAGCCGACCAAAGCGGCTCATAAAAATATGTTTCTGATGTTTCAATTATGAAAGGAGAAATGACTTATGTTAATGCCGAGTATTTTTGGAGAAAACTTATTTGATGATGACTGGATGGATTTTCCGTTTGAGAGAGACTTCTGGGGAAGAAAGAATCCGCTGTATGGTAAAAATGCAAAGAACATTATGAAGACAGATATTAAGGAGCATGATGGAGGATATGAACTGGATATCGATCTTCCGGGATTCAAGAAAGATGAGATCACGATCGATCTCGACAATGGTTACCTGACGATCTCTGCTGCAAAAGGTCTGGATAAAGACGAGCAGAATAAGCAGGGCAAATACATCCGCAGGGAGCGTTATGCAGGAGCAATGCAGAGAAGCTTCTATGTAGGCGATGCTGTAACAGAGGAAGATGTGAAGGCTAAATTCGAGGATGGTATCCTGAGGCTGAGCATTCCGAAGAAAGATGCAAAAGCCGTTGAGACGAAAAAGACCATCGCGATTGAGGGATGATCTTTCCTGAAAGGGCATAAAGCATAAGAGGGTCCGGTACGAAAGTGCCGGGCTTTTTACTTGTTAGGGCGAGGCCCTGTTTTCAAAGCTCCGTCAATTTTATACTGCTGGATATTGTAAAGACATACAATCAGGAAGAAAGGGAGCGGGCAAAGAGGGAAAGACGGAAGCCGGAAGAGATGCCTCATATTTCCGCTCACATCTTGAGGCATACCGCATGCACCCGTATGGCGGAGACAAATCTGGATATCAAGGTGGTTCAGTATGTGATGGGACATGCCAACATCAGTGCGACTATGGATGTTTACAATCACGTTACGGATCAGGAAAGGATTGTCCGGGAGATTGCCAAACTGGATGAAGTTCGGGTCATGTAATGCAGTCCGTCATGCACCTCATGAACTACGTTCATTCGGTCGCGGCTGTCGACGTATAGGTCCAAAACCGAGCGTGCCTTTATGTGAACAAGCTCCCAAAAGGCAACGCGATTTCGTCTCTGCATGGCTCGTAGTTTTCGCGGAAATGGTGTAAAAATGGTGTAGTAAGTCATTTTTGAAGCAAATTAAAAAGTTGTAAATGCTCAGAAAGCCCATAAAATCAAGCTTTTTTCAGGCATTCTAAAAATTTTAAAAAAATAGCACTCGACTATTGACAGTGCTAACAACAAGTGCTATAGTACAACTAGAACAAAAGAAGAGGAACAATAAGATCTGGCAATGAGTTTCTATTAGGTTCCGAATCCGGGTTCCCTGAAACCAACATCCAAGATAACATCGAGGGTGCTGATAAGACTGTGTAAGCAGTCCATAGATTATTTCAGAGATTCATATAAATGAAAGGAGAAATGACTTATGTTGATGCCTAGTATTTTTGGAGACAATTTATTTGATGATGACTGGATGGATTTCCCATTTGACAGAGACTTCTGGGGAAAGAAGAATCCGTTGTACGGCAAGAATGCCAATAGAGTGATGAAGACAGATATCCGTGAGTATGACAGAGGATATGAGCTGGATGTAGATCTTCCGGGATTTAAGAAAGATGAGATCAAGGTGGAGCTTGAGAATGGTTATCTGACCATTTCCGCTGCGAAAGGTCTCGATAAAGATGAGCAGGATAAGCAGGGCAAATACATCCGCAGGGAGCGTTATGCAGGAGCAATGCAGAGAAGCTTCTATGTAGGCGACGCTGTAACAGAGGAAGATGTGAAGGCTAAATTCGAGGATGGTATCCTGAGACTGAGCATTCCGAAGAAAGATGCAAAAGCCGTTGAGACGAAAAAGACCATTGCGATCGAGGGATGATCTTTCCCGAAAGGGCATAAAGAATAAGAGGGTCCGGTACGAAAGTGCCGGGCTTTTTTATGCTATACTTTAAGAGAAAGTATAATATTCGGTCTATAAAGAAAAAGGGAGATAATCATGAAGCAGGAGACAATTGAGCAAGTATTAAAATTCAGGGACGACAGAAACTGGAGAAAGTTCCATAATCCAAAAGATCTGGCTATATCCATTTGTCTGGAGGCAGCGGAGCTTCTGGAAGTCTTTCAGTGGAGCGCGGAAGATGTCCAGTGTGAAGATAAAAAGGATAAGATCAGGGAAGAACTGGCAGATGTATTGAATTACTGTGTTTTGATGGCGGATGAGTGCGGACTTGATATGGATGAAATTGTACTGGAGAAAATAAAGAAGAATGAGGGAAAATACCCGGTGGAAAAAGCATATGGGAGTAAAGAGAAATATACGGAGTTGAAGGGGAGGGAGTGGAAATTATCTTAATAAAAAAGCGGCTATTGTTATGCAAGGTAAGGGCCTACTATATAAAAAATGCACTCACTTCTTGACGTGAGCGTAAAAAGGACTGTGGAAGATAAGGTGGTAAAGGAAAATAGGAGATAGCGAAAAATATTTAGATTTGATAAAATTGAGATAAAAGTGAATTCTGTAATTAATAGAGCAAGTTTTAATTTCTGGGAGACTATAATGAGTTGATCTAAAATCAACAATAAGAAGTTGCATGATAAGGAAAAAGATGAAGCGACAATTCGTAATAAACAAAGAAATAAAGGGGAGTTAGATGAGAGTAGAATATGATGGTGTGAAATTTTATAGCGATTTTGACATGAGCTTAAGCTATAATTTTGATAAAGCAAGAAAGATTTTAGAACAATTTGAAAAAGACATTAAGTATACGAATGTTAATCAAATAATTGAACTGTATAATATATATAAGATATTTACATCAAAAAGCATTAAAGCTGAATATACACAACCGTATAATATAAAGGTAAAGCAACTTATACCTGTAGTTGCACGTTATTTTAGAGGAATTAGTGATACGTCATTTTTAAAGCAATATCATGTTGTCAGCGTAATTTATATAGATGATTTTTGGGAGCTATTTGATAAATTTAAGGTTTATGAGAATGTTTCTAGCGGCACCTTTAAAACTTTAATTAATGATCCAGAAACTACATTATATAATATCTTAAAATATAAAGACATTACACGGTACTATGATACTATTTTAGCAGAGTGTATGCGCAAATCTGATCAGACAGCAGAAATAATTATTGAAAAATTTTTGGAAAAGAAGACTCAAATTTCAGAAACTAATTGTTATATTCCGCCTTCATTAAAACCTGCTGAGTTTGAGGCGATTCTGGATAAATATATAGATTCTGAATATCCGCATATAGGAATGTTGCAATTGTTAGCTTCATCACAAAGTAGTGCAGAGTGTCCCATCAGTGACAAATTAAGGTTAAAAGCTAAGAGGGCAGCAGAAACTTATTTGCAGGAGCGTGTGGCTAATGGTGTTGGGATAAGTTATGGGATCGGAGTGATGTTTAGAGATTCTGATCAATTAATCTCAATGGAGGTCTCTAAATCAAATCAATATCAATTAACATATGACGCAAGTTGGATTCGAAATAATCAGGATTATCCAACACTTCTAAATAATTTTGTATATTTGTTTGAATATACGGATCTCCATTTTCGGTGTACTTTTCCTTCTGTCCGGTCGCAGCTTGGTATTTTTGAAAAGACGTTAGGCGTAAAAGGAATAAAAGAATATGAAATTGGAACTGCATTTCGTATATCAGACATGAAATCTTCTATTGAAATGAAGGGGTATACAGCGTTCATTTCAGGCTTTAATATTCATATTGAAGATATATATAAATGGTTTTTTACTGAATATTTAAAAGATGAATTTGGTGTCCATGGATTTATCTTCAATCCGCCATCGTATGAGCAATCTTTTTTAGAAAAATGTCGCAATCTTCCATCTGAGATGGATGGCATTCTAAAACAGTATAATTTATTTGTTCAATATGGTTCCATTGATCGGGAATTATTAGAAATGTCTTCTAATCCGGTGACATTTGATACATTACCATCAATGATAAATAACAAATATGTATATGCCAATAGCGCAGAGATAGAAAGGGAACAATTTTTGCTATTTTCTGATCAAAGTATGTTACATTATCTTCCCAACATCAAAAGATCGTTTAAAAATTTTTTTGAAGTACTATCATCTTGTGAAGTGAAAATTTCAGATTATCCAGAATGGGAAATTAATGATATTAGATGGTTGGAGAAGCGTGGAACTATTCATATAGATACAAGTGGTATGTTACATAGTATAGACTCGCGTGTAAGATTACTTCAAGATTTATATGATCATGATGTTGTATGTCCGACTTACTATAGAGATAAAGCGGAAATAGAGAAGCTTGTTTTAACTGGTGATTTACGATATGGGAATACTTTGTTTAGTATTCCGGAACAGAATTATTTGAATTTTATGCTTAATAAATCTGAATATAGTAATGGAAAGGATTTGAGAAATAGATACATACATAGTACTTATCCAATTGATGTACATCAACAAGAACAAGATTATATGTGTTTGCTTAAAATTATGGCTGTTATTATAATAAAAATTAATGAAGAATTGTGTTTGAAATATCCTGTAAATTGATAGTGGATATGTTAGAGTAATATATTACCGATAAAATTACTTTTGAGAAGGGCGTCCTTTTTGGGGATATTATTAATCGAATTATCAGAGGAACTTCGTGTTTTACAAAACGGTTGGACGAAATGGCATTACATAATGAATGGGGAAAGTATTTATGAGGAGAAATGAAAGATGGGAAAACTAAAGCAATGGTATTTTTATTACGGCGCTATTTTAACAGCTATTTTGGAGAAGAATCCAGATGTTTCTCCAAAGTTAATTGTTAATGAAGAATCAAAGCAGGTGTATAATATAGAAACGAAAGAATCGGATGCTGAATATATTATTTATTTTAAATATGCATCATGCAAAAAAGATACATATAGTGCATACAACAGTTGGGTATTCAACTTTACTGATGATGATAAGAATAGGCTGAGAAGATATTATAATGATGGAAAGCCTGTTTTTATATATTTGTTATGTTTAAAAACGAATCTTCAGAATAGTGAAATTGTAGTGTTGAAATATGATGAATATATCCAGATAAAAAATAAATCAGCTATAACTATCGGAGTACAACCAAACAAGAAAACCTTCTATTTATTTTCCGGTGCTTCTAAAGCAAGAGATGATGCTTTTCTGGTTAAAAGAAATCGGATTACTTATAGTTTTCAAAAATTATTATCGGATACATTTTGTAATGGTAGTAATATTAAAAAGGATGAAAAAACAACAAAAGTTCAGTATAAGAATATAAAATATGGTTCAGAAAAGGTAATACAAGAACAGCAATATGAGGATAGTAATATCTGCCCTGTATGTGGAGAAGGAATTTTGACTGTGTCACGAAGTGCGGATCGAATATATAATTTTCTGGCAAAAAAATGTAACAAATGTGGAACGATATATCTGCAAAAAGAGGATTATATAAAAATTTCAAGACAATACGGAGGGATCCCATTAAAAGATAATGTAAAGATTATGAATTGGAAACAAGAAGGATATGAAGGATACAGTGTGAATATTCCCCGAAAATCGTTACATGATCAGAAGGCAGTTGATGTGACGGAAAAGGCTAATTTAATCTATGTACTACCTCATAATAACAATATATGTCCAGTCCATCATAAGAAAATGGAAATAAGAACAATAGATCTTGGTAAGCATATAAAAGATACAGTGTATTATTGTAATGCTTGTAATAAATTATATGTTGAACAATGTAGGGAAAGCGAGCTGAATGGATTTTTGAAAAGTAAAAGAGCATTATCAAAATATAAAATTGTTTGTGACGATAAGAGTGCTAAGCGTAAAAATTAAGAATAGCTTACTTTGAACTGCACGGAAAATGATATAAGGAGACAAAAGAATATGAACAAACAACAATTAGCTGCGAAAATTTGGGAGTCAGCCAATAAAATGCGCTCTAAAATCGAGGCAAATGAATATAAAGACTATATTTTGGGGTTCATTTTTTACAAATTTCTTTCTGAAAAAGAAGTGAAATATCTCAAAGAGAACGACTGGACAGAAGAGTATCTCCCGGAACTTACAGAGGATGACGATGAAACAGTAGGAAGTGTCCAGAAAAATATAGGTTACTTTATTTCGTATGAGCATTTGTTTTCTACATGGATTGAAAAAGGAAACGATTTCAGCGTACAGGATGTAAGAGATGCACTGTCAGCGTTCAACCGTCTGATTAACTCAACCCACAAGAAAGTGTTTGAAGGTATTTTTGACACTCTTCAGACAGGCCTTTCCAAGCTTGGAGATAGTGCTGCTTCACAGTCAAAAGCTATTAGCGATTTAATACAGCTTATTAAAGATATTCCTATGGATGGCAGGCAGGACTATGATGTTTTGGGCTTTATATATGAATACCTGATCAATATGTTTGCTGCAAACGCAGGGAAAAAAGCGGGAGAGTTTTACACACCACATGAGGTATCCCTGCTTATGTCTGAAATTGTGGCAAATCATCTGAAAGGCAGAACCGAAATTAAAATATATGATCCGACAAGTGGTTCTGGTTCGCTGCTTATCAATATCGGTAAGAGTGTAGCTAAATTTATGGAAAATGAAAACAACATCAAATATTACGCTCAGGAATTAAAACAAAATACATATAACTTAACGCGTATGAATTTAGTTATGCGTAATATTTTGCCGGATAATATCGTTACAAGGAATGCCGATACATTAGAAGATGATTGGCCATTTTTCGAGGACAGCGATCCAGTTGGAACATACAATTTATTGCCGGTAGATGCAGTCGTATCAAATCCACCATATTCGCAAAACTGGAATCCGGCAGACAAAGAAACCGACCCTCGTTATGCTGATTATGGACTTGCGCCTAAAGGGAAAGCAGATTATGCATTTTTACTGCATGATCTTTATCATGTTAAAAACGACGGAATTATGACAATTGTTCTTCCGCATGGTGTGTTATTCAGAGGCGGTGATGAGGGAGAAATTCGCAGAAACTTGATCGAAAAAGATAAAATTGATGCCATTATCGGTCTACCTGCAAATATTTTTTATGGCACCGGTATTCCAACCATTATTATGGTATTAAAACAAAAACGTCCTGACAATGATGTTTTAATTATTGATGCTTCAAAGGGATTTGTGAAAGAAGGGAAGAACAATAAGCTTCGAGCCTGTGATATTAAAAAGATTGTAGATGTGGTGGCAAATCGAGAGAGTGTAGCGCATTTTTCAAAAGTTGTAAGTAAAGAAGAAATCAGACAAAATGACTATAGCCTGAATATTCCGAGATATGTAGACTCATCAGAAAAAGCAGAGCACTGGGACATCTATGCCTCAATGTTTGGTGGCATTTCTATGTCTGAATTAGACGAGATGAGAGAATACTGGAGAGCATTTCCCAATCTAAAAGAAGCATTATTTGAGCAGACATCTTCTGACTATTGTAAGCTTACCACTGATGACGTGAAGACGGCTATTAAACAGCATAGTGATGTCTCGGCATTCAAAAATCAATATACCAACGTGTTTAATGGCATTGAAGATTATTTATATCATCAACTTATTGAGAATATGGAGACACTAAATATTTCTCGAACAGAGCAGATTTTAGCTGATGATATTTTTTCCAGATTATCAAATATTCAATTGATTGATAAATACGAAGCATATCAACTCCTTGATGATGGCTGGAATAAAATTGCAGTTGATCTGGAAATGATTCAAACGGAAGGTTTTGAAGCGGTAAAAAAAGTTGATCCCAATATGGTTCTTAAAAAGAAAAAGGGGAAGGATGAGGAAGTGCAGGATGGTTGGATCGGCCATATTTTACCGTTTGATCTTGTTCAGAACGTTTTACTGATTGACACTAAAAATGTATTGAAAGATAAAGAAAACCGATTATCTGAGATTGGATCCGAATATGAAGCACTTATTGATTCTTTAACCGAAGAGGAAAAAGAAGCAGATTTTATAAACGATGCAAAAGACAGTTTTGTTGCCACAGAGCTGAAAAAGGCATTAAAATCTGACAGCATTGATTCTGAAACAATGGAAAAACTGCGTGCTGCAAATACTATTATTGCAGAAGAAAAAGCATTGAAAGCAGAAATTAAAAAGCTCTCTGCAGAGTTAGAAAGCAAAACGAAAGAAACGATTGAAAGTCTTACAGACGACCAAGCGATAGAGCTTTTAAAAGAAAAATGGAGTGTTCCACTCATTGAAAGTATTATGAAATTGCCGGATAATATTGTAAATGACCTGGTTTCTAAAATAGACTGCCTTGCTAAAAAGTATGAAACAACCTTTGAACAAGTGGAAACAGAAATAGCAGAAACAGAAAAATCACTGTGTTCAATGATAGATGAGCTTTGCGGTAACAAATTTGATATGTTAGGTCTAAATGAATTAAAAAAACTGCTTGGAGGTGAATGATATGGAACAAAACAAAAAAACACCTCAAGTTAGATTTAAAGGATACAATGATGCTTGGGAACAGCGTAAGGTCGGTGAATTGGTTGTTAAGCATAACGCGGGAATATATATAAGTAAAGAGGATTATGGATCGGGAACCAATGTCATAGGAGTAGGAAACATTTATGATAACGATATTTTTGATGGCGAAATTTATAAATTAGGTCCTGTGAGTGATAGTAAGTTTTTGCTTGAAGAAAATGACTTGGTTTATGGAGAATCATCACTAGTTCCTGAGGGAATTGCACGAACTGTCTGTGTGGGGAAAAACGGCGCGGGTAGTGCATTTGCGTGGCACACAAGGAGGGTTAAAGTAAATCAAAACAACGTTAATTCTCATTTTGCCACATTAGAATTAAACTATCATCCAGAAGTAAGAAAATATCTTATGAGTGTTTCAACACAAACTGCATTAACAGGAATGACAACAGAAGGATATTTTGGTGCTACATTGCTGCTTCCAACAGTAGAAGAACAGAATAAAATAAGCTCTTTGTTCAAGAGAATCGACCACCTCATCACCCTTCACCAGCGTAAGTATGACAAATTGATCAATGTGAAACAGGCAATGTTGGAAAAGATGTTTCCGAAAAATGGTTCTTTGTATCCGGAAATCAGATTTGAAGGATTTACTGACGCTTGGGAACAGCGTAAGTTAGGAAAACTGGGTACATTAAAGAATGGAATGAACTTTTCGCAGGAAGCAATGGGCGTTGGATTTCCGTTTGTTAATTTACAAAATATATTTGGAAATAATGTGATCAATGTCAATGATTTAGGGTTGGCAATGGCATCGGAAGCACAATTAAAAGATTACAATTTACTTGAAGGAGATGTTTTATTTGTAAGGTCATCTGTAAAATTAGAGGGGGTTGGAGAGGCTGCCCTAGTTCCAATAAACCTTGAAAATACAACATATTCTGGATTTATTATTAGATTTCGGGATGAATATGGATTGGATAAAAATTTCAAGAGATTTATTTTTTGCATAGATTCTATTAGAAGTCAAATCATGTCACAGGCAACCAATAGTGCGAATAAAAATATAAGCCAATCCGTATTGGAAAACCTTGATTTGAAGATACCGTGTAAAAATGAGCAAGTAAAAATTGGAAAGTATTTTTCCAACCTCGATTACCTCATCACCCTTCACCAACGTAAGTTAAAGAAGTTAAAAAATATAAAAAAATCTTGCCTTGAAAAAATGTTTGTTTAAAAAAGGGGGAATTTAAGTGGCTTTTGACAAAGAAGCAGCTTTTGAACAGGCTGTTATAAATTTGTTGTCTAAAAATGGTTGGAGCGATAATGTTCTGAAAAATTATAGCGAGCAAGATCTGTTGAGAAACTGGGCAAATATTCTTTTTGAAAACAACAAAGACATTGACAGACTGAATAATTGTCCTCTTACTGACAGCGAGATGCAGCAGATTATAGAGCAGATTGAGGCTTTAAAAACTCCTTTGAAGTTAAACGGATTTATTAACGGGAAAAGTGTGTCTGTTGTAAGGGATAATACGGACGATACACTGCACTTGGGGAAAGAGGTAAGCCTTAAAATATATGACCGCAGAGAAATAGCGGGCGGTGACAGTTGTTATCAAATTGTACAGCAGCCTAAGTTTCCTACTAAATCAAAAATATTAAATAACCGCCGTGGAGATTTAATGCTCTTAATTAACGGTATGCCGGTAATACATATTGAATTGAAAAAAAGCGGGATTCCTGTCAGTCAGGCATATCATCAAATAGAAAAATATTCTCATGAGGGTGTTTTTACAGGCTTATTTTCATTAGTACAGATTTTTGTTGCAATGACACCGGAAGAAACTGTATATTTTGCAAACCCTGGTATAGAGGGGGAGTTTAATCCTGACTACTATTTCCATTGGGCAGATTTTAATAATGAGCCCATCAATCAGTGGAATAAAATCGTCTCTACCATGCTTTCTATTCCTATGGCCCATCAGTTGATAGGCTTTTACACTGTTGCAGATGATTCTGACGGAGTATTAAAGGTTATGCGTAGTTACCAGTATTATGCGGCAAGTGCCATTTCTGATAAGGTGGCGAAAACTAAATGGGATGAAAAAAATCAGCTTGGCGGATTTGTATGGCATACGACAGGTTCGGGCAAAACAATGACAAGTTTTAAATCGGCACAGTTGATTGCAAGCTCTAAAGATGCTGACAAAGTTGTATTTTTAATGGACAGAATAGAACTGGGAACACAGTCATTAAAGGAATATAGAGGATTTGCAAATGAAAATGAGGACGTTCAGGAAACTGAAAATACAGGTGTGCTTATTACAAAATTAAAAAGCAGTAATCCGGCAGATACGCTGATCGTAACCTCTATTCAAAAGATGAGCAATATCAAAGATGAGGACGGTGGCCTGAACGCAGAAGATATTGAAAAGATAAATCAAAAGCGTATCGTATTTATTGTGGATGAGGCGCATCGATCTACATTTGGTGATATGCTGATCACCATAAAAAACACCTTCCCAAAGGCAATTTTCTTTGGCTTTACAGGTACACCAATTCACGAGGAAAATCAAAAGAAAAAGAATACCACAACAACAGTATTTGGAAACGAACTTCATAGATACAGTATTGCGGATGGAATACGTGATAAAAATGTTTTAGGTTTTGATCCGTATAAAGTGATGACTTTTAAGGATAAAGATGTGCGGAAGGCAGTTGCTTTAGAAAAGGCAAAAGCAGAAACGGAGCAGGAGGCAATAGCAGACCCCAAAAAGAGTAAGGTATATTATAAATATATGGATTCTGTTAAAGTGCCGATGGCAGGGTATAAGGACGAGCTTGGCGGATATGTAAAAGGAATTGAGGACTATCTTCCTAATTCTCAATATCGAACAGAGGAACATATTAATGCTGTAGTAAAAGACATATTGGAAAACTGGGTAACACTCAGTCATAACGGTAAATTTCACGCAATTTTTGCAACAAGCAGTATTCCGGAAGCGATAAATTATTATTGTGTGATAAAAGATGCAATTTCTGATTTAAAGGTAACCGCTTTGTTTGATCCGAATATTGATAATAATGGTGGTGCTGTATATAAAGAAGAAGGGTTGGTTAAAATTATCGAAGATTATAATGCTCGTTACAGGCAAAGCTTCACGATTCCTACATTTGCGAAAATGAAAAAGGATATTGCAGCACGTCTGGCACACAAAAAACCTTATGAACGAATAGAGAGAGAACCGGACAAGCAAATAGATCTGCTTATTGTGGTAGATCAAATGTTGACCGGTTTTGATTCAAAATGGGTTAATACTCTTTATCTGGATAAAATGCTTGAATATGAAAATATTATACAGGCATTTTCTCGTACAAATCGTTTGTTTGGTCCGGATAAGCCGTTTGGTACCATCAAATATTACCGCAGGCCACATACAATGGAGAAAAACATTGAAGCAGCAGTAAAGCTGTATTCCGGCGAAAAGCCATGGGGATTATTTGCACAGCATCTTCCTGAGAATTTGAAAGCTATGAACGATATTTTTGAAGAAATATCTTCACTGTTTTCAAATGCAGGTATCAATAACTTTGAAAAACTACCGGAAGACATTACCGTATGTAGAAAATTTGCAAAGTGTCTAAAAGAATTAAATGAACATTTAGAGGCTGCCAAAATTCAAGGTTTTAGATGGGATGTATCAAGCTATCAAGATGAGGAATCGGGCGAAGTCATAGATATGCTTTTCGATGAGCGATTGTATTTAGTTTTGGTTTTGCGTTATAAGGAGTTGTCGTCAGGAGAAGGCGTATCAGGTGGCAGTGATGATGTTCCTTATGACCTTGTGAGTTATATTACGGAAATTGATACAGGAGTAATCGATTCAGACTATATGAATTCCCGTTTTGAAAAGTATATGAAACTGCTGCAGTTAGATGGCGCGACACAGGCGTCGATCGAGCAAGCTGAGGCGGAACTGCATAAAACATTTGCCATGCTTTCACAAGAGGAGCAAAAATATGCTGATATTTTCTTGCACGATATACAGCGAGGGGATGTACAGGTAGAAGCAGGAAAAACCTTTAGAGATTATATTACAGAATATTTGGCAAAAGCAAAAAATGATCAAGTTCATAGAATTTCGTCTGTTTTAGGTTTAAATGAAACTATGCTTCGAAACATGATGAGTCTAAAGTTGAATGTGAATAATATTAATGAATTTGGACGTTTTGATGAGTTAAAAAAGACGGTTGATAAATCAAAAGCAAGGCAATATTTTGAGGCAATAGAAGGAAGAAAAATAATACCGCCTAAGGTGAATGTTAAAGTGGATAATTTACTTAGAGAGTTTATCTTATCTGATGGTGTAGATATTATATTGCCAACGGATAGGGATAATGAAAAAATCAATTATCTGGAATATTATCCTAACTTCGAAGATCTGCCGATGGTTGCTGAAGGTAAAGTGGAGTATGGTGATAAGTAATGGCACCAAGAGACTATATGAATGGGATACGGTTGGAGTACATTAAGATGTAGAGGAAAGTAAACTATGGCAGCAGGACAAATTACGTGGGAACGCTTCATCACGAACAACAATGATGCACGTGGAGTCAGATATAAATTTGAAGATTTGAGCAGACAATTATTTACATATGAATTTCTTTCTCAAAATAAGCTGTTCAAATATGTTCATAGTAATCCAAATAATCCAGGAATCGAATCAGAACCTATATTGGATGAAGTAAATAACAGATATATTGGATACCAAGCAAAATTTTTTGATGGTAATGCTGATTACGATCAAATCAAAGAGTCAGCACAACAAGCAGTTAAGTATTATAAAGGAAAGTTAGACTGTATTTATTTATTCTGTAATAAGCCTCTTACAACTACCTGTGATAGTTATATGAGCATTGAAAAATTGTTAAACGATGCTGGTATTGAATTACAGCCGATAACAGATACAACCATACTCGATCTTGTTAGAAAATATCCGTTTTTGGGGAAATACTACTTTGATGATCATGGTATTTCACGTGAGTGGTTTGTAAATAAGGCATCTACAACAGTTAAAATTCTCGGGGAACGTTTTAATGCTGATTTTAATGTAGATACAGAGGCCGCAAGAAATCTATCTATTTTTTTGCAAGATCAGAGCGCCTTGGATTATTACAATAATAAAAAAAGCAAGCTTATTGAAGAAATCGCTTCATTACGATGGGAACTTGATGATTTATACAGATATGCTCGTAAACTTTCCGAATTTATTGTCACAATACCGGATGTGAAGTTTGATTGCATTCATGATGTTGAAAACTGGAAAGGAATGATTTCTACAGCATTCGAACAGGATTTGACCGAAATAGAAACAAAAATTGCGGATGTACAACTTGAGTATGAAGAAATAAAAGGCAGCAACAAAAATAAGGAGGCTGAATTAAAAAGAAAAGAGGGGAAATTAAATAAACTTAGAAATTTGTTTTATCGGTTAGAATTATCTGAAACTGAGCGGAATCTGCTTAATAATAAGATTCTGATAGTTGAAGGAAAAGCAGGCATTGGCAAGACACAACTGTTTGCAAACGAAGCGATTTCGTTACTTAATGCAAACGAGGATGCTTTGTTAATCCTTGGAAGTGATTGTCTTTCTGATATTAATATATTTGAACAGTTAAAGAATAATTTGAGATTGGATTTTGATTTTGAGGATCTTATCGATATTTTGGAAGTAATTGGAGAAACAAATGGAAAGATAGTACCAATCCTGATCGATGCATTAAATGAAAGCTGGAAACCACAATTGTGGAAATTTGTTTTGCCTGTATTGCACAAAAAAGTAAGTGATAAGAACTATGTCCGCTTGGCTGTTTCGTTTAGAAGTGAATATCAGAAATCAATCCTTCCAGAACGATTTCTTGAATTGGATAATGTTACGAAAATAGAGCATAGGGGATTCAGAAACAATCCATTTGAGGCTGCAAAACAATTCCTTGATCATTATGGAATACAGTTTACTCCATTACATATGTTCACTTCTAATATTGACAATCCGTTATTTTTAACACTGTATTGTAAAACATATCAAGGCGATGAAGTGGAACTGCCAACATTGTATGAGCGTCTTTTAGAAAAGGCAAACGATAAGCTTTATATGGAGAAGGCAAAACTAATTGAGGCAGCGGGTTACGATCAATCAGATAATATAGTTCTGCCTATAGTGGAAGCTATATCTAAACAGACTCTGCTTACAGGCAAGCGCCATTTTGAAAAAAGTGAGATTGAATCGATACCAATTTGGAACTCATTGGGATTGACAGCCAGACCACTTATTACGCAGCTCATACGGGAAAATATTCTTCATGACTATGAAGCCGATGGGAAAAACTATGTGTATTTTTCGTTTGATCAGATGAATGACTATTTTTCGGCAAAGACAATTTTTTCAATGTTTCAGACTGAAGAAGAAATTAGAAAATATGTTTATGAAAATGTGTTGGGCATTGTTGATGGAGAATTTAAAAACTGGGGAAGCGAAGATCTGTTTGTACATGTTTGTGCCTTGTATGCTGAAAAGTTCGGAAAAGAATGTATAGATATTATACAATCTATAAATGATGAATCGGCTAGGGGGGATTTATTTAGAGCATATATTGAATCTTTTGAGTGGAGAAGTAAAATCTATTTATCTGTTTCAGAATTGTTGGAACTCTGTAATGAGTATTCTATAGCCCCGTCTGTTTTATGGAATGCCTTTATAAGCAATTCGGTAAAACAAGGTCATCTATTGAATGCAGATGCCTTATACGATGTATTAAGGCGATATCCACTTGCCACAAGAGATTATCTTTGGACAACATTTATTAATGGAATAAGTTCAGGTGATGAGCGTATTGTTCAGTTAATTGAAATTTATAATAAAGGCGAAGCTCTTGAGGTTTCTGATAAAGAACAAATCAGACTATTACTAATTCTCTTCTCGTGGGTACTTACTTCTTCGAATCGCTGGCTTCGAGACACAGTGTCCAAGGCTATGATTGAAATTTTAAGGGATCATTTTGAGTATACGGAGTATCTTTTGAAATTGTTTTCAGATGTAAATGATCCTTATGTGATTCAAAGACTTTATGGGATTACGTTTGGAGCTTGCGTAAAGCGTAATTGTGAAGATAAGGTAATATTTAAGTCGTTGGTTTGTTTTGCGTTTGAGGACATCTTTAATAAGGATACTGTATATCCGGATATTTTGTTGAGAGATTATGCAAGACTTATCATAGAACGGTATTTGATGGAGTATCCAGATGAACTTCATAATTATGAAGTTGAAAAAATAAAACCACCATATAAATCAATACCGATTCCGGATATAGATGATCAAAAATATTCGGATAAAGACTTTAAAAATGGCTTATTTTATATTCAGAATTCTATGCGATTCGAAGGAATCGGTATGTATGGGGATTTTGGAAGATACGTTTTCCAAAGTGCGTTACGAAATTTTGAGGTAGATGACTACAAAATATTCAATTATGCCATGTATTATATCATTAATGAACTGGGGTATCAGGGAGAATTATTCGATGATTATGATAGATTTGTGAATGGCTTCGCATACGACAGACACCGTGTGTTAAAGGTGGAACGTATTGGAAAGAAATATCAGTGGATTGCTATGTATAATATCTTAGCTCGAATCTCAGATTATTATCCTATGAGGAATCGGTATTCAATGGAAGAAGAGATGGTATCATACGATGGCCCATGGGAACCTTATGTAAGAGATTTCGATCCAACGCTGAATGAACATAATTTATTTTGTGATGATGCCCCTTATTTCCCGCAAATTAATGATCATATGAGAGAGTCTGTTCAAGAAAATAATTGTGCTAAAGATGATTCTGCATTTGATGAAGATATATGGACGAATTCTAGCCCGATTTTTTTTAGACATCAGAAAGACGACTTATTATTAACCGATGATAGAGGAAGTCAATGGGTTGTTCTGTCTAAATATGCCGATTCCGGTAAAAATGATCTGGCATATGACAAACTACTGGTCTGGAATTGGTTGTATGGATATTTTGTTACGGATGAACAATTGGCTATATTAAAAGAGTATGCAGGAAAAAATGTGGATCTACGTAATAGTGATATCAATTGGCTTCCAGAAACGTATACCCTATATAATAGAGAGTATCCATGGTCAAGTGGTAGCAAATCTGTGTTAAAATGGCAATGGAAAAATATTGAATTAAGAACCGGTGAAACAAAATTGGTTACTAGAACAATTGAAGAGCCACGGTTTTCTCGGATAGATGCATTGTGGAAGAAGTACTTAGGTGAAGCTGAAGATGAGGAAGCAGAGTTTGAATCAGAAATGGAGTTAGATGAAGACTTTGAAATTCCGACCGTTACAAAAATATACACAGAAGAAGAACCAGTAACAATAGACTTGGGGCAAGCGCTAAATACTACGCAAGACTTATTATGGGAGGAAGAATATGATGCATCTAAAGAAGATGCCATTTCGTATTCCCATCCATGTGCAGAAATCATTAATACATTGGATCTTAGGCAAAAGAAATATGATGGGTATTATTACGATAAGACAGGTGTGCTTATAGCTTTTGATACTGATTTGACAAAACAAAAAGCTGGATTGATTATTCGGAAAGATGCTTTGGACAAATTCTTAGAAATTAGGAAGTTTCATCTTGTATGGTTTATAAATGCCTCTAAAGAGATACATGACAAAACGCTTATGATTACCAAGTTCACAGATTGGACTGGATTATTGGAATATACAGGTGATTCTGTACAGGGAGACTATTATATTATAGAATCTTGATATTGGTGTGTAAATACTGGTGGAATGTGGGCTTAGCCTTGTGCCATCAGAGTCTGTAAAACTTTATTGAATGGAACAGCAAAATTAACAATAGAATTACTGTTTATTTTCATGTCTAATTATTATATTATTACAACATGAAAGTAAAACTGTTAATAGAGATTTTGAGAAAGGTTATCCTTGAAGACAGATTTGACATAGCTTGAACAGGGGGGCGGTGATATGGAAAACAGGCAGAAAATCCGTGAAAAAGATACAGGTATAAAGCTCCGATTTTATTTTATGTCGTTATGGCTTTTGTTTGTTTTGATTTTTCTATTAACTATTGATATACCAATAAGTTTCGCTAAAGATGCGCACTTCATAGGTATTATGCCGTTGTTGGAGAAAAACTGGCTTGCTTTTTCTTCTTTGTTACTCGCAATTCTGGGATGGATTGTTGCATCTGGTGAGAAACGAAGATGGGCAGGAGTTTCAAATCCGCCATACAAGATCAAATCTATTAAAAATGAAAATTATGAATATTTGACTTTTCTCACTACCTATATAATTCCTCTGATTTGTATCGACTTGACTAAGATTCGTTATGTGTTTGTTCTTGTTGTACTGTTAGTATTATTTGGCTTTATTTTTATTCGAATGGATTTGTATTGTGGCAATCCTACTCTTGCACTCATGGGGTATAGGCTATATCGAGCAGAAATAGAAGGAGTTGATGCTCCTGATGGAGTGATTTTAATATCAAAAAATCGTCTGCTGAAGGAGTCATCCATAAAATGGATTCCTATAGATAAATATGTTTGGATAGCAAAGGAGATAATAAATGACATCGGATGAATTAAAAAATGCAGTGTCTACTGTATTAGAACAACCACATTATACACAATTATATTTGATACTTAAGATAAATAATGAGTTAGTTATGCGTTTGGCTGACATAGAAGATGAAGAAACTGCACCGGAAATTCAGAATATGTTTGAAGGATTTTTGAATACGACTATTATTTCTAATGAAGATATGGTAATTCGGGATCTTTCTGTAGCGGATGAGTCTCCTAATGTAATATATCAATATGATTACGATAGTTATCCACAAGAACTGGGATTATTTAGGCAGTTTGAAATTGTTGAAGCGATTAAATCGCCTCATTTCAATTTTGAGACAGATGATCTGAGTCATTTGTTTGGTTACATAATTTATCTCGGTTCGATGCAAAAGGGTATTGTATTGTTTAAAAAGCACTATCCTATTTCTTTGATAAAGCGAGAAAGCTTTTTGTTGGGGGCTATTAAAAGCAAGGAAAGATTTGAAAGATTGCCGGGGGAAGATATTATCCGCTTAAATAATGACGTACAACTTTTGCGATTGGGCGAGACAGTATTTGTGTTTGATTTAAGAGTGTTGGAACACAATATGGGCTTTTCGGCTCTTATGCAGCAAACGGCTATAGAGACAGTTGAGGCAATCGAAGAATTGGATATTCTTGATGATATTGAGGTGTTGAGAGATACACTTGAGGATTTATCTTTTGCACGTAAACTTTCTAAAGTAAAAAAATCCTCTGCTATTTTTAAGTTAGGGATTACAAAAGATACTATTGTTGAATTTACTAAAACGACACCAGCGCTTGTCGGAAAGTTCAAATATAGTAATGATGGAGCGAAGATTAGATTAGATTCAAAAAAATCTAAACTGGCGTTTTTGAAGTTGTTGAATGATTCGTTCTTACATTCTGAGCTAACGGAACAGTATTATGAAGCATCTGCGAAAGATAACATTACTCAAAATGCTTGATAATCGATGTGGGGTTTATCCTTTGTATATATGGAACTATGTCACCAAGGAGCCGGAAGCATATCCAAATGAAAGTAAGTGTCAATCAAGCCTGCCCTCATGTGAGAAACACCCATCGGGCAGGCTGAAACTCTTCTTAAATGGCTCGTAGGTTGCATGGAAAGTGGTGTGGAAATGGTGTGAATTTGGTGTAGTAAGCCTTTTTTCGGAAGAACTGAGAATTTGTAAATCGACGGAAAGCCTGTAAAAATAGACTTTTTAAGGCTTTTCCAAAAAATATTTTTAAATTAGCACGCACCTTTTGATAGTGCTAACAATTAAGCGCTATAGTACAACTAGAACGAAAAGAAGAGGAACAAAACGGAACAACAATGAGTTCCGTTTTGTTCCGAATCCCGGTTTCCCGGAAACCGACATCCAAGATAACACCGAGGGTGCTGATAAGGCTGTGTAAGCAGTCCATAGATTATTTAAGAGATTCATATAAACGAAAGAAATGACTTATGTTGATGCCGGGTATTTTTGGAGAGAATTTATTTGATGATGACTGGATGGGATTTCCCGTTTGACAGAGATTTTTGGGGGAGGAAGAATCCGTTATACGGTAAGAATGCCAATAGAGTGATGAAGACAGATATCTGTGAGCATTCCGATGAAGGATGCACAGGCTGTGGAGACGAAGAAAACTATCGCCATCGAAGGATGATAATTTCATAAGCTAAGTCAAAGAAGGGCTCGGTACCAGTAAGGCACCGGGCCCAACTATTACGGTTTTTAACAGAGAATTTTCAGCCAAGGTATTCCCTCTTTCCCGTTTTCTGCTATAATGTTCTGGCGGTATTGAGAAGAGAGGAAAACATAAGATGAAAAAGACGAATGATTTCGGCAGGGATTCTATACCCCTGCTTGTATTAAAAATATCGATTCCGTTCATGTTCGCGCAGTTCGTCAATGTGCTGTACAGCATCGTGGACAGGATCTATGTAGGCAACATTCCGGTGACGGGAGCGGATGCGCTTGCGGGTGTGGGTGTGTGCGCACCGATCGTAACGCTCCTGTCATCTTTTGGCGCTTTGTTCGGTATCGGCGGTTCTGTCCTGTTTTCGGTACGGCTGGGCGCCGGGGACGAGAAGAATGCCAGGAAGGTTCTGGCAAACAGCTTTGTGCTGCTCATCATCGCATCTCTGGCGCTGACACTTTTGTTTCTTATTACAAAGGGCTGGCTGCTGAACTGGTTCGGAGCGAGCGAGGTGACCTTTTCGTATGCAGATACCTATATGACGATCTATACGGCGGGCACCTTTTTTGCGCTCCTTTCAACAGGGATGAACTATTTCATCACGGCACAGGGCTTCCCGCTCCTCGGGATGGCGACAACCCTGATTGGCGCGGTCATCAATATTATCCTTGATCCGGTGTTTATCTTCCTTCTGGATATGGATGTGGCAGGTGCGGCCGCGGCGACTGTACTGGCGCAGATGTCTTCCTGTGCATTTGTGCTTTGTACGCTGCGCCGGAAGAAGATGAGGATACGTCTGGGGATCGTAAAGCCGGATCTGCAGGCGGGGAAACAGATCGTAAAGATCGGATTCTCACCGTTCCTTATTATGGCAACAGACAGTATCATTATTATCGCCCTGAATGCTGTGCTCCAGTATTACGGCGGGGCGGAATACGGGGATACGCTGATCACCGCGGCGACGATCGTGCAGAGTTATATGCTGCTGATCACATCCCCCATGCTTGGGATCACAGGAGGTTCTCAGCCTCTGATCAGCTTCAATTACGGAGCAAACAGACCGGACAGGATCCGAAAGACATTCTTCTGGGTGCTCATGCTGTGCGTCTGTTTCACGGCGGTCATGTTCCTTATCTCCAGATTTATGCCGCAGTATTTTGTACGTATTTTCACGAGTGACCCGGAGTATGCGGAGCTTGCCGTATGGGGAATCAAAATATTTACGCTGATGATCGTCCCGTTGAGTTTTCAGTATGTGATCGTTGACGGGCTGACTGCCCTGGGAATGACGAAGATTTCCCTGAGCCTCTCCCTGCTTAGAAAAGGGATATATTTTGGCGCGACATGTGTTCTGCCCATCTTTTTCGCCGCCCGCTCTGCGTTTTATGCAGAGCCTGTAAGCGACGGACTGGCGGCATGCCTTTCTTGCCTGGTATTTTTCTTTATCTACAGGAAATACCTGCGCGGAGAGGGGCGGCTCGGGGATATTAAGCTGTAGCCGCTGCAAGCTGTTTCTTGAAGATGGTACGGAAGATCAGGCGTACGAGCGGTTCGACGTAAAATACCTGGGCGCACAGCGCAAACGGAAAGTTCTGTACCAGTTTCGTCAGCCAGTGACCGAGCAGTTCCGGACACAGTCCCATGTGATAGATGGAGACGTAGAGTGTCATCATAGGCGCCATCATGGATACGGTAAATCCGGCTGTGGCGAGGATGATAAAGATCGGTTTGTCTTCACCCGGTGTAAATATACGGCGCACGAGCCGTTTTACGATCGGGGCGGCTATGTAACGCTGCGCAATGAATGCGCCGATCACCTCCACCCACATGTGGGTCAGTGCATAACCGAACGTGGCGAAAGTGACCCCGTTCTCCAGTCCGGCGTTGTAGAATGTCATGACGTACACAAAGATGAGTACCATGATGCATGTAAATGTAAGATCCTGAAATTTTGTCTGTGGCATTTGATAATCCTCCTTAATAAAATAATTGTGAGTAAAAAAATAACGGGCAGTGTCAGACAACCGGACTTACGTTTCTGATACTGCTCGTTGTTTGGTGCACATCCCAGGATGTGTAATATTTTTTTAGAATCAGGGAAATTTCCTGAACTGCTTAAGTAGTCTATCACAAAATTTATTATAAAGTCAACTTTTCGATTTTTCGCAGCAGAAGATTCCCCACGGCGTCTGAGAGATGCCGGATATTCTCAATCCTGACAAAATCATCCCCGTATATCTTCCTCGCAGCTTCTGTGCTTCCGTCCTCTCCGTTTAAGATTGCCATGACCTGTATGCCTGATTTTCTCAGAGTACGAACCTCTGCCGCGGTATCCTCCACGCCGGCTTCGCCGGAGTAGTCGCGGCTTATATGATGCCCGTTTGACCGGTCGGGAAGAAGCCTGCGGTCATCGTTGGGACTGGCGTCGGTAAGGAGGATGAGAAGCCTGTTTCCGGCCGGGGAGGACTGCATCATATGCCCGACGCCTTTCACGGCCAGTCCGTCCCGGTTCCATCCCGCAACGAAGTAATCGAAAATCCTGTCGTCCTTATCGGAATCCTCATATCCGCAGAACCGGCGCATGACAGTATATCCCCGGAGACTGAGGAAAGAGCAGACCTGTACCGGTACTTTGCAGAGCCGCAGGCTGCGCGCGATCACGTAGGCCTGTGCAGCTATCATTTCCTGACTCTGAAGGCGTGAGGCGGAGGCGTCCAGAAGAAGATCCACAGAAAAATCCGGCTGTTCGTCTTCGAAACTGTCCGTGAATATCCTCTCATCGTTCAGCCGGACTGCACGCCAGATCTGTTCGGGAGCGATCTGGCCGGCACGGCTCGTCAGCTTCGCGGGCTGAGGGTATACGAGCAGCGCATTGCGGATCTGCTGCGCCAGACGTGTGATGCAGTTTTCATAGAAATGCCGTTTCTCTTTGAAATGGATCCTGTTCCGTTCTGACTGTGCCTGTGCGCTGAGAATCGTTTTTTGGATCAGTGCATCCGAAGAAGATGCATCTGCGGCGTGTATGTCTGCATTCCCGGCAGCAGCCTGCCGTCCTTCTGTAAAGTAGATATGGCAGTCTTTATGGCCTCCGGTGCACAGGAGTTCCTCTATCTGGGTGCTTTCCTCCCGTGTATACAGAGGAAGTCCGAAACAGCTTTCTATGTAAATACGGTTGTTCTCTTCTGCAGCTGCTGTCAAAGGTCCTGCGTTTTTCGACTTCCGTGCTGTGATGACACCGTTTCCAGCTCCGTCCCGTGCAAAGGTGAGGTCTTCCGTGCGCATCACCCGGGAAGGGAGCAAGCGGGAGGTAAAGGAAGCAAATCTGTTCTTAAGACGGAGCAGAAAAGTGCGGTCTGCATGTTCCCGGCTGAAATGGAAATAGCGGTGCAGGATCTGAAATGTATGTTCCGCTATCTGCCGGGCATCCCATTCACCGCTGTAGGTCAGTTCTTCAAAGAGTTTCCTCTCCCGTGGATTTGCAAGTCCCGGGCCTCGCCCCAGCACGGTGTTCCATCTCGCAGACTGGAGCGCATAGACAAGGCTGTTCTGTGCCATCCACTGTTGGCGGGATCTGGTAAACTGCTGCTCGAAAAAAGCCTCTGCACATGCCAGACGCATCTCGGCGAGGACAGGACGTTCCCCCACCTCGCGTTCAAAAGCACAGTTCTCCAGACCGATCCACAGGATTCCGTCAAAGCTCTCGCGCATGAACGAGGAGCCAATCGTGTCAAAAAGTTCCTGCATGATCTCCCTGTCATACCATTTCCGCACATATCCGATGATCGAGTTCATGTACAGGTCCGGCTTTCCATCCTGGGAAAATGCCATGAATGCAGGTTCAAAACCGTATTCTCCTGCGGCTGTCCATATGATATTTAATGCCCGCCTGCGGGCGGAAATGCCGTAATCTGTGCTGCTCATCTCTATCTTGCTTCCTTTTGTAAATGCATTTTGGGTAACAGTTCGGCCGTATTAATCGAACAGTGTACTCCTGCCATCTTTTTTCGATATCCTGGAAGAAATAATATCGCGGACGAGAGACTGCTCGTAATCGTCGAAAGTCTTGTTGGTGATCCCCATATCGAGTGCTGACAGAGGGGACAGACCTCTGCGAATCAGGCGGATGGCATCCATAAGGCCGCGCAAATCCAGGACTTTCGGAGTCAATTCTCCGTTTCGGCACTTTTTTTCGATATCGGTGAACAGACCGGAGAACTGAACGGCAGACTGTTTCTTCATATCCGGAAATTCACGGCGGAGCAGTTTCTCCAGATTGTCCCGTGTGATCTCCGGCATATGGATGACCATAAATCGGGAAGCAAGAGCTTCATTTAATTCCCGTGTGCCTGCATAGCCGTAATTCATCGTGGCGATAAAGCGGGCGGCATCGTGGACCGGGATGGCGTCATAGCCGGGCACGTTGATCACGCGGCGGAAATCAAGGACTGAGTGAAGGACGGCAAGAGCTTCATTGCGGGCCATATTGATCTCGTCCAGAATACAGAAGCCGCCGAGGGTTGCGCACTGGCAGACCGGACCGGGACGGAATACGACTTGTCCGTCACGGAAAGTATCGGTCCCGATCATAAAGGAAGCGTCCATATTGATATGAAACGATACATTGTAGGAAGGCCGCCCAAAAAGGCAGGCCAGATTTTCTGCGAGGACATTTTTCCCCGTTGCTTTGGAACCTGCCAGCAGCAGATTCTCCCCGCAGAGGAGCGCTTCGGCAGCCTGTTCCCATATTTCCTTTCCATAATACATATACCGGGGACGGGCGGTTAAGTCTGTGGCGGGGGAAGGATGTTCCCGGCGGAAATCTTCGATCCCTTTTATGATATGTTCATCGACATGTTCTTCTCTCAAAAAATCAAGCATGGCTCTTACCTCTGGTCTGGATTGCGTTTCGCATGAATACTTTACAGTTCACCCGCGCCATTCGCAAAATCGCACTTACGTGCTTACTGCGGCTGATGCCGCTTTTTTGCTCATGAAAAGGCGCTCCCGTCGCATGCAAGGCGACAGTCTGATCCTTATGCAAGCATAAATCAGCCTGTCTCATGCATGCGAGTGAACTGTAACGACATTATACCACAATCATATTTTTTGTGCAGTATTCCGTCTTGTAATACCATGCCCCATTTCATATAATAGGTTCACTTACCTGCATTTCCCGTTCGGGGAGAAGTCACCGCAGGTAGTATGGAATTGAGGGATTCCATTTTCTTTATGAGGCTTATTCGGCCGGTTTTCAGCAGAGTTATCAATGGTTGCAGGAACACACGAAAGAATTTATAATAAGGAGGAAAAATGACGTTTCCTTTCTGCTCGGCGGTACAATGAATCTGTACGAACATCAGAGCTCTTATAATCAGAATATGCCGATAAGAGGTCTGATGTATCTCGCAAGGCTGTATCAGAACTACATCGACGACTGTGAGATCAATGTGTTCAGCCCGGTATTAAAACATCTGCCCAGCCCTAAATTTATCGTATTTTATAACGGATCAAAAGGTGAGCCGGACCAGAAGATCCTCAGACTGACAGATGCGTTTGCAGAAGAGGGGATGTCCGGAGAATCATGTCTGGAATGCTGTGCAACAATGCTGAATATCAATTACGGGCATAATTATGAATTGATGGAGAAATGCAGACGGCTTGAGGAGTATTCCGTATTTGTAGCAGAGGTGCGTAAGGCGCTGAAAGAAGGCGGCAATCAAAGGCAGGCGGTAGACGATGCGATTGATATCTGTATCGAAAAGGGGGTACTGCGGGATATACTGATCAGAGAAAGGGCGGCGATTATGAATATGGTATTATCATGTACAGAGAAACAATATGAGAGACTCGTCGAGAAAGAATTAGAGCAGCAGGATAAAAAAATAAAGGAGCAGGAAAGACTCCTCAAGTTAAACCGAATTCTGGTTCAGGAGAAGAAATATGAGCTTCTTGAGCGTATTCAGGATGATCCGGAGCTGCAGAAAGAACTTATAGAACAGTACGGAATCTGATATTAGCGAAGCGCCGGTATCCGGACTGTGAATTAAAGGAGAGACAATATGATTAAAGTAATAGCAAGTGACATGGACGGTACTCTTCTCGGAGACGACCATAAGCCGGCGCCGGAGACTCTGGCGGCGGTGAAGAAAGCGTGTGACGCGGGAATCCGTTTTATGATAGCGACGGGAAGGAATTTCCCCGGAGCGATGGCGGAACTTAAGGATGCAGAACTGGTATGTGACTACATCGTGGGCAGCGGTGCGGAAGTGAGAAATCCGCAGCAGGAGGTTGTTGTTACACATCCGATCAGTATAGAGCTGTGCAGGGCAATTTATGAGGAGATCAGGGATTATCCGCTTTCTGTGACATTCTGCACGGACGGATATGACTACAAGATCGGAACCCCGGAGGAGATCGAGGAGAGTCTGATGCTTCAGATGCAGCTTTTCTTCTCGAACCTGCCGAGGGAGGAATTGGCGAAGTCAGAGACATACCGGCGTATAAAAAAATCTACGAGATCAATGTCCGATATGGACGAACTGGAGGCTGCGGGGGTGCCGGTTTACAAGTTGTTCCTGTATTCCGAAGACAAGGCGATGCTTGATGAGATGAATACACGACTGCAGAGGAATAAGGATATCGCGGTGGCGTCGTCCTTTCCGACGAATCTGGAGATTACAGACGTGAAAGCGCAGAAAGGTCCTGTTCTGAAAGAATACATTGAGTCACTGGGCTATACGATGGACGAAGTAATGGTACTGGGCGACAGCCTGAACGACCTTTCCATGATCTCTATGGATTTTGGTGCCACGGTGGCCATGGCAAATGCAGATCCGGAAGTAAAGAGTGCGGCAAAGTACATTACGAAATCCAATACGGAATTCGGTGTGGCATATGCGATAGAGGAACTGTTAAAGAGGCAGGAGTCCCCTTGCCATCAGGAGTGATTTCACGTATAATATCCCCCGATGGCTGAACTGATCAAATAGCAGTTCAGCCCGCGCCATTCGTAAAACCGCACTTCGTGCTTATTGTGGCTGCCGCCACTGTTTTACTCATTAACGGGCGCTCTGCTCATCGGGAACGGAGCAGGCTGATTCTTATGCAGGCATAAATCAGCCTACTCATTCCCGATGGCTGAACTATAAAAAAGATAAAAAGTTGGTATGAACAATGAGATTAAGAAGTAAACTTGCGATCAGAGCTGCGAAGCTGACAAGCTTTCTGATCAAAAAAATGAAACGAGGCAGCGGGGTCACTCTTCCGGGGTATGTAGCGCGCCGGATCGATCCCGACATTTTAAAGGCGATGGCACAGCAGGTCAGAGGAAAGACCATCGTCACTATGGGAACAAACGGCAAGACAACGACCAATGCGATCCTGTGCAGGGCGCTGGAGTCGGAAGGAAAAAAGGTGATCATCAACCGGACCGGAGCCAATATGCTCAACGGTATCATTTCGGCTTTCGTCCTTGCCACGGATAAGAAAGGCAGACTCGACGCGGACTTTGCCTGTATCGAGGTGGACGAGATCTCTTCGGTAGGCGTACTGCCGAAACTGGAGCCGGACTGCGCGTTACTGACAAATATTTCAAGAGATCAGTTAGACCGTTTTGGTGAGGTGGACATTACCTATAATAAACTGCTGACCGCAGTGAAGAGCGTCCCGAATACAACGCTCATCATCAACTGTGATGATATTCTGTCCTATTCACTCGCGGAAGAGAGCGGGAATCCGTTTGTCACATGCGGGATCAGCGAGCAGATCTTTGACGATATCTCCCGCTCCGAGATACGGGAGAGTATCTTCTGCCGGAAATGCGGGAAGAAGCTGGAGTATGATTTCTTCCACTACGGACAGCTTGGCATCTACCACTGTCCGAACTGTGGGTGGGAGCGTCCGGAACCGGATTACACGGCTCAGAATATTGAACTGAACGACGAAGTATATTCCTTTGATGTTGACGGTATGCACATCGATTCCACTGCGCGCACGCCGTACAATATTTACAACACACTTTCCGCGTATACTGCGCTGAAGACGATGGGTGCGGGATATGTCGGATTCAAAGAGATGATCGAGGCGTTTGATTACGGCAATAACCGGGAGAGCATCTTCACGATCGACGGGGCGAGAGTGCAGCTCCATCTGGCTAAGAACCCGATTGGTTTCCAGCAGAAGATTTCCCTCGTGCTCAAGGATGAGAAGCCGAAAGACATCATCATCCAGATCAATGATACGGCGCAGGACGGCCGCGATATCTCATGGCTGTGGGATGTGGACTTCCAGTATCTGGCTGACAGCAGTGCACAGCGGATCATCACAGCGGGAACACGCCGGTATGACATGGGACTCCGTCTGAAATACGAGGATATCCCGTGCGAGACGACGACCGACCTGAAAGCAGCCGTTGCAGACTGCGCGAAGAACGGCACGAAGAACCTGTATGTGATCGTGAATTATTCCGGGCTGTACCGGACGAACCATATGCTTGCAGAACTGGAGAAAGGAGGAGCGGGAGAATGATGAAACTGACGATCGGACATTTATACCCGGATCTTCTGAACCTGTACGGCGACAGAGGAAATATCCAGTGCTTCAGGAAGAGGCTTGAGTGGCGCGGGATCGAGGCGGAAGTGATCCCCTTTCTGTCGGGAGACGAGATCGACTTTACAAAGCTCGATATTGTCCTGCTTGGAGGCGGTTCTGACAGAGAGCAGGAACTGGTCTGCGGATTCCTGCAGGATATCAAAGATGATTTTAAGAATTATGTGGAGGACGGCGGCGTCGTGCTCGCAGTGTGCGGCGGATATCAGCTCCTCGGCAAATATTATAAGACGGACAAGAAGACCATAGAGGGACTCGGCGTGCTGAATATTACGACGGACTGGGAGCCGGAGCGACTGATCAGGGATATCGTTCTGGAGAGTCCGCTGTTTGACCGTCCGGTGGTCGGATTTGAGAACCACGGCGGCCGTACGGAGATCGGGGAGCACGAGCCTTTCGGCAAAGTGACCTACGGTTTCGGAAATACCGGGAAATCGGGATATGAGGGCGTTGTCTATAAAAACGTGATCGCAACATATCTGCATGGTCCGCTCCTTCCGAAGAATCCGCATGTGTGCGACTATCTTCTGGAACGCGCGCTGAAACGGAAATACGGAGAAGACGCGGTGCTCACACTGCTTACGGACGAGATGGAACAGAAAGCGAATGATTATATTGTAGAGCGGTACAATGATAAGAAATATGTCCTGAAGGAGACGATCAAACGTCATACCTGATGTTGAGTAACAGTTCAGCCATGGAACAGCCTGGGAGAGAAAATCATGCTCGCATGATTTTTCGAGTGGCGCGAGCTGAACTGTTGTGGTTCCCAGAAAAGGCATGATTCCCGAGAAAGGCGGTGGAGCTATGGGGCGTACGTATGTAATGTCCGACATTCACGGGATGTCGGAGCTGTTTCAAAGGATGCTGGAACAGATCAGATTCAGTGATGAGGATACGCTGTATATACTCGGAGATATGATCGACAGGGGACCAGACCCTGCCGGGATCCTTGATATCGTTATGGCATGCGATAATATCATCGCCCTTAAGGGGAACCATGAGGATGGTTTTGTAGAATGGTATGAAAATGTGGGGGACAAGGTGCAGCAGCGGTATTATTACAATACCTATGACATATTGGCAGACTGCGAGGCAACACGGGAAAAGCTGCCGGAATATGTGCGGTTCATGAAAAATCTGCCGTTGTACAGGAAGGTAAAGATGAACGGGAACTGCTATCTCATGGCACATGCCTCCACAGAGGAGATCCTCCGCGTGTGGAAGAGAAAGGAACGTCTGCTCTGGGATACGTCGCTGATCGACAGGCAGACGGGGATACCGGGATATGTCTCGATCGTGGGTCATGTCCCGACTTTTATTATCCGGGGCTATCCGAAGGAGCAGGCGTCTGTCTGGCACAGCCCGAACGGACGCATTATTGATGTGGACTGCGGAGCCGCATTTTCGGATCTGGGCGGAAGACTGGGGTGTCTGTGCCTGGATACAGGAGAGGAATACTATGAAACTTCATTACAGGATCATAAATGACGAGGTAGAGATCGTGCGGTGCTTCGGGGCTGATCCGGCTCTCGAGCTCCCGGAGGAGATCAACGGCAGACCGGTAAAGCGTATGGCTCCATACGCTTTTTCTGCGAGAAAGGACAGAGAAGATGAGGAGGTTCTCGTCTTCACGACGGATGAGGAGCGTATGTTCCGGGATGAGGAGAGGCTTCTGGCAGGAGAAGTGCTTGAGAGTGTACGGCTGCCGGATACGATGGAAGAAGCGGGACGTTATCTTTTCTACGGCTGCAGAAACTTAAGAGAGCTTCATTTCTCAGACAGGCTGAAAAATATCGGGAGCGGCGCATTTACCGGATGCCGCAGCCTGTCGGCGCTGCATGTGCGGCTGCTGGACGGAGACCGCTCCTGTGTGCATGATATTCTGGGGGATCTGTGGCAGCGGATCGATGTTACGTTTTATAAAGCGGGAAGAGAAGCAAGGCTTGTATTTCCCGAACATTACGAGGAGGCGGTGGAAAATACGCCTGCGCGCATCCTCTTTACCCAGCATCACGGATCTGGGAATAACTACAGGCAGTGTTTTTACAATAAGGAGATCGACTACAGGAAGTACGACAGTCTGTTTTATTCGGCGAGGGCGCAGGACGATGTCAATGTGATCTCTGATCTTGTATTCGCGAGACTGATGTTTCCGGAAGAACTGACGGAAGAAGCGCAAAAAGAATATGAGGATTATGTGAGGGCGCATGCACTGCCCGTCGCGGAACACCTGACGGATACAGAGGATCTGGCTGCGCTGAAAGAATTCTCCATCAGGGGATTCTGGACGCGGGAGTCTCTGAGCGGTGCGGTGCAGCATGCGGCTGAACAGGGGAAACGGTCGGTTTTAAGTTTTCTCATGAATGAGAAGCACCGGCTGTATCCTGAGAGGAAGAAGAAATATGAACTGTGATATGACAGAGAATATAACAGATAAAACAAATGAGCAGGCAGCGGAGAGACTGGCGCAGATCGGCAGGGAGATCCTGGGGATCTGCCGCGACGAGCTGTACTTTTCCATGCGTTTTCTGGATGTGGCGCTGAGCAGTTTTGTCTACACGATGGATCCGGAGGTAAGCCCTTTCGGGACGGACGGGTATCACATGTACTTTCATCCCCGGGAGCTTGGAGGGTTGTACCGGGAGAACCGGATACTGGCAAACAGGGGATATCTCCACATGGTCCTGCACTGTATCTTCCGGCATATCTGGAAGACGGGAGGAGACCGGGGCTCTGCATACGGCAGTGGGGAGAACGGTCCGGAGAGTGGAAAAAGACTCTGGAACTTAAGCTGCGATATCGCGGTGGAGCACATCATAGACGGATGTGACCTCAGGCCGGTCAGATTTTCCAGAAGTCTGCTCCGGCGGGAAACATACCGGAAACTGGAACTATCCGGTCATGTGCTCAATGCGGAGAGAGTGTACCGGCTTCTGACAGAATGGGAGCTGACAGAGAAAGAACTGGGGCTGCTGGAAGAAGAGTTCCGTGTGGATGACCACAGATACTGGGAAAATGATGAGCGGAAACAGCCTCAGGATCAGCAGATGCAGCAGAGATGGAAAGACATCGATGAAAAGATGGAGACGGATCTGGAGACATTTTCCAAAGAAGCGGCTGAGAAGAACGGCAGCTTTTTGGGCGAGCTGCGCGTGGAGAACAGGGAACGCCATGATTACCGGGAATTCCTGAGAAAGTTTTCTGTATTCAGGGAAGAATTAAAGGCAGATCAGGATACATTTGACTATGGATTTTACAGCTACGGGATGTCCCTGTACGGGAATATGCCGCTGATTGAACCGCTTGAGACACGGGAAGAACACAGGATTGAAGAGTTTGTTGTCGTGATCGATACGTCTATGTCCTGCTCCGGCGAACTGATCGGGAAATTTTTGCAAGAGACGTACAGCGTTCTGGCGGAGAATGACAGCTTTTTCCGGAAGGTGAACATACACATCATACAGTGTGATGAGGAAGTGCATCAGGATGTGAAGATCACATCAGAGGAAGAGCTTAAGGACTATATGGAACATTTCAGCCTGTACGGCGAGGGCGGTACCGATTTCCGTCCGGCGTTTGAGTATGTGGAAGGGCTGCGGCAGAGCGGGGAGTTCGCGGATCTGAAAGGAATGATCTATTTTACGGACGGATACGGGATTTATCCGGAGCGTATGCCGGCGTGGCGGACTGCGTTCGTATTTCTGGAAGAAGATTACAGGGATGCAGATGTGCCGGCCTGGGCGATAAAACTGATACTGAGAGAAGAAGATATTAAGGAGGAGCACTTTGGATATTAAACGTGCAAAACAGGAGATCAAAGACGCCGTGGAGGCATATCTTTTAAAGGATACATTCGGGGAATATCAGATCCCGGCGATCAGGCAGAGGCCGATCCTTCTCATGGGACCGCCGGGTATCGGCAAGACACAGATCATGGAGCAGATCGCAAAGGAGATGCAGATCGGGCTTGTGTCCTACACGATCACCCACCACACGAGACAGAGCGCGGTGGGGCTGCCGTTTATCCGGGAGAAGGAGTACGGCGGCAGGACATATTCTGTGACGGAATATACGATGAGCGAGATTATCGCATCTGTCTATGACAAGATGGAGCAGACCGGCAATCAGGAGGGAATCCTTTTTCTCGACGAGATCAACTGTGTCTCGGAGACTCTTGCGCCTGCCATGCTCCAGTTCCTTCAGGGAAAGACGTTCGGGACGCACAGACTGCCGGACGGCTGGATCATCGTAGCTGCGGGAAACCCGCCGGAGTACAACAAATCCGTCCGTGAGTTCGACGTTGTTACGCTGGATCGTCTGAAGAAGATTGATGTGGAGGCAGATTTTCCGGTGTGGAAAGAATATGCCTACCGTCAGGGAATCCATCAGGCCGTGATCTCCTATCTGGATCTGCGCAGGGAAAACTTCTGCCGTATTGAGAATACAGTGGACGGGAAGAGGTTTGCCACTGCCAGGGGATGGGAAGATCTGTCCAGACTGATCCAGGTTTATGAGACACTGGGCAAGACGGCGGACCGGGAAGTGATCGGTCAGTATATCCAGCACCGGACGATAGCGAAAGACTTCGCAAATTATCTGGAACTTTACTACAAATACAGGACAGACTACAATGTCGGGGAGATCCTGGAAGGAAAATGGGATTCGGCAGTACTCAAGAAGATACAGGCTTCAGCTTTTGACGAGCATCTGAGCATTGTCAGTCTTTTAAACGGCAGGCTCGGCGGCATGTTCAGGGAATGCTTCCTCTGGGATGCATATGTGGCTAAGCTGTATGAATATCTTATTTATTACAGGGATAATCAGGCGGTCATGATGCTTGACGATGTGCGCGCAATGGCTGAAAAAGACCTGGAAGATCAGAGAAAATCAGAGCTCATCACACGTGAGCAGGAGCAGACACTGATCCGAGTGACAGAGGCGCTGAACAGATTTGCGCTTGAGATAAAGGGTGAGATGTTTGTCGGAGACGGTGCGCTGGACGAGGTCCGGGAGATGTTCGGCAGGGAGCGAGAAGAGCTTGAGCAGATGACAGAAGAGGTATCACGATCTCTCGACAATGTATTCCTTTTTCTGGAGGATGCGTTTGGGGAGAGTCAGGAGATGGTAGCTTTTGTCACAGAACTCAATGCGAACTATTACAGTGTGTGGTTTATCAATGAGAATGGAAATGACCTGTATTACAGACATAATAAAGGCCTTCTCTTTGAGGAACGCCATGAGAGCGTGGTAAGACAGATGCGGGAAGCAGAAGATATGCTCAACACAGGGATCACGGGTAATATTTGACTGCAGCCTTGCCTGAACTGTTACCTTATGCAGACATAATATGGGATAGGGTTTTGCAATTCACCCGGAGTGTATGCTATACTATCTATAATTATGGCATTTATTACAGGAAAGTGAGGTCGTTGGGATGGATGTAAGACAGATGAGAAATGAGGCGCTCGGAAAACGCGTCGTAAAAGCGCTGGAATCAAGAAATATGGAAGCCTATTACACCGTGACAAAGGAAGAAGCGGTAAAGAAGGCTCTTGAGCTGATCGCAGAGGGAAGCACGATCAATATGGGCGGTTCTGCATCAGTTCGGGAAGTGGGTCTGATCGATGCCATCAACGAAGGCAACTATGTGTTTTACGACCGTGACAAAGCGGCATCTCCGGAAGAAAAACAGGAGATTGCACTGAAGGCATTTACATGTGACTGGTTCTTAGGAAGTGTCAATGCCATGAGCGAGGACGGTGTGTTTGTAAATATTGACGGAAATGCAAACCGTGTGGCGGCCTATGCATTCGGTCCCAAGAATGTTCTGCTCATTGTCGGGATGAACAAGATCGTGAAGACGGAAGAGGATGCCATGCACAGGGCGAGAAACGAAGCGGCGCCGATCAATACGCAGAGGTTCGGTATCGATACTCCGTGCGTGAAGAACGGAAGCTGTTTTGACTGCAAGAGTCCGGACTGCATCTGCTGTCAGATCATGGTCACGAGATTCAGCAGGATACCGAAGAGGTTCAAGATCATCCTTGTAGATGAAAATCTCGGATTCTGACAGTAATCAATGATGCTGGGGTCAAAAGACCCCAACTATGATGCCTACGGATTGTTCCGTGCTGCGCACTTCCACAATCCTGCCCAATATTCGCATATCGTGGGATATACATCCCACTTTTATGCTCATATCGGGGCGGGTCCCAAGGTCCTTCACCCACCTATGAGCAAGCTCATGTGGGTTTAGACCTTTTGACCCTGGCATCAATTAATTATAGAAAAACGATATATCAGATTCGAAAGGAATTATCTCGATGGAAACTCAAGAAGAAAAGAAGAGCGGTGCCGGGAGAAAAAGGCGTAGGGCGCACAGCAGGAGAAAAGGGCACCGCAGGGATGTGAAGAGGGAAAGAACGGCAGCAGTCCGGACAGAGGAGAAGAATGGAAAAAAGAAAAAGCAGAAAAGAGCGGCGTTTGATGTCCTCTCCGGTACGATACTGATCGTGGCGGTCTGTGTCTTCGTCTTTTCTCTTTATCAGCTGGCGATAATGCTGATACCGTATCACACCGGCGGACAGGAGTATGAAGAGATCCAGAATCTGGCTGTCACGGCGGATGAAGACGGGAGCGGATTCAGTGTGGACTTCGACGCACTGCTTGAGATCAATCCGGATACGATCGCGTGGGTCCGTTTTGACGAACCGTCGATCATAAACTATCCGGTCGTCAAAAGCGCGGATAATAATGAATATCTTACAAAGACATTTGCAGAGAATGACAATAAACTGGGCGCGATATTTATGGATATGAGAAACAGCAGTGACTTCTCGGACAGAAATACGATTATTTACGGACATCATCTCAATGTGAGTCCGGAGATGTTTTCGAGGCTGCATCTGTATGAGGATGAAGAGTTCTGCCGGGAACATCCGAATTTTTATATCTATACTCCGGACGGAAGTGTGAGGACTTATACGGTATTCTCGGCAGGTATCGTCAATGCTGCAGCCAATAATTATGATGTTGAATTCGCATCAGATGAGGAGTTTGAGCAGTATATTGAACTCTGCCGTGAGTCGTCAAACTATCAGGTGGATGTAGAAGTAAATGCCCAGTCGCAGATTCTGAGTCTTTCTACCTGTACAGGAGATCAGCGGGATGAGCGTTTTCTGCTGCAGGGAGTACTTACGGCAGTGGATTAAGAGAATGCGCCGGGATTCTGATAAGATAGAAAGGAAGAGGACATGGCAGACAGATTTGATGTGGGAGATATCATAAAGATGAAAAAGCCTCATCCATGCGGGAGCCAGGAGTGGGAAGTGCTCCGCGTCGGTGCGGATTTCCGGCTGAAGTGCATGGGGTGCGGGCATCAGATCATGGTGTCGAGAAAGCTCGTAGAAAAGAATACGAGACAGATTACAAAAAAGGAGAAACAGGATGAGAGTACTGATCATTGACGGGCAGGGCGGCGGACTCGGACGTCAGCTTGTGACGGCTGTGAAAGAGTACGATCAGGATATCGAGGTTCTTGCTGTGGGAACAAACAGTGCTGCCACGAATGCAATGCTCAAGGCCGGCGCCGATCAGGCTGCGACGGGGGAGAACTCCGTGGTTGTCGCATCTGAAAGGGTTGATGTGATCATGGGACCGGTGGGAATCGTGATCGCAGACTCCATGCTGGGAGAGATCACCTCGCGTATGGCTGTGGCTGTAGGGCAGAGCAGGGCGAAGAGAATCTTGATTCCCGTGAATCTCTGTGATAATATTGTCGTGGGTGTCAGCGACGCGTCCATGGGAAAAAACGTGCAGAATGCGATAGACGCACTTAAGAAGAGTCTTGATGCCGATTGAAATCAACGGTGTAAGGGTCGAACTGATAGATGCGATTTTAATTAAAAGAAAATCCGGCAGGAAGCCGGGAAAGACGGCAGAAGCCGTATGGATCGCAGATTTAATGAGAGGCTGCAGATGATTTGCAGCACGGAACAATCAGCAGGCATCATAGTCAGTCGGGGCTTTTGCTCCCGCTAATATAAAGATTAAGAATATTGGATATCAGGAAGATATCTGCTTTCAGGAGAAGGCAGATATCTTTTTTGTGCGATACGCCCGGAGGGCGACCGCCGTGCCCGCACGAGCGGGCATCCGACGGGCAACGGTCATCGAGCGGCAATGCCGCGAGATGACCGAGGTATCGCGGTGATCGGACAGGGGGATTTCCCCCCTATCCGGTCAAAAGGAAGGAAAAAATATGGTATTAGAAGAATTTTTTTCACAGGTACAAAGGGCTGCCGCAGCCTTCTCCGGCGGAACAGACTCAGCCTTTCTACTATGGGCAGCGAAGCGGTACGGATGTGATATACATGCTTATTATGTGAAAACGGCGTTTCAGCCGGCATTTGAGCTTGAAGACGCGCGACGGCTTGCGGAAGAACTGGGGATACCGATGACAGTGGTGGACATGGATATCCTGTCGGTTCCGGAGGCGGCGGAGAACGGGCCGGACCGCTGCTATTTCTGCAAGCGGGCGATCTTCACACGGCTGAGAGAGGCTGCGCGGGAGGACGGCTATACTGTACTGCTGGACGGCACGAATGCATCGGATGATGCCGGAGACCGCCCGGGAATGCGTGCCCTGCGTGAGCTGGAAGTGCGTTCGCCTCTGCGTGAGTGTGGGATTACGAAAGCTCAAGTCAGAGAACGATCGAGAGAAGCCGGGCTGTTCACATGGGAGAAACCGTCGTATGCCTGTCTGGCAACGCGTATTCCCACGGGCATTCCGATCAGCAGATCAGATCTTGTCAGAGTCGAATGCGCGGAGTCTGTAATGGCAGAGGAAGGTTTTCGTGATTTCCGTGTCCGCCTGTACGGAGACGGTGCGCGGATTCAGGTCACGGAAGAGCAGATGCCGCTTGTGATGGAAAAGAGGAAAGAGATATGTGAAAAATTGTCGCCTCTGTTTCCGGCGGTATTTCTTGACCTGGCTGAGAGAAAAGTGACGGACTGAGTCCGCGGCGGGCAGGACCGGTGTCAGTCAGACAGATGCGGAACCGGACATCATGCCGGTGTGATAAGAATTTAAAAAGGAGAATTCATCATGGATAATAAACACGATATTCTTACGCTGCTCCGGAGTGTGGCGGAGGGTGCGACGTCACCTGAAGAAGCGCTTCTGAATCTGAAAGAAGTACCGTTTGAAGATTTAGACTATGCAAAGATCGACTATCACCGGAGTATACGGCAGGGGGCTTCGGAGGTGATCTACGGCGAGGGAAAGACCCCGGAGCAGATCAAAGGGATTGTCACCGCTATGGGAGAGCGGGGATGCCGGAATATACTTGTCACGCGTATCGGTCAGGAAGCGGCCGACATTCTGTGCGGGGCAGTTCCGGCGGAGTATCATCCCCTTCCGAAACTTGCTGTTGCATTTCCGGAAGAGCGGGAGCATAGGGGCAGTATTGTGGTGGCGACCGGCGGGACAAGTGATATGCCGGTAGCAGAGGAAGCCGCGCTGACTGCCGAGACACTGGGAAATAATGTCACACGCCTCTATGACGTGGGTGTGGCGGGACTCCACCGTCTGCTCTCAAACCTGGATCCGATTATGAGCGCACGCTGTATCGTGGCAGTGGCAGGAATGGAGGGGGCGCTCGCCTCGGTGATCGGCGGTCTGGCGGACTGCCCGGTGATCGCAGTCCCGACCAGTGTGGGATACGGCGCCAGCTTCGGCGGGCTGTCAGCACTTCTGTCCATGCTCAATTCCTGTGCGTCCGGATGCAGTGTGGTTAATATAGATAATGGATTCGGAGCCGGGTATCTGGCAAGTATGATCAATCAGATGGAAGGATTATAGTCCACGAAAACGGAATTGGATCGAACGAAAGGAAAGAACAGGATATGAGGACACTTTATATTGAATGTAATATGGGGGCAGCGGGGGATATACTCATGGCTGCCATGTATGAACTTCTGGATGAGGAACAGAAGCAGGAGTTTTTAGATCATATGAATGGTTCGGGTCTGCCCGGCGTGAGAATCACACCGCGCAAAAGTTCTACATGCGGGATATGTGGAACGCACATGGAAGTGACTGTATACGGAGAAGAGGAGCGCGAGCCGGAGGAAGTGCATACGGGTCATCACGGACACGCACATGAAGAACTGCATGACGGTCATCACGGGCATCATCATGCAGACCCGCTGCATATTACTGAGCTGATCCGCGGGCTGGATCTGCCGGGAGAGGTAAAAGATAACGCGATCGAGACATACAATGCGATTGCCGATGCCGAGGCAAAAGCACACGGATGTCCGGTTGAACAGGTGCATTTTCATGAGGTAGGAGCGCTGGATGCGGTAGCAGATGTGGCTGGAGTATGCTATGCCGTGTATCTTCTGAGGCCGGAGCGTATCGTGGTATCTCCGGTTCACGTAGGGAGCGGAACAGTGCGCTGCGCCCACGGGATCATGCCGGTGCCGGCGCCGGCTACGGCAAATCTGCTGGCAGACGTACCGATCTACGGGGGCGCTATCCGCGGGGAGCTATGTACGCCTACCGGGGCAGCGCTTCTTGTACACTTTGCCGGACATTTTGGAAATATGCCGATGATGGTGAAGACAAAAGTGGGGATCGGCATCGGGACAAAGGAATTTGAACAGGCGAACTGCGTCAGGGCATTTCTGGGAGAAACGCAGGAACAGGAAATGAAATCTAACGGGCGTATTGCAGAGCTGGTGTGCAATATTGACGATATGACGCCGGAGGCGCTCGCATTTGCAGCGGCACGTCTGCTGGAATCGGGGGCGCTGGATGTCTATACAGTGGCAGGTACGATGAAGAAAGGGCGTCCGGGCTGGGAACTTACCGTGCTCTGCGGGGAAGAACAGATTGATGAGACTGCCCGGAATATTATGCGGGAGACGACGACCAACGGAGTGAGAGCACGTCTGTGTGAAAAATATTTTCTGACTCCCGGCAGTGAAACGGTGCAGACAGAACATGGACAGATATGCGTCAAGACAGCGGGCGGATTTGGAATCAGCCATGTAAAACCGGAGTATGAAGATACGGCTGCATTTGCGCGAAAGTCGCAGGTGTCTTACGGGGAAGCATATGAACAGATCCTTTCTCTGCGAAGAGAGCAGATCAGGGAAAGGGAATCGGAAGAAGATATGACAGGAGATATGGGAAACAAGACGGAACAGGGAGGGTATCTGAGATGAGAAAGCGGTGGATTTCTCTGCTTCTGGCAGCAGCTGTTACGGTGACGGCCCTTGCAGGCTGTGCGGGAGATACAGCTGAAGATCAATCCGCGGTACAACAGAGAATCGAGAACTCTTCTGTTGTAATTGCCATGGACCCGAACTCTGAGCCTGAGGCGGGATTTGACCCGGCCTACGGATGGGGAGCGGGAGAGCATGTCCACGAGCCGCTGATCCAGAGTACACTCACGGTGACGAACACGGATCTGACGATCGGATATGATCTGGCGACGGATTATACAGTCAGTGAAGACGGTCTGACATGGACAGTCACGATCCGCGATGACGTAAAGTTTACCGATGGAGAACCGCTGACTGCCGAAGACGTGGCGTTTACATACAATACGGTAAAAGAGTCCAGTTCGGTCAATGACTTTACAATGCTGGACTATGCGGAGTCTTCGGATGATACGACGGTTGTCTTTCATATGACGCGTCCGTTTTCTATCTGGCCTTATACAATGGCAATCGTAGGAATCGTGCCGGAGAATGCCTATGACAGCGCAACTTACGGTTCCAATCCGATCGGTTCAGGCAGATATATCCTGAAGCAATGGGACAGAGGGCAGCAGGTCATTCTTGAAGCAAATCCGGATTATTACGGAGATGCGCCCGAGATGGAGCAGGTTACGATATTGTTCATGGAAGAGGATGCAGCATTTCTGGCAGTTCAGGCAGGCGAGGTGGACCTGGCGTATACATCGGCCACATATTCGGATCAGGAGGTCGAAGGATACAGTCTTGCCTCATATGCAAGTGTTGACAACAGAGGTTTTAATCTTCCGGCTGTGGAAGAGACGACAGATTCTGAAGGACGTACGGTCGGAAATGATTTTACAGCGGACGTGCTTGTCCGTCGTGCCATCAATATCGGCATTGACCGGCAGGAGATGATCGACAATGTACTAAACGGATACGGAAGCCCGGCTTACAGTGTGTGCGACCAGCTCCCATGGTACAATGAGGCTTCAGAAGTTTCATACAATCCCGAGGGCGCCGCGGCGCTGCTCGATGAGGCGGGCTGGACCGTAGGAGATGACGGTATCCGGGAGAAAGACGGAGTCAAAGCAGAGCTGAACCTGCTCTATTCCACCGGAGATTCTGTCCGCCAGGCGCTCGCCGCAGATTTTGCGGATCAGCTCGGTGTGCTCGGTATATCGTGTACACTTGAGGGAGTGGGCTGGGACACGGCTTACGACCGTGCGCTGTCTGACCCTCTGATCTGGGGCTGGGGAGCACATACACCGATGGAACTCTATAATATTTATCATACGATAGAGGGGACGGACTCGGCAGAATACTCTCCGTATTCCAACAGCACTGTGGATGAATATATGGATCAGGCGCTCGCCTGCGGCGATTTGGAAGAATCTTACAGATTGTGGCAGCAGGCTCAGTGGGACGGGACTGACGGAGTGACCCAGGACGGAGATATCCCCTGGGTATGGCTTGTGAATATCGATCATCTCTACTGGGTGAGGGACGGCCTTACTGTGGCTGAGCAGAAGATACATCCCCACGGACATGGATGGTCCATCGTCAATAATGTAGATCAGTGGAGCTGGAAAGGATGATTTATCTTGAAGCATCGTCTTCAGTTTACAGGAAAAAAATTAATTCGCATGATACTGCTCCTGCTCGGAGTAAGTATCGTTACGTTTCTTCTGATGTGCGCGTCGCCTCTTGATCCGCTGCAGACGAATGTGGGACAGGCGGCGCTCGGCACTATGAGTCAGGAACAGATCGCGAAACTGGAAGCATACTGGGGAACAGACACCCCGCCGCTGGAGAGGTACATAGGCTGGCTGGGGGATGTACTGCACGGTGACTTTGGAACTTCTCTGCTTTACCGGCAGCCGGTGCTCACAGTCATCGGACAGCGTCTTGCCGGTTCTTTCTGGCTGCTCTTATCTGCCTGGGTGATCTCGGGAGTGCTTGGCCTGACTATGGGAGTGATCGCCGGAGCCTGCCGTGGGAGATGGCCGGACAAACTGATAAAGGGATACTGTCTTCTGATCTCCAGCACGCCGGCTTTCTGGCTGGCAATCCTGCTGCTCCTTGTTTTCGCCGTATGGCTTGGCTGGTTTCCCATCGGGCTTTCAGTGCCTGTGGGGATGGACGCTGCTGCGGTTACTGCTGCTGACCGGCTGCGCCATGCCGTTCTTCCTGCTCTGACACTGAGTATTACCGGTGTGGCGAATATCGCTCTCCACACCAGGGAGAAGATGATCGATGTGCTGGAGTCAGATTATGTTCTCTTTGCACGTGCCCGAGGGGAATCAGAGGCTTCTATTGTCCTTCGCCATGGACTGCGGAATGTGGCACTTCCCGCGATCACGCTGCAGTTTGCCTCTGTCAGTGAGATCATCGGAGGATCGGTGCTGGTAGAGCAGGTGTTTTCCTATCCGGGACTCGGACAGGCTGCAGTCACGGCAGGGCTCGGCAGCGACCTTCCGCTTCTGCTTGGGATTACGGTAGTTACGGCAGCTATCGTCTTTGCCGGAAATCTGATCGCGGATCTTCTCTACGGTGTGGTAGATCCGAAGATCCGGAAAGGGGCGGCGAGAGGATGAGATCTGCGAGAATTTTAGACAAGGGGATAAAGAGCAGAACTATAAGGAAAAGAAGGCGGGAAGAGAAGGATACAAATCGGCGTCTGCAGACGATCCTATTTCTCGTTGCCGCGATAGTGATACTCACCGCAGTGACCGTCGCGGGTGTTATGACAGAAGGGTATGCAGCGGAGACGGATTTTTCAAGAAGAAATCTTGCTCCGGATTTGCAGCATCCTTTCGGGACGGACTGGATGGGGCGGGACATGCTTGCCCGTACTCTGGCGGGACTGTCCCTGAGTATACGGATCGGTGTGCTGACCGCAGCCGTCAGCGCCGCAGTGGCGCTGCTTCTGGGAACAGCATCTGTCGTATTCGGAAGGAAGGCGGACGCAGTCATATCCTGGTGCATTGATCTGGTCATGGGCATTCCCCATATCTTGCTCGTTATGCTGATCTCTCTGGCATGTGGGCGAGGATTTGCCGGAGTGGTGGCAGGAGTTTCGTTAAGCCACTGGCCATCTCTGGCAAGAGTGATCCGGGGAGAACTCATACAGCTTCGGCAGGCGCCGTACATACTGGCGGCGGAGAAGATGGGAGTGTCAAAACTGCAGAATATCAGGCGGCATATGCTGCCTCATCTGCTACCGCAGTTCCTTACAGGACTGATCCTGCTGTTCCCGCATGCGATCCTGCATGAATCAAGCGTGACATTCCTGGGATTCGGGCTGTCATCGGAACAGCCCGCCATCGGAGTGATCCTTTCAGAGAGCATGCAGTATCTGACGACCGGAAAGTGGTGGCTGGCTCTCTTCCCCGGAGCAGCGCTTGTTATAGTAGTCATATTATTTGCAATGCTGGGAGAAAGAGTGCGCCGCCTGCTCGATCCGTCAAGCGTGCATGAATAAGGAGTAAAATGGAACCTATATTACAGATAGAACATCTATCAGTTTATTTCACACAATATGAACGCGGTTTTCGAAAAAAACAGCTTGCCACGGTAAAGGATCTTTCTCTGGAGATAGCGCCGGGGCAGATTGTTGCTGTAGTCGGGGCAAGCGGTTCGGGAAAAAGCCTGCTGGCCCACAGTATTCTTGGAATTCTCCCTTATAATAGCCATGTGGAGGGAACGATACGCTACGCCGGACAGATGTTGACGGCAGAGCGTGCAAAGGAACTGCGGGGCAGAGAAATATTTCTGATTCCCCAGGGAGTCACATATCTGGACCCTCTCATGAAAGTAGGAGCGCAGATCCGGAAAGGCAGGAAGGATCAGGAAATAAGACGCCGCAGCCGGGCGGCTCTTGAGCGGTATGGACTCGGAGCAGATACAGAAGAGCTATATCCTTTCGAATTATCGGGCGGAATGGCGCGCCGTGTATTGATTGCTTCAGCCGTTACAGAGAAGCCGAGACTTATTATCGCGGATGAACCGACACCGGGGCTGGATGCACGGGCTGCAAAGAGGATATTAAGTCATTTTCGGGAACTGGCGGATGATGGCGCGGGGGTGCTGTTCATCACCCACGATCTGGAACTGGCCCTCTCTGTTGCGGACGTAGTGACAGTCTTTTATGCGGGTGAGACGATAGAACAGGCGGGGACGGAAGATTTTGCCTGTGTGGAAAATCTCCGGCATCCCTATACCCGTGCTTTGTGGCATGCCATGCCTGAACATGGATTCAAAGCTGTCGAGGGAACCCAGCCATATGCGGGAACAGTACAAACGGGATGCCCTTACGCCGCACAGTGCCCGATATGTGAAGATGACTGCCGTGCAGAGGGACAGATCCCTCTGACAGCGTACAAAGGCGGGACGGTACGGTGTCTGCATCCGGAGAAAGGGGAGAAATATGATGCTGGAAGGACATGATCTTACGTTCTTTTATCGCGGCCGTAAGAAAACCCCGGTCATAGATGGATTGGATCTGACTATATCTCCCGGGGAACGCGTAGGCCTCAGAGGCCCCAGCGGACGGGGAAAGACAACACTCTGCAAACTGCTGGCAGGATATGAGCGCCCGGTGCGCGGGAAAGTCCTCCTGGACGGCAGACCGGTCCGTGAATACCGCGGTTTCTGCCCGGTGCAGATGATATGGCAGCATCCTGAGACGGTAGTCGATCCACTGCTGCGGATGAAGCAGACAATGGAAGAAGCGGGAGATATAGAAGAGCGGCTTTTGGAGAAGCTTCATATTAATAAAGAATGGATGGACCGCTATCCGTCTGAACTCTCCGGAGGTGAACTGCAGCGGTTCTGCCTTGCCAGAGCACTAAGAGCCGAGACGAAATATCTGCTGTGCGATGAGATCACTGCCATGTTGGATCTGGTGACACAGGCGCAGATATGGGAATTCATACTGGAAGAGGCAGAACGGCGTGAAATCGGGATGCTCATTGTAAGTCATAGTGAAGCTCTGCTGAAAAAAGTATGTACCAGGATCATTACTCTCATCGAGTAACAGTTCAGCCATCAGGGATGGCGCGGGTTGAACTGTTACCTGTTACCTCATTGACGATAAACTGTAAAAAAAGTACTTGAAAATCAGAACTCCCTGTGTTATTATAAATAACCGTGACATACTGTCGGATTTTATCTGAACAGTTTCATAATTCCTTGCTCCCGCGCAGGGACGGGGGCCAGAGACCATAAGGAGGTGCAGGACCATGAATAAGTATGAATTAGCTGTTGTTGTGAGCGCAAAACTCGAAGACGAAGCAAGAGCAGACGTAATCGAGAAAGTTAAAGCTCTTATCACACGTTTCGGCGGTAACGTGACAGACGTGGATGAGTGGGGCAAGAGAAGATTCGCTTACGAGATCCAGAAGATGACAGAAGGATATTACTACTTCGTACACTTCGAGGCTGAAGCTACGGTTCCAGGCGAAGTGGAAAAGCGTATCCGCATTATGGACAACGTGCTCAGATATTTATGCGTGAAACAGGAAGCATAAGCGGAAAGAGGTATATATGAATAAAGCAGTTTTAGTAGGACGGTTGACAAGAGATCCTGAAGTCAGATATTCGCAGGGAGAAAATGCAACGGCAGTTGCAAGATATACAGTTGCCGTTGACCGCAGATTCAAGAGAGACGGGGAGCCGACAGCAGATTTCATTCCGTGTGTCGTGTTCGGACGTTCCGCAGAGTTTGCAGAGAAATATTTCCGTCAGGGAATGCGCGTTTCCATTTCCGGCCGTATCCAGACCGGAAGCTACACGAACAAAGACGGTGTGAAAGTATACACAACGGAAGTGATCGTGGAGGAACAGGAATTCGCAGAGAGCAGAGCTGAGAGCGAGGCTAACAGAGCATCCTTCCAGCAGTCTGCGCCGGCACCGGCGCCGAGCGCACCGGCAGGAGACGGATTTATGAATATCCCGGATGGCATTGATGAGGAGTTACCGTTCAATTAAGGAAAGGAGATAACCATCATGGCTTACGAAAAGGGAAGCAGACCAGAGGGCGGTTACAAGAGAAGAGGACCGGCCCGCAGAAGAAAAAAAGTCTGCGTATTCTGTGGCAAAGAGAATAACGAGATCGATTACAAGGACGTAGCAAAGTTAAAGAAATATGTTTCTGAGAGAGGTAAGATCCTCCCGAGAAGAATCACAGGAAACTGTGCAAAACATCAGAGAGCTCTTACAGTAGCAATCAAGAGAGCTAGACATATTTCCCTGATGCCGTACGTTCAGGACTAATTGAGAGGTAAAGGCTGATTTCAAGGAGTGATCCGAGAGGTCAGCCTTTTTTATTGGTAACAGGTCAGCCATCAGGGATGGGGGGATTGATTTATGCTTGCATAAGGATCATCCCGCCTCATTCCTGATGTGCTGAGCGCCAGTCAATGAGCAAAGAAGCGGCGCAGCCGCAATTAGCACGTCAGTGCGGCTTTGCGAATGGCGCGGGCTGAACTGTTGCTTTTGTTATCAGAATGTAACAGTAAGTTATTGACATATGTTCATAATCGAGTATACTTATAGTCAGAACTACATTAACGGAAGGGAGGAGAAGATCATGGCAAGACCGCAGAAAAGGCGCTGTATCTGTTCGGTGCCCCGGGTGACAGGATTTGCCCCGCAGGGCTGCGATGCGTCCGGTAGCATCAACCTTACTTATGACGAGTACGAAGTGATCCGTCTGTTGGACTACATGCAGATGACACAGGAGGAATGTGCGGAGAGAATGCAGATCTCCCGCCCGACTGTGACGCGGATCTACGATGAGGCACGCAGGAAGATCGCAGACATGCTTGCTAACGGCAGAGCCCTTACGATTGCCGGCGGCGATGTCTTTGTCTGTCCGGCAATGCGGCCGGAGTGTGCAGGAGAGGAACACTGCTGCCACAAGAATAAAGAGCTGTCGAGAGGTGTCAGGGCAGTCGGGGACGAGCTGCCGGATGAATAAAAGAGACAGAGATCCCGGCATCAGAGAAGTGAAAAAAAGAAGAGAGGTAGAGAAGATGAAGGTACTCATCATCGGCGGAGTCGCTGCCGGAACAAAAACTGCGGCCAAGTTGAAACGAGAAGACAGAAGTATCAAAGTAACCGTTATTACAAAAGATCAGGATATTTCCTACGCGGGCTGCGGACTGCCGTATTATGTGGGCGGATTTATCGAGGGCAGGGACGAACTGATCGTGAACACGCCTCAGAAATACTCAGGACTTACAGGTGTTGAGGTGCGTACGGGAAAAGAGGCGGTTGCGCTCGATGCGGCGAAGAAAGAAGTTACAGTGAAAGACGTACAGACCGGAAACACAGAAGTCTGTCCTTATGACAAGCTGGTGATCGCGGTCGGTGCATCCGCGGCAGAGCTCCCGATCGATGGAAAAGATCTTCCGGGCGTATTTAAGATGAGGACACCGGATGATGCAGATGGGATTCGTACATATGCAGAGGCAAACAATGTGAAAAAAGCAGTCGTGATCGGCGCGGGATTCATCGGTCTTGAGGCGGCGGAAAATCTGCATGCAAGAGGGATCAATGTAACAGTTATTGATTTCGCCTCCCAGATTCTTCCGAATATCCTGGATCCGGAGATGGCAGCTTATGCAAAGAAACATCTTCTGAACAGCGGGATCCGTGTGATCACAGGGACAAGTGCGGAGAAAGTGCTCGGTTCTGACAAGGTAACGGGAGTTAAGACTTCGGCGGGAACACTTCCCTGTGAGATGCTGATCATGGCGGCGGGGATTCGCCCGAATACAGGTTTCCTGGCAGATACGGGTATTGAGATGTTCAAGGGGACGATCCTCGTGGACAGCCAGATGAAAACGAGCCTTGATGACGTCTACGCAGCCGGAGACTGCGTGATGGTGACGAACCGGATCACGGGCAAAAGGCAGTGGTCGCCTATGGGATCCTCCGCAAATTTGGAAGGACGCACACTTGCGCAGGTGCTCGCAGGTACGCAGAAGACATATCCGGGCGTGCTGGGAACCGGTGTGGTGAAGCTCCCGGGATTAAATGTGGGACGCACCGGTCTTACCGAGGCGCAGGCAAAAGAAGCGGGATATGATGTTGTTACGGCTCTCGTGCCTACAGATGACAAAGCACATTATTATCCGGACGCCTCATTCTTTATCACAAAGTTGATCGCCGATAGGACAACGAGGAAACTGCTCGGTGTCCAGGTGTTTGGACCGGGCGAGGTGGACAAGATGGTTGACATCGCGGTCATGGGCATCAACATGGGAGCAAAGCTCGATGATTTTGAAAATGCAGATTTCGCTTATGCACCACCGTTTTCCACGGCTATCCATCCGTTTGTACAGGCGGTCTATGTGCTGATGAACAAGATCGACGGAACTATCGTCAGCATGACTCCGGCAGAATATGCGGCAGGAGCGGCGAAAGGATACCGTGTAGTGGACGTACAGCCGGAGCCGGCGATCCGCGGAGCGTTCTATGTAAATCTGGGTCAGGTCAACGGTGAGATCGAAGGCCTCGGCAAAGATGAGAAACTCCTGCTTGTATGCGCCAAGGGGAAGAGAGCGTACTTCCTGCAGAACAGGATGCGTTATTACGGATATAAAAATACAGTCGTACTCGAGGGCGCGACATTCTTTAATGATGTGAAAGTGGAGAATGCAGAAGGCGCAGTTTCAAAAGAAGAGGAGACAAGAGTCAAGGCGCTCGGCTTTCTGAAAGACAAGAGAACACCGGATAAGTTCAACGGCCGTGTCATCACAAGAAACGGAAAGATCACCGCAGATGAGGCAAGGACGATTGCTGAGGCGGCGGAGCTCTATGGCAGCGGTGAGGTGACGATGACTTCCCGTCTGACGATGGAGATCCAGGGCGTGCCGTTTGACAATATCGAGCCTCTGAGAGAATATCTGATGCAGGCAGGACTTGAGACAGGCGGTACGGGATCAAAAGTCCGCCCGGTCGTATCCTGCAAGGGTACTACATGCCAGTACGGATTGATCGACACATTTGCCCTGTCAGAGGAGATACACGAGAGATTCTATCACGGATACCGTGAAGTGAAACTGCCGCACAAGTTCAAGATTGCTGTCGGCGGATGCCCGAACAACTGTGTGAAACCGGATCTGAATGACCTGGGTATCATCGGTCAGAGAGTGCCTCAGATCGATCTGGAGAAATGCCGGGGATGCAAAGTATGCCAGATAGAGAATAACTGTCCGATCGGTGTGGCTAAGATGTCGGACGGAAAGATCACCATAGATGAGGCAGCATGCAATCACTGCGGCCGCTGCGTAGGAAAATGTCCGTTCCACGCGGTTGAAGATTACACGAACGGCTATCGCATCTATATTGGCGGACGCTGGGGCAAGAAAGTGGCTCAGGGAAGATATCTGGACAAAGTGTTTACAGATAAAGACGAAGTCCTTGCTATTGTAGAAAAAGCGATCCTTCTGTTCCGTGAGCAGGGAATCACAGGAGAGAGATTTGCCGACACTGTGGCAAGGATCGGATTTGAGAATGTACAGGAGCAGCTGCTCTCGGATGATCTTCTTGCGAGAAAAGAAGAGAATATAAAGGCTCAGAAGCACTTAAAAGGCGGGGCAACCTGCTGATACCTGTATCTGCAGATACAGACAGGGGCGTTTTTTCTCAGGGAATATACAAAGCAATTCATAAAATAGAGATATCAGTCTGCCGGACCGGGATGCTTTCAGAAGTGTTCCGGTCCTATGTGCGATACGCCCGGAGGGCGACCGCCGTGCTTGCACGAGCGGGCATCCGACGGGTAACGGACATCGAGCGGTAACGTCTGAAATTCTACAGTGGCATAATTTCTGAAAAAATGGTATAATAAATCGTTAGTATCAAGAGGAGAGCTGCAACTCTCTTAATTTAAGCGTTGTGCGTACCTGAAGACGGGTGCGGATGAGGTGAGAAAATATGAAGAAAAAGAACAGAATGCGTTTGAAAGGACAGCTCAGGATGTATATGAGCTGGCCGCTGATCATGACAATTCTGCTGGCAGCGGTGGATATATGGGTCTATGTGATCGATAAAAAAGCCGGTTTTATCATGACGGTATTTATCCTGATCTATCTGGGAATCGCGGGAGGATTATACTTTTACAATCGTTCTCTGATCCTTGCAGACCTGATCCAGTTTTCGGCGCAGTATAAGGGGATTGAGCATACCCTTCTCAAGGAACTTGCAGTCCCTTATGCCATTGCTCTTGAAGATGGGCGCATCCTGTGGAAAAACGATGCGTTTGCCGAGCTGATGGATAATCCCAGGAAGGAAAAGTCTCTTCACAGGATGATCCCGGAACTGCATCCGGGCGTGTTCCCGAAGGAAGATATGGAGCATGTGGAACTGGAAGTGAATTACCACGACAGAGACTATCAGGTAGAACTGCGTCGTGTGTCGCTCCAGGGATTCAGCCAGAAGGAAGAATTGCTGCAGATCCCGGAGGAAGAAGAATTTTTTGTATCGGTGTCCATGCAGGATGTGACAGAGCTGAACGCATATATCCGGGAAAATGAAGATCAGAGAATGATCGCGGGCCTAATCTATATCGACAATTATGACGAAGTGATGGAAAGTGTCGAGGAGGTGCGTCAGTCACTGCTCGTGGCTCTGATCGACAGGAAGATCAATAAGTATATCGGCGATGTAGACGGCATCGTCAAGAAGATGGAAAAGGATAAATATTTCGTCGTTATCCGCAAATCCAGTTACCGGAAGATCGCAGAGGACAAATTCTCCATTCTGGAAGAGGTAAAGCAGGTCAATATCGGAAATGCCCGTTCTGCTACGCTTAGTATCGGCTTGGGACTTAACACCGCCACATATGCGCTCAGTTACCAGTTTGCCCGTGTCGCGATCGATCTTGCCCTCGCCAGAGGCGGTGATCAGGCTGTCATAAAAGACTGCAATGGAATCACGTATTTTGGCGGAAAGAAAGAGCAGACAGCGAAGAATACCCGTGTGAAGGCCCGCGTAAAGGCGGAGGCATTAAGAGAGTTTATTGTAACTAAGGACCAGGTTATCGTTATGGGACATAAGATTGCCGATCCGGACTCCTTCGGTGCATGTATGGGTATCTACAGGGCGGTAGTCAGCCTCGAAAAGAAGGCTCATATTGTGATCAATACAGTGACAGAATCTGTCCGGCCGCTGTATGATGAGATTGCAGAGAGCCCGGCATATGAAGACGATATTTTCCTGACATCCGATCAGGCGCTGGATTATGTCACGGACAGTACTATGGTGATCGTGGTCGACACAAATAAACCGCAGATGACAGAGTGCCCGGAACTGTTGAGACGTTCCCGTATGATCGCAGTACTTGATCATCACCGTCAGAGCAGCAATGTTATCGAAAATGCGGTATTGTCCTATGTGGAACCGTATTCATCCTCATCCTGCGAGATGGTTGCGGAAGTCCTCCAGTATATCGCAGATGATATCAAGATCCCGTCAGTAGAAGCCGAATGTCTGTATGCGGGTATCATGATCGATACGAGGAACTTTATGAACAGGACAGGTGTGCGTACCTTTGAGGCGGCTGCATTCTTAAGACGGTGCGGCGCAGACATTACCCGTGTGCGCAAGATGTTCCGTGATGACATGGCATCGTACAGGGCGAAAGCGGAGGCGGTCCGCATGGCGGAAGTATATCGGAAAGAGTTCGCCATAGCGCAGTGCCCGAGCGATATTGACAGCCCTACAGTACTGGCGGCGCAGGCGGCCAATGAGCTGCTTGATATCAGCGGCATCAAGGCATCATTTGTCCTGACGATATACGACGGTAAAATATATTTAAGTGCACGTTCCATCGATGAGGTAAATGTGCAGATCATAGCAGAAAAGCTGGGCGGAGGCGGTCATATCAATTCCGCGGGAGCACAGTTTGACCATACAAATATGGAAGAAGCGATCAAGGCGCTGAAAGCGACTATTGATCAGATGATAGAGGAAGGAGATATTTAAAAATGAAAGTAATATTATTACAGGATGTTAAATCTCTCGGGAAAAAGGGAGAGATCGTAAATGTAAATGACGGATATGCAAGAAACTTTATACTGCCCAAAAAGCTCGGGGCGGAAGCTACAGCAAAGAATCTTAATGATCTGAAACTTCAGAAAAACAACGAGAAAAAAGTGGCTCAGGAAAATCTCGACGCGGCGAAGGAACTTGCAGCAGAGCTTGCAGCCGGTAAGGTAGAGCTTGCGATCAAAGTGGGAGAGGGCGGAAGAACGTTCGGTTCTGTATCCAGTAAGGAAATTGCAGCAGCGGTGAAAGACCAGATGAAGCTTGATGTCGATAAGAAGAAGATCGTACTCAAAGAGAATATAAAAACACTTGGCACACATATCGTAAATGTAAAACTCCATCCGGAGGTTACGGCGGAGCTCAAAGTCGTTGTGAAAGAAGAGGCATAAGGGGGCTTCTTTATGGAAAATATAGAAGCGGCAATGAAGCGGATACCTCCGCATAGTATAGAGGCTGAGCAGGCAGTGCTCGGGGCGATGCTGATGAATAAAGATGCCGTTATGGTTGCTTCTGAGATTATTACAGGAGAGGATTTCTACCAGACAGCTTACGGGATCATATTTGACAGTGTCGTAGATCTTTTTAAAGCGGGAAAACCGGTTGACCTGATAACTTTGCAGGAGAAGCTGAAAGAGAAGAATGTTCCGCCGGAGATCAGCAGTATGGAATTCGTGAAAGATCTCCTCGAAGGGACACAGACATCTGCAAATGTAAAATATTACGCAGAGATCGTGCGGGACAAATCTATCCTGCGCAGGCTGATCAGGATTAATGAGGATATTGCCAATACATGTTATCTGGAAAATCAGCCCCTCGAAGAAATACTGGAAAAAACACAAAAACAGGTATTTGAGCTGGTGGAGCACGGCAACTCTGAAGAGTATGTACCGATCCGGCAGGTCGTCCTGAATGCGCTGGACGTGATCGAGAAGGCATCGAAGACAAAAGGAAATGTAACGGGAATCCCGACAGGATTTATCGATCTCGACTATAAATTGTCCGGTCTGCAGAGGTCGGACCTTGTACTGATCGCGGCCAGACCTTCCATGGGAAAGACCGCGTTTGTGCTGAATATCGCACAGCATGTGGCGTTCCGCCAGAATCTCGCAGTGGCGATCTTCAGTCTTGAGATGTCCAAGGAGCAGCTGGTGAACCGTTTGTTTTCTCTGGAGTCTCATGTGGATGCACAGATCCTGAGAACAGGTAATCTTTCAGATACAGACTGGGAGAAACTGATCGAGGGAGCGGGAACAATTGGAAATTCGAGAATGATCATAGATGATACATCCGGTATATCGATATCGGAAATGCGTTCAAAATGCAGAAAATATAAGCTTGAGATCGGACTTGATCTCATCATCATCGACTACCTGCAGCTCATGAGCGGAAGCGGCGGACGTAAGAACGAGAGCCGTCAGCAGGAGATTTCGGAGATATCCCGATCACTCAAAGGACTTGCGCGTGAGCTGAATGTGCCGGTGATCGCGCTGTCGCAGTTGAGCCGTGCGGTGGAGCAGCGTACTGATAAGCGCCCTATGCTTTCGGACCTTCGTGAGTCCGGAGCCATCGAGCAGGACGCCGATGTATGCATGTTCATCTACAGGGATGATTATTATAATCCGGATACAGAAGATAAAAACATTGCGGAGATCATTATTGCGAAGCAGAGGAACGGCCCGATCGGAACCGTCCGGCTTGCATGGATGCCGCAGTACACACGTTTCGGAAATGAACTGCGGCAGCAGTAAGCTCTTTATGGGAAAACTGCGAATGCAGTACCGGAAAAAACGATTTATTATGTAAAAATTTTTCGGAGCTTCATGATAGGATTCGTTTTGGCGGACTCTTTACGGTTTGCCTGCTGCTGGCGGATCAGAGTGTCCAGCTTGCGGAAGTGCTCCTCCTGCCGGCGGTCCTTAGCTTGCAGAAGATAATCCATTTCATGCATGACATCAGTAGTCACTGTACTGCTGATGTCTTTTTTTAATACGTCATTATTTTCGCTCAGGATTTCACGAAATACATCCCCGAACAGAGCGCGTATCTGATCAATCTTTTCAAGAGGGATCACAACTTCCGCCGCTTCAGCATCGGCTTCGGGCTGTGCGGATACGACAGCGGGGATGGAAGCAGATGGTACGGATGCCGCTGTGCCGGTCCGCGTTGCCGGTTCCTGTGCTCCGGCTCCGGTATCAGCAACAGCGTTTTTAGATGCGTCTGTTCCGTCGGAAGCCTTCAGCTTAAGACGCGTCGCTTTCAGCTCAGGTATAAGAGGTTTCAGGTCTCTGAGAAGCATCCCTTCATCTTTCAGTTTCTTGATACAGCGAAAGAGCTGAATGTCATCATTCGTATAATATCGATGGCCCATTTCTGTTCTGCCTATCGTAAGATTGAGTTCTTCTTCCCAGTATCTTAATACGTGGGATTCCACATCAACCTGTTTCGCGGCTTCAGAAATCATGAATCTGACTTCACCCATTAATATTTATACCTCCTTGTATCAGCCTCACATGCTGAAAACGCATGAAAAGCGCCCTCAACTTTAATGGTATTATAGCACAGGGAGAGGGCAAAGCTTCAAACAATCGTTCGTCAAATTGCTACTTTCTTTCCCATCCCGAAAATCGAATTTCAGACGGAAGGAACAAAGCCGGATTTTTCTCGACTACGATTCCTTTTCTACCGATTTTATAGCTTTCGATTTATTGTACAGGCTCATAATTGAAAAACAGCACAAAACAGATGAATATTAATCATGCGGACCAGAAATCAAAGCGGCTCGAATTCGCTCCCGCAGATTAACTAATACTATATCAGCCAGAATTCATGAAATCTTAGTTAAGAAACTTACGCTTTCATCCTGTTTCTATGAGGATTTTTGGTAGCGGTTGGTTAGTCGGTAAAACGTCAAAATGGACGATTACGGCCGTTCGGATGCACCTTACGCAGAGGGAGAAAAAGATTGAGAACGGCGACTTTGGAAGGAAATTAGGAAAAGTTAAAAGCAGGGAAATGGTGTTAAGTGAAAAAATGAGGGTGTTTGAGCTTGCGAGTTCGTCATTTTTTCACTTGTCTTTAACAATTTTCCTGCTTTGTTACTTTGAGTTATTTCCTGTAACCGGAGCCGGGATCAATCTTTTTCTCCTCCTGCGTATACGTGAGTCAGGTCGCTGTATATTGCTGTATTTCGAACGTCTTTCGTACTATCAGCCAGTACGAGAAATTCGAATTAAAAAAGAGACACTGTAGTGGGGGACTCCCCGGATACAGTGTCTCTTCTGCTTGTGATCACTTTGCGATTTTCTATTATTACTCTGCTGAGATAGCACCTGTAGGACATGCAGCTTCGCATGCTCCGCAGTCTACACAAGCTTCAGCATCGATCTCATATTTGCCATCGCCTTCGGAGATAGCGCCTACTGGACATTCGCCTTCGCAAGAACCACAGCTTACGCATTCATCACTAATTACGTGTGCCATAGTATGTACCCTCCTTTTCTGATTTCCGAAAAAGGCTTGTCCCTTTTCGCTACTCTCATTTTAATACAATGAAGGTGAATATACAAGAGATTTAGATGTTCTAAATTTAGTACTTCTTTGAAAATTTAGAAAAAAATCACTTTTTTTTTCAGTATTTTGGTGTATGATAAAGAACGTGGAGGTATGATATGAAAAGGAGATCATTAACGGCAGTTCTGCTTGCAGCATGTATGGCAGTGGGAGCCTGCGGCTGCAGTTCGGCAGATGACGAAGAAGTTTTTACAGGAGATATTCCGGAAGTTCCTGAGTGGCAGGCCAGTCTTGACGCGATTTCACCGGCAGTATACGCGGAGGTTGACGATCTTGATCTGGAGCCGGGAACTTATATTTCTGTAATCGGAAAAACGGAGAATACTTCTTACTGGAAACAGGCAGCGGCCGGCGTACAGCAGGCGGCTGATGATATCAATGAAAAACTCGGATACAGTGGCAGTGATGTAGTCAGAGTGGTGTTTAATGCACCTGCGGACGGTGAGGATATCGACGAGCAGGTTAACATCCTTGATGAGGAGCTGGCGAGATATCCTGATGTCATAGCTATTGCAAGTATTGACGAAAATGCGTCGGAGGTGCAGTTTGATCTTGCTATATCAAACGGTATTCCGATCGTGGCATTTGATTCGGGCAACAGTTATCAGGGGATACAGTGTACCTGTATGACGGATAATGCCGGAGCAGCCGCCACAGGAGCACAGAAGCTGTGTGAGGCGATAGGTGGCAGCGGTGAGGTGGCGTTGATAGTACCCGATTCTGTGTCCGGCAATGCGAAAGACCGCGTGGCTGCTTTTCAGCAGGAAATTTCGGAAAACTATCCCGAAGTATCGATCGTTGAGACGATTTATATGGATCAGATCGATCAGCTCAAACGTGAGGCTGCTGCAGAGGAACTGGGAGTGACGGCGGAGGAGCTGGAGACGTGGACCGCAGAGGCGGCAGGCGAGAAAGATGCGATAGAGGAGGCAGAAGCTTCGGAAAGCGGAAATACACCTGCTGAAGATGCATCCGAGAATATATCGGAGGAGGCACGGACCCGCCTTGAAGATATTGATTCTATTGCGAACAGTATGAGCGATGAAGATGCGATCGTGTATTATCTCGAAAAACATCCGAATCTGAAAGGCTGTTTCGGCACAAATGATGAAACGGTGCTGTTAGGAGCTAAAGCGCTTGAGAGTATGGAAAAGACGGAAGACATCGTTATGATGGGATTTGATGCGGGCAGGGAGCAGCTTGATGCTCTGGAAAGCGGCAGTATCGACGGACTTGTAGTGCAGAATCCTTTTGGGATGGGGTATGCGGCAGTTATTGCTGCGGCAAGAACTGTCCTCGAGATTGGAAATGAAGCTCAGGTAGATACCGGATTTATATGGGTAGACGCTGAAAATATGGAAGATGAGAGCGTGCAGGCGATGCTTTACGAATAAGTATGTTGAAAGTATATCAGGATGATTTAAGGCTGTGGCAGGGAAAGATAATCTTTTCCTGCCACAGCCTTTTAACTACTGCAAAACCCTGCTGAGTGAGAAGATAAATTCAGTTCCCACGCCTTCGGTGCTGATCACATTTACATGTTCATCGTGAGCCTGTATGATCTCTTTTACGATAGACAGACCCAGTCCGGTACCTTTCTTGTCCTTGCCCCGTGAGAGATCGGACTTGTAGAAACGCTCCCAGATCTTGTTCACTTCCCCGCGGGGGATACCCATGCCGTGGTCTTTTACAGAGACAAATGTCTTCTCGTTTTTCACGCTTACTTCGATTGTAATAGAAGACTCATTTTCACTGAATTTGATTGCATTGTCTATCAGGTTGTAAAGTACCTGCTGGATCTTACGCTTATCGGCATAGACGATCACAGAGCCGGGCATGAGGAGCAGTTCAATGGAAATATGTTTCGGTGTGCATACGGCTTCAAATGACGCGGCGGTACCTTTGATAACTTCCTGAATATCAAATTCTGTTTTGTCGAGCATCAGTTCCTTTGTGTCGAATTCGTTTAATGTCAGCAGATCGCCGGTCAGATCTGTAAGGCGCTCTGTCTCAAACAGGATTATATTCAGATATTTGCTGTACAGTTCCGGCGGGATTGTCCCGTCAGCCATGGCCTCTACATATCCCTTTATGGATGTAAGAGGAGAGCGGAAGTCATGGGATACATTTGCCACAATCTTTTTCTGGTAGTCATCCATGTCTTTAAGCTGGGCGGCCATGTAGTTGAGGGAGGCAGACAGATACCCCATTTCATCATGAGTATAAACGGGAATTTCGTAGTTCAGATTCCCCATTGCATACTGCTGCGCTGCTTCGGAGATCTTCCTTAAGGGGCGGTAGACAAAAAACTGAAATCCCAGAAGAAAGATAAAAGAGAGCAGAAATACAACTCCCAGTGAGATATAAATCGTCAGCATGATCGGGCGGCAGCGCTCTTCAATGCCGGACACCGGACTGTGGATCAGAAGATATCCTTTTGTGGTGAAACCTTCAGTAACAGGCGCCATTACAGTTATGACTTCCTCGTCAAAGTAGCCGTGATAAGTACCGGAGATGTACTGGTTTCCGCCAATCTCGGCCGGATCAAAGTCTTCAATCACATCCGGAGATGAAGTGTTCTCCATGTTGGAGGAGGTGATCATTGTGCCGGATGCATCTACAAACCACAGAGAGGATTCCAGATACAGCCGCATAGCTGCAAGCTGTGACTGCACTGCGTACAGTGAGGAGTCATCTGAAAAGTATGACGGAAGGTAATCGCCGGCGATCAACGTCGCTTCTTTATAAAGCGTCCGGGATGAATCCTCCATAAGCCGGTTTGTCACAAGCTGTGTGGTGAGTGTTGCGGTTGTAAAAATGCAGAGGAATCCAAATATAATGTAAAGGGCAATAAATTTCAGATGTAGTATACTTTTCATTTTAAATCAGATCCGTTATTTCGTTTCAAATTTGTAGCCGATTCCCCAGACCGTGCTCAGGCTCCAGTGAGGATGATCCTTGATCTTTTCCCGGAGCCGCTTGATATGTACATCGACGGTTCGTGTATCACCTACATATTCATATCCCCAGATCCGGTCGAGAAGCTGCTCTCTTGTAAAGACCTGGTTCGGCGAAGAGGCGAGACAGTAGAGGAGCTCCAGTTCTTTGGGAGGCATCTCAACAGGTTTTCCGTCACAGACGACAGAATAGTTTGTCAGATTGATGACAAGACCGTCGTACTCTACGCATTTTGTTTTCTCTCTGGCGCTGCTGTCTGATTTGGACGGCTGATAGCGTCGGAGTACTGCGCGGACCCGGGCGACCATTTCTTTGGAGTCAAAGGGCTTCATGATATAATCGTCTGCCCCCAGTTCAAGACCGAGCACCTTGTCGAATACTTCGCCTTTGGCGGAGAGCATGATGATCGGAGTGGCAGAACGGGCACGGATCTCACGGCATACCTGATAACCGTCGATTCCCGGCAGCATCAGATCAAGAAGAATGAGATTCGGCTGGTATGTGTCAAAAGCTGTCAGCGCATCTTCCCCGTTATATACGATCTTCGTGTCAAAACACTCTTTGGTAAGATAGAGTGAAATGAGTTCGGCGATATTTTCATCGTCATCGACGATCAGTATTTTTTGTTTTCCTATCATATTGCGACCTCCTTGCTGTTGTCAGAATTATTATTTCAGTTCCACGATCGTTACGCCCGCATCTCCCTCGCCGAACTCGGCAAGATGATAGGACTTCACATGTTTTTGACGGCGGAGATATTCATGAATTCCCTTTCTCAGAGCTCCGGTGCCTTTGCCATGAACGACTCTCACAGTGTTCAGATGAGAAAGGAGAGCATCGTCGAGATATTTGTCGAGTTCTGCCACTGCTTCGTCAACTGTCCTTCCAAGAAGATTGATTTCCGGGCTGACGGAGAGAGATTTGCTCATTCCGATCCGCCCCTTCGATGTGCGGGTTAATTTTTTCGGTGCATAAGCCGAGGGCTCCTCGACAATTTCGAGATCAGAGATATTGACCTGTGATCTGAGGATTCCCATCTGTACGGTTACATTGCCGCGTGAATCGGGGAGAGACTGAACAGTTCCCGTCAGGTTCATGCTCAGTACCTTTACAGTTTCCCCGAGTTTGAATTCTTCTGGTTTATGTGCTTTCTTTGCCTTACGGGCGGCTGATGCCGCCGGAGCAGTATCCTTTATTTTTTTTCTCAGCCGTTCACGTTCTTTTTCCATCTCTGCAGCAGAGATGTTCTCTTTGCCGAATTTATGGAAATTGCGGATCGTCTCGTCAGCAACTTCTTTTGCTTCCCGCAGGATTGCATTCGCTTTCTCATTTGCCTCGCGCAGGATGCGGTCTCTCTGTTCGTCCAGCTTCTCCTGCCGTTTCTCGGCCTCTTTTTTCAGGGCTTCAGTCTCGCGGCGGTATGCGGCAATCTCTTCGCGTTCTTTTTCAATAGTCCGGCGGCTTGTCTCCAGATCGGTGAGCAGATCTTCGAAGGAAAGATCCTGTTCGCTGAGACGTTGTCTGGCGTCATCAATAATGAAATCAGGAAGTCCCAGCTTGCTGGAGATGGCAAAGGCATTGCTCTTTCCCGGTATACCGATCAGCAGACGGTAGGTGGGACGGAGACTCTCCACGTCAAATTCACAGCAGGCATTTTCCACGCCCGGAGTAGAGAGTGCATAGACTTTCAGTTCACTGTAGTGAGTCGTAGCCATTGTACGTATATTTCTCTTGTGCAGATACGATAGGATGGACGTGGCAAGCGCAGCCCCTTCGGTCGGGTCTGTGCCGGCACCCAGCTCGTCGAAAAGGACCAGTGAATGTTCATCTACTTTTTTCAGGAAAGAGACAATATTCGTCATATGCGACGAGAAAGTACTCAGGCTCTGCTCGATGCTCTGTTCGTCTCCTATGTCAGCATATACCTGGTGAAATACAGCGAGCTCTGAACGGTCTCCGGCGGGAATGTGCAGGCCGGCCTGTCCCATCAGTGTGAAAAGTCCCACTGTCTTCAGGGAGACAGTTTTTCCGCCTGTGTTCGGGCCTGTGATGATGAGCAGTGTGAAGTCTTCACCGAGAGAAACCGTGATAGGAACAACAGTCTTCTCATCAAGCAGCGGATGGCGTCCTTCTCTTATCCGGATACGGCCTTCCGTGTTCAATACAGGACGGCTTCCTTTCATGGACAGTGCCAGTGCACCGCGCGCGAATATAAAGTCCAGATCTGTCATTGCCCGGTAATCCGCACGGATTTCTTCGATATATTGTGCCGTTTCTTCGCTCAGACGTGCGAGGATCACCTGGATTTCTTCCTGCTCCTTAGCATAGAGTTCTTTCAGATCGTTGTTGAGCTTTACGACTGCCATCGGCTCGATAAAGAGAGTGGATCCGGTGGATGACTGATCGTGGATCAGTCCCTGCACCTGCGAGCGGTATTCGGCTTTTACCGGAATACAGTACCGGTCGCCCCGCATGGTGATGATCGGGTCCTGCAGATAAGTCCGCAGGGAACCGTTTACAAGACCGTTCAGTGTAGTGTGGATCCGGTCATTGATACTGCCCATGCTCCGCCGGATATGTTTCAGCGTGCTGCTGGCATCGTCGCTGATCTCATCTTCTGATATGATACATCTCTCAATTTCATTTGAGAGAGAGGTGAGCGGCTCGAGCTGGTCAAAGTAAGCATCCAGACAGTCTGATGAATCTTCCTGCGTGTCGTGCCGCCCATAGGATTTGACGCGGGAAGTATTGGCGAGGAGCCGGCAGATGCGCAGCAGTTCCGATATGCTCAAGGCTCCGCCGATCTCCAGCCGCTTCATGGATTCTTCTACGGGAGCAGCATCAGAAAAGGAGATCCGGCCTTTCCTTACGATGCGGGTATACGCCGCAGCAGTCTGCTCCTGAAATGTATTAATCTTCTCAAGATCGGTCATGGGTTTCAGCCGCCGGCATAACTGACGCCCGCGGAATGATCCGGCTTCTTCTTCCAGCCGGGAGATGATCTTGTCAAATTCAAGTTTTGTGAGTGTTTTCTGATTCATATATACCCCTTACAGATAAATTGCTTTCATAATATTCTACCCCATTCTCGGAATAAAGAAAAGTCTTTTCCAAATGATTGAACTATCCATCTGAATCGGTTATACTAGAATCTGGAGGAAACGATCCATGGCAGACAATAAAGATCAGATTCCAGGACCGGACAGAGAGCCGGAAGAAAAGAAATATTCTTTCTTACAAGAGACGATCAAACCGAAACCAATCAGCAGGCAGCAGCTCGTGCGACAGCTTGTGAGGATCGCTATATACGGCGTGATCCTGGGAGTTTTTGCCTGCCTTGGTTTTTTTGCGCTTAAACCGTGGGTACAGGATAAATTTCGCGGGGATCTTGAAACAGTTACTATTCCTGAGGATGAAGATTCCGACGAGGCGGAAGAGAGAGACGGAACAGAAGAGGACGGAGCAGAAGAACAGACGGATACAGAACAGCCTCTGACTGCGGAAAGCTATGAGCAGATCATGGCATCGATGAATGAAAGAGCAGCAGAAGCGAAGAAAGGCATCGTGTCGGTGGAAGCAGTATCAGAACAGACAGACTGGGATGCCGAGATGACCGGAATAAAAAGAAGTGCAACGGGAGTGATCACGGCGGATAACGGTCAGGAACTCCTGATTATGGCAGATAATTCGATATGTGCTGATGCATCAAAATGGACGGTTACGTTTGACGACGGGAAAACCTATGACGCCGCATTGAAACGGCAGGATCGAAATACCGGACTCGCTATGTTCTGTGTCGCCAGAGGAAATATCGAGGATACTACATGGGATGCAGTCAAAGTATCTGTATTGGGAAATTCGAATCTGGTAAAGCAGGGCGATGTGGTAATGGCGCTCGGCAATATGTTCGGATATCCGGAAGGAATGAGTTACGGTGTCGTCAGTTCTACTGAATATAAGGCGGCGTTTTATGACGGAGAATGCGATGTGCTGGCCACAGATATTGCAACAGAGGTCGAAGGTACCGGTGTATTGTTTAACCTGACCGGGGAAGTTATAGGTCTTATCTCGCCGTCTGTATGGAAAGACAACGAAAACAATGTTGTGAATGCGTATGCCATTTCCGATCTGAAATCAGTCATAGAGATCATGGCAAATGGCGAGAGTGTACCATATATCGGCATTTACGGTACAACGGTCACGTCGGAACTCAAAGAAAAACAGGGAATGCCCGCGGGAATCTATGTGGTTGACGTGGATCCCGATTCTCCGGCTATGGAAGCGGGAATCCAGAGCGGAGATATTATCTGCCAGGTCGGTGATGAAAGCGTGTCCAGTATTGTTACATATCAGAGCGCAGTTCTTGCGACAAAGTCAGGCCGTCAGGTTGTGGTCAAAGGCATGCGTCTCGGAGCAGACGGGTATGTGGATGTAAAGTTTACCGTGACAGTTGGCAGTAAAGAATAGAATGATGCCAGGGGCAAAAGGTCTAAACCCACATGAGCTTGCTCATAAGTGGGTGAAAGACCTTGGGGCGTTTGCCCCAACATTATAACATTAAAATTATATTGGAAAGAGGATTAACATGAGATATATCAATGGATTACATGAAGGCGAGACAATAAGGAATGTTTATCTCTGCAAGGGAAAACGTTCCGCGGAGACGAGGAACGGAAAGCCCTATGATAATCTGATCCTGCAGGATAAGACGGGAACCCTGGACGGGAAGGTCTGGGATCCTAATTCACAGGGGATCGCGGATTATGATGAGAAGGACTTTATCGAAGTATATGGCGATGTGATCAGTTATAACGGCAACCTTCAGATCAATATCAAACAGATCAGGAGAGCAGAAGAGGGCGAATACGTTCCCGCGGATTATATGCCGACCACGGACAAAAATGTGGACAAAATGTATGCCGGACTGACAGGATACATCAGTAAGATTTCCAGCCCGTGGCTGCGTCAGATCCTTGAGTTTTATTTTGTGAAAGACGAAGAATTTATAAGAAAATTCAAAGGTCATTCTGCTGCAAAGACAGTACATCACGGATTCTCCGGCGGCCTGCTTGAGCATACGCTGAGTGTCGTGCATATGTGCGATTATTTTGCAGGGGCATATCCGATCCTCAACAGAGACCTCCTTATTACCGCCGCGATCTGTCACGATATCGGAAAGACAAAGGAGCTGTCATCTTTTCCGGATAATGATTATACAGATGAGGGGCAGCTCATCGGACATATCGTCATAGGGGTAGAGATGATAGACGAGGCAATCCGTTCTATACCGGATTTCCCGGAGCGCCTGGCAAATGAACTGAAGCACTGTATTATCGCTCATCACGGAGAACTGGAATACGGATCTCCGAAGAAACCTGCACTGGCGGAGGCGCTGGCGCTCAATCTCGCAGATAATGCAGACGCCAAGATGCAGACGCTGACGGAGATATTCAAAGGAAAGACAGGAACAGAATGGCTGGGATACAACAGGCTGTTTGAGTCGAATTTAAGGAGAACATCGGGAGCGTAAAGCTTCTGTGCAGATAAAAAAGCGGGAGGACTTCCCGCTTTTTGCACGATAAACAGATGCAGAACAGGAGAAAAAGATGCAGAAAAACGATATGGCGGTTATTGAAATTACGGATATAGGTGTAGGCGGAGAGGGAATCGGAAAGATCGACGGCTATACACTCTTTGTGAAGGATGCCGTTATCGGTGACAGGGCAGAAGTAAAAGTGATAAAAGCGAAGAAGAATTACGGATACGCAAGACTCATGAAAGTGATCGAGCCGTCACCGTACCGTGTGGAACCGAGGTGCAGATTTGCGCGTCAGTGCGGAGGCTGTCAGATCCAGGCGATGTCCTATGACAGACAGCTTGTATTCAAAGAGCAGAAAGTCCGGGGGGATCTGGAACGTATCGGCGGCTTCGCACCGGAGCTTATTGACCGGGTCATGGAACCGATCGTCGGAATGGAAGATCCGTTCGGCTACCGGAATAAAGCACAGTTCCCGTTTGGGACAGATAAAGAAGGAAATCCGGTCACGGGATTTTATGCAGGGAGGACGCATGACATTATCGCGAATACAGACTGTGCATTAGGCGCCCCGGTAAATCAGGATATCCTTGAGACTATTCTTGCATTTATGAGAAAATATAATATTCCTGCCTATGATGAAAAGACTGGAAAAGGCCTGATCCGTCATGTCCTGATCCGCTATGGATTTACAACGAATGAAATCATGGTCTGTCTTGTAGTAAATGGAAATACAATTCCCCATGTGAGGGAACTGACGGATGATCTTGTCCGTATTCCCGGGATGACAAGTATTACAATGAGCGTGAATACAAAGCGTACAAACGTGATCATGGGAGATATGTATGAAGTGCTCTGGGGACAGGGATATATTACAGATTATATCGGGGAGATCCGGTATCAGATATCTCCGCTTTCTTTTTATCAGGTCAATCCGGCGCAGACAGAGAAACTCTATTCCCTTGCGCTGGAATACGCGGATTTAAAAGGCGGCGAGACTGTATGGGACCTCTATTGCGGAATCGGTACGATCTCATTGTTTCTTGCGCAGAAAGCCGGACAAGTCTATGGCGTGGAGATCGTGCCGCAGGCTATTGACGACGCGCGAAAGAATGCACGGATAAACGGAATTGAAAACGCAGAATTCTTTGTCGGCAAGGCAGAAGAAGTGCTCCCGGAATACTATGAGCGCCGACAGATGGACGGGGCGGACCGGAACGAACAGAAACAGATGGACGTCGAGCCGGACCGGCTGAAGCGGACGGCTCATGCAGACGTGATCGTGGTCGATCCTCCGCGCAAAGGCTGTGATGCGGCGCTGCTGGAGACGATCGTAAAGATGGCGCCGGAAAAAGTTGTGTATGTGAGCTGTGACCCGGCGACACTGGCGAGAGATCTGAAAATACTGTGCGAGAACGGGTATGAGCTGAAGAGAGTGAGGGCGGTGGATCAATTCCCGATGACGGTTCATGTGGAGACAATTTGTAAACTCACACGGAATTTCACACTTTAATGTATTGAAGCAAAACCTTCTTTATGCTATACTATACCTGTTGTTTCCTGCTGTGGATTTTTATTCACAACGGGAAAAGATGTGAAAGTATCAGTATACTTTATGTGCAAAAATATTTTACGGAGGAATGTAAAGGATATGGAAAGAAGAATCAGCGGACATACACAGCTTTACGCTCTGATCGGATCTCCGGTGGGGCACTCGGGTTCCCCGGCGATGTATAATTACAGTTTTGAAAAACTCGGTATCGATGCGGCATATCTCGCATTTGATGTGCCGGTGGACAAGACAAAGGATGCGATTGACGCCCTGCGCACACTTCATGCAGGCGGCTTTAATGTAACGATGCCGTGCAAGACTGCAACAGCGCAGATTGTAGACCGATTATCACCGGCGGCGGAGCTGGTTGGCGCCTGCAACACGGTAGTCTTTGAAGAAGACGGCACTATGACCGGCCACATGACAGATGGCACAGGATTTGTGCGTAATCTCAACGAGCACGGAGTAGATATCAAAGGCAAGAAGATCGTACTTCTGGGAACCGGGGGTGCGGCTACGGCTATCGCTGTACAGGCGGCGCTGGACGGCGTGGCGGAGATTGCGATCTTCAACAGAAAAGACGAATTCTATGCAAACGGAGAAAAGACGGTAGAGAAGATCAGAAAGGCTGTGCCTTCGATTCAGAATGTCTATATCGAAGATCTGGACAACACAGAGCTTCTCGGTCAGGTGATCGGGCAGAGTGATATCCTGATCAATGCGACCCGTGCAGGCATGAGTCCGATGGAGGATGTGATCCCTGTACCGGCAGAATTCCTGAGACCGGAGCTGGCAGTTGCTGATGTGGTGTATAATCCGAAGGAGACACTTCTGGTCAAGAAAGCAAAAGAAGCCGGCTGCTGTGCGGCTGTAGGCGGAAGCGGCATGCTCCTCTGGCAGGGAGTGGCTGCATTCGAGCTGTTTACAGGACAGGAGATGCCCGTAGAGGAAGTGCGGGAGAAATTCTTCGACTAAAAGAATATTAGATAAAAATACCCGGCAGCTTTAGGAGCATTTCATCAGCCCCTAAAGTTACCGGGTTATTTTTAAGTATAAGTTTTATTCTTTGCTGCTCAAGCGTTCCACAATCTCGGGGAATTCCATACCGTGGGATGCTTTCACCAGGATGGTGTCGCCTTCTCTGAGCACGCTGTCGGCATTCTCAAAGAATTCGGCCTTTGTCTTATAATGGTGTATTTCCATGCTGCCGGCCTGTGCTTCATTTTCATTCCCTGAGCTATGTACAGTCTCCTGAGCTCCGCGGGCAATTTCCGCGCTTAAGTTACCGATACAGATCAGGACGTTGATTCCTTTTCCGGCGGCGTGGGCGCCTACATCATAGTGCATCTTCTTTTCGTCTGCTCCCAGTTCGAACATATCTCCCAGAACCGCGACAGTCCTTGTATCCGCATATGCCAGCACGTCCAGGGAAGACTTCATGGACGCGGGATTTGCATTGTAACAGTCGTCGATGACTGTGTAGTGCTCTCCTTCAATAAGATTATTGCGGCCGGCGATTGGTACGTTTGCTTTGATTCCCTGTGCAATTTCGCTGTCTGTCATGCCGAGGGCATACCCTGCTGCTGTTGCTGCAAGTGCATTGTACACCATATGCTCGCCGGGGATTGAGATGTGCGCGTCAAATGTGGATGAAGGAGTGACAAAACGGGCGTCCGTGCCTTTCAGCCCCCGGCTTGTAATTTGCTCTGCGTGGTAGGAGCAGGACTCATCCAGTCCGAAATAAACAGGGGTGAGACCGTTCTGCGGCGTGAATCCGCGCAGTTTATCATCATCACCGTTTACAATGACCGTGCCTTCCGGATTCATGTAATCGATCATTTCGGTCTTTGCCTTGAGTATCCCGTCTCTGGAACCGAGACTTTCAATATGCGCAACGCCGATATTTGTAAATACGCAGATATCCGGGCGGGCGATCTTTGCCAGGCGCGTCATTTCCCCGAAATTGCTGATGCCCATTTCCAGGACCGCGACTTCATGTTCTTCCCGGATATTGAATACAGTAAGGGGAAGCCCGATTTCATTGTTGAAGTTTCCTTCTGTCTTGAGAACAGAATATTTCCGGGACAGTACGGATGCGATCATTTCCTTCGTGCTGGTCTTACCCACACTTCCGGAGATGCCGACCACTTTGATGTCAAGAGAGCGCCGGTAGTGCTCTGCTATATCTTTCAGCGCCTGCTCGCAGGAAGCGACGCGGATGTAAGGATAATCCACGTCCCCGAGATTCTGTTCGGATACAGAGCAGAGCGCACCTTTTTCCATCACCTGAGGGATGAATGTGTGACCGTCCACACGGGCACCTTTGATCGCTATGAACAGACTTCCCTTCTCTGCCTTGCGGCTGTCAATGACAACGCTCGAAACTTCGCGGCCGGCAAGCGACGGATCACAGTGTAAGGTCCCGCCGCACGCAGCTGCGATCTCCTGTAATGACATATGTTTCATAAGAATATCTCCTTGTATAAATAAGTAGGAAGGCTATTTCGAATATCTTGCTTCCATTGATTTCCGGATGATCAGCTCGCACAGATCTCCGTACTCGATACCTGCAACCTTTGCCTCTTTGGGCAGCAGGCTGGCTGCGGTCATGCCGGGCAGTGTGTTCATCTCCAGACAGTACAGATTTCCCGCATCGTCCAGGAGGAAGTCAGCGCGGCTGTAGACGTTCAGCTTCAGGGCGTGGTATGCCTTGACAGTGAGCTCCATCATACGTGCTTCCACATCTTTCGGGATATCGGCGGGGCAGACTTCCTCGGTCGCTCCGTCCTGATATTTATTGGCATAGTCAAAGAAACCTGTCTTTGGAATGATCTCGATCGGAGGAAGCGCTTCACCGTCGATGATGCCGCAGGCAAACTCGCGCCCTTTGATGAATGTCTCGATGACAACTTCATCCTCATAGAAGAAAGACTTTTCCAGTGCATCTTCATATTCTTCCTCTGTATTTACAATGTACACGCCGATGCTTGAACCACCGGAACACGGCTTGACTACGACAGGCAGGGACAGCCCAAGCGAGGAGAGCGAGCGATCGGTTGTATTCTTATGCAGGCAGACCCCGGCCGGCGTATCGATGCCTGCCTGGAGAAATACCTGCTTGGTAAATCCTTTGTCCATTGCCACCGCGCATCCGAGAGAGTCCGGTCCGGTGTAGCGGATGCCGAGCAGGTCAAATGTGGCCTGAAGCTTTCCGTTCTCGCCTTCTCCGCCGTGGAGACCGAGAAATGTAATGTCGGCAAGACGGCAGAGTTCAATGACATTCGGTCCGAGGAAACAATCAGACTGGTCAGGGCGGGAGGCTTTGACAGCCGCAAGGTCAGGCTCTTCCTCGCTGATATTTTTGGCAATTTCAAGACCGTGTCCGGGCAGTGTGAATACATCTTCCAGATTATCCGGTGCATTCTCAAGTCCCAGAAATACATCAAGCAGAAATGCGTCGTGTCCTTTGTCGAGCAGTGTACGGCAGATTCCGGCAGCGGAGGCGAGAGAAACGTCTCTCTCCGTGCTCAGTCCGCCCGCCAGTACGATAATTTTCATGATAATTTATACTCCTTTATTTTGAATTTGCTTCATTCAGAAGCGCTGTCTTTGTGTCGTAAAGCTTCTGAGAAAGATCTACATACACCTTGTGAGGATTGAAGAGACGTTTCGTCTCATCCCACAGAGTCTCTTTCTCCTGTCTGCAGAACTCTGCAATCTCCTTTACAGACGGTGAGGTGTACTTACATTCGCCTCTGATAAACACAGGCTTTAAGATCTCTTTCATAGTATATGTGCCGCCCTCCAGACGTGTCTTTTTCCATGTGGCGTTTGGATCAAAGAGCAGCAGGTCTTTGGACGTGTCATATTCTTCGCCCACGAAACAGATGAGATCGGCGCGTATTTTCCCGGTCTCTTTGTCATAAATACGGTAGATCGTCTTATTTCCCGGGTTGGTGATTTTCTCCACATTTTCTGAAATTTTGATCTTCGGTACGAACTCGCCCTTTTCATTCTGGATAGCAGCAAGCTTATATACACCGCCGAATGACGGGCAGTCCTTTGAAGTGATCAGGTTCGTGCCGACACCCCATGAAGTGATAGCGGCGCCCTGAAGCTTCAGGTCATTGATCAGGAATTCATCCAGATCATTGGATGCGGCGATGACAGCATCAGTAAATCCTGCATCATCGAGCATTTTCCTTGCCTTTTTTGACAGATAGGCAAGGTCGCCGGAATCAAGGCGGATACCGTAACTCTTCGGATGGATGCCAGCGTCGCGCATTTCCTTAAAGACGCGGATCGCATTGGGAACACCGGATTTTAATGTGTCATATGTGTCCACGAGCAGTGTGCATGCATTTGGATAGAGACGGGCATATTCCTTGAACGCCGTATACTCGTCTTTGAAGCTCATGATCCAGCTGTGGGCATGAGTCCCCAGAACAGGCACGTCGAACATTTCTCCGGCGAGCACATTGGAGGTTCCTACGCATCCACCGATCATTGCGGCCCTTGCACCGTACAGTCCCGCATCCGGACCCTGCGCGCGGCGCAGACCGAACTCCATGACACCGTTCCCCTGTGCTGCATGCACTACGCGGGAAGCCTTTGTGGCGATCAGGCACTGGTGATTGATGATCGTCAGGATCGCAGTCTCCACAAGCTGCGCCTCCATGATCGGAGCGACGACTTTGATCAGCGGTTCTCTCGGAAAGATCACACTACCCTCCGGAATCGCATAAATATCCCCGCTGAAGTGGAAGCCGCTTAAATAATGAAGGAAGTCTTCGCTGAAGATACCCAGCCCTCTCAGATAATCGACGTCTTCATAAGAGAAGTTCAGATTCTTGATATAATCTATGACCTGTTCCAGTCCGGCCATGATGGAATATCCGCCTTTGTTCGGATTCTCCCGGAAGAACATGTCAAAGATGACAGTTTCGTTTTCCTGTGTCTCAAAATAGCCCTGCATCATAGTCAGCTCATAGAGATCTGTGAGCAGGGTGAGATTCTGTGCGCTCATAGTAAATTCCCTCTTTTCATTTTGCACGGGGCGCCGGGATGCGGCGCTTATCTGTGTTTTACGGCGGCGAGGAACGCGCGGGGCAGACTCCCTCGCCGTTTTTCTTTACGATTATAGCACACCGCAGTGCAATCTTCTACAAATTTTCAATTCTGTTCCTTATAAAATAACAGTTCAGTCCGTGTCATTTGCAAAGCCGCACTGTTCCTATAAAATAAAGCTGTATGACAGGGGAACGTACGGTGAATAAACACCCCTGTCATACAGCTTGGAATTGAATATCAGACAAGCTCGGCGTTTTTGTGTATCGTCTCCAGAATTACATTCTGAACATAGTCTCCGATATGTCTTTTTGTTTCTTTATCAAGCTCATCTGGATAAATCGGTTTCCCGTATTCAATTACCACATGTGTTTTCTTTATCTTAGGAAAATGCTTCTCAAAGATATCAGCCGTATTATTCATAGAGACCGGAATGATAGCGCACCCGGATTTCGTGGCAATCTTAAGGGCTCCGTCTTTAAAAGGCAGCATAGTGAGCTCCTCGCCCCTGTTTCTGGTGCCTTCGGGAAAGATGCAGATGGAGATGCCATTTTTAATATCGTCAATTGCCTCGAGAATTGTCTTGAGCCCTTCTTTCGGGTTCGTCCGGTCGAGGAAGAGACAGTGCAGGCGTCGCATCCAGGAGGAAAGTCCGGGATATTTCTCCATTTCCTTCTTCGCAACATAACCGGTTGGCCTTTTGCATCTGCTGTAGGTCAGAAGAATATCAAAATAGCTGCGATGGTTGCCGATAAACAGAACCGGCTCATCCGGTATATTTTCCTCGCCGATCACGGTCGTTTTTACACCGGTTATGCGAAGGATCACTTTGAAAGCCCACTGTACGATACGAAGCGAGCTGATATCGCTCGCATACGGCGACGATTTGTGCAGAAACCATTCCACAACGCGTACAGGGAATGTCAGGATCAGAAATAAAACTACAAAAATAACAATACATATAAAACGAATCATGTGTATGTCCTCAATTCTTCTTTATTAGTAAATCAGCGTCTTATCAATTATACCGCCGGCATATGGAAAATACAAGAAAAATGGCTGGAAATTCGTGTTTGACTCGCCTGTTCCGAAAGGTGCGTCAAAAGGGCTGTATCTGTTTGGTTTTCTGTATTCAACCAATCGGAGGTCCTCTCAACCAAGCACGGAATTTTCGATTCCGTTCCGGCTTCTTCCGGCATATAAGAGTGTCTGTTGAAGAAGGATACCGCAGCGGAAGAAAAGCTTACTGATCGAATACGACAGCAGAAAAAGAAGATACTGCATAAGCTATGCATCGACATGGAGCGTTCCGAATACACCTCGTTCTCCATGTTAGCGGCATTAAAATGCGAGTTCCCATGGACGAGTATTTTGATGTCGCGTTACATGGATTCGAGGGGATGAGGTGAAGCGGGTCGGCATAGCGCTGCAGTATCTTCTTTTTCTGCGTCTGATATTTGATTAGTAAATTCTTTTTGCCATGGCGTTATCCTGTCAACAAACACGAACTGTCATATTTGGAATCCGATTTACATATGTTATATGGAAAATTGCTGTGAGGACAGGGAAATGAAACGCCTGATCGTATCTTGTGCAGCCTGTGTGCTCCCGCTGTTTCTGGCGGCCGCAGCTTCCGGCTGTGTTACAAGGCATACGGAGACGGATAAGCTTAAGGATCTTGAGTTTACTGTGATAGACCGGGAGGATGAGCCGGAGGAACTGAGCGCGATGATCGAAGAAGAGAAAGAGCATCCCTTCCAGATGATCTATGCGGATCAGGGAGAACTCTACATTGCGGAAGGATACGGGGAACAGCCGACCACAGGATACAGTGTGGCGGTGAAAGAGCTGTATGAGACAGAAGACGCGGTCCGCATCCGCACGAATCTCCTCGGACCGGAGAAAGGGGAGGATATAAAGGAGATCGCCACATTTCCCTATGTGGTCGTGCAGCTTGAATATATTGAAAAAGATGTCGTATTTGATTGAGGAGGAGAGATATGGAGCTGATCAGAAAGCCGATTCATTACACACAGGAGGGGAAGAGTATCTTTGACCAGTTTTATCTGGATGAGGACTACAATGTGCCGGATCAGAAGGAAGATGTCCAGAGGATCATACAGGGGCAGGCAGAGCTCAGGGCTGAGGATATCCGGCCGGTGGAAAATTATGTGAAGATCACGGGGAAGATGTACTTTACGATCCTGTACATGACTTCATCCGGTGATCCGAAACCGGCGGTCCTGGAGGGCAAACTGCCGTTTGAAGAGATGGTATACGCTGAGAGTGACGGAAATGAGACCTTTTTCCTGAGAAATGTGCGGACGGAATTTACAGCGTCTGTCGTCCATTCGAGGAAACTGAGCCTCAGGATGATGGCAGAGATGGAAATCGGCAGAGAGCGGATCCGGGATGAAGAGCTGACGGAAAATGTGGAGAGTGATGCGCCGGTTTACCGAAAGACCCGCAATATGAACCTGCTCCGGCTGGCTGTCTCTAAAAAGGATACATACCGGATCAAAGAAGAAATCACCCTTCCGGGGACAAAAGAGAGCATCGGACAGGTGCTTCTTACTGATATCAGTGTGAGGAAGCTGGATATACGGATGGGACAGGACGAGATTCTCCTCCGTGGAGAGATGCTCGTATTCTGCATGTATCTGTCTGCTGAGGAGAAAGCGGACTGGATCGAGCAGAGTGAGCCGTTTGAAGGACGTGTCGTGTGCGACGGTGTATCAGAGAATATGTATTATCACATTCAGCATTCACTGGATGATACCCTGGCGGACATACGTCTGGATGAAGACGGAGAGATGCGTGTCCTCGGTATTGAAGCGACACTCAATCTGAGGATGAATATTTATGAGGAAGAAGAGGCAGAAATATTAAGTGATATGTATTCTCTCGAGCAGCAGTGTGTCTTTGACACGAAGGAGACGGTGCTTGAAGAACTGCTGATGCAGAATCAGTCCAAATGCAAAGTGACGGAACGGCTCTCCCTTCCCGAACTCAAAGAAGATGTCCTGCAGATCCTTCACAGTCAGGGCAGCATTCAGCTGGAGAGCGAGCAGCATACGGCAGAAGGAATACGTGTAGAGGGGATTCTGCATCTGTCCTTCCTGTATCTGCGGGGGGACGATGCGGAGCCGTACGGCAACTGGCAGGGAATGATCCCGTTTTCGTGGCTGATAGAATATCCGGATATGCCGGAACAGGTGAACAGCAGTCTTTCCTATCACGTAGAGCAGCTTGCGGTAACGCTGGCGGGCAGTGAGGCGGTAGAAGTCAAAGCAATCCTTTCGTTTGAAGTATTTCTGCGCAGGCTTGTGCCGGTAGAAGTGATCACGGAAGTCCGTACAGAGCCTCTTGATATGAAAGAGCTGTCCGAAAGGCCCGGAATCGTCGGGCATATTGTGCAAAATGGTGAAGACCTGTGGAGCCTGGCAAAAAAATATATGACAACGATCGACGGAATCAGAGAAATAAATGGGCTAAATGATGAAAAAGTCTCACAAGGGGATAAATTATTGATTTTTAAAGAGAATGTGAGTATACTATAGGCATAATGTATACAAGATACAGAACACAGTATTAACGAGGCAACAGTCCGGCTGACTGTTACCTGTTTTTGGAGGACATAGGATGAATCAGGTCGAACTGAAAGCACTGGCAAAGATCAATCTGGGACTGGACGTATTGGGAAGAAGAGAGAACGGTTATCATGACGTGCGCATGATCATGCAGTCGATATATTTATATGATGAAGTAAAAATAGAGAAGAAAGACACACCGGGGATCGAGGTGGTGACAAATCTGAAATATCTGCCGGTAAATGAAGATAATATTGCATACAAGGCAGCGCATCTTTTGAAAGAAGAGTTTGACATCAGCGAAGGTGTGAAGATTACTCTGAAGAAACATATTCCGGTTGCGGCGGGGCTGGCCGGCGGCAGCTCCAATGCCGCCGCGGTACTGTTCGGCATGAACCGCATGTTCCGCCTGGGACTTTCCCGGAAGGAGCTGATGGAGCGGGGCGTGAAGCTTGGGGCAGATGTCCCGTACTGCATTATGCGGGGCACAGTGCTGGCAGAGGGGATCGGAGAAGAGCTAAAGACACTTCCGGCCATGCCGAAGTGCACGGTGCTGATCGCGAAGCCGCCCATCAGTGTATCGACAAAGACAGTCTATGAAGCGCTGGACTCGAAGGAGATCACGCAGCATCCGGATATCGACGGTATCATGGAAGGACTGGAACAGCACGATCTGAGAAAGATCGCAGAATGTATGGGAAATGTTCTGGAGGATGTCACGATCCCGATGCATCCTGTGATCAGTGAGATCAAGCAGGAGATGACGGATGCCGGAGCGCTGGGCGCCATGATGAGCGGCAGCGGCCCGACGGTATTCGGGCTGTTTGAGAGCAGGGCGGCAGCCAGGGAAGCACAGAGACGTATCAGAGAAAAGTCACTGACCAGACAGGTCTATGTGACGAATATACACAGTGTGAGGAGGAATCAGAATGTCGATTGATTTTGAAGTTACGATGAATGAATATCTCCCGCTGCGCGATGTAGTATTCAATACTCTGCGCCGGGCAATTCTTCGGGGAGAATTGAAACCGGGCGAGCGTCTGATGGAAATCCAGCTTGCCAACAAGCTGGGAGTCAGCCGTACTCCGATACGTGAGGCAATCCGCAAGCTGGAGCTGGAGGGACTTGTCCTCATGATACCGAGAAAGGGCGCGGAAGTGGCAGAGATCACAGAGAAGAATTTGAGAGACGTCCTTGAAGTCCGCTGCGCGCTTGAAGAACTGGCAGTTCAGCTTGCGTGCGAACGGATCGACAAAGCAAAACTCCAGGATCTGCATGCTGCGGCAGAACATTTCCGCGAGATACTGGACAGCGACGATATCACGGCGATCGGCGAGGCGGATGAAGCATTTCATGATGTGATCTTCGCAGCCACGGACAACGAGCGTCTGATCCAGCTCCTGAATAATCTGAGAGAGCAGATGTACCGCTACCGCATTGAGTATCTGAAGAAGAAAGAGTGCCATCCGCAGCTTCTGGAAGAGCATGCGGCAATCATAGAAGCTATCGAGGCTCATGATAAAGAGAAAGCGACGCAGATCACGACACAGCATATCGCAAATCAGGCGAATACTGTGGTGGATACACTGCGGCACCGGTAGCGCTGGCGTACAAGGGAAAACACAGGTGCTAAATTGTAACAGTTCAGCCCGCGCCATTCGCAAAATCTCCTGTATATTTTTCTGCGCCTTGTCCATACTCCAAATATCAGATAAAGCGATATGGAGGAGTTACATATGGGCATTACGGAGAGGATATATAAAAAGATCGAAAAGCACGCTGTGAAGATATGCTTTGTACTGGCAGTGCTGCTGGCATCGCTGATCACAACGGGAGTATACTATAGAGCGGAAGCGGCTGCGCGGGGAGAACTTCAGGAGCATCTGGCGCAGGAGGTGCTCAGATTTCATGTGCTTGCGAACAGTGACAGCGATGCTGATCAGGAGCTGAAGCTGGAAGTGCGGGATGCCGTGCTCGCATATATGGACGAAAATATGCCGGAAGCTGAGAGTGCGGAGGACACAGAGGGATGGGTCCGCGCGCACATTGATGAGATAGAAGAAGTGGGGCGTGCCGTTGTGGCGGGAGCCGGGGCAGATTATCCCGTGAGCGCGGCAGTCACCACATGCTGGTTCCCGGATAAGAGTTACGGGGACATTACATTTCCGGCGGGAAATTATGAGGCGCTGCGCATCGAGATCGGCGCGGCAGAAGGGCACAACTGGTGGTGTGTGCTCTATCCGGGGCTGTGTTTTATGGATACCGTAAATGCGGTCGTGCCGGATGAAGGAAAACAGAAATTAAAAAATGTATTGACGGAAGAGGAGTATTCCAGAGTTACAGCGGATTCTGATTTTAAGATCGGTTGGTTCTTCTGGCAGAGATAGAGACATGACAGAGTTTTTAATCAGGCATTTTATAAAAGACTATAACGACGTGGAGAAGATATCCGTGCGGACCGCATACGGAGTGCTGGCCAGCATTGTGGGTATCTTCTGCAATGTTTTTTTATTTGCAGTGAAATTTATCGTAGGCATCATACTGCACAGTGTATCAGTCACGGCGGATGCATTTAACAATTTATCTGATGCAGGATCGTCCATCATCAGTTTTGTCGGAGTGAAGATGGCGGAGAAACCTGCGGACAGAGATCATCCGTTCGGACACGGAAGGATCGAATATATTGCGGCGTTGGTCGTTTCTTTCCTTGTACTTGAGGTGGGCTTTACATTCCTGAAGGATTCCATCGGCAAGATCAGGACGCCGGAGACGCTCAATTTCCAGACGGTATCCGTGGTCATCCTGATCCTGTCCATTGCAGTTAAATTATGGCTGGGCCTGTTTAACCGGAAGCTGGGCGAGAAGATCGACTCCAAGGTGATGATGGCGGTATTTACGGATTCCATGGGTGATGTGATCACCACATCCGCCACGATCCTGTCCCTGATCTTCTTTGCGGTAACAGGGATCAATATAGACGGATTTGTAGGCGTCGGAGTGGCACTTGTGGTCATGTGGGCCGGTGTGGGCATTGCGAAAGATACGCTGGAACCGCTGATCGGCGAGGCGATCGATCCCGAAGTGTATGACAGGATCAAAGAATTTGTAGAGAGCTATGACGGTATTGAAGGGACTCATGATCTGATCGTACATAATTACGGACCGGGGCGGAGCATGGCATCAATTCATGCGGAAGTGCCGAACGATGTGGATATCGAACAGTCTCATGAGATCATTGACAGGATCGAGCGCGACGCAGCGAAAGAGCTGGGGCTGTTTCTGGTCATCCATATGGATCCGGTAGAGATGAAGGACAAAAAGGTGCTGCTCATCCGAGAGAAAGCCGTCCAGATTCTGGATGAGCTTGATCCTGCATGCAGTCTTCATGATTTCCGTGTAGTGCACGGAGAGAATCAGATCAACCTGATCTTTGATATGGTTGTACCGATCGACTATGATGAAAAGAAGAAAAAGGAATTGGCGATGCACATGGCGGAACGGATGAAAAAAGCAGACGCCAGATATGAGTGTGTCATAACAGTTGAATCAGATTATGTGGCACAGAGCAGCCCGGATGATAAATGATGTGGAAAAATGCCTGTACTGCTACAGAAAATACATACAGGGAGTGACGGAAGATGATGGAAAACAGAACGACAGCAGAAAACAGCAATGCGGGAAGATATGAGTTTGAATGCAGAGTGCGCTACAGTGAGATTGATCACAGAGGGACAATGACGCTTCCGGCGCTGATCAATTACTTTCAGGACTGCAGCACATTTCAGTCAGAAGCGATCTGTCTTGGGATGGACAGGCTGAAACACGATAAGAAGGCATGGGTCCTTTCTTACTGGCAGATCATCGTGGAACGGTACCCGCGGCTGTGTGAGAAGATCACAGTCGGCACATTTGCCACAGAGTTCAAAGGCCTGTACGGAAACCGTAACTTCTATATGAAGGACGAAGCAGGAAAGCAGATTGCCTGTGCGAATTCCATCTGGGTATTTATGGATCTGGAGAAAGGAAGACCGGTCCGTCCCTCGGCAGAGCATATTGAACCCTACGGGACATGCGAACCTCTGGACATGCCATATGAAGACCGTAAGATCGCGCTTCCGGAACAGAGTGAAGCGGGAGAGCCTTTCCCGGTGCGCAAGTATCATATTGACACAAACGAGCATGTAAATAACTGCCAGTATGTTCAGATGGCGCTGGAGATGGTGCCGGGAGATATACAGGTACAGCAGGCGAGAGTGGATTACAAAAAATCTGCGGTACTGGGAGATATGATTTATCCGAAACTGTCGAAAGAGCAGGAACGCACAGTGATAGAGCTGTGTGATGCAGGCGGAAAACCGTATGCGATCATAGAGCTGAAGTGAAGAGGCAGTCCGGGAGAATAAATGAACAAAACGATGCAGGCAATCCTCCAGGCTCTCTCCTACGGTGGAATTGAAGTAGAGTCAGCCCGGTGGATAGCAGATTTGAAAAAATTAGATCCGATGAGGATTTTTGTGAAAAAACTGGATATTGAAGTGTATAATGAAGAATATAAAGTGCCGATCCGTCTGTATTTTGCTGATGAGGGGGCTATGGAGTCAGGCAATGAAAATGCGCCTGTGATCATGTTCTTCCACGGCGGCGGCTGGACGACGGAGAGCGTGGAGACATATGACCGGGTCTGTTCCAGGATGGCGCAGTCTACCGGGCAGCTCGTGATCTCCGTAGAGTACAGACTTGCGCCGGAATACAGATTCCCGGTGGGATTTGAAGACTGCTATGCAGCAGCAAAAGCTCTGTTCGGGGGAAGTATTCTCCCGGGAGTATCTCCGGAGCAGATCACGCTCATGGGCGACAGTGCAGGCGGGAACCTTGCGGCTGCGGTGTGTATGAGGGCCAGAGATACCGGAGACTTTATTCCTGAGAGACAGATCCTGATCTACCCTGCGCTCAGCAACTGTTACACAGAAGAGTCGCCGTATGAATCTGTGCGTACAAACGGTACGGGATATCTGCTCACAAGTGTGAAGATGGAAGACTATCTGAAGCTGTATGAGAGAACGCCCGCAGACCGGGAAAACCCGTATTTTGCTCCGCTGTGCGCTAAGGACTATTCTTCCCTTCCGGATACTCTTATCCTGACAGCGGAATTTGATCCGTTAAGAGACGAAGGGGAAGAATACGGACGGCGTATGAGAAAGGCAGGAGGACGGGTACGCATCGAGCGGATCGAAGGCGCGCTTCACGGGTATTTTGCACTGGGAATTGAGCATTTTTATGTGCAGGAGAGCTTCCGGCATATAAACCGGTTTTTAAATGTTGAGCAGGCAAGACACGAGCAGGTGCACCAGTGATCCGAAAGGGGACAAAGCGTTATGAAAGAAAAACGACAGAACCGATGGAGAAAACTGGATAATGCAGCCCAGGCATTCCCGGCAGCCACGGGAAAAAAGGATTCCAGAGTGTTCCGCTTTTACTGTGTCCTGAAGGAAAAAGTGGATGCGGACAGGCTGCAGGGAGCGCTGGATCTGACACTGGAAAAATATCCTCTCTTCCGGTCTGTACTGCGCAAAGGGCTGTTCTGGTTTTATATGGAGCCAAGGGCGCTTCCGGCGCTTGTGAAGCCGGAGGACCGGCCGCCGTGCGGCAGGATTTATGTTCCGGATCAGAAGAAATTGCTTTTTGAAGTCTCTTATTATAAAAACAGGATCAATCTCGAAGTATTTCACGGGCTGACCGACGGCACCGGCGCCATGCAGTTTCTGAAAGAGCTTGTGAGAAATTATCTGGTACTTACATATCCTGAACAGGAATTTCCGGAAACAGACGGCGGTGAAATACTTACGGACAGCGATTATGAGGAAGACAGCTTCTCTCAGTATTATACAGGGAAGAAAAGGAGCAATAAAAGATCCCGGAAAGCATTTCAGCTTAAGGGTGACCGCCTGGAGCAGGCGGAGATGGAGATCACGGAGCTGCATCTCTCGGCATCGGCAGTCCACAGGAAAGCGAAAGAATACGGAGTATCAGTTACGACTTATCTTGCTGCGGCATTTCTCTATGCAATCTATGAAGAAGTGCCCAAGAGCGGCCTGAGACGTCCGGTATCTCTCATGATTCCGGTGAATCTGAGAAATTTCTTCCCGTCGGGATCTATGACAAACTTCTGGAGCTGGATTGAGACGGCATATGACTTTAAAGAAGATACGACGCTGGAAGACGTTCTCATGAAAATGAAGGAAATGTTTGCAAAAGAGTCTCTTGAGAAAGAAATCTCGGGGCGTATGAATGATCTGGTGCATCTGGAAAAAAATCTCTTTCTGCGTGCGGTCCCTCTCGAGATAAAAAATCTGTTCCTGCTGGCGGGAACGACGCTGGGCGGGCGCAGTGTGACGGCGGTGTACTCTAATATCGGGAGAATCCAGATGGCGCCGGAGTACGACGATTACATTGAGCGTTTCGGATTTTTTGCCAGTACAGATAAAATGCAGATGTGTTCCTGCTCATATGGGGATTCTCTTGTGCTCGGCCTGACATCGAAGATCGTAGGACCGAATATATGCAGGAATTTTATCAGTATACTTCAGAAGGACGGGATTGAGTGCCGCATCCAGGAAAATGATTTCCCGGGATATCATGAGAAACCGTCGAGAAGAGCGCTTATGGGACTTAAGATATTCTCGTTTACATGCACGGCGGCGGTAGTGATCTGCTGGATGCTTGATTACCTGCTGACTTTCGGCCGGTGGTGGGCAGGATATGTGACAGCGGGAGTATTCTGTACATGGCTGCTTATCATGGTGGGATACCGTAAGAGGAAGAATCCGCTGAAAAACGGGATGTGGCAGCTTGTGATCGTAACGGTCGGTTCTGTTTTGTGGGATATATTTACCGGATGGCAGGGCTGGTCCGTTGACTATGTCGTCCCGCTGGCGATCCTTGTAAATATGCTGTCCATGATCATTATATCAGCGGCGGGTAAAATGGAGGTATCAGAATATCTTTTCTATCTGGTCCAGGCGGGCACATGCGGCCTGATCCCGTTTATCCTTCTGGCTGCCGGCGCAGCTTCCGTGCCGTATCCGTCTGTCATATGCTCGGGAGTGAGCCTGCTGTTCCTGCTGGGACTTGCGATATTTAAGTGGAAGGACTTTGTCAGGGAAGTCCAGAAAAAATTCCGCGTCTGAGAACCGGACTTGTTTCCGGTCGGACGCGGAATTTTTTTGGATTCTGATTTTGAATCTGATGGGGATTCAGTCAATCCCGGCCAGCACATCTTCCAGTACTTCCTCTACCGAATCGGTCACGTACCGGGCATGTCCTGCGATACCGGGGGCTGCGTTTGACATGGCGTAGCCCTGTCCTGCAAGTTCCAGCATCTCTACGTCATTGTACTGATCTCCGAAAGCCATGCATTCCTCGGGTTTTACCCCAAAGAGATCCATCATCTTCTGAAGAGCAGTTCCCTTGTTATATCCCGGAACAATGAAGTCGATCCATATATTTCCCGATGTGACTACTTTGACGGCCGGGGAGAACATCTCCTGGAGATGCCGCAGATACGGGCCGAGATCATGAGAATGCATATTTGCGATGGCAAGTTTGAGAAACGGCCCTCTGACTTTTGTGATATCATCGACGATTTCTGTTGTATTGTGCATTACATTTACGATATGGTTTACAAACTCCGGATCATTGTCTTCGATCAGGCAGGTGTCTTCACGGGAAGCGACGATCTCGTAGCCGGGTTCCTTTTTGATCTCGTGCATGATCCGGTATGCCAGATCATCAGGAATAATGCCGCGCGAAATGACTTCTCCTTTATGCACGCAGAGAGAGCCGTTTTCCGCTATATAGGATATCTCATCCTCTATTCCGGCAAAAAGACGACGTTCGTTGTCGTACTGGCGGCCGCTTGCCGCAATGAAATGAATGCCTTTCTGTGTGATTCTGCGTATAACGTCTATCGTGTAGGGTGACAGCTCCTGGGCGCCGTTGTGAAGCAGGGTGCCGTCCAGGTCACTCGCAATTAACTTGATCATGACAGATTCCTCCATGAAAATAAAAAATATGAATCATGCCGCGATACCGTGGAAATGATAATTTGTACCGGTAAACGCGCCAGATTCAGTATAACCGAAAAAGAAGCCTGCGTAAAGAGCGAGGGATCGAGCGGGAACATTCCTTACCCATATCCGAATGTAACTTAACAAAAAAGAAATACTTGTAACCAATTTGTAATAGTAATATAATGGTAACGTGGTGGAAAAGGATATGAAATCCTTTATTCCGTCATAAATATTATTATTGAAGATCAAGAGGATTATAATTATGGGAAAATATTTTGGGACCGACGGCTTCCGCGGTGAAGCAAATGTAGTACTGACGGTGGAACATGCGTTTAAAGTGGGACGTTATCTCGGATGGTATTTCGGACAGGACCACAAGGCAAGAGTCGTGATCGGAAAAGACACGAGAAGGAGCAGCTATATGTTTGAGTATGCGCTGGCAGCGGGGATCACCGCATCAGGAGCAGACGCATATCTGCTTCACGTAACGACAACGCCCAGCGTATCCTATGTTGTAAGGACAGAGGATTTTGACTGCGGTATTATGATTTCCGCAAGCCATAATCCGTTCTACGATAATGGAATCAAGGTCATCAACAGTGCCGGCCATAAGATGGAGGCTGAAGTTGAGGAGAAGATTGAAGCATACATTGACGGAGAGACAGGAGAGCTTCCGCTTGCCACAAAAGAAAATATCGGACGCACGGTAGATTACTCTGCAGGAAGAAACCGCTATATCGGGCATCTGATCTCTCTTGCGACACGTTCATTCAAAGATATGCGCATCGGTCTTGACTGTGCAAACGGAAGCTCGTTTGCAATCGCAAAGAGCGTATTTGATGCTCTCGGAGCTAAGACATATGTGATCAACAACGAGCCGGACGGAACAAATATCAACACAAACTGCGGCTCTACACATATCAATGTGCTTCAGGAATTTGTAAAAGAGAAAAAACTGGACGTTGGATTTGCATATGACGGCGATGCGGACAGATGTATCGCGGTAGACGAGAACGGAAACGTAGTAGACGGCGACCGTATCATGTACGTATGCGGCAAATATCTGATGGAGCAGGGGCGCCTCGAAGGAAATACGATCGTGACGACAGTAATGTCAAATCTGGGACTTTACAAGGCATGCGACAAGATCGGCATGAAATATGAGCAGACAGCGGTCGGTGATAAATATGTATATGAAAATATGATGAAGAACGGCTTTGTTCTCGGCGGCGAGCAGTCCGGCCATATCATCTTCAGCAAACATGCAAGGACCGGAGACGGTATCCTTACATCCCTGATGCTCATGGAAGTCATCCTGGAGAAGAAACAGACACTCGGAAAACTTGCAGATGAAGTAAAGATCTTCCCGCAGGTGCTTAAAAATGTGCGCGTAAAAGATAAAAAGACAGCAAGAGAAAATCCGGCAGTCGTAGAGGCAGTCGATAAAGCGGCAGAAGCACTCGGAAGCGACGGACGTATCCTCGTACGCGAGAGCGGCACCGAGCCGGTGATCCGTGTCATGGTAGAAGCACCGACAGATGAGATCTGCGAGAAATATGTGGACAGCGTAGTAGACGTCATCAAGGCAGAGGGGCTGACAGAGTAATTCGTATTTATCTGACTGAGAAAGAGTCCGCCGGGAGGTATGTATTGTTAGCGCACAC
>NZ_VMSO01000013.1 GCF_008691045.1 Mediterraneibacter catenae
CTAACAATACATACCTCCCGGCGGACTCTTTCTCAGTCTGATAAATCCGAATTTACAACAGCTCCTCGAATGTATCGTAGAACGTCGGATAGGACACATCCACGCATTTGCTGTCGAGTATCTTTGTGTTTCCTTCGGCTACAAGTGCGGCGATGCTGAACGCCATTGCAATGCGGTGGTCGAGCAGTGTGTGGATGGATGCGCCTTTGAGTTTCCCACCGGTGATGATCATGCCGTCGGATGTAGGAGTCACATTGCATGCCATGGCTTTCAGATTATCACATATGGTTTCAATGCGGTCGGTCTCTTTGACTTTTAGTTCAGCAGCATCTTTAATGATGGTTGTTCCTTCGGCGACAGCTGCCATGACTGCGATGACAGGAATCTCATCAATGAGTGTGGGAATGATGTCTCCCTGGATAGTTGTACCGTGGAGCTTGCTTGTACGGACGAGAATATCCGCGATTTTCTCTCCGCCTTCAACCCTCTCGTTGAGTAGTGAGATATCTCCGCCCATATCTTCACATACTTTCAGGATACCGGCGCGGGTCGGATTTATTCCGACATTTTCGATGACTATCTCGGAATCGGGGACAATAAGCCCTGCTGCTAAGAAGTAGGCAGCGGAGGAAATATCTCCGGGCACGGTAATCTTCTGACCGTACAGTTCTTTGCAGGGGGAGATGCTGGCGGTCGCTTTTGTGCTGCCGATATCATGTGTGGTGTGTACATCAGCGCCGAATTCTTTGAGCATCAGTTCAGTATGATTCCTTGACAGGCTCGGTTCAGTGACGGAAGTTTTTCCGTCGGCATATAGTCCGGCCAGCAGAATGCAGGATTTTACCTGTGCTGATGCAACGGGAGAATTATAGTGAATTCCGTGAAGTCTGCCTGGAGTGATATAAAGGGGAGCGCATCCGTTTCTTAATATACTGGAGATATTGGCTCCCATCTGTGTCAGTGGTTCGATGATCCGTTTCATTGGACGGGAGTTGAGGGATTCATCACCTGACAATTTCGACTCAAAGCGCTGTCCGGCCAGAATTCCGGACATCAGTCGGGTCGTAGTGCCGCTGTTTCCTACATCCAGGATATTGTCCGGCGCAGAGAGCCCGTGGAGACCTTTGCCGTGTATAAGGACAAGGTCATCATTCTTTTCAATGTCAATGCCGAGGGTCCGGAAGCAGCGGATAGTTGCAAGGCAGTCCGCTCCTTCCAGAAAGTTGTGTATCTCTGTCGTGCCGCTGGCAATCGATCCGAACATCACACAGCGGTGTGAGATGGATTTATCTCCCGGAACACTGATCTTTCCTTTTAATCCCGTAATACTGCATAATTCCATAAGTTTTTATCCTTTCTTTCAGGTTTCGTAGACGACATAATGATATTTTTGCAGAAGTTGTACTGCTTTTGCGGAAGAAGCCTCATCGTAAAATTCGATTCGGAGCACGCCCTCCTCAAATTCTCTGTTGTGTACGATACCGATATTTTTAATATTAATGTTGTTGCTTGCCAGAATAGTTGCAATAGTTGCAATCCCGCCGGCTTCATCGATGATGTCGCAGTAGACGGCGAACTGTTTTTTGATCGGACCTGCGGAGCTGTTGGGCATAGAATCACGATAGTCCCGGGAAGTCTCGAATAGAGAGTACAGTTCTGCTTCATTACCGGAATCTACAGAAGCCTTTGCCTTTTCAAGCGAGGCAATGTACCCGCCAAGGATCTGAGAGATATTTGCGCGGTTTTTGAGGCAGATCTGCTGCCACATTACCGGAGAGGATGACGCGATTCTCGTAATATCTTTGAATCCGCCTGCAGCCAGCGCCTTCATCAGTTCGTCTTTTGTGTCATGATCGCGCACGTAATTTACAAGTGTAGAAGCAATGATGTGCGGAAGATGACTGATCGTGCCGGTAATGCAGTCGTGTACTTTATAGTCCAGTACGACCGGAATTGCTTTCAGGGAGGCGATGAAATCACGGTAGGACGCTGTACGTTCTTTTGATACTTTCTCTGTGGGAGTCAGGATATAGTAGGCGTTTTCGATAAGATGCGCCTTTGAATTGGCAAATCCGCTCTTCTCAGAACCGGCCATCGGATGTCCGCCGATGAAGTTTTCCTCCATATCAAGTGCAGTGATCTCCTCGTGGATGGAAGTCTTCACACTGCCCACATCGGTCAGAATACAGTCGGGACTCATAATATCTTTTAACTGCGATAAATAGGCAGTATTGTATGCGACCGGAGCGCAGAGGAAGATATAACTGCACTCTCTGAAATTTTTATCGATAGAAGAGCAGGCTGTTTGGATGATACCGTCCTGCACGGCCAGAGCTAATGTCTCCCGATTTTTGTCAAATGCTATAATGTTGTAGTCAGGGTAATATTTACGGATGGCTTTAGCGACAGAGCCGCCGATCAGCCCCAATCCGATAAAACCGATTTTAGTAGAAGCCATGATAAGCTTAATCCTTTCGTTATATAAATGGTAAGAAACGGGATGCCCCGCATATACAAAAATATCTTAGCACTTTACAGCATAAAAGTAAACATAAATAATGTATGTGAAAAATGAATAAAATAGTTGTAATCATACTGTAATTTTAGTACAATATACCCATGATGTGTCTGCGTGGTGGAAAAATAGCGGGCATAATAACTACATACAAGGAGGCAGCAGCATGAAGGTTTACAGAACGGACGAAATAAGAAACGTGGTATTGCTCGGACACGGCGGAAGTGGAAAGACAAGTCTTGTCGAGGCAATGCTGTACGTGTCGGGAGCAACGAACCGCATGGGTAAAGTGTCAGATGCCAGCACGGTGAGTGACTTTGATAAAGAGGAACAGAAACGTGGTTTTTCGATCAGCACAAGCCTGATCCCGATTGAGTGGGAGAAAGCAAAGATCAATATCCTTGATACGCCGGGATATTTTGACTTTGTCGGTGAAGTAGAGGAGGCTGTCAGCGCCGCGGATGCAGCAGTTATTGTGGTGTCCGGCAAGGCGGGCGTCCAGGTAGGAACCGAGAAAGCGTGGGAACTGTGCGACAAGTATAATCTCCCGAGAATGGTATATGTGACAGAAATGGATGTAGATGATGCCAGTTTCCGTCAGGTAGTAGAGGATCTGACGGCTCGGTATGGCAAGAAGATTGCTCCGCATTTCCAGCCGATCCGTGAGAATGAAAAGCTGGTAGGTTATATTAATGTTATTAAGAATGCGGGACGCAGATATACGGGGATTGGTCAGAGAGAAGAGTGTGAGATCCCGGATTATTGTAAACCGAACCTTGAGATTTTAAGAGATTCTCTGATGGAAGCTGTAGCCGAGACGAGTGAGGAATTCATGGAGCGCTACTTTAATGGCGAAGAGTTCTCGATCGAGGAGATACGTGCGGCAATGCGTACAGAGGTTATGGAAGGAGATATCGTTCCGGTGGCTATGGGATCTAATGTACAGGCACAGGGTGTTGCTAACCTTCTGTCAGATATTGTTCGTTTCTTCCCGAGCCCGGATAAGAGGACATGCGCGGGCATCAACCGCACAACAAATGATATTTTCGAGGCAAACTATGATTTCTCAAAGGCGAAAACAGCCTATGTATTTAAGACGATGGTGGATCCGTTTATCGGAAAATATTCATTTATCAAAGTGTGCTCGGGTGTCTTAAAAGGTGATGATATCCTCTACAATGCAGATACTGAGTCTGAGGAGAAGCCTGGCAAACTTTATACGATGTGCGGCAATAAACCTTCGGAAGTATCGGAGCTCTTTGCCGGAGATATCGGAGCTATCGCAAAACTTGCAAATACACGTACCGGTGATACTTTGTCTACAAAGTCAAATCAGGTATCATACGCAAAGACCGACTATTCCGTACCTTATACATATATGAGATACCGTGTGAAGAATAAAGGAGATGAGGACAAAGTATCGCAGGCTCTTGCTAGAATGACTGCAGAGGATGTTACACTGCGTGCGGTCAATGACAGTGAAAATCGTCAGACGCTTCTATATGGTATGGGCGATCAGCATCTCGAGATTGCAGCGAGCAAGCTTGCCGCCAGATATAAAGTTGAGATCGTGCTGGAAACTCCGAAGGTAGCGTTCCGCGAGACTATCCGTAAGAATGCTGACGTGGATATGAAATACAAGAAACAGACTGGTGGACACGGACAGTACGGACATGTTAAGATGAAATTCGAGCCGTCAGGAGATCTTGACACGCCATATGTATTTGAAGAGTGCGTTGTCGGCGGAGCGGTTCCGAAGAATTACTTCCCGGCAGTCGAGAAGGGGCTTCAGGATTCTGTTGTTAAGGGACCTCTCGCCGGATATCCGGTCGTTGGTGTGAAAGCGATACTTTATGATGGATCTTATCATCCGGTAGATTCCTCTGAGATGGCCTTCAAGACAGCTACAGCGCAGGCGTTTAAGAAAGGATTCCTGGAGGCATCACCGGTCCTTCTTGAACCTATCGCTTCGATCAAAGTTACGGTTCCTGACGATTATACAGGTGATGTGATGGGAGATCTGAACAAGAGACGCGGCCGTGTGCTCGGTATGAACCCGATCGCAGGCGGCAAGCAGGTTATTGAGGCAGACATTCCGATGACAGGGCTGTTCGGATACTGTACGACACTGCGTTCCATGACAGGCGGAAGAGGTACGTATTCCTATGAGTTTGCCAGATATGAGCAGGCGCCGTCAGATGTTCAGGAGAAAGAGATTGCATCAAGAGCATCTGAAGAGTGATATACGGTCGAAAACTTCTTAGAAACAGGTAAAAGATTGAAAAAGTGATAGAGAGGAGGCGGAAAAAGTGTTTTTCTGCCTCCTTTTTCGCATGCGAAGAAACGATAATGGGTTCGTGTAAAGAAAGTGCTAAGATTGTTGTGCTTTATATGTAAAGGTGCTATAATTGCTCTGCTATGTATACAGATAAACTGAGAAGTCTGTATACCGTGATAAAATATTGATACAACAGAGGGAAAAGCGATGAAGATTGTTATCATTGGGGATGGAAAAGTAGGGTATAAACTTGCAAAACAGCTTTCTGTCGAAAATTATGATGTGGTGATGATCGACAGCAATGAAAGGAAACTTAAATATGCTGTGGACCGGCTGGATATTGCCTGTGTAATAGGCGACGCGGCAGATGCCGAAGTGCAGAAAGAGGCGGATGTGCCTCATGCAGATCTTGTGATCGCGTGTACATCGGCTGATGAGTGCAATATGCTGAGCTGCCTTATTGCGAGAAAGCTCGGGGCAAAACACACGATTGCCCGTGTGCGTAATCCAATCTATTTCAAACAGATCGGCCTTTTAAAGGAAGACCTGCATCTTAGTATGGCGGTTAATCCGGAGCTGATTGTGGCGGATGAGATCAGCAGGGTTCTTTTGTTCCCGGATGCAAGTAAGATAGAGACTTTTGTAAAAGGAAGAGTGGAGCTGATCGAATATCTGATACCAAAAGATGGGAAACTTGCCGGTATGTCTCTTGCAGACATGTATAATAAGTTTCAGATCAAGCTCCTCGTCTGTGCGGTCGAGCACTGCGGGGATGTACTGATCCCGGACGGCGATTACGTTATTCGCGAAGGAGACAGGCTGCATATCGCGGTTTCACACGGCGAGATGGAAAGGTTCTTCCGCATGTTCGGCAAACACCGTGGGAAGATTAAGAAAGTTATTATCTGCGGCGGCGGCCGTGTTGCTTACTATCTTGCAGTACAGCTTTGCAAATTGGGGATGCAGATCAAGATTATTGAGCGAGACGTAAACAGATGTGAAGAACTTTGTGAACTTCTTCCGAAAGCAATAATCATCAACGGAGATGCTACAGATCATGATCTTCTGATAGAAGAAGGCATTGAAGAGGCAGATGCGTTTGTCGGACTGACAGGCATGGATGAAGAGAATATCATTACGGCTCTGTTTGCAAAGAGTCAGGGAACAGCAAAGATTATTGCCAAGATCAACGAAGACCGCCGTGCCAGCATGGTCGAGGATTTCGGGATTGACAGTATCGTATCGGCAAAGACGGCGACGGCAGATGCTATCTTAAGTTATATCAGGGCCAGAAAGAATTCACAGGGCAGTGCAAATGTAGAAACCTTGTACCAGTTAGTGGACGACAAAGTAGAAGCGCTTGAATTTATCATCAAGTCAGAGACCAGATACACCGGGATACCTTTTAAAGACCTGGCGATCAAGTCAAATAATTTGATCGCGTGTATTGCAAGAAAGAGGCAGATTATTATTCCCGGCGGAGATGACTGCATCGAAGTGGGTGACAGTGTGATTGTTATTACAATGGAAAAACATATTGAAGATATAGAGGATATTTTGGCGTAGGAGCGAAAAAATGAATAAACGAATGATTATATACATACTGGGAAAGATGCTCGGTGTTGAGGGCGTCGTGCTTTTGATCCCTGCTTTTGTGTCGCTCCTTTACTGGGAGAAGAGCGGTTTCTCTTTCCTGATTGTCAGTGCGATCCTGGGAATTGTTTTCCTTATATTTGGAAGGAAGAGACCGAAATCTACAAGGATTTACGGAAAAGAGAGTTTTGCCATTGTTGCTCTGGCGTGGCTTCTGTGGTCTCTTTTCGGGGCTCTGCCGTTTGTTATATCAGGAAGTATACCGAACTATGTAGATGCTTTCTTTGAGACAGTATCCGGATTTACGACGACCGGGTCTACAATCCTGCAGGAGATTGAGAGTCTGCCAATGGGAATCAATTTCTGGCGGTGCCTTACGCACTGGATCGGAGGCATGGGAGTGCTCGTCTTTGTGCTTATGATTACTTCTCTGGACGATGAGAATTCCATGCCGCTTATGCGTGCGGAAATGCCAGGACCGGAGGCGGATAAGCTTGTTCCGAAAGCGAGAAATACAGCAGCGATACTCTATGGGATGTATTTCGTGCTGACGGCAGTAGAGGTTGTACTGCTCATGTTCGGCGGGATGAATCTCTACGATGCGCTGATCCATTCGTTCAGCACGGCGGGAACCGGAGGATTCAACAACCGAAATACAAGTGTTGCTTTCTATGACAGCGCGTATATCGATGGTGTGATCACGGTGTTCATGATCCTTTTCGGTGTGAACTTCAATCTGTATTTCCTGCTGCTTTTAAAGGACTGGAAGAGTGTGCTCAAGAACGAGGAGCTGCGCGCGTATCTCGGTGTTATAGCGGCATCTGTTACAGTGATAACGATCAATATCCTGAGTATCTATGAAAATGTGTTCCATGCATTCCGCTACGCGGCGTTTCAGGTGGCGTCGATCATCACGACGACCGGATTCTACACGGCGGATTATGAACTGTGGCCAGAACTGTCGAAGGCTATACTTTTGGTAATCATGTTTATCGGAGCCTGTGCGGGTTCTACCGGCGGTGGTATCAAAGTGTGCAGGTTTGTGATATTGCTGAAGTCGATTCGTCAGGAGATCCATAAGATCCTGCATCCAAATGCGGTGACTGTTGTAAAACTCAATGGAAAGAAAGTAGGGCAGGATACTCTGAGGGGAATAAATGTATATTTTGCTGCATACGTATTTATACTGGCTGCATCTGTATTGATTGTGTCAATCGACAATTTTGATTTTGCTACATCTTTCAGCGGCGTTTTGACAACAATAAATAATGTTGGACCGGGTATCTCCAAGGTGGGACCGGTAGAGAACTTCCATATGTTCTCGCCGCTTTCCAAGATTGTGTTCAGCTTTGACATGCTCGTGGGAAGGCTGGAGATCATACCGTTCCTTCTTCTTTTATCACCGGCGCTGTGGAGGAAGAAGTTCTGAAAGGGGAAAAATGAAAAAGATTAAAAGAAGAATTATTATAGTGGTAATCGCGATTCTGGCGCTTGGCATTTATTATTACACAGCTCTTCCGGCGCTCAATATCCACTCTGCAGAGTTCTGGATATTTCTGGGAGTACTCATCCTTTTGATCGCGGCGCTCTTTGCAAAGAAAAAGGGATTAAACCGTTATGAACTCAAGGAGTCAAAGGGATTGAAAATTATCCTGGGAGTGTTTGCTGCGGTTGTTATCGTATATCTTGCCGGGACGCTCCTGTCCTCGCCGATCGTCAATGCGGACAAATATCAGAAACTCATGACAGTAGAGACCGGCGAGTTTGCTGCAGATATCGAAGAGCTTTCCTTTGACCAGATTCCGCTTCTTGACCGGGATTCGGCTGCTCTCCTCGGCAACAGGGAGATGGGGAGCATGGTGGATATGGTGTCTCAGTTTGAAGTAGATGACTTGTATTCACAGATTAACTATCAGGATCGTCCGGTGCGCGTGTCTCCACTGAAATATGCCAGCATCATTAAATGGCTGACGAACAGCAGCGAGGGAATCCCTGCATATATTAAAATCGATATGGCAACGCAGGATACGGAACTTGTGAAGCTGGATGAAGGAATGAAATATACTACAAGCGACCATTTCAACCGTAATATATACAGACACCTGCGGTTCAAGTATCCGACCTATATTTTTAATGATCTGAGCTTTGAAGTAGATGAAGAGGGAACTCCCTACTGGATCTGCCCTGTGAAAAAGTACAATATCGGGCTGTTCGGAGGTGTTACGATCGGAAGGGTTGTGCTCTGCAATGCCATTACAGGAGAGACACAGGATTATGCGATAGAGGATGCCCCTCAGTGGATAGACAGGGCGTATTCCGCGGATCTTCTTGTTGAACTCTATGATTACCATGGAACACTGCAGCACGGCTTTTTGAACAGCGTGTTCGGCCAGAAAGACTGTCTTGTAACTACAGACGGATATAATTATCTGGCAATCGATGATGATGTGTGGGTATATACGGGTGTTACGTCCATTACCGGAGATCAGTCAAATGTCGGTTTCGTGCTCATGAACCAGAGGACGATGGAGACAAGATTCTATGAAGTAGAAGGCGCGACGGAGCAGTCAGCCATGGATTCGGCAGAGGGACAAGTGCAGAACCTGCACTATATCGCGACTTTTCCGCTGCTGCTCAATATATCGGGTGAGCCGACATATTTTATAGCGCTGAAAGACGATGCGGGCCTCGTGAAGATGTATGCCATGGTTAATGTACAGAAATACCAGATCGTGGCGACCGGAGATACGGTGAGCGAGTGCGAAGAACAGTATACGGCACTGATGTACAAGAACGGCATCAAAGAAGTGGAGGAAGATACCCGGGAAATCCTGACAGTGACAGGGCAGATCACAAAGATCGCCCAGGGCGTTATCGAGGGAAATTCCCATTACTATATCATGGTAGAGGGATCAGACGATATCTTTGACGTGTCTGTTGTGGATTATATCGATGTCATCCGCTTTGATGTGGGAGATGAAGTGACGATCGAATACAAAGAAGGAGAGGAAACGAACACCGTCCTGTCAATGACCGGAACAGACGCAGAATCGGAAGGCACGGAGACAGCGGGGAAATAAAACAGTATAAGAAGAAAAACAGCGGCGGCAGAATTGATTTTCTGCCGCCGCTGAACGTTATTCATTTTTAATCATTTTCACAGATATCCGGCGATGCCGTTTCTGTGTCTGCGAGAGTCTATCGGTATCTCCTGTTATGCGATCACATTATAATCAGAGGAGTCAATACCGGAAATCTCGTTCTTATCTGCGCCTATACTCAGATAGAAGTCGATATTGTTTTCAGAGCTTATCTTATTCAGTTTCTGCAGGAAGACAGGGAGACTTTCAAGAGTGATGTTTGCCTGTTTCAGCACACTGTCAATAAAGATCGTTTCGATGTCGTGATTGCCGGCTACCATGCCGTAAAGGAATCCTACGAATTCTTCGAGTGTCAGAATATCTGGATAATCTGCCATACGGATCGCACGGATATTGAAATCTACCGTGTATGTGTCCTTATGGCTTTTTTTGATAAATACTACGTTTCCGCTGGAAGTTTTCACCTTCTCATTTGCAAGATCAATCATTTGCTGTGTCTTTCCGCTGCCTCTTGGGCCTGTAATTAAATTTACCATGGCGAATCTCTCCTTTATGTATGTATTGTTTGAGACTTTCACCTCTCAAATATCATATACACATTATACACTAAAGACATATGGGGAACAACTAAAAAAAGGATAAAAAAATAAAATTAATTGAGCAAATTGCCTATAAATAGTAAATGATATAAATTCTCAAAATCCATATTGCAATGATAAGACATGTATGGTAGTATTGTTTTAATTGAAAATCATTCTCATAATTAAGGAGGAACTATGCCGGCTGAAGTATTATCATATTTCTTAAAAAATAATGATCGGAGGCTCCGCCTGGCATTTCAGGTGGTTCTCCAGTGTGCGCCGTTCCTGAAAGGCTTGAAAGTATCCTGCGTAATATCGATGGATATTTGTCTCTATGACGGACTCTCGGAGCTGCTTCAGGATACGGGAATAGCATATCGCAGACTATCCTGCTCAGAGGGAAAATGCCTTGTCCTTTTTTACCGTCCCGGCGAGCTGGAAAGATATCTGAATGGTCCGAAGATCCGCAGTCTTATTCATGAGTACGGCTACGGCCGTATGGATCTGGATGATATGCTTTGCCGCCTGTGTTCACGCGTTGGAGATTTTGCAAAGCAGGGGATGGGATTCCCACATGAGATAGGGGCTTTTCTTGGATATCCTGCCGAGGATGTAAAAGGATTTATTGAAAATGAAGGAAGGCGGTACCTGATGATCGGATATTGGAAAGTCTACAGTGATCTTGCGACAGCCAGAATGATCTTCAAGGAATACGACCGTGCAAAAAACTGTGCGGTCAATGAGTTTATTACCGGAAAGAGTATCCGGGAGATTGCCATATGACAGAAGCAGTGCTGTCAGGGCAGGTGCTGCGTCAGTGGAAAACATTATGAAATGGAGGAAGAATCATGAACGTACCAGTAGTATATTGGAGTGGAACCGGAAATACCCGGGCTATGGCCGGGGCGGTAGCAGAAGGAATCAGGTCTGCTGGAGCAGAACCGATCCTCATGGAAGTGGCAGATGCTGATGTGGCTGTTCTTGTGTCGGAAGATGTGTTTGCGCTTGGCTGCCCGTCTATGGGAGCAGAGCAGCTGGAAGAGACGGAAATGGAACCGTTTGTAGAAAGTCTTGAACCGTTCGTGTCTGGGAAGAAGATCCTTTTATTCGGATCTTATGGCTGGGGAGACGGAGAATGGATGAGAGACTGGGCAGAACGTATGAGGAATGCAGGAGCTGTTCTTATAAGAGATGAGGGCGTCATTACTAATGAGTCGCCGGATGAGGAGGCTCTGGAAGAGTGCCGTGCAGCAGGAAAAGAGCTGGCGGCAGAATAGGCGTTGACAAAATCTTCTCCCTGTGCATATGATAGGATAACGAGAAAATGACGACATAAATACCCGGCGCATTCTGAATGGAGAACGCTGCCGGGAACGGACAGATGTAAGGAGAGAGGATATGAATCAGAATACACTGATCGGAATATTGATACCATTTGCCGGGACCGCCCTTGGCTCGGCGATGGTATTTTTTATGAAAAAGGAAATGAATGAAAGGCTGCAGAAACTGCTGCTTGGTTTTGCCTCGGGTGTCATGATGGCAGCTTCTGTCTGGTCGCTCTTGATTCCTGCCATCAGTATGACAGAGGAAAAGGGAGGAATTCCCTGGCTTCCGCCTGCGGCAGGCTTTCTTCTGGGAATGGGATTCCTGCTCGTGCTTGATACATTGACGCCGCATCTGCATTTTACAGATGAGAAACCGGAAGGCGTACCAGCACATTTAAAAAAAACAACCATGCTTGTCCTTGCAGTGACGCTCCATAATATTCCTGAGGGGATGGCAGTCGGTGTCACATTTGCAGGAGTGCTTTCTGAGAATACAACAATGACTCTGGCAGGTGCGTTTGCGCTGTCTGTGGGCATTGCTATCCAGAACTTTCCGGAGGGCGCCGTTATCTCTATGCCGCTTAAAAGTCAGGGACTGTCGAAGACAAGGGCGTTTGCATATGGAGCTCTCTCCGGTATCGTGGAACCGGCAGCGGCTCTTGTCACGATTCTCCTGACAAGATTCGTAGTGCCGTTTCTTCCATATTTTCTGGCGTTTGCTGCGGGAGCGATGATCTATGTGGTAGTGGAAGAACTGATTCCTGAAGCACAGAGCGGGGCACACTCGAATATCAGTACAGTAGGAGTTGCGGTCGGGTTCGTGCTTATGATGGTACTGGACGTGGCATTGGGGTAAGGGACAGGTCGATAATCAGCATATCATAATAGACAGGAGGATGAGAGTATGACAGACTATACATCTGCAAAAGCGGTGTTTGAGAGTTATCTGGATAACTACGACAGAGAAAATGACAAGGTGCGGCTTAAGATCGTACACACATATGGTGTAGTGGAGCAAAGTTCGGAGATCGCAGAGCGCATGGGCCTGTCGGACGAGGATGTTTTTCTTGCCCGGATCATAGCGCTGCTGCATGATATCGGACGCTTCGAGCAGCTTAAGAGATATGACAGTTTTCTGCCGGATACAATGGATCATGCGGCCTATGGAGTGAAGGTGTTGTTCAGAGAAGGAATGATACGACGATTCCTTACGGAGGATCGTTGGGACGCTGTCATAGAGACTGCCATCGCAAAGCACAGCGATTTTGCTCTTGAAGGTATAGATGATGAGAAAACACTTCTTCATGCACGTATTATCCGGGATGCGGACAAACTGGACAACTGCCGGGTGAAACTCGAAGATCCTCTGGAAACTTTTATGGGGGCAGAAGCGGCTGAAATTGGCGCAGCGAAAATTACGGCGAAGATACGCAGAGATGCTCTTGGAGAAAAGAGTATCCTTTCGTCGGACCGCGTTACGCTTATGGATTACTGGATATCTTATCTGGCGTATTTTTATGATCTGAACTTCAGGGAGAGTCTGGATATAGCAGAAGAAAATGATTATGTACACCGGCTGATACACAGGATATCGTATACGGAACCGGAGACAGCAGATACAATGGCGGAACTGGAATATCATCTCACAGAGTATGTCCGCCATGCAAAAAGAACAGAATGATCGAAAAAAAGCGTTGAAATATGTTCAACGCTCTTTTAATGTGTAGACGTCTTCGCGTCTGTGCCGGAGTACAGGAATCTGTTCTCTGGCTCTGCTGCATTCTTCCAGATTGATTTCGGTGATACGCAGCTCAGTGCCGGCTTCCATGCTGGAGAGTACGTTTCCCCATGGATCAGTCACAATACTGTGTCCCCATGAAATATATGATGAATTGATATCTCTTGCCGGAGCTGTTCCGACGATAAAGACCTGGTTAGAGACAGCCTGCGAACGGAAGAGAAGTTCCCAGTGCATTGGACCGGTCGTCATATTGAAAGATGCAGGAACAAAAATGACCCTGGCATTTTTAAGAGCCATGAGACGGAATAGTTCGGGGAAGCGGATGTCATAGCAGACGGCAAGCCCCATAGTGCAGAATCCGGTTTCGAAAGTCGTAACTTTATTTCCGGCAGTGAGTACAGCGGACTCCTGAAAATACTGCCCATCCTCCACATTAATATCAAACAGGTGCATTTTTCTGTGCTTTGCAATCTGACGGCCATCTTGATCAAACACATAGGCTGTGTTATAAATCCGTCTGTTTTCATCTTGTTCCGGCATAGTTCCCGCAGAGAGGTAAATGTGAAAAGAGCGGGCGATATCGGAACATATCTGCCATACCGGACCGCCCTGAGGCTCGGCGTAAACGGGGAAACTGCTGACGTCGTAAGGACAGCAGAACATTTCCGGGAGTGTCAGGAAAGAAGCTTTTTCCTGAACGGCCTGTTCAGCCAGAGTCTTGAGAACTCCGGCAAGCTGCTTTATATCTGTATATACGGGCATCTGTGCCTGTGCTATTCGCAAAACTGTCATGTCGAAAATCCTTTCTGTCGCATGCTGTCAGAAACGGTGTTGTGAGTATGTCTGAAGAACTGTTATGCCTGGCGGCAGGCGGATATGTCAGCAGTTGGCAGGTGCAGAGGCAGAGTTTCTTACAATAAGGTCTGCGTGGAGCAGGATAGTGCCGAGAGGAATCTCGTTTAACAGTCCGCTGAGCGCGTTAAATCCGCTCTTTCCCAGTTGGATGCGGTCCTGGCGCACCGTGGTAAGCGGCGGCGAAGTGTAGGCGGAGAGTGGAATATCATCGAAACCGATGATGCTGACATCTTTCGGTACTTGGTATCCAAGCTGCTGACACTGGGTGATCGCAGCGCTGGCGAATGTATCCTGACAGCATATGATCGCAGTCATTCCCATGTCCAGCAGGCGAGGCAGGTGTTTTTCCATACATTCTGACAGATAATAAGAGCAGCCGGCATAGGAGGAGTCGGCTTTCAGGCCATGGCTGCGCATTGCCTGAAAAAACGCCCTGTGTCGTACCTGCATGATATGTGAACCGAGCGCGCTGCTTAAATATCCGATCTTCTGATGCCCCAGTTTCTTCAGATGGTCTATGGCGAGATCCATGCCTTCTTCATTATCAATACCTACATATGATATCATCGGATTGCCGATGATGTGATTGTCATAAAGTACGGTTGGTGTCCGGCAGGCGTGGAAATCTTTCATCCATGGCTCCACAAGAGAGAAGCCAAGTACAAAAGCTCCGGAAAAGTCGTGCTGGAGCATGAATGCATCATAGGAAATTTCTCTCTGGACGTCAGCGTCTACCGGAACAATAGCGACTTCGTAGCCCGACGGTTCAGCAATCTGGCGGAATCCCATGATGATGTCATAAGCGAAGTGATGAGGTTCTTCGAATTGGATGTTATTACGTTGTATGATAACGCATAGTTTTTTTGCCGGTTTTTTGTAACGCCGCAGCTTTGTGTATCCAAGTTCCACGGCGGTTTCAAGAACTTGTTTTTGCAATGTTTCGCTGATATCGGGGGCGTCGTTCAATGCTTTTGAAACGGTGCTCTTGGAAATCCCCAGTTTATCAGCGATATCCTGTATAGTTGTCATAATCTGTTATCCCCCTGGTTTTCCAAAAACTTCTGAAAATATTATAATAAAAATCAGCTTTGAAATCAATGTGAATGATTTTGGAGCTTGCCGAGACTATGCCCGGGACGGATGAGACAGAGAGAATGCGTCTGAACCGGATGGCAGCGGCTCTGTACATGACTTGTCAGGGAAATTTGTTCCTCCTGTCAGGAGAAGAATTCGCGAGGACGAAAGATGGTCTTGAGGATTCGTATAATGCTTCTATTGCGTTGAACCGCCTTGACTGGGAGCAGGCATGGAAAAACAGAGATCTTGTAGAATACTATAAAGGACTGATAGCATTGCGGTCCCGGCTGCCCGGACTGTATGATAAATCCCCGCATGCAGCAGAGCGGATCCGGGATATGGAGAAATCAGAAGGACTTGTGAGTTTTGCAGTGGACAACCGCTCAGAGGACGGCCATGACAGATGGGATATGCTGAGGATCATATATAACAGCAGCAGTTCTGTCAGAAATCTGCCGGTTGGAGACGGTGCATGGGAGATTCTCTGCAGCGGCGAGGACAGTTCATTGTGGAGGACGCATAATCCCGCAGGAAAAAGTATTCAGATTGAACCTCAGAGTGTACTTGTTCTTGGAAGAGCTTTGGGAGACGCCGGCACGACGGAGACGGAAATCGAGGAGACACAGGAGAGACAGATAAGATGGGCATAAAATGGAGATACGGAAAACAGGACTGGAAGACACTGGAAAGAGGACAGGAGAACTGCTACCTCATGACGAACGGGCTGGGAGGCTTTTCTTCGCTGACCGTCACGGGATCGGCGGCGCGAAATGATCATGCTTTTCTCATGGCGTGTACAAAAGCGCCGAATAACCGGTATAATGTCATTCATCGGCTGGCGGAGAAACTGGATATCGGAAATGAGACATATATCCTTTCTTCACAGGAATTTGCGGATGGCACCCGGGAGGAGGGATACAGATACCAGACTGGTTTTTCCTATGAGGATACCCCGGTCTGGCAGTACCTTGTAAACGGAGTGGAGATTGCGAAGGAGGCGGCTATAAAACAGAAGGAAAATACAGCTGCAGTCTGTTACCGGATAAAGAACCGCAGCCGCAGCGCTGTCAGCCTGACGGTAACTCCGTTCTATCAGTTCGCCCCCAAAGGGGAAGAACCGGCGCAGGAGAACAGAGTTATGTACACGGAAGGATGTGTGGAGAGCGGCGGCATGAAACTGTATTACAGGACAGACGGATGTGATACAGAGATGCCGGAGACCGAAGAAGCATATTATTATTCATATGACGTATGCGACGGACGGCGCAGCACCGGAAGGGCAAAGGCATGCCACCGGATTACAATGACTGTGGAAAGCGGATGCGAAAATATCCTTTCGGTTGTCTTTTCGACGGAAGACAAATATGTGAAAGGAAATAATACAGCAGGTCAGATAAAAAGTGTGAGGGATCTGGCGGAATCTGTCATAGATGAACTGAAAAAAACGCGCAGGGAACTGGAAGTGACGGCAGGGCTTGAAGATGAGACTGCACGCTGTCTTGTGAAAAGTGCGCATCAGTTCGTTTCAAGACGGGAGTCCACCGGCGGGGAGACGATCCTGGCAGGCTTTCCGTTTTTTGAAGACTGGGGAAGGGACACAATGATCGCCCTGCCCGGAATATGCCTGTCTACAAAACGCTATGAGGACGCGGTGTCTATTCTGAGGACATTTGCCCGCTATGAGAAAAACGGGCTTATGCCGAATCTCTTCCCCGAAGGAAAGAGTGAACCTATGTATAATACAGTGGATGCGGCGCTCCTGTTTATCAACTGCGTCTGGTTATACTATAAAGCCTCCGGTGATCTGGCATTTGCAGGAGAGATGTATCCTGTTATGGAGCGGATCATTGAATACTATATGAGGGGGACGGATTATGATATCCGGATGGATGATGACGGGCTTATCACAGCGGGAAGCGGACTGGACCAGGTGACGTGGATGGACGTCAGGGTAGGTGAGATCCTGCCTACGCCGAGGCACGGGAAACCGGTGGAGATCAACGCCTACTGGTATAATGCGCTCAGAATAATGGGAGAGTGTGCGCGGCTGCTCCCGGACAAGTGTGCAGACGGGAAGAATGCGGACGAGTATGATGCGGCCGCAGAACGGACCAGACGATCCTTTGAAGAAAAGTTCTGGATGGAAGAGCATCACTGCCTGAAAGATGTGGTGTCGGGAACGAAGGCGGACTCTCAGATCAGGTGTAATCAGGTATGGGCAGTGTCCATGCCGTTTACCATGCTTGAACCGGACAAAGAAAGAATGGTAGTAGACACGGTATTTGAAAAACTTTATACTCCATACGGTCTGCGGACCCTGGAACCGGCTGATCCGGAGTTTAAACCGGTATACGGCGGGAAAGTATTGGACAGGGATCTGGCGTATCATCAGGGGACTGTGTGGGTATATCCGCTGGGCGCATACTATCTTGCTTACCTGAAGGTGAACGGATACAGCGAAAGTGCGAAAACATATGTGCGCAGCCAGCTCGAGGCACTTTACGGTGCACTGCGGGAAGGATGTATCGGACAGCTTCCGGAGATTTATGACGGGGCGGAGCCTGTCATGTCGAAAGGATGTTTTGCGCAGGCCTGGAGCGTGGGGGAACTGCTCAGGGTATATGAGGCGCTGGAGAGGACAGCAGGGAGGAAACAGCATGGATTTTGCAGCAGTATATCATAAAACATCGGAACAGATGAGTTATCCTCTGGATGAGGACCGGCTGATCGTCAATCTGAAAACCGGATACGACGTAAAAAGGGTATTTATCATACACGGTGATCCATTTGACGCCGGCATACTCGGCGGCAGTGAGAGATGGAGCGGACAGAGGAAGGAGATAGTTTATAAAAAGCGTCTGCCCCATCAGCTCTGGTGGACGACTACGTTGAATCCGCCATATAAGAGATGCAAATATTACTTTGAACTTCATACGGACGGTGAGGTCTGGTATTATTTTGAAGACGGTTTCCTGACGGAAGAGCAGGTCAACATGCCGGGACGTCTGCTCCAGTATTTCATCGTACCGTGGATGAATCCGGCGGACGTGAATCGCACTCCGTCCTGGGTCAACGACACGGTGTGGTATCAGATCTTTCCTGACCGGTTCTGCAACGGTACGCCGGACCGGGATGATCCGGACATCCTGCCGTGGCAGACAGGACCGGTGACGAATAAGGAGAAATATGGCGGAGATCTGGAAGGAATCCGCGGGAAACTGCCGTATTTAAAGGATCTGGGCATTACCGGAATCTATCTGAACCCGATTATGGAGGCGGAGACGAACCACAAGTATGATACGAAAGATTACACCAAGATCGATCCCTCTTTCGGAGATAATGCCGGGATGCGACGTCTTGTCGACAATGCCCACAGTATGGGAATTCGTGTGATGGTTGACGCAGTGTTTAACCACTGCGGCCGGAAGTTCGCACCCTGGCTGGATGTACTGGAAAAGGGTGCGGATTCTCCTTATTCCGGCTGGTTTATGGTAAACGACTGGTCACAGATCGCTAAAACAGGAAATACGAGGGACGGGAGATTTTATTCGTTTGCATTTGCGGACTGGATGCCCAAGCTCAATACGAATAATCCGGAAGTGATCGACTATTTCTGCGGCGTGTGTGAACAGTGGATCCGGGAATTCGATATCGATGCGATCCGTTTTGATGTGGGAAACGAAGTGTCTCATCGTTTTCTGAAGGAGATGCGCCGGCGGCTCAAAAGGATACGTCCCGATATCTATCTGCTCGGCGAAATCTGGCATGACGCAAGCCAGTGGCTTATGGGAGATGAGTATGACTCGGTAATGAATTATCCGCTGATGAGCGGCATTCATGATTATTTCCTGGATGCGTCTATGGATAAGAAAGAGCTTGAGTACATGGTCAACCGCTGTTATACTATGTATATGCAGCAGAATAACAATGTGCTGTTCAATCTCCTGGACTCCCATGATACGGAGAGGCTGATGAATCGTTTTCATGATCCGGATATCTTTTACCAGCAGCTTGCCGTGCTGTTTACTTTGCCGGGAAGCCCCTGCATCTATTACGGAACGGAGATCGCCATGGAAGGGGGCTTTGATCCGGACTGCCGCAGGTGCATGCCGTGGGATGAGATCGGTACGGCTGAAAATCAGGAAAAGATAGGACTGATGAAGCAGCTGATCCGGATACGCCAGACAGAAGAGACCTGCAGGAGTCCTCACTTCCATTTCCCGAATCAGTATCCGGACAGAAGGTGCGTGGAATATATAAAACTTGATCCAGATAACCGGGAACTTGAAGTTGTCCTGAACTGTTCTGACGGTCCGCTGAATGTAGGAGAGGGCGGAGAAATACTTTTTGCGAGAAAATATGACAGGGGAATCCTGGAAAAGAACGGCACGCTGATCAGAAAGAAAGCATTATAAGAAAGGGGTTTTACGATGACAGAGATAAAAAGACCATGGTGGAAAAATGCGGTAGTTTACCAGATTTATCCGAAAAGTTTTCAGGATTCCAACGGAGACGGTATCGGTGATATCCGGGGGATCATCAGCAGGCTTGATTATCTGGAGGAGCTGGGGATCGATGCGGTGTGGATCTCGCCTATGTACTGCTCTCCGCAGGACGACAACGGATATGATATCTCGGATTATCAGGATATTGATCCCATGTTCGGAAGTCTGGATGACATGGAAGAGCTGATCGCAAAGGCAAAGGAGAAGAATATACGGATCATCATGGATCTGGTCCTGAATCATACGTCGGATGAGCACAGATGGTTTCTGGAAGCAAAGAAGGGAAAAGACAATCCTTACCACGACTACTATGTATGGAAGGACGGCGTGGAAGGGACGTACCCCAATGATATGAAAGCAGCGTTCGGAGGACCGGCTTGGGAGTGGGTGCCCGAACTGAACCAGTATTATTTCCATCAGTTTTCCGTAAAGCAGCCGGATCTGAACTGGGAAAATCCAAAGGTGCGCAGGGAGATTTATGACATGATCCTCTGGTGGATGGAGAAAGGTGTGGGTGGATTTCGCCTTGATGTGATCGACCAGATTGCTAAAGAGCCGGATAACGGGATCACGAACAACGGCCCGAGACTCCATGAGTTCCTGCAGGAGATGAGCAGAGAGACATTCCAGAAAGGGGATTTGATCACTGTGGGCGAGGCATGGGGAGCAACTCCGGAGATTGCGAAACTCTACAGCAATCCGGACGGAACCGAGTTCTCCATGGTATTCCAGTTCGAGCATATGGTCATGGACCAGCAGGAAGGAAAGGAAAAGTGGGATCTGGCGCCGCTTCCTTTTGTAAAACTCAAAAAATGTCTGGCGAAATGGCAGGAAGAACTGTACGGCAGGGGATGGAACAGTCTGTTCTGGGACAATCATGATCTGCCGCGTATCGTTTCACGATGGGGTGATGACGGGAAATACCGAAAGGAGTCTGCTAAGATGCTTGCCCTTGTACTCCACGGGATGCAGGGCACGCCCTATGTATACCAGGGTGAGGAGCTGGGCATGACAAATGTGAGGTTCCCGGATATCAGCAGTTATGAGGATATTGAGACGCTGAATATGTATCGTGAAAGACTTGACGCGGGATATAAAGAGGACGAGATCATGAAATCGATCTATGCAAAGAGCCGTGATAATGCCCGCACGCCGATGCAGTGGAGCGGGGAGAAAAATGCCGGATTTACAACCGGTAAACCGTGGATCAGGGTGAATCCGAATTACACGGATATCAATGCAGAGAGTGAGAAAAAAGATCCGGACTCTGTGTATCATTTCTACCGGAAATTGATCCGGATGAGGAAAGAATACCCGGTCTTTGTAGATGGAAAATTTGAACTGCTCCTGCCCGAAGATGAACAGGTATTCGCATATCTGAGAACGGACAGCGATACACAGATGCTTGTCTGCGCTAACTTCACGGGAGAACCGGCAGAGTGTCAGATAAGCGGAGAATGGAAGGAGGCACAGATCCTGCTTCATAACTATGCGGACGACGTGCCGGAGTGTGGAGAGAGCCTGCAGCTCAAGCCTTATGAGGCATTTATCCTGTTGAAACAGTGATTTGATGCTTGACACGGGCTGTCTGCCTGCGGTAGAATAACCGGTGTAGAGAAAGCGTTGAAGAGGACAGTAAGCTGTCCGTGCATCGACAGAGAGGGATCCGTTTGCTGGAAAGATCCTGTTGCGCGGCATGACTGAAGACCACCTCCGAGCGGCCCTAATAAGGCACGGTGATTCCGTTATCATCATTTGAATGAAGATGGTTTTCCATGGAAAACAAGCAGGGTGGAACCGCGGGAAGTGCTCCCGTCCCTGTGAGGAGTGTTTCCGTGTGACTGCATAGATTTCAGAAAAGTAAGAGACATTCCAGGGAATGTCTCTTTTGTTTTCTGCCGGAAAGTCCTTTGTACAGGATTTTTTATCAGCGTCAGCCGGAAAACAAAAAAGAAGATAAGCAGAGAAGAGAAAGGAAGAGAAAAATGAAGATCACATTAAAAGACGGTTCATTTAAAGAGTATCAGGAGCCGAAAAGCGTGTATGAGATTGCCCTTGATATCAGTGAAGGACTTGCCAGAGTGGCTACTTCAGGCGAGGTTGACGGAGAGGTTGTTGACTTGAGAACAGTGATCGATCATGACTGTGAGCTCAGTATCCTTACATTTAATGATGAGAAGGGGAAAGGCGCGTTCCGCCACACAGCATCCCATATCATGGCGCAGGCGATCAAACGTCTGTATCCCGAGACAAAACTTGCCATCGGACCCTCCATCGCAGACGGATTTTACTATGATGTAGATAGAGAGACTCCGCTCACAGCAGAAGATCTGGAGAAGATCGAGGCGGAGATGAAGAAGATCGTCAAGGAGAATCTTGAGATCAAACAGTACACAATGCCGAGAAATGAGGCAGTCGAATACTTTAAGGAGAAAGGTGAATCATACAAGGTGGAGCTCATTGAGGATCTGCCGGAGGATGAGACGATCAGCTTCTATTCACAGGGAGAATTTACTGACCTGTGCGCAGGCCCGCATCTTATGACAACAAAGCCGGTGAAGGCGTTTAAGCTGACAAGTGTGGCCGGAGCATACTGGAGAGGCGATGAGCACAACAAGATGCTCCAGAGAATCTACGGAACTGCATTCCCGAAGAAAGCAGAGCTTGAAGAGTATCTGACCATGATCGAAGAGGCGAAGAAGCGTGATCACAGGAAACTTGGAAAAGAGCTGGGACTGTTCATGATGAGAGAAGAGGGACCTGGCTTCCCGTTCTTCCTGCCAAACGGCATGGTGCTCAAAAATACACTGCTTGACTATTGGAGAGAAATCCACAGAAAAGCCGGTTATGTAGAGATAAATACTCCGATCATGCTGAGCCGCCATCTGTGGGAGACTTCCGGACACTGGGATCATTATAAAGAAAATATGTACACGACAGTGATCGATGAAGAAGATTTCGCTATCAAGCCGATGAACTGTCCTGGCGGTATCCTCGTCTACGAGTCAGAGCCACGTTCTTACCGCGATCTTCCAATTCGTATGGGAGAGCTGGGACTGGTACACCGCCATGAAAAATCAGGACAGCTCCACGGACTGATGCGCGTGCGCTGCTTTACTCAGGATGATGCACATATCTTCATGACACCGGAGCAGATCAAGGACGAGATCAAGGGCGTCGTGAAACTGATCGATGAAGTATACAGTCTGTTCGGGTTCAAATATCATGTAGAACTGTCCACTCGTCCGGATGACAGTATGGGAAGCGATGAAGACTGGGAAATGGCAACAGACGCGCTCAGAGCAGCATTGGATGATATCGGACTTCCGTATATTGTAAATGAGGGAGACGGTGCATTTTATGGTCCCAAGATCGACTTCCACCTGGAGGATTCCATCGGAAGGACATGGCAGTGCGGTACGATCCAGCTCGACTTCCAGCTTCCTCTGCGGTTTAACCTGGAGTATACAGGAGCGGACGGAGAGAAACACAGACCGATCATGATCCACAGAGTAGTATTCGGCTCTATCGAACGTTTCATCGGAATCCTGATCGAGCACTTTGCGGGCGCATTCCCGACATGGCTCGCTCCGGTACAGGTGAAAGTCCTGCCGATCTCAGACAAGCACATGGAGTATGGCACGAAAGTGTTAAATGAACTGCAGGCAGCAGGCATCCGCGCTGAGATCGACAGCCGCGCAGAGAAGATCGGATATAAGATCCGCGAGGCGCAGATGAAGAAGATCCCGTACATGCTCGTAGTCGGCGCCAAAGAAGAGGAAGAAGAAAAAGTATCTGTAAGAAGCAGAAAACAGGGTGATGAAGGACAGTGCGGACTCGGGGAGTTCGTTGAGAAAATCAAAGAGGAGATTGCCCTGAAGAAGTAAACTTCGGATTTATCTGACTGAGAAAAAGTCCGCCGGGAGGTATGTATTGTTAGCGCACACGTTTTCACTCGGTCGCGGCGTAACGGTACATAAGAGCGCAAAAGACGCGCTCTAAGTGCCGACGCCGCTCCAACGGTGCGTACACAATACATACCTCCCGGCTGCTTTCTTTCCCATCCCGAAAATCGAATTTCAAACAGAAGGAACAAAGCCGGATCTTTCTCGACTGCGATCCCTTTTCTACCGCTTTTGTAGCTTTCAGGTTTGTCGGAATGACTGCTGATAGTAATAAAGTAGAAAACGGACGGAGATAAGGCATGGAAAGACGGAAAAGAGGTGACCGGCATGTGAGGAAGGCGACTTCGGAATAATCTGTCAGAAAAAGTTAAGAGTCCAGGAACTGATGTTAAGCCGCAAAATGGATTGTCTGAGCCGAAGGCGAGTTGTCCATTTTGCGGCTTTGTATTTAATCAGTTTTCAGACTCTTTAATTTTTCTCAGATTATGGAGCGGAGCCTGAAGCACATGTCGGTCACCTTAAAAAAGTATTTCTGTGCCTTATCTCCATCTGTTTTCGGACATTATTATTTATCGCCAGTCAGTTTGATAAATCCGAATTTTTACTTGCATTTATGCAGTAATAGTGCTATTGTTTAATCTGTCGTGTTAATACACGGGAGAAAATACTCAGGAGAGTCTCTTTTACGGATTGATTCCGGTCATTTGTGCCGGACAAACTGCAGAAGAGCGCCGAAGGTGTAAGCGTTGATGCCGGATGATCCCGACAGGGAGATTCAGGGAGAAACGTGAGTCTCTCAGGCAAAAGGATGGAGGTATAAAGGAATGTTGGAGCAGATCAACGAAATAATTACTGCGGTTCAGGGCGCTGTGTGGGGGCTGCCGCTGATCCTTCTTATCCTGTTTACAGGATTTCTACTCACAGTCAGGCTGGGGCTTTTACAGATAAGGCATCTCGGCAAAGCATTCAAATTTATGATTAAAAATGAAGAGGAAGGTCACGGGGAAGTGACAAGTTTCGGTGCGCTGTGTACTGCACTGTCCGCGACGATCGGGACCGGAAATATTGCCGGTGTGGCGACTGCGCTTGCCGCCGGAGGTCCGGGTGCGCTTTTCTGGATGATCGTGGCTGCATTTTTAGGCATGGCGACGAAGTATGCGGAAGGTCTTCTGGCGATCAAGTACCGCACCGTTGACAAAGACGGACATATTCTGGGCGGACCGTTCTATTATATCGAGAATGGTATGGGAAAGAACTGGAAATGGCTGGCGAAGATATTCGCATTTTTTGGTGCGTGTGTTGGTCTTTTCGGAATCGGTACATTCACACAGGTGAACAGTATTTCATCGGCGGTTACTAACTTTTTTGATCCAAGCGCGGAAAATGTTGTGTCGCTGTTTGGAAGAACATATTCCTGGAGTACGGTGATCACATGTATCATCCTGACGTTGTGCGTGGGCCTGGTCGTGATCGGCGGTATCAAGAGGATAGCAAAAGTATCAGAAGTCGTTGTGCCTTTTATGGCAGTGCTGTATGTTGTACTTGGGCTGATTATTATTATTACAAATATCACAGAAGTACCGGCAGCGATTGTATCGATTATTAAGTCAGCCTTTACGGGAAGCGCGCTGGCGGGAGGCGCCATGGGAAGTATGGTCGTAGCCATGCAGCAGGGTATCGCAAGAGGTATCTTTTCCAATGAATCCGGTCTCGGAAGTGCTCCGATCGCAGCGGCAGCGGCCGTGACAAAAGAGCCGGCCAGACAGGGTCTGGTATCTATGACGGGAACATTTATCGACACGATCGTTATCTGTACGATGACGGGGATTTCTGTAGTGATCGCGGGTTCCTGGATGAACCCGGATCTGGAAGGTGTGGAAATCACGATGGATGCATTCCAGAAAGGTCTGCCGTTTCCGTCGGAAGTGGCAACATTCTCTCTGATGATCTGTCTTGTGTTCTTCGCATTTACTACGATCCTCGGATGGAATTACTACGGGGAGCGGTGCGTTGAGTATCTTTTTAACAGAAATAAGACCGTAGTAAAAAGCTACAGATGGCTGTATATTGCGGCTGTCTTTATCGGACCTTACATGACGGTTGCAGCGGTATGGAATATCGCGGATGTATTCAACGCGTTAATGGCATTCCCGAACCTTATTGCGCTGCTTGCATTAAACGGAGTTGTAGTCAGAGAATCGAAAGATTATTTTGCAAGACTTAAAACAATGAAATAAACAGGGGCGGTGAGCAGTCTGCCATAATCACGAGAACAGTCTTTATTTGGAATTTCCGGGTGAAGGCTGTTCTTTTTGTGTGAAAATAACAGAATATTATGAAAAGTGTGTTCTGTTGTTATGACAAAAAAATAAAATAATTTCATTTTCGTGATAATCCTCACATAGAAACTGGTAGTTCTGAAAATACATGATAGTGTGTTTTGGGGATTGCAATGCACTATATTTTGTATTAGAATGGATTTCGGACGGATATACAGACCCAGCAGGAAAATCCGCCGGGGCGGTTGCGGGGCTGTTCCAGATATAATATAGAGGCGATTAAGGAGAAGGCAGTATGAAAATTATTAAAAGAAATGGTTCCGAAGAAATATTCGACAACAGGAAGATCGTGAGAGCGGTCACAAAAGCGGACACAAAGGCTGAGAGCAGAAGCCTGACGGACGCGCAGATCGAGGATATTGCGGAATTCGTGGAATTCAAGTGCAACAAACTGAACCGCGCCGTATCTGTTGAGGAGATACAGGATATGGTAGAGAACCAGATCATGGCGACAGGTGCTTTTGATCTTGCAAGGAGATATGTGCGGTACCGCTACAAACGTTCCCTTGTGCGTAAAGCAAACACAACGGACAACCGTATCCTTTCGCTCATTGAGTGCAACAATGAGGATGTAAAGCAGGAAAATTCCAATAAAAACCCTGCTGTCAACAGTGTACAGAGGGATTATATGGCAGGCGAGGTGAGCCGTGACCTGACACAGAGGATGCTCCTCCCGGAGGATATCGTAGAGGCGGACAAACAGGGAATCATTCATTTCCATGATTCCGATTACTATGCACAGCATATGCATAACTGTGATCTGGTGAACCTTGAGGATATGCTGCAGAACGGTACTGTCATCAGTGGAACAATGATCGAGAAGCCGCACAGTTTCTCAACAGCCTGCAATATCGCAACACAGATTATCGCCCAGGTAGCCAGCAACCAGTACGGCGGGCAGAGTATCTCACTTGCACATCTGGCACCTTTTGTACAGGTGTCGAGAGATAAGATTCGTGCAGAGGTGGAAGATGAGATGCGTTCGATCGGCTTTGACTGCCCGGCTGACCAGCTCAATGCAATTGTGGAGGGACGCCTGAAAAAGGAGATTACCAAAGGTGTCCAGACCATTGAATATCAGGTCATCACATTGATGACGACGAACGGGCAGGCTCCGTTCCTCACAGTGTTCATGTATTTAAATGAAGCGAAGAGCGAGGCGGAGAAAAAAGATCTCGCCATGATCATTGAGGAGACGCTCAAGCAGCGGTATCAGGGAGTGAAGAACGAGGCAGGAGTATGGGTGACTCCGGCGTTCCCGAAGCTTATCTATGTATTGGAAGAAGATAATGTGGATGAAGGAACTCCGTATTACTATCTGACAGAACTTGCTGCGAAATGCACGGCAAAACGACTTGTACCGGATTACATTTCCGAGAAGAAGATGAAAGAGCTTAAAGAGGGAAACTGCTTTCCGGTAATGGGGTGCAGGAGTGCTCTTAGTCCGTGGAAAGATGAGAACGGCCAATATAAATTCTACGGACGTTTCAATCAGGGAGTTGTGACGATCAACCTTGTGGACGTAGCACTTTCTTCCGGAGGAGATATGGATAAATTCTGGAAGATCTTTGACGACAGACTGGATTTGTGCTATCGTGCTCTCATGTGCAGACATAACAGACTGAAGGGAACGCTCTCCGATGCGGCGCCGATTCTATGGCAGTTCGGCGCACTTGCACGTCTGAAAAAGGGGGAGACGATAGACAAGCTGCTTTACGGTGGATATTCCACAATATCTCTCGGTTATGCAGGGCTGTACGAATGTGTGAAATACATGACAGGCAAATCCCATACTGATCCGGAAGCAACACCGTTTGCACTGGATGTTATGAAGCATATGAATGATGCGTGTGACAAGTGGAAAGAGGAGACGAACATCGGATTCAGTATCTATGGATCTCCAATCGAGAGTACGACTTATAAATTCGCAAAATGTCTCCAGAAGAGATTTGGCATTGTGCCGGGCGTGACAGACAAGAGTTATATCACGAACAGCTATCATGTTCATGTAAGTGAGGAGATAGATGCATTCTCCAAATTGAAATTCGAGTCACAGTTCCAGGCGCTCTCTACAGGCGGCGCGATCAGCTATGTGGAAGTGCCGAATATGCAGGACAACATACCTGCAGTGCTTCAGGTAATGCGGTTCATTTACGATAATATTATGTATGCAGAGCTGAACACAAAGAGTGACTACTGCCAGGTATGCGGATACGACGGGGAAATCCAGATCGTGACGACAGAAGACGGAAAGCTTGAATGGGAGTGCCCACACTGCGGCAACAGAGATCAGGATAAACTGAATGTGGCGAGACGTACCTGCGGCTATATCGGAACGCAGTTCTGGAATCAGGGAAGGACACAGGAGATCAAAGAAAGAGTACTGCATTTGTAATAACAGTGCAGTCAACTGGTGTCAGGAGAAAATATGCACTACGGAGAAATTAAAAAATGCGATATCGCCAACGGTGAGGGAGTAAGAGTCTCCCTCTTCGTTTCAGGCTGTACCCATCACTGTCCGGGGTGTTTTAATCAGGACACATGGGATTTTGCATATGGGAAAGAATATACGGAAGAGACAGAACAGGAAATTCTAGATGCACTTTCACCAGGTTATATAAACGGACTGACACTGCTTGGCGGAGAGCCGTTTGAGCCGCAGAACCAGAAGGTGATTGTACAGCTCTTAAGGAAAGTGAAAGAGCGGTATCCGGAGAAAAATATCTGGTGCTATACCGGTTATCTCTATGACAGAGAATTGCTCAGCGAAAGCCGTGCAAGATGTGAACATACGGACGAGATGCTGTCCATGATAGATGTGCTTGTGGACGGGAGGTTCGTGGAAGCGTTGAAAGACATCAGGCTGGTGTTCCGTGGATCGTCCAATCAGCGGATCATTGATGTGAAAAAAAGTCTGGAGAGCGGTGAGATTGTGCCGTGGGAAGCAAAAGTGAAGCGCGGAATGTAAATTCTGTCTTTGTTGTATAGATAAACACAGTTCCCGACTGTCGGGAACTGTGTTTATCTGTATATGAAAGAAAGGATTTACAATGGTATTTCTATTTTCTGGATCGCAATGTCTTCCAGATATTCCTGAAGTTGTGGCGCAAAATCCTCATCAAGCAGTTTATCCTGTATTTCCAACCAGGATGCCTCATCCGGAGTCTCCATATAATAGACGGTGATCATTGACAGATCATATCCGTCTGGGGAAAACAGCCCTATATTATCCTCGATCAGCTTGCCTGATCCATCCAGCATTACAGACTGTATACTGTCAAATCGTTCATATCCGGGCTGGACTTTGCCTTCGTCATATCCCATTTCTACGTCAACTTCATAGGGAGTTATGGTAACGCTTACAATACCGTCGCCGTTGGGGGCATATTGGTTCACATCAACTGTCTTCGTATCGATTTCCTGCCGGGTGATCTGGCTGGAGAAAGTCCATTCTCCGGGAAGTGACAGGGGACTGTCCGGTTGTCCGGTCCAGTCCGGACCGTAGATATTGGTTATCTTAAGATCCCATGTAAAAGAATCCGGGATTTCGTACAGCGCATATGGATACACATTAAAGTCAATGCGGAATGCTCCGGCAAAGGTATATTCGTCCTGAAAAGCCCCCTCGGCTTCTACATACAGATTCCCGTCAGGGTTCATCGGAAGATCTGCAAAATCAGTATCCTGTTCAGTGACCAGCATTAGATAAGAACCGCCGCTTTTATCTGCATCAGCTACACTTTGGCGGAGGGGTTCAGGGAACGGGAACGCTGACAGATGAATAATCGCCGGGATAATCCTGTTCGTTTTCCACCAGACCGAAGATCTCACCCAGTTTAGTAAACTGTTCGGCAATCACAGGATTGGACGCGCAGATACCTGTCAGTACGATGACTGCGGCTGCTGCTGCAATCGTACCACCTGTAATGCGGCGTAAACGGTTTCTTCTATGAATCTTTTTAACCTTGTTCAGGCTTTCTTCCACAACAAGATTGAGTTTTTCATCTGGAATATGTATGTTATTAAAATCAACCAGCATAAAAATAGCCCTCCTTTAATATTTTTTTGAGTTCATTACGTGCCCGGCTTAAGTATGCTTTGACAGTCCCTTCGGGCGCGTTCATGATATATGAGATCTCGCGTGCAGATAGTCCGCTGAAATATTTCAGGATGATGGCCGTGCGATATTTTTCCGGAAGAAGTTCAATTGCTGATTTCAGATCTAATGTCTCTTCGAGGGATACGGCCTGATACCGGTCAGAGATATGTTCCTCATCAATCTCATTATAGTAGACGATTTTTTTAAGTTCATCTTTCGCGGTATTGATCAGGATTTTTGCAAGCCAGGTTTTAAATAACTCCGGCTTTCTTAAAGTACGGATATTCTGGTAACCTTTTAATATTGTGCTGCCTACCAGATCAAGGGAATCCTGTTCGTTTTTCATATACAGGAAAGCAATCTTATAGAGATATTCCTGATAGAGAATGATAAGCCTGCCATACGCCTCCGGATTTCCGTGGATAGCTTTTTTTGCCAGCCGGAATTCTTCACTTGTATCCATTTAAGCATCTCCTTTCGTTTTCATGCCTTTCCCGACATGTTTCTGATACCTTTTCGGTGTATAAAAAGGGGCGCTCCTTTTAGTTTACATAGATTAGACGGAAAAAGTAAGGATGTGGTTACAAAAAATAACAAGAATCCGCAAATCCTGAGAATCTGAATCAGAAACCTCTTGACTTATTTTAATGTTCTTTTTATAATGGTTGAGTATATTGCAGAGACTTAGAAGAGAAGTAGTAGGAGCGTATCGTTTTCAGAGAGCTGCCGGAAGGTGCGAGGCAGCAGCGTAAACTCTGAACTGGTCTTGGAGTCCTTTCGGTGAACGCAGAGTAGCCGGAAGCGGGAATTCCCGTTACAGAATCAATGAGTGCATCGGACTTTGGTCAGATGAATGAGAGTGGTACCACGGAAAATAAGCCTTTTCGTCTCTTGATATGAGAAGAAAAGGCTTTCTTTATGCGTCCCGCTAAAATGAAAGATCAGAACAGTTTTCAGGCGGACGTTTAGTGAGAGAAGAAAGAGAGGAATCATCAGATGGGTACAAAGATCGTGTACAACCACAGAGCAATCGAAAAAAAATGGCGTGAGAGATGGGAAGAAAAGCCGGTCAATCCGAGAGTTGACGATAATGGAAATAAGAAGCAGAAATACTACTGCCTCGATATGTTCCCTTACCCGTCAGGAAACGGACTTCACGTAGGACACTGGAGAGGTTATGTTATCTCCGACGTATGGAGCCGCTATAAACTGCAGCAGGGATATTATATCGTACATCCGATGGGATGGGATGCGTTCGGACTTCCGGCTGAGAACTATGCCATCAAGATGGGCGTTCATCCGGCAAAATCCACGGCAGAGAACGTGGCGAATATCAAGAAGCAGATCAATGATATCGCAGCACTCTATGACTGGGATATGGAAGTAAATACAACAGATCCGAAGTTCTATAAGTGGACACAGTGGATTTTTGTGAAAATGTTCAAGGAAGGACTTGCATACGAGAAAGAGTTCCCGATCAACTGGTGTCCGTCCTGCAAGACTGGTCTGGCAAATGAGGAAGTAGTAAACGGCAAATGCGAGCGCTGCGGCGCGGAAGTGACGAAAAAGAACCTCCGCCAGTGGATGCTCCGTATCACGAAGTATGCAGACCGTCTCTTAAATGACCTTGACAAACTGGACTGGCCGGAGAAGGTAAAGAAGATGCAGACAGACTGGATCGGAAAATCTTACGGCGCAGAGGTTGACTTCCCGGTAGACGGAAGAGATGAGAAGATCACGGTGTATACGACAAGACCGGATACACTTTACGGCGCTACATTTATGGTACTTGCCCCGGAGCACGCGCTTGCGAAATCTCTCGCAACACCGGAGACTAAAGACGCCGTAGAGAAATATATTTACGAGGCTTCCATGAAGTCTAATGTAGACCGTATGCAGGACAAGGAGAAGACAGGTGTATTTACGGGAAGCTATGCGATCAACCCGTTAAACGGTGCGAAGACGCCGATCTGGCTGTCCGACTATGTACTGGCTGATTACGGTACGGGAGCTATCATGTGCGTGCCGGCTCATGACGACCGTGACTTTGAGTTTGCGAAGAAATTTGATATTCCGATCGTGCAGGTCATCGCAAAAGACGGCAAAGAGATCGAGAATATGACAGAGGCATATACAGAGGCAGCGGGAACGATGATCAATTCAGGTGAGTGGAATGGAATGGAGTCCGCTGTGCTCAAGAAAGAAGCTCCGCATATTATCGAGGAGAGAGGACTTGGCCGCGCGACAGTGAACTACAAGCTCCGTGACTGGGTATTCTCCCGTCAGCGTTACTGGGGCGAGCCGATTCCAATCATCCACTGTCCGGACTGCGGATGTGTGCCGGTACCGGAAGAAGAACTTCCGCTTACGCTTCCGGATGTAGAGTCTTACGAACCGACGGGAACCGGAGAATCACCGCTTGCAGCGATTGATGAGTGGGTAAACTGCACATGCCCGGTATGTGGAAAACCGGCGAAGAGAGAGACAAACACCATGCCGCAGTGGGCGGGATCATCATGGTACTTCCTGCGCTATGTAGATAACCACAATGATAAAGAACTGGTATCCAGAGAGAAAGCGGACGAGATGCTGCCGGTAGATATGTACATCGGAGGTGTTGAGCACGCGGTTCTCCACCTTCTGTACTCCAGATTCTATACGAAGTTCCTGTATGATATCGGAGTGATCGACTTTGACGAGCCGTTCCACAAGCTGTTCAATCAGGGAATGATCACAGGAAAGAACGGAATCAAGATGAGTAAGTCAAAGGGCAATGTCGTGTCTCCTGACGATCTCGTTCGTGATTACGGCTGCGACTCCCTGAGAATGTATGAGCTCTTTGTAGGACCGCCGGAGCTGGATGCCGAGTGGGATGACCGCGGGATCGACGGTGTTAACCGTTTCCTGAAACGTCTCTGGAACCTGCTTCAGGACAGCAAGGATCAGGATATCAAGGCGACGAAAGAGATGATCAAGCTCCGTCACAAGATGGTTTACGACATCACAAGCCGTCTGGAGAGCTTCAGCCTGAATACGGTTATCTCCGGTTTCATGGAGTACAACAATAAGTTTATCGAAGTTGCTAAGAAAGAGGGCGGAATCGATAAAGAGACTCTGGAGACAATCGCAGTCCTCGTCTCTCCGTTCGCACCGCACTTCGCAGAGGAGATGTGGGAGCAGTTAGGCCACAGTGAGACTGTCTTTAAGGCAGGCTGGCCGACCTATGATGAGAACGAGATGAAAGACGACGAGATCGAGATTCCGGTACAGATCAACGGCAAGACAAAAGCTGTTATTAGTATTTCAACCGAGGCTACAAAGGACGAGGCGATTGCGGCAGGTAAAGAAGCTGTCGCCGACAAGCTTACAGGTAATGTGATCAAAGAAATCTATGTGCCGAAGAAGATTGTTAATATTGTAATGAAATAAGATGGTAAAAGCCGAGAACCCTTGAAAACAGGGAACTCGGCTTTCTGTATTGTAAAGAAACAGCAGCGCCCCGCAGGCCGTAAAGGCCCACGCTGCACTGCTGTTTAGATAGTATTATACAGCCAAAACAGCATTTTTGGCAAGGTAATTAAGATACAGCCCGCTGTCACCAATCGTCTCTGTTTTTTGTAATGTAAATTCTACCGGGGCGCCTTCCGTGATGCCTGTTTTCTGAGTAAAAAGAGAAGCGCTTCCTTTGCCACCATCCGTTACAGGTGCCAGAAGCAGACTGAGCTCATCGACCATGCCTGCCCTCAGAAAACTCCAGTCTGCGATACCGCCGCCACAGAGCAGTAACTTTTTAATATGGAAGAGGCTGTAGAGCTTTTCCATCGCTATCCGGCAGTCTAGTTCTTTGCTCCCGGCGATGACATAGGAGACGCCTTTTTCTCTCAGGTAAGCCTTATATTCATCTGGTGTGGCTTCGGTGAGGAGCTCGATCACGTGAGAATCTCTTCCGCGGATATTGAACGCTCCGGAATCCCATCCGATCTCACCCGCTGTATCAATTGAAACATAATATAATTCGGCGTGATCATCAGCCACGAAATCATCTTTCAGAGCTGCCGGATTTCCACCTTTTAAAACAGGCTTTTTATGAGCTGTAAATTCTTTCGTGGTGGACGTGCCGTACATCCAGGCATCTGCGTCCATTTCCGTGCGGATTCTGCCGTATTCCCGCGCCAGACTTCCTGCTGACTGCGTACCCATAAACGGTCCGTTGATCTTTCCGTCCAGAGAACTCAAAATGTGGCATATTACATAAGGTCTTTTCATGGTAAAACTCCTTTCTTACTGCCAGATCCAGCAAAGTCCGTTATAGAAATACTCCATCGCGTACTCGCCGCTGTGGACGCCGCCGTCCTGTTCGAGAAAATAGAGATTACCTTCTCTTTCGTTGTCAGCATAGCGGAATGTGCCGTCGTCTACATTTGCCATTGCTTCGATCTGACTCCTAAATGCGGAATAAGCAAAATCATCTGTGCCGGATGCTGCGAAAATAAAGAAATCATTCCACTCATGGCCGGAATCCCGCACGATATCCGCCATGTATTCCCCGTTGGAAGTGAGATTTCCGCTGGACGGCAGAAAATAGCGGAAATAGTCAAGGCAGTACTGGAATGTATGTTCCCTCCGCAGCGGGAATGAGATCATTGATCAGTTCGTTGTGATAATTGTCCGTGAGCTGAAGCGCCAGTGAATAGCTGGAGCTGTCTGTATTGCTTTCATTGTTATATGTCGGGCATACCACGATCATGGGGAGAATCTTTCCGTCGGCCATCGCATTGTCCAGTACATTTTTGAACTCGCTGGGATAATCCGGAGTACCAAGATAAGTTGTCTCGTCGCTCCACCCGCCATGCATCAGATAGAATACATTATACTCTATATCTTCAGAATATCCGTAGGGAAGATAGACGATCGCCCGTTTGTGGATCACCAGGTCTTTTTCGCTATAAGTCATGGATTCGTAAGTGTCATATTCAAGTTCCACAAGTGTTCCGGGCTGATCCGATTCGGAGAGATAATCCTGAGGGATAGCTGCAAGCTCTTCCGGGAGAGTGGCATTTGTAATCGTAGTGCTGCTCATATCTGTCACCGCCTTGTCTGTGCTGTCAGTCTGTGTTTTTTTCATAGCTGGTCTCCTGTTAATTTTGATAGTCTGCTGCATATATTGTAATCCGGAATCGCGGGCATAAGAAGCCATGTTCTGGTTATGCACTTTAAACCAAAAGGTTTAAAGTGCACTGGTGCATTTTACGGCAGAATGTGATACCATACAGTTATATGGATAGTGTTATATGAGAGGAGGTCGCAACATGAAAAATTATTCAGAAGATGCCAGCAGACAGTACCACATTCAGGTAGCTGCGGGAGAAGTCGGCCGCTATGTGATCATGCCGGGAGATCCGAAAAGGTGCGCAAAGATTGCAAAATATTTTGATGATCCGGTCCTGATCGCAGATAACAGGGAATACGTAACGTATACAGGAACACTTGACGGAGAAAAGGTCAGTGTGACCTCCACCGGGATCGGTGGTCCGTCAGCGTCAATTGCTATGGAAGAGCTGTACCGGTGCGGAGCTGATACATTTGTCCGTATCGGAACGTGCGGAGGGATGCAGCCGGAGGTAAAGAGCGGCGATATCGTGATAGCTACAGGAGCAATCCGCATGGAGGGGACGAGCAGGGAATATGCGCCCATTGAATTTCCGGCAGTTCCGGATCTGAATGTGACAAATGCACTGGCTGCCGCTGCCAGTAGAAAGGGATATCCGTATCATACAGGTGTCGTACAGTGCAAGGATTCGTTTTACGGTCAGCATGAGCCGGAGGTAAAGCCGGTGAGCTATGAGCTGTTGAATAAATGGGAAGCGTGGAAGCGTCTCGGGTGCCTTGCCTCGGAAATGGAATCAGCGGCGATGTTCGTTGTCGCAAGCTGTCTTAAAGCGAGAGTCGGCTCCTGCTTCCTCGTTATTGCCAATCAGGAGAGGGAAAAACTGGGTCTGGATAATCCGGTCGTACACGACACTGATATGGCGGTGCAGGTGGCGGTGGAAGCTGTCCGTAATCTGATACACAGCGACAGAGAGAAAAGGAGATAAATATGGGCATAAGTATGGACGTAAATGAAATCTTGAGACATGTTGACCACACGCTTCTGTCTCAGACGGCTGTGTGGGAAGAAATCCGGCAGATCTGCGATGATGCCGTTGCATATCGTACTGCTTCCGTGTGCATTCCGCCGAGCTTCGTGAGACAGGCATGCGACTACCTGAACGGAAAAGCGGCAGTGTGTACGGTGGTCGGATTCCCGAACGGATATACGACCACGGCGGCAAAAGAGTTTGAGACGAAAGATGCCATTAAAAACGGAGCATCCGAGATCGATATGGTCATTAATATCGGATGGCTCAAAGACGGGAAGTATGACCTGATCGAGAATGAAATCCGTACCCTGAAAGAGGCGTGCGGGGAGAACATCCTCAAAGTTATTATTGAGACCTGCCTTCTGACAGATGAGGAAAAGGTGAAAATGTGTCAGATCGTGACAGAGGCAGGCGCGGAGTATATCAAGACTTCGACGGGATTTGCAGGCGGCGGTGCCACATTCGAAGATGTTAAACTGTTTTCTGAACATGTCGGCCCGGATGTGAAAATAAAGGCAGCAGGCGGTATTTCATCACTTGAGGATGCAGAAAAGTTTCTGGAGCTTGGAGCGGACCGTCTGGGTACGAGCCGTATTGTAAAACTCGTGAAAGATATGAAATAATATGTTGTATTTGAGGCGGCTGTGGCTATATATTAGCTTGACAGTCGGAATACATAATAGTATGATTTTTAATAGTTGAGACTGCTTTTAGACGGGCAGATACATAGGAGAGAGAGGATTTGACTAATGGCAAATGATCATGGTGAACAGATAAGAATCGTACAGGAGACTGTGGCAGGAAAGGAAATCACGTTCGCACACGTGATGGGCGGACCATCTCCTATTATATATCAGAAACTGGGTCTGAATCCGCAGGTGGATTACCGCTCATCGGCAATCGGTATCATGAATATGACACCGCCGGAATCTGCCGTTATCGCATCTGATATCGCGGTCAAGAGTGGAAATGTGTATCTCGGATTTGCGGACCGCTTTACAGGTACGCTGATCATAACAGGAGAGATTTCGGATGTTACGACAGCACTGACGGAGATCGTGGAATACTTCCGTGATTCTCTGGGATATGTAGTCTGCAACATTACAAAGAGATAGGAAGTGCATCCATGGCTCGAATGACGAAAGAGGAACTGCTGGAAAAGCTGTTCCACGATGATTACGAACATCTGAAAGGAAAGAAACTGCGCATGACGCGCGTCCGCGTGCCCGGAAAAGAGGTGTGCATGGCGCACATAATCAGTCCGTCCGACACACGGATCTACCAGAATCTTGCGCTGCATATCGGAGTCCATGAGGGAGAGGATCATACCGGGGAGTCCATCGGCCTGATGAGGTTTACTCCATGGGAGGCTGTTGTTGTGGCAGCGGATACCGCGGTAAAAAGCGCACATGTAGAGATTGGTTTTATGGACCGCTTCTGCGGTTCCCTCATTATTACCGGAGGTCTGGCCGAGGTTCAGACAGCGGTGGAGGGCGTTGTCAGATTCTTTGATGAGGTCCTGGGATTTAAGACCTGTGAGATACACAGGAGTTAGAGAAAGTTAAGTAAGGTGACGGGATGAGAAAGATGTTTCTGATGGGCAGGAGCGAAGCGGGAAAAACTTCCCTGACGCAGGCGCTCAAAGGAGAAGAACTTCATTATATAAAAACACAGTATACAAACACAGAGGACGATACGATCGACTCTCCGGGAGAGTATGCGGAATCCAAACGCTTCAGCGTGGGTCTTGCATGCTTTTCGTTTGAGGCGGACGTGGTAGCCATTGTCCAGGCGGCGGATGAGCCGTTCAATCTGTTTGGAGACAGCAGCCGGGCATTTATCCAGCGTCCGCTGATCGGTATTATCACAAAGATCGATTCCCCGTATGCCAATATTCCGATGGTGAGACAGTGGCTGCTCAATGCCGGATGCGAGCGCATTTTCATGGTGAATAATGTGACAAGAGAAGGCGTCGATGAACTGATCGAATATCTGTCAGAAGACACACCGAATCTGTCACTGGAGCAGGCTATGTTCAAACAGCGCCTTGGGCTGAACGAGTGGGATCCACTGCCGGAAGGCGTGGAATATCCGGCTGAAACCCGTATTTGATCGCAGCAGTCAGCTGTCAGGATATGGCTGGGCTGATTTACACTTGTCCTCAAAAAATCGTGGTTTTCTTCGTCTCAGGTGATATAATGAAAGAAAACGGCGAAAGCGGAGGAGTGATTTTTATAAAAGATCAAAATTGCGGTTACTGTATGCGCGGTGAACTTCTGGATCAGTTCGGAATTTATATCTGTGATCTGAGTGTAAGTTCCCTGATTCTTTTCAAAGAGCAGAGCAAACCCGGAAGATGTATCGTCGCATACAAGGATCATGTCAGTGAGATCGTAGACATCTCAAAAGAAGAGCGGGATGCGTTTATGGACGACGTTGCAAGAGCTGCAAATGCACTTCATAAGGCATTTCGTCCGGACAAGGTGAACTATGGTGCGTACGGCGATACCGGATGCCATCTGCATATGCATCTCGTGCCTAAATATAAAGGCGGAGATGAATGGGGCGGAGTGTTCCAGATGAATCCGCAGAAGACATATCTCTCGGAGGAAGAGTATGAAGAAATGATCCGTAAGATCAAAGAGAACTTATAATTGAAAATGTGGTCGATAAGAATAAGACATAGAGCAGGGATGTTCTGTGTCTTATTTTTGTTTTAAATATTGCTGTGGATAAGTATATTCTGAATACATAGAAGAAACCCGAATGTTTGTTCTGTACTTTGCTTTCATATTCTGCTATAATAGCGGGAGAGTGGAATAAAAACTGCAGATTATCAGATTCTTTTTAGTGAAGTTTTAGTGCTTTTTCATCCGGATTTTGTGGACGGAATAAGATGAAACGGACTGGATGATACCAAGTGGACAAAATGATTTTGTGACTTTTGGTAAAAAATTGTGATGAAATAGAGGAGGAACATCCTCAAAAAACAAATCAGATATTATATAGGTTTATGGCGGATGAATTAGATTTTCAAATATTGTTAGAGTTAACATACAGAGCAGATATTTTGTCATTGTATGAAATGCAAGCATTGGATCAAGAAGAATTCAGGGTAATGATTTCGAACAGTGAGTCATTGCATTCACAAATTTATACATTGCAAAACGAACTTGGCAAAATAAAAGAAGCAATATTACAAAATGAAAATATTTCAGATGAACAAAAGAAAAATTTTCGTGATTTTTTAGACTTTATGCCGGATGATGAAAATATCATGTTATCAGATAATGATGTAGAAGAGTCCAATGGAGGCGAATTCAAAAATTAGTTTTATTGGATTTATGTTCAAATGGCAATATGAAAAGTATATTCTGGTTTATTCGAGAGATTAATTAGGGAAACAGTGTTTCACCAATTTGAACAATAAGAAACATATTTTTATTGAGTATAAAGAAGATCGCAATGAGCAACAAGGGAAATGAACTTGTTTTATATCATGGAAGGCCTGATAAACAAATTGTACCGACATACGGATTGGGAAATGACAAGCATGATTACGGAAAAGGATTTTATCTGACCGGAAGTCCGGTGTTAGCATCTGAATGGTCCGTATGCAATCCGATTGAAAAGAATGGGTGGGTACATAAATTTGTACTGGATACCAGCGTATTAAAGATATTGGACTTTGAAAAATATGATATACTTTCGTGGCTTGCAGAGCTTATGAAACATCGGGATGCAGATACAGGGCGAAGATATAGAGTATTAGCGCCTAAATTCATTCAAAAATATCAGGTATCTACAGAAAAATATGACGTGATCAAAGGCTGGCGTGCAAATGCATCATATTTTTATATTGCCAAGTGTTTTGTCCGGGATGAAGTAGATCTTGATATCTTACCAGAGTTATTAAAATTGGGAGATTTGGGAATTCAGTACTGTTTAAAGACAGAAAAAGCATTTCAATGTCTCAGAGAAGATTTTGCGGCGTTGCAAGAAATTGAGTATAATAAGGTGAATCCGCAATATACACAGCGTGACAGAACAGCAAGAGAGGCAATGTATGCTTTGATCAACTCTGATAAAAATAAGATTGAAAATGTGTTCAGTAAATTAATATAAGAGGTAAGATCATGGAAGTGTTCAGTAAAAGTTACTTGGAAGAAGTTGTTGAAAATCAAGGAAAATTATTTGAATATGCAGAAGAACATTATCCTGGAATTGATGTGGCGGATTTTATAGAGTCATATATGAAAAGCTATACAAGAACTATGGTCGATGAAGGACAGGCTTATGTCTGTACAATGGATGCAGAAACATTATACAATTATTTCCTGGAAAATGATAAATATGAACCAAAGCATGGAAAAATGGCAGGAGGATTTGCTCCAAACTGGATTGGACAGTTTTATGCATTATTTCAATGGATATACCGACTACCAAGCAAAGAAGTCGTTAAACTGGTCCCGGTTAAATTTATGTTTGAAGCATATCCGGGCCTGCATGATCTTGATTTGTATGTGGCTGTTCGTAAGGTAGGAGAGCAGTGTGAGCTTAATGTACCATAAAGCTGCTGATAATTACGGGGGGAAAGAGATATGATCTGTTTTCATAATCCGGAAGAAGAGAATGGATATTTGAGCAACTGGTATCTGTCTGAATTTACAGTTGATGGCATTAAGTTTTCATCAATGGAACAGTATATGATGTATGAAAAGGCATTGCTGTTTCAAGATCAAGAAGCAGCAGAGAAGATTTTACAGACAGATAATGTAGCAGATATAAAAGCATTAGGCAGATCTGTACAGCATTTTGATGATAAGATCTGGATAAAGGTAAGAGAAGAAATTGTTTATAAAGGTGTACGCGAGAAATTCCGTCAGAATCCTGAACTTGCTGAAAACCTGGAGAAGACAGGTGAAGAAATAATTTCGGAATGCGCTGTAAAAGATCGGATCTGGGGAATTGGCCTTTCTATGAAAGATGAGAACAGGCATTGCATAGATAGGTGGAGAGGCCAAAATCTGTTAGGGAAAATTTTGATGCGTGTCAGGGAAGAAATCAAACATCAGAAAAAGGAGCAGGGATAAATCATGGATCATTTTGAATTAGTATCAGAATACAAACCGACTGGCGACCAGCCCCAGGCGATCGCCGACCTGGTCAAGGGCTTCAAGGAAGGCAACCAGTGCCAGACACTTCTGGGCGTCACCGGTTCCGGAAAAACATTCACGATGGCAAATGTCATCCAGCAACTGAATAAACCGACGCTGATCATTGCTCATAACAAAACTCTGGCGGCACAGCTCTACGGCGAGTTCAAGGAATTTTTCCCTGATAACGCAGTGGAATATTTTGTCTCCTATTATGACTATTACCAGCCCGAGGCCTACGTCCCCTCCTCTGACACCTACATCGCCAAAGACTCCGCCATCAACGAGGAGATTGACAAACTCCGCCTCTCCGCCACGATGGCGCTGACAGAACGACGCGACGTGATCATCGTTGCCAGTGTATCCTGTATCTACGGTCTGGGAAACCCGGTGGACTACCAGAATATGGTGATCTCCCTGCGCCCGGGCATGGTGAAGGACAGGGACGAAGTGATGGCGAAATTGATCGAGATTCAGTACGACCGCAATGATATGGATTTCCATCGCGGTACGTTCCGCGTGCGGGGTGACGTGCTTGAGATCATACCCGCATATGAGAGCGAGACTGCGATAAGGGTTGAATTCTTCGGGGATGAGATCGACCGTATCACAGAGATAGATATTCTTACTGGAGAGATAAAAGACGAACTGAAGCATGTGGCAATCTTCCCTGCGTCGCATTATGTTGTGGATAAAGAGAATATAAAGAGGGCAGTGCATGATATCGAGGAAGAACTGGACGAGCGGGTGAAAGAGTTTAAGCGTCAGGATAAGCTCCTGGAGGCACAGCGTATCGCGGAGCGTACGAACTTTGATATCGAGATGCTCAAAGAGACCGGATTCTGTTCGGGGATTGAGAACTATTCGCGGCATCTGGCGGGACTTGCGCCGGGACAGCCGCCTTATACGCTGATTGATTATTTCCCGGATGATTTTATTATGATGATCGATGAGTCTCACAAGACAATCCCACAGATCGGCGGCATGTATCACGGGGATCAGTCGAGAAAGTCCACGCTGGTAGATTATGGCTTCCGGCTCCCATCGGCGAAGGATAACCGCCCCTTGAATTTTGAAGAATTTGAGAGTAAGATAAATCAGGTCATGTTCGTATCGGCAACACCGGGACCATATGAGGAAGAGCATGAGCTCCTGCGGGCAGAGCAGGTGATCCGTCCTACAGGACTGCTGGATCCGGAGGTATCCGTGCGTCCGGTGGAGGGACAGATCGACGACTTGATCGGCGAGATTAATAAAGAAGTATCCAAGAAAAATAAGGTGCTTGTGACGACACTCACCAAGCGGATGGCAGAAGACCTTACAGATTATATGCGCGAAGTGGGTATCCGTGTGAAATATCTTCACTCTGATGTAGATACATTGGAGAGGACAGAGATTATCCGTGATATGCGTCTGGATGTGTTCGATGTGCTTGTCGGTATTAACCTTCTGCGAGAAGGACTTGATATCCCGGAGATCACTCTTGTGGCGATCCTGGATGCGGACAAAGAAGGATTCCTGCGTTCAGAGACATCTCTGATCCAGACGATTGGGCGTGCTGCACGTAATGCAGAAGGCCATGTCATTATGTACGCAGATACTGTCACGGAGTCTATGCAGATGGCGATCGACGAGACAAAGCGCCGTCGAGAGATTCAGATGAAATACAACGAAGAGCATGGCATCACACCGCAGACGATCCAGAAATCTGTCCGCGATCTGATCAGTATTTCAAAGAAAGTTGCGGCGGAAGAGATGCGCATGGAGAAAGATCCGGAATCCATGAGCACAAAAGAACTGGAGAAACTTATCAAGGATATGACGAAACAGATGAGGAAAGCCGCGGCGGAACTGAACTTCGAGGCGGCAGCCGAGCTGCGTGACAAGCTGGTTGATCTTAAGAAGATGCTGAATGACCTTGAATGATTCGGAATTGTTACGATAAATGAAATATAGGAAGGAAACATAAGACATACATGGGAACTAAGATGGATGCCCGGAAATACATCAGGATCCGGGGTGCTAATGAAAATAATCTGAAAAATATAGATGTGGACATCCCGCGAAACGAGCTGGTTGTCCTGACCGGATTGAGCGGGTCGGGAAAGTCATCGCTGGCTTTTGACACCATTTATGCCGAGGGGCAGAGGAGATACATGGAGTCACTGTCCTCCTATGCGAGACAGTTTTTAGGGCAGATGGAGAAGCCGGATGTGGAGAGCATCGAGGGCCTGTCGCCGGCGATTTCCATTGACCAGAAGTCTACAAACCATAACCCCCGTTCCACAGTGGGAACTGTGACGGAGATTTATGACTATTTCCGTCTTCTTTATGCGAGAGTGGGTATTCCTCACTGCCCGAAGTGCGGCAGGGAGATCGCCAAGCAGACAGTGGACCAGATGGTGGACCAGATCATGGCTCTGCCGGAACGGACAAGGATCCAGCTTCTGGCGCCTGTTGTGCGGGGACGCAAGGGGACTCACGCAAAACTTCTGGAACGTGCCAAGAGAAGCGGGTATGTCCGTGTCCGTATAGACGGCAATATGTATGAACTGTCAGAGGATATTGCACTTGAGAAGAATATCAAGCACAATATTGAGATTGTTGTGGATCGTTTGATCGTTCGGCCCGGGATCGAAAAGCGTCTGACAGATTCCGTGGAGAGCGTGCTTCATCTGGCCGAGGGGCTTTTAGTGGTTGATGTGATCGATGGTGAACCGATGAACTTCAGCCAGAGTTTTTCCTGCCCGGACTGCGGGATCAGCATCGAGGAGATTGAGCCGAGGAGCTTCTCATTCAACAATCCGTTCGGAGCATGTCCGGAATGTTACGGACTGGGATACAAGATGGAATTTGCGGAAGAGCTGATTATCCCGGATCCGTCGCTCTCTATCAACGAGGGAGCTATCGCGGTGCTCGGCTGGCAGTCCTGTACGGATAAGTCCAGCTTTACAAGGGCAATTCTGGATGCACTTTGCAAAGAATACAACTTTGATCTGGACACACCGTTTGAAAAATATCCGAAAAAGATACATGACATCCTTATAAACGGTACAAACGGAAAGAGTGTAAAAGTATTCTATAAAGGACAGCGCGGGGAGGGCGTTTACGACGTAGCTTTTGAAGGGCTGATCAAAAATGTGGAGCGCAGATACAGGGAAACCGGTTCAGAAACGGTGAAAGCAGAGTATGAGACATTTATGAATGTTACGCCCTGTTCCGCCTGCGGCGGACAAAGACTGAAACCCGGCGCACTGGCAGTAACTGTCGCTGATAAGAACATTGCAGAAGTGACTTCTCTTTCCATAGAAAAGCTTCAGCAGTTTTTGAAAGATTTGAAACTGTCTGACACACAGATGATGATCGGAGGACAGATTCTAAAAGAAATCAGGGCAAGAATACAGTTCCTGATGGATGTAGGACTGGATTATCTTACACTGTCGCGTGCTACCGGAACGCTGTCAGGCGGGGAGGCGCAGCGTATCCGCCTTGCTACACAGATCGGATCCGGACTTGTGGGAGTGGCGTATATATTAGATGAGCCGAGCATCGGGCTCCATCAGAGGGATAATGATAAGCTTCTTGCCACTCTCAAGCATCTGAGGGATCTTGGAAATACACTGATCGTAGTTGAGCATGACGAGGACACCATGCTGGCGGCAGATTATATTGTGGATATCGGGCCGGGAGCCGGCGAACACGGCGGAGAAGTTGTGGCGGCCGGCACAGCGGAAGAGATCATGCAAAATAAAAATTCCGTTACAGGGGCATACTTATCCGGAAAGATTAAAATTCCGGTGCCTGAGGAACGCAAGAAACCGGACGGATGGCTGAAGGTGATCGGTGCAAAGGAAAATAACCTGAAAAACATCGATGTTGCATTCCCGCTCGGAGTGATGACATGCGTGACAGGAGTGTCAGGATCGGGGAAGAGCTCCCTTGTAAACGAGATCCTTTACAAGAGGCTTGCACGTGATTTGAACCGTGCGCGTACTATTCCCGGAAAACACAGAAAGATCGAGGGACTGGACAGGGTAGACAAGGTGATAAATATTGATCAGTCGCCGATCGGGCGTACACCGAGGTCTAATCCGGCGACTTACACAGGTGTCTTTGATCTTATCCGCGATCTTTTTGCAGCAACACCGGACGCCAAAGCCAGAGGATATAAGAAGGGCAGATTCAGCTTTAATGTCAAAGGCGGAAGGTGCGAGGCATGTGCCGGTGACGGTATTCTCAAGATCGAGATGCATTTCCTGCCGGATGTGTATGTGCCCTGCGAAGTCTGCGGCGGTAAACGTTATAACCGTGAAACTCTGGAAGTAAAATATAAAGGCAAATCGATTTACGATGTACTCAATATGACTGTGGAAGAAGCTCTGGCGTTCTTTGAACATGTACCCAGCATCCGCAGAAAGATGCAGACACTATATGACGTCGGGCTTTCGTATATCCGTCTGGGACAGCCCTCAACGGAACTTTCCGGAGGAGAGGCGCAGAGGATCAAACTGGCGGCGGAACTGAGCAAACGCAGTACAGGAAAGACCGTGTATATATTAGATGAACCTACAACAGGACTGCATTTTGCGGACGTGCATAAGCTGACTGAGATACTCCGGAGACTCGCCAGTGACGGCAACACGGTCATCGTTATTGAGCATAATCTGGATGTGATCAAAACGGCGGACTATATCATCGATATCGGTCCCGAGGGCGGTGACCGCGGCGGTACGGTGGTAGCCTGCGGCACTCCGGAAGAAGTGGCGGCGAATGAAAAGTCCTACACAGGGAAATATATAGATGAAATGCTGAAAAGAAAATAAAATCCGAAAAAAAGCTTTCCATTTTTTAGAAAGTCTATTATACTGGATAATGCGGACAGGCAGGAGGAGGGAACCTGCCTGTATTCCGTCGTACGGATAGTAAGAGAAAACCTATAGGGAGTGAGATACAGGGATGCTCTGCGCAGGAGTGGATACAATCCGGTTACCATTACGAAGCAGAGCGGTTTCGCGGGAAAGAGTATAAAGATTTGGAAGGGAGAATTGAATATGTCAGTAGATATCGGGATCGATCTTGGTACTGCCAGTGTACTGGTGTATGTCCATGGCAAGGGCGTTGTGCTCAAAGAGCCCTCGGTCGTTGCCTTTGACAGGGATACAAATGTGATAAAAGCGATCGGCGAGGAAGCACGTCTCATGCTCGGAAGAACACCGGGGAATATCGTAGCGGTTCGGCCGCTGCGTCAGGGTGTGATTTCAGACTATACAGTGACGGAGAAGATGATCAAGTATTTCGTACAGAAAGCTCTCGGGAGACGTACTTTTAAGAAGCCGCGCATCAGTATCTGTGTACCGAGCGGAGTGACTGAGGTGGAGAAGAAGGCAGTAGAAGAAGCTACATTTGCGGCCGGGGCGAGAGAGGTTCATCTGATCGAGGAGCCGGTGGCGGCAGCCATAGGTGCCGGGATTGATATCGCTAAACCATGCGGGAACATGATCGTGGATATCGGCGGCGGGACTTCAGATATCGCTGTTATCTCTCTTGGCGGCACAGTAGTCAACACTTCTATTAAAGTCGCGGGAGATGATTTTGACGAGGCAATCGTCCGTTATATGAGAAAGAAACATAATCTTCTGATCGGTGAGAGAACCGCGGAGGATATCAAGATAAAGATCGGGACAACCTATCCTCTCGTGGAAGAGGAGACGATGGAAGTCAGAGGGAGAAACCTTGTGACCGGACTGCCGAAGACTGTCACAGTGACTTCTTCCGAGACGGAGGAGGCTTTGAGGGAAGCCACCAGCCAGATCGTTGAGGCTGTCATCTCAGTTCTGGAGCAGACGCCTCCGGAGCTTTCGGCGGACATCCTCGACCGGGGGATTGTCCTGACAGGAGGAGGAGCGATGCTTCGGGGACTTGAGGAACTGATTGAAGAAAAGACAGGGATCAATACAATGACTGCCGAAGATCCGATGAAAGTGGTGGCTATTGGAACCGGCGAGTTTGTAGAGTTTATGAGCGGCAGAAAGGATTTCTGAGTATCTGCCGTGGGAATGGTTATCAGCAGGGATGTGAGCGGTAAGACACATCCCTGTTCTGCGTAAATGAAAGGGTTAAATTTTGGAAACAGTTACAGGTTACGTGGAGCATATTGTGTTCCGCAATGAGGAAAACGGCTATACAGTATTTCATCTGGGAAATGACGACGGTGAAGTGACCTGCGTGGGAAATTTTAACTTCATCAATGAAGGGGAACTGCTGGAGCTGTCAGGGGAATATGTAAACCACAACGTATACGGCACTCAATTGAAAGTAATCTCCCATACAGTAAAGGAGCCGGAAGATATTATTTCGATCGAAAAGTATCTGGGATCCGGTGCAATTAAAGGTGTGGGTGCAGCTCTGGCCGGCCGGATCGTAAAGAAGTTCAAGAAAGACACGTTTCGGATCATAGAGGAGGAGCCGGAAAGGCTGGCGGAGATCAAGGGAATCAGTGAGCGCAAAGCCAGAGAGATCGCGGTACAGGTTGAGGAGAAGAAGGATATGCGTAAGGCAATGATCTATCTCCAGAAATACGGAATCTCAACAAAGCTTGCGGCAAAGATTTATCAATATTACGGTATGCGTGTATACAAAGTGCTTGAGGAAAATCCATATCAGCTTGCTGACAATATCGAAGGCGTAGGGTTCAAGACAGCAGATGAGATCGCAGCGCGTATCGGCATACATACAGATTCTGATTACCGGATCAAGAGCGGATTGTTTTATACTCTGCAGCAGGCAGTCGGTGAAGGGCATGTGTTCCTGCCGCAGGAGATCCTGATGCGGAGAGCGGGAGCGCTTCTCGGGGTGGAGATCCATGACATAGAGAAGCATATCATGGATCTTTGTATTGAGAAGAAGACTGTGATGAAAGAAGAGGATGGAGAGATACGGATCTATCCGGCTCATTATTATTATCTGGAACTCAATACAGCCAAAATGCTCCATGATCTTGATATCAACTGTGACATGCCGGAGGACATGATGGAACGGCGGCTCTCTAAAGTGGAGGAGACAGAACAGATCGAGCTTGACCCCATGCAGCACAGAGCAGTGATCGAGTCTATTAAACACGGACTGCTCATTCTGACAGGAGGACCGGGAACAGGTAAAACGACAACTATCAATACGATGATCCGCTTTTTTGACAGCGAAGGCATGAGCATCCTTCTTGCCGCGCCCACCGGCCGGGCAGCCAAGCGAATGACCGAAGCTACCGGATATGAGGCACAGACGATCCATCGGCTTTTGGAAGTCAATGTCAATCCGGAGGAGGAAGAGAGTGTGGGCGGTTTCCTGAGAAACCGGCAGAATCCTCTGGAAGCAGATGTGATCATTATCGATGAAATGTCAATGGTCGATCTGCCGCTGATGCATGCGCTTCTGTCTGCTGTTGTACCGGGAACACGCCTGATCCTGGTGGGGGATGTGGATCAGCTTCCATCCGTGGGGCCGGGCAGTGTCCTTAAAGATGTAATCGCGTCCGAACAGTTCCCTGTTGTAACGCTGACAAGGATTTTCCGGCAGGCGGGAGAAAGTGATATTGTTGTCAACGCACATAAAATCAATGCAGGAGAACCTGTCGTGCTGGATAATAAGAGCCGAGATTTCTTTTTCCTGAAGCGCCAGGATGCAGATACGATCATAGGGATCACTATTATGCTGATCCAGAAAAAGCTGCCGAAGTACGTGCATGCCGGTCAAAATGATATTCAGGTCATGACACCGACAAGAAAAGGGCTTTTGGGAGTAGAGCGGCTTAACACGATCCTGCAGAGATATCTGAATCCGGAAGACCCGAAGAAGAACGAAAAGGAAATTAACGGCCGCCTTTTCCGCGAAGGCGACAAGGTAATGCAGATCAAGAATAATTATCAGCTTGAGTGGGAGATTACGACGAAGTTCGGACTGACGGTAGACAGCGGCACTGGGATTTTTAACGGTGATATGGGGATAATCACGGAAATCAATGAATATACGGAAACAATAGAAGTAGAGTTTGATGAGGCGAGAAAAGTCAAATACGGATATGATATGACAGAAGAACTGGAGCTGGCCTATGCGATCACGGTGCATAAGTCCCAGGGGAGTGAGTATCCGGCAGTGATTATTCCGCTTCTGCCGGGTCCAAGACTTCTCTATACAAGAAACCTATTATATACAGCAGTGACCAGGGCTAAGAAATGTCTGACGATCGTGGGGAGTGATGCGGTATTCCAGGAAATGATACAAAACAAAAACGAGCAGGAGAGATATACAAGTCTGGCGGAAAGAATCAGAGAGTATCAGGCTCCCTTCTGAATATAGCTGCGGATTGGATCCTCGGGCTTCTCTATCCGGCAGTCTGTCCGTTTTGCGGCCGGATATCGCCCGAGGGGATCTGTGAGAGATGCAGGAAGAAAATTGTATATATACAAGAACCGCGCTGCATGAAGTGCGGAAAACCGCTCCGTACAGATACAGAGGAGTATTGTCCTGACTGCAGGGAACACGGATCTTATCTGAACTGCGGACTGAATCTGTGGATGCACAGAGAACCAGTCGCCGGAGCGCTGTATAGATTTAAATACCATAACAGGCGCAGCTTCGGAAAGATATTTGCCTGTGAATTGGCAGAGCATTACAGGAGTCAGATCAGTAACTGGGAGATTGAGCAGATCATCCCGATCCCTCTTCACAGATCCCGCATGAGAAAGCGCGGTTTTAATCAGGCCGAAATCATAGCCCGCGAACTTTCCGATGCGACAGGAATATCAGTGTGTACAAATGCACTGTTCAGAATAAGGAAGACGGCGCCACAGAAAAGCCTCGGAAGAAAGAAAAGACAGGCAAATCTGCAGGGGGCATTTGCAGTTTCAAAAACGTGGAAACCATGCAGAAATGCACTTCTCATAGATGATATTTATACGACTGGGGCAACGCTCAATAAAGCCGCAAAAATGCTCAGAATGGCAGGGGTTCAAAATGTTTACTTTTTAACCATAAGCATTGGACAAGGTATCTGAGTATATGATATACTAAAACATAATGGACTGAAATAGTATGCAGTACATAGGAAGGACGTGTAAAAGCGTTATGATTGATAAGAGAAAAGTACGTCTGATGACAAGAGCTTCAATCTATGAAAAGAAATATGGGGAAGAAGATATAAAAATCACCGGCTATTATCAGAAAGATTACTCAAGTATAAATACATGGATTACTCTGATCTGGGTGACCGCGGGATATCTCCTGCTTGCACTTCTTTTGGTTTTGGCGGTGGGTGTAGACCTGGTGGAAGGCATCACGATAGCAAGGCTCCTTCTCATTGCAGCGGCTGTTCTTGTATCCTATCTGTCTCTCCTGATCATATATGGAATCGGGGCAGGTTCATTTTACAGGAAAAAACATATCCGGGCTAAACAGAGAATGAAAAAATATATGCGGGATTTATCCCGACTGGAAAAAATGAGTCAAAAAAAGGAGATACACAGATCATGAGTACGTTATTTGTCTGGAGAGAAAAGCTGCGGGAAATATACGCGAAGCATTCCACTTATATTCTGAAAGCACTGCAGCTTATACTTGGCCTTGTCCTGTTTGGCCTGATCAATGTCAATATAGGTTTCATGGAAATGGCTTCCTCTGTTTTCTGTACAGTAGGTCTGGCGGTAATCTGTACTTTTTTCCCAATGATCGTGATGGTCACGGCAGCAGCGGTTCTCATCCTTGTACATTTTTATTCACTATCACTGCCGATCGCCGCAGTTTCACTGGTTATCTTTCTGGTGATGTATATTTTTTATTTCCGTTTTACCCCGAAGAAGGCATGGCTGGTTCTTCTTGCAGCGCTCGCTTTCGGACTTAAGATTCCGCTTGTGATTCCGGTTGTGTTCGGACTTATGGGAACACCGGTATGGATCGTGCCGGCGTCCTGTGGTGTGATAGCATTTTATATGGTGGATTTTGTTAAGGATTCCGCGGCGGCGTTCAGAAGCGCAGATGCGGAGGGGCTTTTTGACAGCCTGATGAGTTTTACCAGGCAGGTACTGACGAGCAAAGAAATGTGGCTGATGGTGGTGACTGTCGTGCTGGGGATACTTGTAGTGAATCTGATTCGTACACGGGCCGTGGATCATGCGTGGAAGATTGCCTCTGCAGCAGGAGCTGCTGTCTGCGTGATCGCTTCTGCAGCAGGTAATATTGCTTTGGATGCAGGGATTTCCTATGCGGAGATTGTTGTCAGTGCCATACTGGGGATTGCAGTCGGACTGGTTCTGGAATTCCTTTTCTTCTCGGTTGATTATTCCAGAACAGAGAATATACAGTTTGAGGATGATGAATACTACTATTATGTAAAGGCGGTTCCGAAAGTCGGAGTTTCTGTTCCTGAAAAAGAAGTAAAACATATTACAGGAAACAAGCCCCGTGAGAAACAGGACACCGCACCTGAGGAAACCGGGAATACAAATACAGAAGAGATACTTCTGACAAGAAGCTTAAGTAAAGAGCTCGGACTTGACCAGGAAAAGGGGAAAACCGAGTAAATAAGGCGGTGACATACAGTTATGATAGACTGGCTGAAAAATTTTATAGACAACTACACAGAGGGAATGTATCTTCCGAATGTGCAGATTAAAGATGTTGTTGAAATACTGATAATTACAGTGATTTTGTATGAAATCATGCTCTGGATCAAGAACACGAAGGCGTGGATGCTCCTGAGAGGAATCATTATGCTTGGGGCTTTTATCCTGCTGGCATGGATTTTTCAAATGCATACGATCTTGTATCTGGCAGCCCAGTCCATTAATGTGCTTGCAATTGCTGCTATTGTGGTTTTTCAGCCTGAACTTCGCCGTGCCTTGGAGAAGCTGGGGGAAAAGAATCTGCTGAGCAATATCAATCTGTTTGATAAGAGTCGCGAGAATGAACGTTTTTCTGATATGACAGCAGACAGTATTGTTTCAGCATGCTATGCAATGGGGAATGTATGTACAGGAGCGCTTATCGTGGTTGAGCAGGCGATCAGGCTCAACGAATACGAGATGACCGGAATCGAACTGGACTGTAAAGTATCCTCCCAGGTATTGATCAATATATTTGAGCACAATACACCTCTCCATGATGGGGCAGTCATCATACGAGGTGACAGAATTACCTCGGCAACATGTTATCTGCCCCTCTCAGATAACATGAGTATCAGTAAAGATCTGGGTACGAGACACAGAGCGGCGCTCGGTATGAGTGAGGTCTGTGATGCGCTTGTGATCGTCGTCTCAGAGGAGACCGGCCTGGTATCAGTTGCCATGGGAGGAAATCTGACACGGGGAGTCAAGAGGGAAGAACTGCGGGAGAAACTGAGCCAGATTCAGTATAGGAATACAGAGACGAAGAGGAGATTCACTATACGGAAAGGATGGCGCAGAAAATGAAGAAATACAAGCTTACAATTAATCTCGGCCTGAAGATCACGGCATTTGTTTTTTCTGTTTTTCTGTGGCTGATTGTAGTGAATATCGATAATCCCGTTTCCAGCATTACGTATAATAACATACCGGTTACAATTGTAAATGATGATATTATTACATCATCGGGAGAAGTGTATCAGGTAGTAGGGGAGCAGACGGTAAGCGTTGTGGTATATGCTAACCGTCAGATACAGCAGGAGCTGACGGCAGACGATATTGTAGCTACAGCGGATATAAGAGAGATGGATACGAGCACAGGGCTTGTGCCCATTACTGTAGATATTCCGAATTACCGGGATGCATCAGCGGAAGCAGTGCCGCGAAACCTCCAGATCCAGAGAGAAAAATCCGGGAGAAAGGTTTTTGCGCTGACGGTAGAGACTACAGGAGATGAACGTGACGGGTATATTGTCGGAGACATGACTGTTAATCCGGAGAATGTTACAATCACGGGTGCAGAATCCACACTGGAGCAGATTGACAGGGCGGTAGCACAGGTCGATATTAATGGAATTTCGGAAGATGAAGAGAGATCCGCCGACTTGATACTGTTCGGCAAGGACGGGAATGTGATAGGTCAGAACCAGTTGGAAAACAATTTGGGTGATGAAGGTATTACTGTATCAATCGAGGTACTGGAGCAAAAGACTGTTCCTGTGACGGCAGAGGCATCGGGCAGCCCTGCTGAGGGATACAGATACACCAGTTGTACTGCAGAACCGGAAAGTGTGCAGATATGCGGCAAAAGTGATGTAATCGCGGATGTGGAGGAGATTGCAATTCCGGCATCGGCAATCAGCGTCAACGGTGCTCGAAATCCGGTCGAGCAGACAGTGGATATTACGGAATATCTGCCTGACGGAGTGAGACTGGTTGACGAAAATGCAAAGAATATAACAGTGACTGCAATGGTTGAACAGGAGGGAACCCGTACAATTGATTTCCTTGTTAACTCAATCATAATTAATGACTTGGCAGATGATTTATCAGTGAGTTATGAAACGGGAGCGGAGATAAGATTTACATTCAGCGGAGAACAAGATAAACTGGATGTGCTGGATATCAGTAATGCGGTATCAGTAGATCTGTCAGGATATACACAACCGGGGACTTACGATGTTCCGGTTAACGTTACGCTTCCGGAAGGAATTACACTGACGTCAGAGGTGACTGTACAACTTACTCTGGTGGATAAGTCGGAAAGTGATACTGAAGGTCCGTCTGGGTCAAATGATTCTTCGGGGCAGGAGGAAGATTCTCCCTCCGGGGAAGAATAATGAAGTAATATACAAGAGGTGAACACAATATGGTAAACGGAAAAGTGAAGATCAAGAATCCGACCGGACTACACTTAAGGCCTGCCGGGCTTTTCTGCAAGACTGCCATGCAGTTTAAATGCAAAATCACTGTTCTCAAGAAAACGCGTCACGAAGATGTGACTGCTAATGCAAAAAGTGTATTGAGCGTACTTGGAGCCTGCATCAAGAGCGGAGATGAGATTGAAATTGTCTGCGAAGGCACAGATGAGGAAGCGGCATTGCGGGAAATGGTACAGCTTGTAGAGGACGGGCTGGGAGAGTAGACAGCAGCATAAACAATATTGGATAAAGAAATAGTCGATGGTACAGCTATAGTGAGAAAATATAAACCAGGAGGAAAATACTATGAGCAAAGCAGCACTGGTCATCATGGCGGCAGGTATTGGAAGTCGTTTTGGAGGCGGAATCAAGCAGCTGGCTCCGGTGGGGCCAAACGGGGAAATCATCATGGATTACTCAATCTATGATGCAATTGAGGCGGGGTTTGATAAGGTTGTTTTTGTTATTCGCAAGGATCTTGAGAAAGATTTTAAAGAGGTGATCGGAAACCGGATTGAGAAACAGATTGACGTTGCATATGCGTATCAGGAGATTGCAGATATTCCGGAAAAGTATCATGGGAAATTTCCAAAACGGACGAAACCCTGGGGAACCGGACAGGCAATTCTTTGTTGCAAAGATGTGATTGATTGTCCATTCCTGGTAATCAATGCAGATGACTATTATGGCAAGCATGCGTTTAAGGAAGCGTATTCCTATTTGACAAGTATGCACGACACTGATAAAATACAGATTTGTATGGTCGGCTTTGTATTGAAGAATACGCTCAGCGATAATGGCGGAGTTACACGCGGGATATGCCAGGTGGATCATGAAGGTATGCTCACAGGTATTGTAGAGACGCACAACATAGAAAAAGACGGTGAAGGTGCGGCGGTCAGCACTGCTGACGGTAAAGTGAAATTGGATGCCGGCTCACCGGTCTCCATGAATATGTGGGGGCTTACACCTGATTTTATAAATGTTCTGGAAGCAGGATTTGATGAGTTCCTTCATAATACTGCTCCGGACGATTTGAAGGCAGAATATCTGCTTCCGACGATTATCGGCAATCTGTTGCAGCAGAATGAACTTACAGTAAAAGTCCTGAAATCGCATGACCAGTGGTTTGGAGTGACATACAAAGAAGATCGTGAAGCAGTGATGAATGCAGTTAAAAAACTGATTGAGGATGGCGTGTATCCTTCCGTACTGTATTCTTCCGAAAGAGACTAAAGACAAGCAGAAAAAGGATAATTCGCTATGGCAAGAAAAAGACAATCTGGAAGGACCAGAAGCAATCGGCTTGGTTCTTTCTGCCTGATACTGCAGGCATTGATCAGCATTATTTTTATGATAGTGGTCGTGCTGCTTGATATGCTCCCCGGAAACTATCTGGCTCTTGTAGCGATGATATTGGTATTTTTATGGTGTATTGCCTTTACATCTCAGGCAGTCAGAAAGAAAAGGGGGACTGCGGGAAAGATATACAGTCTGGTTATGGTATGTGTTCTGGCATTTGGAACATATAATATTGCCGAGGCAAACAATATGCTTTCCATGATAACGGGAGGAAATACCCGGGTGGATAAGATGGCTGTGGCTGTCCTTGCAGATAATCCGGCAGAAACAATTGAGGATGCTATAGATTATGACTTTGGCGTCCAGTTCCAGCAGGGCGGGGATAACATACAGACTGCAGTGACTAATCTTCAGGAAGAACTTGGGACAACACTTAACGTGACAGAATGTGAATCTGTGCAGGATCAGGCACAGGCCCTGATGGACGGAGAAGTGGATGCCGTTATTTATAATGAAGCATATACAGAGCTTATGGATGACGCAGTAGAGGGATTCAGTGACAACAGCAGAATCATATATGAAATGTCTATAGAGACAGAACTCGATCTGGGCGGCGGTTCGGATACCAGTCTGACAAATAAGCCGTTCACGGTCTATATCAGCGGAATAGATACTTACGGAGAGGTAACAGAGACTAGCAGAAGCGATGTTAATATTATCGCTGTTGTCAATCCGACCACACATCAGATTTTGCTGATCACTACGCCGCGAGACTCCTATGTGCCGCTGTACGGTCCTTCATCGCAGATACCGACGTATTCCCAGGGATCTATGGATAAACTGACACATGCCGGAGTATACGGTATTGAGACTTCAATGGCGACTCTGGGTGAGCTGTATCACACAGAAATAAATTATTATGTAAGGCTCAACTTTACTTCGTTGATAGATATCGTAGACATCCTTGGAGGAATTGATGTAGATTCGGAGTATGCTTTCACAACCGGTGATGAGTCAGGCGCTGTTGTTGAAGTCCAGAAGGGATCTAATCACTTTGACGGCGAGGAGGCCCTGGCATTCTGCAGGGAACGTCACAATCTGGAAGACGGAGATAATCAGAGAGGCAAGAACCAGCAGGCAGTAATTACTGGTATGCTGAAGAAGGTGATTTCCCCTACGATGCTTCTGAGGGCTGGTACGATCATGAATCAGGTGAGCAAGGATGTTGAGATGAATGTGACACAGCCGCAGCTTAACGCTCTGATCCGTAATCAGCTCAGGACCAATGCACAGTGGACGATACAGTCAGTGGCTCTTGAAGGAGAAGGTGGTCAGGACTACTGCTATTCAGCATCAAGCCAGCTTCTTTATGTAATGTATCCGGATGAGACATCCCTGCAGGAGATTATCGATCTTGCCAATGTTGTGGAAGAGGGCGGTACATTGGCCGGTGGAGAATCCTTGAATTGAAAAAGTAAATTCGGTATGTAAGAGGGTGTGTGGACAAAAAGTTGGACTCTTACACATCGTGACTAACGATGAAATACACAAAAGAACAAATAGCTATCGCGTTACAGATGCTGGGGGCTACTGGTTTCCCAAGAAAAGTTATAGAAATTCTTGGTTATCCTTCTAACCCTATGTTATATCACTGGAGAAAGAAATATCCAGAGCTTTATAATTCACCACAGGTAAAACACTGGAAACAAGCTTCTTCTGAATTCAAATTAGAAATAATTCAGCGTTGTTTTATTGATGGAGAGAATGTAAAATCAGTATCAGAAGAAATAGGATATACGCCATCATCCATATATGGGTGGTATCGACGTTATCGCAAGAAAGGGATATTTCCTTCCATGAAAAAATCTGATAAACATACAGTAACTCCAAATGCTGCAAATGCCGAAAATATTGATGATCTCAAAGCACAGATGCTAGAGATGCAAATGGAAATTGATATTCTTAAGGAAACCATAAATGTCTAAAAAAAGACCCCGGCGTCGATCAGACAGCTCTCACGAACCGAGAGAAGGCAGTGATAATCGACGCCCTGAAAAGTAAGTATTCACTGCCAGATCTTTGCAAAAAGCAACTCTTTCTCCTGATGAGAAGCCCATCGTTCATTCAGATAGAGGCTGCCATTACCGTTGGCCTGAATGGATTAAAATCATGGATGATGCCGGACTCACAAGATTTATGTCAAGGAAAGGCTGCTCTCCGGATAATTCCGCCTGTGAAGGTTTCTTCGGTCATCTCAAAACAGAGATGTTCTATGGGTACAATGGGATAACTATAGCATTGATGAATTTATCCAAGAGGTAAACGACTACATGCAGTGGTGCTGCCGTGATCGTATCAAAACAACACTCGGAGGATTAAGCCCTCTAGATTATAGGAGGAGTATAGGGGGTGTGTGTCTAAAAAAATGTCCGCACGCCCTTTTTACCTTTTAAAATTGAAATAGAGAATATATACTAGACAATGTGCCTCTTTTTAAGTATGCTATATATGTAGCGTATCTTCAGATTTTATCTTATGCATTGTTTTATTTAGGACAATGCCTTGAAAGGGAAAGGCGGAGAAAAATGGTGAGAGGAAAAAAGAAATAAAAAAAGCTAATAATAATAATATCTTTCTTAAGCGGGGTTATTGTACTTTGCTCAAAGTCTCCTGTATTTGCTAAAGAAGATATAAACTTATATGGGGAAAATGAAGTAAGTGTCTTCGGAAGTGGATATACCTGTTGGTATTATACTCAGTTTTATGGAAACTATTTATTCCATTCGGTACTTTATAATCCTGGCAGTATGTCATCTATACAGGATGGTCGTCTGGGAATTAATGCATCACATGGGTGTGTCAGATTGAGTTTAAGTAATGCGAAATGGATTTATGATAATATTCCATCTTCTACAAAGGTCGTAGTATATTAGAATTGAGTGGTGCAGCCATATGGTAAAATCGGCATGAAATTTTCATGCCGATTTTATTAAGAGGAGAATATGATAAGAGGTGGTTGTTGAATTTTGACAAAAAAATTGATATGATAAGCAAAGTTATTAATAAAGTGGAGGAAGATAATGAAAATTAGAAGGACAGCAATTGCATTGATGATCATTTGTTTGTTGGGAATAGAGCCGAGTAATTATGTTTATGCCTATGCGGATGATTCGAAAGAGATAGAATTCTATCAAGGGGAAGAAGAGGAAAATAGTGAGGCGATAGCAAATGTAGATAGTGTCGGAAGTGAAGATCCCGGAACAGGTAGATATCAGGGGAATATTCCGGAGGGATTTTTTGATGAAAATGGAGTACAGACTTATTCGGAAAGCGTTATTCATAATAGCAGATTTGACGGTTATGCAATAAAAAAAGGAATAGATGTATCTACATGGAATGGGACAATTGATTGGAAAAAAGTAGGAGATGACGGAATAGAATTCGCTATTATTCGTGGCGCTTATCGAGGTTATGGTGATCAGGGCACTTTAGTAAAAGATGATAAAGCAGCTTATAATTTTGAGCAGGCTGAAAAAGCTGGAATTCCGGTTGGGGCGTATATATTTTCACAGGCAGTGACAGAGGAAGAAGCAGTTGAAGAGGCAAATTATTTATTGAATATAGTAAAAGGGTATGATATCACACTCCCACTTGTATTAGATTTTGAATATGCAAGTGATGGGAATGGTTTGACGGGAAGATTGTATAATGCTGATTTATCTGTAGAAGAGGCAACGGCGGTTTGCCGAGCGTTTTGCAAAACGGTCGAAGATGCGGGCTATAATGCTATGGTATATGCTAATAAGGATATGTTGGAAAATGATCTTCAAGCTTCACAAATCAGTAAAGATTATTTAGTATGGTTAGCGCATTATACGTCTATGACAGACTATAGGGGGGAGTACGATTTCTGGCAGTATACATCAGTTGGAAAAGTAGATGGAATTAGCGGGAATGTTGACTTAAATTATTGGTATGTAGAGCCAGACCAAACAAAGGAACTAATACAAGAAAACGGGGAATGGCTTTATTATGTTAATGGAGTATTTCAGAGCAATTTTACGGGATTAGTAAAAATAGATAATAGATGGTATTATATTTTGAGTGGAAAATGGCAGTCAGGCTATACGGGACTTGTTGAATATGATACGGGTACCCAGTATTATGTGAAAGATGGTACGATTCAACATGGATTTACCGGATTGATAAAGCTGGGAAATAGATGGTATTATATTTTGGATGGAAAATGGCAGTCGAATTATACCGGACTTGTAGAATATACCAGTGGTACTCAATATTATGTAAAAAGCGGAATAATTCAGCATGGTTTTAGCGGGTTAATAAAAATATCAAATACGTGGTATTATATCGTAGGAGGAAGATGGCAGCACGATTATACTGGTCTTGCAGAATATAGCAGTGGAACATATTATTATGTAGAAGCCGGAGTGATCAGACATGATTTTACCGGATTGAAAAAACTGGGGGATGTGTGGTATTACATTATTAACGGAAGATGGCAGTCTGGGTTTACCGGATTAGCTAAATATAATACTGGAAGCTGGTACTATGTTGATGAAGGCGTTATAGACTATAGTTTCAATGGAATTGTAAAACAAGGGTCATGCACATATTATGTGAAAAGCGGAAAGTGGCAAAAAGGATTTGACGGAAAAATAGTAATTGATGGGACCAATTATACAGTTGCAAATGGGCTGATAGTTTGATGAAAGGCAGAAGATGAGTAGTAAAAGAATTGAATGGCTTGATATTGCTAAGGGAATCGGAATTTTTTTGGTTGTTTATGCTCATGCAAGAGCACCGTACAATAGTTATATATATAATTTTCATATGCCACTATTTTTTTTGATTTCTGGAATACTCTATAAATCAGGAAGAGATTTAAAGTCATATATTTTTCGTAAGATACAGACATTATATATACCTTTTGTAAGTTGGAATCTGATTTTTATTATAGGAAAGTCTATTCTTCGTCATCAGGAGATATCTGTTGATTATATAATTGAAGTAATTCTTACGTTGCAGAAAGATGGAGAATTTTTAGGTGCTACGTGGTTTTTAGGTGCCTTATTTCTTATTACCGTAATATATAAGCTGTTAGATTATTATATTTCTGACATGCCGTCAAAAAGGTGGATACTGCTAGGCGTTTTTGCGGCTTGGGGAATTATTGGTTTTGAGATAACTCTTCCATATATGTTAAGTAGAACGTTTATATTAGGATTTTTCTATGCAATTGGAAATTTTGGAAAAGAATTTTTCCTCGATTTGAAACTGAATAAAACTACAATAGTGTATATGGTTATAGCAGCAGGCACTTTTTTCGTAATCGGGCATTATAACAGTGCTAATATGGGGGCTAACGAATACAAATACAGGATCCTTTTTGTGATAGGTGCACTGGCGGCAAGCTATGTGACACTATGTTTCTCTAAGATAGTAGGAGCTATGGGAAGAAAGTATATTTTTTCTTTGTTCAGAAAGGGAATATGCCTGATGGGGAAAAAGTCTGTTGATATAGTAATTTGGCAGTTTGTGGCATTTCGTATTGTAATAGCTATACAGTTATGTTTAAATGGGATATCGCTTACAAAGTTATTGGATTATTATCCAATGTATAGTGAAAGGAATGGATGGTGGATTGCGTATACTCTGGCAGGAATCGTTATTCCTATTGTCTGGGGGATTTTTTTAAGGGGAGGAATCTGGGGGAAAGTGCTGCGGAAAATCCATGTGGTAAATTAGATAGCAGATATTGACAAAGTATTACTAAATTGTTACAATGCCACAGGTGAAACGATAATTACGAAAAGGGCATTTGTTTTAGAGGGAATTAGCGTGCAAGAGTATATATATGGAGTTATTTTAGCAGGCGGTCAAGGGACTAGAATGGGAAATGCAGATAAACCGAAACAATTTCTAACGGTTGGAGAAAAGCCGGTTATTATTCATACCATAGAAAAATTTATTATTAACTCTCATTTTATTGAAATTGTTGTCTTGGTACCTAAATCATGGCTTGCATATACAAAAGATATTATAAGAAAATATATCAGACAACATGAGAAAATTGTTGTAGTTGAAGGTGGGACTACTCGTAATGAGACAATTATGAATGCCATTCAGTATATAGAAGATTGTGGCAGGCTGACAGAAGATACGATTATTGTCACACATGATTCTGTGCGTCCATTTGTTACTTACCGCATCATAGAAGAAAACATTAAGTTTGCCAGAAATTTTGGTGCCTGCGATACAGTGATTCCGGCTTCTGATACGATTGTGGAGAGTCGGGACGGGAGTTTTATCAGCAATATTCCGGAAAGGGAAAAAATGTTTCAGGGGCAGACGCCTCAGTCGTTCAAAGCAAAACATCTGAGAAAAATCTATCAGAGCCTGACTGATGCGGAACGGGCAATATTGACTGATGCATGCAAAATATATGTGCTGAAAAACGAACCTGTATATCTGGTGGAAGGCGAGGTATCCAATATAAAGATAACTTATCCGCATGATCTACGAGTGGCTGAAGCGATTCTGGGAGGAAACCAGACATGTTAAATACAGTGTATCAGCTGAAGCGCCCCAGACAGTTTGAAGCAGTTTTCAAGAGAATTGATATGGATGATTCTCAGATATTTGTACGTCCTACATATCTGTCTATCTGCAATGCGGATCAAAGATATTATCAGGGCACAAGAAATAAAGAAGTTTTAAAGCAGAAACTGCCTATGGCGCTTATCCATGAGGGAATAGGAAAAGTTGTCTATGATCCTACTGATACGTTTCAGGTAGGTGAGAGTGTTATCATGATACCGAATATTCCAGAAGAGCAGGATGAAGTGGTGGCAGAAAACTATCTTCTTTCCAGCAGATTCTGTGCAAGTGGAGAGGATGGGTTCATGCGTGAATTTGTGACAGCACGGCCGGACCGCCTGTTGAAGCTGCCAGAGAACATCAATCCGTACGTGGCGGCATTTACTGAGTTGGTCAGCGTGGCATATCATGCTGTCAACAGATTTGACAGAAGTGCTCATATGCGAAGAAAAAGGCTCGGTGTTTGGGGAGATGGCAATCTTGCTTATATTACATCGCTTCTTCTGAAGAAACGATTCCCGGATTGTAAAGTTATTGTGTTCGGTAAGCACTGGCAAAAGATGGCGGATTTTACTTTCGTGGATGCCACATATGAGATTACATCAATCCCTCAAGGTGTATTAGTTGATCACGCGTTTGAATGCGTGGGGGGAAGCGGTTCTTCTCAGGCTATCAATCAGATTATTGATCATATCTGTCCGGAAGGACTAATCAGTATTATGGGAGTAACGGAAGAGCTTGTTCCCATTAATACACGCATGGTTCTGGAAAAAGGACTGACAGTAAAGGGAAGTAGCAGAAGTGGGAGAGACGACTATAAGGGACTGCTCGGAATGTACAAGGAGCATCCGGATATAATGGATTATCTTGAGAAGATCGTCGGAGCACGGATACGGATTCGGAGTATAAATGATATCATAGAGGCGTTTGAGACAGATATCCATAAGATATCCGGAAAGACAATAATGATTTGGGATAAATAAGAGGTAGCAGTATGTTTAAGGGCGTAAGCTATGTTGTACGTGAAAATGTAAATAATTTATACAGGATATATTCGATTGCCAAGTACGAACTGCTCGCAGATATGCGCGACAGCAAGTTGGGGATTTTCTGGAATTTTGCAAATCCCGTGATTCAGGTCGCAACCTACTGGTTTGTATTTGGTTTCGTTTTTAAAAGAAATGAGATTGACGGTGTTGATTTCCTCTCATGGCTGCTTGGAGGTATGGTGATCTGGTTTTTTATCAGTCCTTGTATCACCAATGGCTGCAATGCGGTTTATCAGAAGATTAATATCATAACAAAGATGAAATTCCCTGTCAGTATACTGCCGGCTACAGTCGTGCTGAAAGAGGCATTTAATCATCTCTGTCTGATGATTATTGTTGTTGTGCTTTTTGCAATTAACGGGCATTTCCCATCCTTGCACTGGTTTGGACTGATATACTATTTTATCTGCAGCATTTTGTTCAGTATTGCTTTGTCGCTGACGACTTCAGTGCTTAATATGCTCGCAAGAGATACAAGAAAACTGATTCTTGCATGCATGAGACTGTTAATGTATCTGACACCGATCCTATGGGATATTAAACTGCTTCCGCATACATTGCAGGTCATAATGAAGCTGAATCCGATCTACTACCTTGTATGCGGGTATAAAGACTGCTTCTTTTTCCATGAAGGAATTTTGTTTTATTGGAAACAGATGCTTGTTTTCTGGGTGTGGACGATTGGACTGTTCTGGATAGGAAGCGTGATCATGTACAAATTCAGAACAAAATTTATGGATTTGATATAGGTGTATATATATGGAAGAATATGCAATTGAATTCAGAGATGTTTCGAAAATATATAAACTGATAGGAAAAGATAAGAAAAAATCTGAAGATAAGAAGTTTTATGCTTTGAAGCAGATCAACTTTAAGATATCCAAGGGAGAAGTGGTCGGGATACTCGGAACCAACGGCTCCGGTAAATCAACAATGGCGACAATTTTGGCCGGAATTTCCGAGATCGATGAAGGTGAGATGATCGTCAATGGTGAACAGGCTTTGATCGCGATCAACACAGGCCTCAATAATCAGCTTACCGGCCTTGAGAATATTGAATTAAAAGGTGCCCTTCTCGGTCTGAAACCGCATCGGGTAAAAGAAATTATTGACGGGGTTGCAGATTTTTCAGAGCTGGGTGAATTCCTTTATCAGCCGGTAAAAAAGTATTCCAGCGGTATGAAGTCAAGGTTGGGATTCTCTATCAATCTGTGCCTTGATCCGGATATTCTGATCGTAGATGAGGCTTTGTCTGTAGGCGATAAGGGATTTGCAAATAAATGTCTTAAGAGGATGAAAGAGCTTAAGACGGAAGGAAAGACTATTGTGTTTATTTCTCACTCACTTCCGCAAGTACGCGAGTTCTGTGACACTGCACTTTGGATTGAAGGAGGAATGGTAAGAGAATATGGAGAGGTTGATCCGGTTTCTGATCATTATTCAAAATATGTGGATTATCTGAATTCTCTGAATGCACAGCAGAAAAAAGAAGAAAATGAGAAAAAATTCCAGCAGCGTCTTATTGTTGATGAAAAAGACGGGTTCTGGGATAAGCTTCTGACGTTTTTTCAGAAAAATTTCTAAAGAATACTGAAAGAAAACAGATAATAACTGGGGAGCTTTACAAATGGGAAAAATCAGCGTTATTATACCGACACACAATCGTGCCGACATCCTTCCAAGAGCAATAAAAAGTATTCAGGATCAGACCCGTCCGGTAGATGAGATCATTGTAGTCTCCGACGGCTCAACGGACAATACAGAGGAAGTTGTCCGAAAACTTGCGGATAAAGACAGCCGGATCCGTCTGATCGCATATCATCCGGGACATAATGGAAATTATGCGAGAAATAAAGGGCTTGAAGCAGCTACAGGAGAGTTTATCGCGTTCCTGGATGACGATGATGAGTGGCTGCCGAAGAAGACGGAACTTCAGATGAGGATTTTCGAAAGAGAACCGGATGTCGGGCTTGTGTACGCGAGCCAGAACTGTATCTACTCAGATACAGGAATTACGTATCAGACTCAGCCCATGTACAGGGGAGATCTGTCAAAGAGAATCTTCATACGCGGTGAGATGGGCACCCCTTCTCAGGTAATGGTGCGCAGATCCGTACTTGATCAGACAGGACCGTTTGACCTGGAATTAGGGGCGCTGCAGGATTATGATCTGTGGATCAGATGCTGCCTCGTTACTAAAGTGGATTTTGTTCCGGAACCGTGCATTAATTATTACAATTCTACATCAACAAATCAGGTTTCTGCAAATACTGAAAAATATATACATGCGAGATTATATATTCGGGAAAAATACCGGAATGAGATCGCAAAGTTCGGAAAAGAATTTGAAAAGAAAATTGATACTTTGGTGGAAAACCGGATCGCGGAGCGCTGCCTGCGCAACGGACAGAGGAAAGATGCCCGGAGTCATGCGTTGAAAGCCTGGAAAATCCAGCACACCAAGGTATCTGTAATGCTGGTTATCGCCTCTTTATTTCCTTATGCAGCTGTAGTAAAAATGCGAAGCATGATAAAGAGCAGAAGCTTATATTGGCGAATTAAGAAAATGTGGTCATAGTGATGAAAGAAAAATTGATCAGGGGAATGACAGCGGCACTGAATGGTATATATAGTATTTTCAAACTGTTCCCCGTAAAGAAAAAAATTACCTATATATCGCGTCAAAGCAATGTACTGCCGGTGGACTTCGATCTGGTGATCCGCGAGATGAAGAGACGCCATCCGGAATATCAGCAGGTTACTTTGATAAAGATGATCGGAAAGAGCTTACCCGAAAAGATTGGATATTGTTTTCATATGTTCCGGCAGATGTATCATATCGCAACTTCTGAGATGGTAGTGCTGGATACTTACTGTATAGCGGTATCTGTTCTTCATCAACGGAAAAGTTTGGTCGTAATACAGATGTGGCATGCGCTGGGGGCCATGAAGAAGTTTGGCTACAGTATTCTGGATAAGGGTGAGGGTACAAAACGATCTCTGGCAGAAGCTATGCAGATGCATAAGAATTATACTTATATATTTTCAAGCAGTGAGTTTTGCTGCCGTTTTTTTGCCGAGGCATTCAATGCTTCTATAGATCAGATGGTTGTTATGCCGCTGCCAAGACTGGATCTTCTGTTTGATCCGGAACATATTGCGAATGTGAAGAAGAAAATTTTGAGTCAGTATCCCCGGCTTGCAGATAAAACGAAAAAGACAATTGTATACGCGCCCACTTTTCGCAAAGAGGGGGGCAGCTTTGAAGAAAAGGAGCTTGAAGCTGCGGCAGAGAAGCTTGCCAAATCCATTGACTACGAAAGATACAATCTGGTGGCCAAGTTTCATCCGTTAAGCGGTGTTAAACTTCAAAATGAAAATGTAATTCAGGATAAAACATATTCAACTATTGATTTCTGCCAGATGGCGGATGCAGTGATCCTTGATTATTCTGCTGTTGTCTTTGAGATCTCGATGTTGGGAAAACCAATGTACTTCTATGCGTTTGACTATAATTCATACATGGAAGGCAGAGATGTCTATATTGATTTTAAGAAATATGTTCCGGGCATTATAACCGGGAATCCGCAGAGACTGATGACAGCTATTGACAATAATGAATCGGATCCCGGACAGCAGAAAGAGTTCAGGGATCTGATGATCAGCAGACCGAGAAGCGGCAGCTATACAGGCGATGTAGCTGACTTTTTCGAAAAGATTCTGCGGGAACAACAGGAAAGAAAGAGGCAGTGAGAAGGATGGCAAAAGTCTCAATTATTGTACCTACGTATAATGTAGAACAATATCTGCCAGAGTGTATGGAAAGCATTGTCGGACAGACCCTGAAAGATCTGGAGATTATCTGTGTGAATGACGGATCTACTGACAGTTCGCTGGATATATTGAAAAAATACGCTGCAGCAGATGACAGAATTATTATTATTGACAAAAAAAATGAGGGGTATGGCCGCGCAATGAACGACGGCCTTGACCGTGCCACCGGTGAGTACGTGGGAATTGTGGAACCGGATGATTACGTGGATCTCCATATGTATGAAGATCTTTACCGCGTTGCAAAGGAAAAGGATCTGGATATAGTAAAGGCGGATTTTTACCGCTTTGTCCGCAATCGAAAAGGTGAGACGCTTAAGACTTACGATGCTCTGTCAAAGGATGGGACGGGTTATAATGAAGTGATCGATCCCAAAAAGAATGACGGGATTTTTCGTTACGTCCTGAATACATGGAGCGGTATTTACCGGCGGGAATTTATCGAGAAATATCATATCCGGCATAATACAACACCTGGGGCATCCTTTCAGGATAATGGATTCTGGTTCCAGACATTCTGCCTTGCAGACAGGATTTATTTTATAAATAAGCCGTATTATATGAACCGAAGGGATAATCCGAATTCCTCTGTAAAGAGCAGGGAAAAAGTATACTGTATGAATGAAGAATACAGGTTTATATATGAATTTCTGGACAGCCATCCGGATTTGAAAGAACGGTTTATCTTTGTGTATTCGATGCAGCGGTTTCGCAATTATTTTTGGACATATTCCAGGATCGACCGGAAATTTAAAGGGGAATATCTGGAGAGAATGTCGGCTGAACTTAATGAAGCGGCTCGAAATAAAGAATTGGATAGAAAATATTTTACTCCGTTTGAGTGGAAGAAAATTTGCTGGATCATGAAGGATCCTTCTGCTGCACGTAAATGGATGGCGCTTAGTATGGCTGCAAGAAAAATAAAGAAGATTGGAAAAAATATACGACGTGGAAAATAGAGCCTGTCATTTTATAAAAGAGGCTCTGAACAGAAAGGACTACTATGCCGAAAGTATCAATTGTAATACCAACATATAACGTGGAAAATTATCTTCGCGAATGTATGGAGAGCGTTATAAACCAGACTTTGAGCGACATAGAGATTATCTGTATCAATGACGGCTCTACAGACGGATCTTTGAAAATTCTCCGCGAGTATGCCGATCGGGATGAAAGGGTCATTCTGATAGATAAAAAAAATGAAGGTTACGGCGTGGGAATGAATACCGGGATGGATATTGCTTCAGGTGAATATATCGGTATTGTAGAGCCGGATGATTTTGTTCCTCTTACTATGTATGAAGACTTATATAATATAGCAAAAGATAATGAGCTTGATTTTGTAAAAGCAGACTTTTATCGCTTTACAAGAGACAGCAGAACCGGAGAACTGAATCTGGTCTATAACCGGCTGGATCCGTCGGGTGAAAATTACAATCAGGTGATCAGCCCTTTCGAAAAGCCATACGTTACAAAATTCATTATGAATACATGGAGCGGTATCTACCGCAGGCAGTTCATTGAAGAACATCACATCCGGCATAATACTACGCCGGGGGCGGCATTTCAGGACAACGGTTTTTTCTGGCAGACTTTTATGTATGCAAAAAGATGTATGTTTCTGGACAGACCATATTACATGAATCGACGGGATAACCCGAATTCTTCTGTGAAAAATAAAGAAAAGGTTTACTGCATGAATATCGAATATGACTTCATCAGGGACATCTTTATGCAGAAAGAGAATGAGAAACTCTGGGATCGTTTTAAATATTATTTCAATTACAAGCGTTACTTCAGTTATCTTTTTACCCTGGGCAGGATCAGCAAAGAATTTAAGCGCGGGTATGTGGAGCGGATCAGCAGAGAATTTAAAAGAGCCAGGTCGCAGGATGAGCTCGATTTCAAAGTTTTTACTCCAAATACTAGAAAGAAGATAAGTCTCCTTATCCAAAAGCCAACAGTATATTATTGGAAATATGTGGTTTTGGCTGAGAGTCCGGCAGGAAAAATAATGAGAAGAATTAAGAAAAGACTATAGAGGATTTATGATCGATTCGAAAATCCGTGCAGGTTGTAAAGGATGTAGAGATGTGTTAATATTGAGATATTGACTCAATATCAGGAATTTTTACGAAAGGAAGTATAAAAATGAAGATTACAATTGCTGGAACAGGTTATGTTGGATTATCAAATGCTATTATTCTGGCGCAGCATAATGAGGTGTATGCGTTTGATATCATTCAAGAAAAGGTGGATATGATAAATAGTAAAAAATCTCCGATTATAGATAAGGAGATTCAGGAATATTTGGCGGAGAAACCGTTGAATCTGACTGCTACCACAGATGATGCCAAGGCATATGAGAATGCAGAATTTGTTATTATTGCCACACCGACAAATTACGATCCTGAATTAAACTATTTCGATACTTCAAGTGTGGAGTCAGTCATCGAACGGGTACTGGCAGTTAATCCGAACGCGGTTATGGTTATAAAATCCACAGTACCGGTCGGCTATACGAAAGAAGTGAAGGAAAAGTATAATACCGAAAATATAATGTTTTCTCCGGAATTCCTCAGAGAAGGGAAGGCTCTGTATGATAATCTGTATCCTTCGAGAATTGTAGTTGGTGAGGAAAGTGAACGTGCAAGAAAGTTTGCTGATTTGCTTAAAGAAGGGGCTATAAAAGAAGATATTCCGACTCTCTTTACCGGTTCCACGGAAGCAGAGGCAATAAAATTATTTGCAAACACATATCTTGCACTCAGGGTAGCTTACTTTAATGAACTTGATACTTATGCAGAGGTCAGGGGCCTGAATACGAAGCAGATTATTGAAGGTGTGGGGCTGGATCCCAGAATCGGCACACATTATAATAACCCTTCCTTTGGATATGGCGGATACTGTCTGCCGAAAGACACAAAACAGCTGCTTGCTAACTATGAAAAAGTGCCGAATAATATTATTCGTGCAATTGTGGATGCAAATACGACCAGAAAAGACCATATTGCAAATATGATCCTGAAGAGAAAGCCGTCGGTTGTTGGTATCTATCGACTGACTATGAAGACAGATTCGGATAATTTCAGGCAGTCTTCTATTCAGGGGATTATGAAGAGAATTAAGGCAAAAGGAATTGAGGTTATTGTATTTGAGCCTGCTTTAAGGGATGATGAATTTTTCCACTCTAAAGTGATTCGTAATTTCGATGAATTTACTCAGCGCGCGGATGTTATTGTTGCAAACCGTATGGATGACAGATTAAAGGCAGTTAAGGAGAAAGTATATACAAGAGATATCTATCACAAAGACTGAGAGTAAAGTTAAATTTTGAGGGAAAATGCATGGAAAAGAAACTTTCTGTAATTATACCTGTATATAATGTAGAAAAATACCTTCCAGAATGTCTGGATTCCGTTGTTGACCAATCACTGCAGGAAATTGAACTTATTTGTGTAAATGACGGGTCGAGAGACGGCTCTCGCAACATCCTTTCGGAGTATGCAGAAAAAGATAATCGTATTACGATTCTGGATAAGCCAAATGGAGGATTGTCATCGGCGAGAAATGCCGGACTGGCTGTGGCAGAAGGAAGGTACGTTCTATTTCTGGACAGTGATGATCGCCTTTCTTCTAAAGATGTTTTAGACTGCCTGTATCAAAAGGCAGAAAAGGAAGCGCTTGATCAATTGTTTTTTGACGCGGCTCCATTTTTTGAAAGTGAGGATGTTAAGAAAAAGAATTCCAATTATATTGATTACTATAAGCGGAAAAAGAATTATACAGATACTCTTACCGGAAAAGAACTGTTTTGTGCACTTCAGTCGAATTGGGATTTCAAACCGAGCGCGTGTATGCAAATACTGCGTAGGAGCTTTTTGAGAAAACATGAACTCAAATTTTATGAAAATATAATACATGAGGATGAAGTTTTTACATTGGAATGTATAACTCTGGCACAGCGGTCGGCCTACATTAATTTGCAGGGATATATGCGCAGAGTCAGAGAAAATTCCATCATGACTGTGAGCCAGAAATCAAAAGGCATTTACGGATATTATAGCGGAACACAGATATTGCTTGATTTTGCTCAAAAATATATTGATATAAATGATCAGCCATTTGTTCATTTTTATTTTCAAAGAGTAGGAGTGATGATGGAATTAGCTGCAAGACTCTTTTACAAGGAAACTGAAGAAGAAAAAAATCAGATCATAGGTGGTTTTGAAGAAGAGAGTAATTTCAAATTTGCAGTTGATATGCAAGCATGGCAGCAAATGGTTTCTTTGAAAGAAAGGGCTAAAAAAATTAAGGAATACAGTATCCAGATAAAAGCACAGCAGGAAAAAATCGAGGATTTGGAAACTGAAATAAACAAATTGTCAGAAAGTTTTAATAAAGAGAGAGAATCTTTAAAAAAGGAATTAAATGAAAATAAAAGGAAGCTTGATCAGATCAAACAGTCCTATTCGTTTAGAGTAGGAAAGACTGTGACATGGGTTCCGAGAAAATTGAAAAAAATATTGAAAAAAAGCAGTGATTAAAACGATCGAAAAAGCTACAGATAGAGAGGAGAAAAAATGCCGAAAGTATCAATTATTATACCCACCTATAATGTGGAAGATTATCTTAGGGAATGTATGGATAGCGTAACACGTCAGACATTAAAAGATATCGAGATAATCTGCATTAATGATGGATCTACAGACGGATCCCTGGAGATTTTAAAAGAATATGCAGACAAAGATCCTCGTATTGTTCTTGTTGATAAAGAGAATGAAGGGTATGGAGTTGGAATGAACATCGGTCTTGACAAAGCATCCGGAGAATATATCGGAATCGTTGAGCCTGACGACTTTGTCCCGCTGAATATGTATGAGGATCTGTATAATACAGCAAAAGAGAATGATCTGGATTTTGTGAAAGCGGATTTTTACCGTTTTACAAGAAACTGTGAAAACGGTAATATGGAGTTGATTTATAACCATCTGGATTCTACAGGCGAGAATTATAATCAGGTGATCAGTCCGTTTGAAAAACCATATATTACTAAATTCATCATGAATACGTGGAGCGGGATTTATAGGAGAGAGTATATTGAAAAATATCATATCCGTCATAATACGACTCCGGGAGCCTCGTTTCAGGATAACGGTTTTTTCTGGCAGACGTTTATGTATGCGAAGCGGTGCATGTTTTTAGATAAACCTTATTATATGAACAGAAGAGACAATCCTAATTCTTCTGTCAATAATAAGCAGAAGGTTTACTGCATGAATGTCGAGTATGATTTTATACGCGATATCTTTATGCAGAAAGGAAATGAGGAATTATGGGATCGGTTTAAATATTACTATAATTATAAACGTTATTTCAGCTATATATTTACAATAGGAAGAATAAGTGATGAATTTAAGCGGGAATATGTTGAAAGAATAAGCAAAGAAATGAAGAGGGCTGTCGAATTGGATGAAATTGATATGAATGTATTCACTCCGAGAACACAGGAACGATTAGGGCTTCTCATTAAGGATCCGGAAGGCTATTATCAGAAATATGCTTTGTTTGAAGGAACATCGGAAGCTGCAAAAGTAAGGAAACTTGAGAAAGAACTCAGTGAAGTGAGGAAATCGACGACTTTTAAAGTGGGAAAAGCGCTTATGCTTCTGCCCAGATCAATTAAACGCGGTTTAAAGAAGAATAAATAATTGAGGCGTGAGAAATGGAAGATATTTTGGTATCGGTAATTGTACCTGTTTACAATGTTGAAAATTATTTAAGACAGTGCCTGGACAGTATAACTGGCCAGACATTAAAAAACATCGAAGTTATTTGTGTAGATGACAGCTCTACAGACAGTTCAAAACAGATTCTCGAAGAATATGCGGAAAAGGATGAGCGTGTAAAAGTAATCACACAGCCGAATAAGGGGGCAGGCGCCGCAAGAAATAATGGATTGTCAGTTGCGAAAGGAAAATATCTTTCTTTTCTGGATTCTGATGATTTCTTTGAGCCGGATATGTTGGAGCTTGCCTTTAATAAAGCGGAAGAGGATAGAGCAGATTTTGTGGTTTTTAAATCAGACCAGTATTATACCGAGGAAAACCGGTATGCGGAAGTACCGTGGACTTTACGGGAAAAAGAAATTCCGCCGTATACACCGTTCAACCATCGGCAGATGACAGATAATATTTTTAAAGTGTTTGTTGGATGGGCGTGGGATAAACTATACAACAGAGAGTTCGTCCTGCAGAATCATCTGCTGTTTCAGGAGCAGAGGACAAGCAATGATCTCCTTTTTGTTTTTAGTGCGGTTGCAATTGCAAAGCGTATTTCTGTCGTAAAAAAGGTTCTGGCTCATCAGAGAAGAGATGCAAAGGATTCTTTATCCAAGACGAGAGAAAACTCATGGCATTGTTTTTACGATGCCCTGACAGCTTTGCGGGAGAGAATGGTTTCCGAAGGTCTTTATCGGGAAGTTGAAAAAGATTATATAAACTATGCGCTGCATTTTTCTTTGTGGAATATCCGGACCTTGGCAGAACCTACAAAATCAATGCTGATCAGAAAAATGAAGGCGGAATGGTTTGAGGATCTTGGTATTTCTGACAAAAATGAAGATTATTTTTACAATAAGAAAGAATACAAGGAGTACAGAGCTTTATGAGCGGGGCAGCCGTGATGCAGAAAAAGAGAGAGGCGTGGCTTGATTATGCCAGAATATTTGCAATTTTATGTGTGATATGCTGCCACGCTGTAGAAAACTACTATGGGACAGTTGTATCTGGAAATGAGCGGATAGACTTTGTACCCTGGATAGTAGAAAATACGCTTTTTACGATTGGAAGGCTGGGAGTTCCTTTATTTCTTGCAATTTCCGGTACTCTTCTTTTGAACAGGGAAAAAGATGTATTCTCTTTCTACAAAAAATCAGTGCTGCCGTTGATTGTCACTACTGAAATCTGGGCGATATTAAACTATTTTTTTGCTGTTGCAGTATATAGAAGAGAATTTTCGTTTACTGACCTGCTAAAGCAAATGCTTTTTCTTGATGATTCGCCTCTGTCGCATATGTGGTATATGCCAATGATTATAGGGCTTTATATATTTGTGCCCTTTCTGTCAAAAATATTTCAACAATATGGACAGATTAAGTACTATATAATTCCACTATTATTAGTCGCATTTGGAAGTGTGATCATTCCTACGCTGACCGTATTTCTGAATGAAGATGTATTGGGGGTTCATAGAATCGCCCTTAAGATTAATACAGCATTTGGAGGTGGAGTTTATGGGCTTTATTTTGTAGTAGGTTTTTTTATTGGACGGAAAGGATTATTAAAGAAAATAAAAGCAATGTATTTATTATTGGCAATGGTATTTTGCCTCTTTATAAATACTATCGGGCAGTATTATATTTATCAGCATCAGTTTTATACATGGGATGACTTACTCTGGTATACTAGTGCGCCGATTTTTGTAATGGGTCTTGTGCTGTTTGAGATTTTCCGAAGGTTGGGAAAATATTTAAAAAATAGTAATTACCCGGTAGTTACGAATCTGGCTAAAAGTACTTTTGGAATTTATCTATTGCATAACCCAGTCAGGCTTTTATGCTCTTCCTATTTACCCATGGATGGTCTTAATGAAATGCTCAAAATTATTATATTGTTCGTGGCAAGTTTAGGTATAAGCATAATAATTCTGCTTCCATTTATGCTAAAATGGAAAAAAGCCGGAAAAATACTGTTTTATATTAAGTAAACGGATAATAGCCTGTATAAAATAAGAAAGAAAATTTGGATGAAAGCCTGTATGAAATACAGTGCGGAAAGAAAGGTTGAAAATGAAAAAATATGATTATCTTATCGTGGGAGCCGGACTTTACGGTGCCGTTATGGCATATGAACTAGGTAAACGGGGAAAGAAATGTCTTGTAATCGACCGCAGAGATCACATAGCAGGAAATATTTACTGTCAGGACATGGAAAGTATTCATGTCCACAAATATGGTGCGCATATTTTCCATACTTCAGATAAAAAAGTGTGGGACTATATCAATCAGTTCGCAGAGTTTAACAACTACATCAATTCTCCGGTTGCTGTTTATAAGGACGAGCTTTACAACATGCCGTTTAATATGAATACATTCAGCAAAATGTGGGGAATCCGCACACCGCAGGAGGCAAGAGATATTATAGAAAAACAGAGGCGGGAGACCGGTATAACAGAACCGAAGAATCTGGAAGAACAGGCTCTGTTTTTAGTTGGAAAAGATATTTATGAGAAACTTGTAAAAGGTTATACTGAGAAACAGTGGGGAAGGAAATGCACTGAACTTCCTGCATTTATTATTAAAAGACTGCCATGCCGTTTTATGTACGATAATAATTATTTTAATGACAGATATCAGGGCATTCCAATTGGCGGTTACACCCCGATTATAGAAAAAATGCTGGCAGGGGCAGACGTAAATACGGGTGTTGATTTCTTTGAATTTAAAAAAGAAAATCCTGATATTGCAGAAAAGATTATTTTTACAGGTCAGATTGATGAATATTTTGAATATAAATTAGGTGCGCTTGAGTATCGTTCTGTACGATTTGAAACAGAAGTCCTTGATTGTGAAAATTATCAGGGGAATGCTGTGGTTAATTATACAGACCGGGAGGTTCCGTTTACCCGTATTATCGAGCATAAGCACTTCGAGTTTGGAAAGCAGGAAAAAACTGTAATTTCCAGGGAGTATTCTTCCGAGTGGAGTGTGGGAATGGAGCCATATTATCCAGTGAATGACGAGAAAAATAACCGGCTTTTCCAAGAGTATAAAAAACTGGCGGAAAAAGAGAAGAATGTAGTTTTCGGCGGCAGATTAGGAGATTATAAGTATTACGATATGGATAAGGTAATTGCAGCGGCCTTAAACCGTCTGGAGACTTTATAATATGATTTATGATTGGGAGCATGAGTACAGCTCCCTTTTTGGTGAATAGGGTGACAGAATGAGTTCAGAAAAGAAAGAAAGGCGTAATGTAAATAGAATAATAATTGGGATTGTTGCGCTGGCGTGTTTTGTGCTGCTGATGTATCCGTTAAAATCACAGGTAGTTGATAAATCGGATAGTTTGAAGCAGTCTTCAGAAAATCAGAATGACAATGAAGAGGAACAGTTCAGAGAATCTGTTGACAACCAGAAGACAGTACCAAGCCGGTGGAATATAACAGATATGGATTTGTCATTAGAGTATGACGACAGATATTCATTGAATAAAATAAAAAAAGACTGGCATATTGCTTCTATTGAAACTAAAAATGTTTATTCCACACAAGTTACTGCAGGTTATAATACTGGAAAGGCAGATACAGCTGTAGTTGCTGAAGATAAAAACAGCGGGACAGATATTGTTGCTACAGGGGTAGGAAACGCAGAAATAATTCTTGTTCCAGAGAAAGAACTGGAATTAGCCCGGTCTATTTTGAATGGAACAGCAGGAGATGAGAATACCGACCGGGCAATAGATGCCATTCGTATTAATGTAACTGTAAAGCCTGCAAAACTGACTCTTATATACCTGGCGGGACAAAGCAATGCAGAGGGTATATGCTCTTCAAATACAGGCTATCTCCGGGAAGAATCTGTAACATGTAAAGAAGGGACAGTGTATTCAACCTATGCACCGACAAATCCTCTGTCAAATTCTATTGCCGGAATTTCTTTTTCAAAGTACTGTACGAAAGACAATTCCGCAGATTTTGTAACAGGATCCTTGACTGATGATGTGAGTATTTCCGGTAAGGAACTGGAATATCCGTTAAATATTCTGACGGCAGACGGTGACGGCAAAACCGGCCCGGACAGTGGACTGGCATATGAGTGGAACAAACTGACGGGAGATAAAGTCTGGATTGTAAATACAGCCTGGCATGGAACGTCAATTAATTCTTGGATACCGGGCGGGGTATGTTATGAAAGGACAACAGCAGTTGCCCGTCAGGTCAGAAAAACGTATATGGCGGAAATAGAAGCAGGACATTATACGTCAGGACAGAATCTGTTTTTCTGGCTGCAAGGGGAAACTGACAAAAATAAATCCGCAGAATGGTATTATAATTGTTTTACAACAATGTATGATGCTATGAGTCAGAATTTATCACTGGATGCATTAGGCATTATTATGGTGCGTTCTGATGAAGGATCACGTAAAAATTCTGACGATATCAGTATGTCAGGACCTCGGACAGCGCAGTACGCGGCAGGTAACAGCAGGGACATGCAGAACGTATATATTGTGAGTAATGTGAATGAACAATGGATTACAGACAAGCAAACAGAAAAATATTTTTCTAATGCTTATCCGGGAGGAAACTTGTCCTATCCCATGCAGGACGCTGATCCGAAACTTCCGGTTTCGGTATCTCAAGTGCATTACGACTTACATTATTCTCAAATCGCACATAATGAAAATGGAATCACCGCGGCCGAAGGGATGTATAAAGCATTATATGGGACGGCTGAAGATACGATTGATATATCATGGCATGACAGAAAAGGGAAAAATGTTACCAGATTGACAATCGACAAAGGAGAAGAAAAAACCATAGTGCCTGTAGCTAATCCTTCATACTGCGCGAAAGAAGTCCGTTACTATACAGAAGGAACGGCGGTATCGTTTAACGAAAAGACGGGGACAGTTACTGCAAGAGAACGGGGCAATGCTACAATTTATGCTTATGGTGCCAAGGGCGAAGTACTGTCGAAGCTGCAGATTAACGTTACGGATGGTTCGGACATGACCGCAGTGGCGGGGGATTATTCTGGTCTGTTCAATTACAGAGGTACATGGTGGTATTTGAAAAACGGATATGTACAAAAAGATTATGTTGGCGTTGTGTCCAATAAAAACGGCTGGTGGTATGTAGAGAACGGTAAAATAGATTTTACATATAACGGTTTTGCCCAGAATAGTAATGGCTGGTGGTATCTCCGCAATGGCAAAGTGTTGCTGATTTCATGAGCTGTCATCAAACTGCTCTCATGAATTGTCTTTAAGCTGCTATGTTTGTTGTCGCCAGGATGCCCGGTGTATGGGCCGTCCGGAATCCGGACGGCACCTTCTCTATCCGGTTACGGTCCCAAGCATTTCGTGTTCCACTACATACTTGACCATATAATCATCGACGAGCCGCTTTTGCTGTTGGAACGCATACATAAGTGATTTTTCGCATACCCGGTTGATCATTCTCGGAATCCCGGCTGAAGCCTTATGGATCTCGTCCATTGCTTTGGCAGTAAAGATTTCCTGGCTGCACTCCGCGTAGTCCATGTGGCTTTTGACATATTTCTCCGTTTCTGCCCGGTCCAGATGCGGGAGTGTACAGTACATATCGATCCGCTGGCGGATTGCTGCGTACCGTTGAAGTTTCAGCTTGTTATCCCACAGTTCTGTCTGCCCTACGAGCACGACGGCCATGGGACTTACAGAATCGAACTTGTAGTTCAGAAGGAAACGGAATTCCTCCAGTGTTTCTTTCTCCAGCAGGTGCGCCTCATCCAGAACGCATACCACTTTTTTATGCTGGACACCGTGGATGATCTCGATCTGCTGTTGGAGCTGACGTTTGGAATCGCCGCGGTAAAACCGTGCTTCCAGCCCCAGCTGGTCCAGCATCCCCTTATAAAACCACCGTGGGGTCAGCTTGGAATCAGAAAGATACAGGATGATATATTCTTCCTTCGGAAGTTCCGAATAAAACCTGCGGATCAGAGTGGATTTCCCACAGCCGGGATCCGCTGTTACGACCGCAAACATCTGCCGGTCTGCTACATAACAGAGCCTGCCAAGTGTTTCACGGAAAGCGTCAGACTCGAAGAGTCTTTCTGCTGGGATGTCACGTCCAAAAGGTGTATTGGTCATTCCGAAAAATGATTCATACATTGTGATCCGCCTCCTTCCGGTAAGAAGCAAACGAAATCGCATCTGCCCGCTGACGCGTCGATTCCGAATGTTTCTTTTCCAGTGCATCAAGGAAGCGCGAGGTTGTCGGAGTCTGTTCCTGCATCGCAGCAGGAAGTGTTGGGTTCTTATCACAGAACTCGCCAATCCTGACCGGCTGTGCGGTAAACGGCTCGTATCCTGGATAACTTACCGTAATGGTTTCGGGAGCTGCAGGATCATAGGAGATCTCAACCTTATATCCGATCAGGGCCGGTTTCGTTTCATACTTTCTGCCCCTGAAACTGATACAGGCGCCCTTGTCCACTTTACGTGTCTCATGGTGCAGAAATGCTTCGGATACAACAGAGACATCCAGATAGGTCAGGGGACGGCTGTCACGGTTCCATTCCTGAAGGGGAGTGATCCCTGATTCCGGGACTGCCGCACCAAGGCTTTCGTAGTATTCGCTGATCCCTTCATGGGGCTTTTGATGATAGTACGCATCAAGGAACACGGCCCACAGTCGGTTCAGCTCTTCCAGGGTTTTGATGTTTTTTAGTTTTGCCTCCCGGTTAAACATATCCACTACCTGATGGAACTTTTCAATCTTCCCTTTGCTTTTGCCGCTCCGCGGTCTTGCATGGAGAACCCGGATCCCCAGTCTTGAAAGAGAGAGCCTGATCTGTCTGGCGAT
>NZ_VMSO01000014.1 GCF_008691045.1 Mediterraneibacter catenae
AAGAGAAGAAATCTCCGCAGAGGAGATGACTGACCAAACGGCAAAGAAGAGAGAAAACAAGGTTTTAAGGCGTAATGAATACTACGCAATTCAAGATGTGTTTGATGGCTTATATGCAAAAAGTAAACAGGGTGCAATATTTACCGACCTTATGTCGCTTATAACAAGTCCGCAGAATATAGCACTTGCGTACAGGCGAATTAAGCGAAATAAGGGAAGTCGAACTCCTGGTACAAACATGGGTACAATCGAGCAGATAGCGGAACGGGGAAATGACATTTTGGTAGATTATGTTCAGCGAAGACTGGCAAACTACAAGCCACATCCGGTTAGACGTGTCATGATTCCCAAGGACAATGGGAAAGAAAGACCACTAGGGATTCCAACCATTGAAGACCGCTTGATTCAGCAATGTATTCTTCAAGTGATGGAGCCGATATGCGAAGCTAAGTTTCACAAACATAGCTATGGCTTCCGTCCAAACCGCAATACGCACCATGCAATCAGCAGATTTCGGTTTCTGGCATTTACAGTAAAACTTGAATATGTAGTGGATATCGACATTAAAGGATTTTTCGATAATGTAGACCACTCTAAACTGCTGAAACAGATATGGTCGTTGGGTATCCACGATAAAAATCTGCTATGTGTAATAAGCAAGCTCTTAAAAGCACCCATACAGGGAGAGGGAGTTCCGAGCAAAGGAACACCACAAGGCGGTATTTTATCGCCGCTGCTTTCCAATATCGTGCTAAATGAACTTGATTGGTGGATTAGTAATCAGTGGGAAACATTCCCAAGCAAGTTTCCATACCGTTGGGATGGAGATAGATGTGCGGCGTTGAAGAAAACGAAACTGAAAGAAATGTACCTTGTGCGGTATGCAGATGATTTTAAAATCTTCTGCAGAAACAAGAAGGATGCCAAACGAGTCAAGATAGCTGTTGAAAAGTGGCTGATGGAAAGGTTGCATCTTGAGACAAGTCCCGAAAAGAGTAAAATAACAAATCTGTGTAGGCATTACTCTGAATTCTTAGGACTTAAAATAAAGTTAGAAGAAAGACCAAAACAGAATGTAATTATTTCTCATATGTCGGATAAAGCAAAGAAAAAGGTCACGGATAAACTCCGAAAAGCACTTTGGGACGCCAGAGGAAATGAGGATAAAGCACGTAACCTTAACATGAAAATCCGAGGAATGCACAATTACTATTGTGTAGCAACGAGAGTAAGCAAAGATTTTTGGGAGATATATTTTCATCTACTCAAAACCCTAAAACACATAACACGGTCACATGGCAAAATAGGACCACCGCTGTCAGAATTCCAAAAGCGTAGGTATGGTAATTATCACGGCAGACGTTACCTTATAGGGACAGTTGTTATTGACCCAATATATGCGGTTACATTTACGATTCCCTATGGATTTAAACAGGAAATATGCAACTATACAGAGGAAGGAAGACAGTTGATTCACAAAAGGCTGACTCATCTAGAGGTTATTTTTCGATACCTAGCGGAGCATCCGCTACAACATGAGTCTATCGAGCTGAACGATAATCGTATTTCCAGGGTATCTGCACAGAGAGGTAAATGTGCAATCACCAAGAAGCAACTTACAGTGTACGATATGCGAGTGCATAAAATATATCCCAATGGTGGAGATGGCTACAGAAACATAGACATCGTCTCGAGGGATGCCTATGAGCTGATTCATACGAAGGACATAGCACGAGCAAAGGAGCTGATAGAAAAGCTGTTAAGTGAAGGATTGTGGAACGAAAATGCGCTGAAAAAGACCAATAATTATCGAATTCTAGTCGGTAATACCATTATAGAGTAAATAGGTTTAATTTGATGGAGCGCCGTATGAGGTGAAAGTCTCACGTACGGTGCGGAGCGGGGGAAAAGGTGGAAAGTGGTGTGAGAATGCCGCTCAGACCTTACCTATCGCTATTTCTGCTGCTTCCGGATCGTTTTGCGCCTGAGCATCAGTTTTTAAAAGAACTGGTTCAGGATGTCAATGCAAATGAGGTAGACCCGAAAGATCGTCTTTCTGACAACGTATATCACTATGATGCAAAAGAAAGGATCTTTGAACTGGCTGAGAAATATGAGCGCCGGATGGAAGAAAGATCACATGACAAAATGCTGGCTAAAAACAAAGAAAGACGCTCTGTATTGTCGGAACTGGGGAATAAGCAGAAAGAGTGCTCCGGATTTGAGAAGAAACAGGGATGTGCAACGAAAAAGACAGTGATGGAGATCTGAGGGAGGAGAGAGTTATGGCATACGGACAATATTCTGAGGATAAACCGAAAGACTGCCGTTATTGTTACTTCTGGGGTGGAAAGAAAAAGGGATGTATGCTCGATTCCTGTTATTATCGCCGGAAACAGGAGAATGTAAACAGTGAGTGTTACGGCTGTCCTTACGGGCGCACTCAGCTCTGCATCGGATGGTGTACCAGAAAGATTCTCCGTAGTAAGTGATTCGAAACTAAAAGCAGGCATATGGAAAAGGCGGTGGAGTGAAAATGGATTTTGACTTTTACTATGGGCTCCAGTCTCAGACATTCTCCTTCTACCGGATACCGAAGCTGCTGTTTACTGATTCCAGATTCTCTTCCCTGTCTGCTGAAGCAAAGACACTGTATGGGATTCTTCTGGACCGGATGGATCTGTCCATGAAAAACGGGTGGCTTGATAAACAGAACCGGGTCTATCTGTTTTTTACTGTGCAGGAGATTCAGGAATCGCTCGGGTGTGGAAAGAACAAAGCAATTCATCTGATGAAGGAACTGGAGAAGATGGGACTGATTGAACGTAAGCGGCAGGGGATGGGAAAGCCCAGTTTCGTATATGTGAAAAATATTCTTTCCTGTCCTGAATCTGGACTCAAGAGGTTTAGAAATCAAACTTCTGGAGGTTTGGAAAATAAACTACAAGAGGTTGGAAAATCAAACCCTAATCATACTGATTATAGTCAGACTGATAATAGCAAAACCAATCTATCTTATCCGTCAAACGATGTATCAGATCATAGGGAAACTGATGCGATCAGAAAGAGAGAAGACTACCGCAGATATTTTCGTGAAGAGCTTGGTATTGATGAAATAAAAACAGAGTATCCGTCTAATGCAGAAATGATTGAGGAACTGTTTGAACTGATCGTAGATACGGTATGCAGCTCAAGGGCTTTTATCCGTATCGGGAAGGAGAATCTTCCGGCAGAGATTGTCAGAAGCAGGATGATGAAACTGAACGCAGAGCATATCCGCTATCTGATCTCCTGCCTGAATGAAAATACGACTAAAATCCGGGATATCAGGCAGTATCTCCTGACCGCTCTCTACAATGCCCCGGCGACAATCAGCAGTTATTATAATCAGTTGGTTCAGCATGACATGGCGAATGGTCTGATATGAAGAATCAGATGTATGCAGAAAAGAGGTGATATTGTGGCAAAGAAGGGAACGGTTACAGCCGTAGTAAACCAGAAAGGCGGAACCGGAAAAACGACTACGTGTGAGAATCTCGGAATCGGTCTTGCAATGGAGGGAAAAAAGGTGCTTCTTGTTGATACAGATCCGCAGGCATCCCTTACAATCAGTCTCGGTTATCCTATGCCGGATCGTATTTCCCCTACTCTGTCGGATCTGATGAAGAAGATTGTCTCAGATCAGCCGATTGAATCAGGCGAAGGGATTCTCCACCATCCGGAAGGTGTCGATCTTGTACCGGCAAATATTGAACTGGCGGGAATGGAAGTTTCTCTTGTGAACGTAATGAGCAGGGAGAGTGTTTTGAAACAGTATCTGGACAGTGTGAAAAAAGAGTATGATTTCATTCTTCTGGACTGTATGCCTTCTCTGGGAATGCTGACGATCAATGCGCTTACGGCTGCTGACAATGTGATCATTCCGGTTCAGGCTCAGTATCTTCCGGCAAAGGGACTGGAACAGTTGCTGCAGACTGTAAACAAAGTGAAGCGCCAGATCAATCCGAAACTTCGAATAGAAGGAATCCTCCTGACAATGGTGGACAGCAGGACGAACTATGCAAAGGATATCAGCGCGTTGATCCGGGAGAATTACGGGGGAAAGCTGAAAGTATATCAGACAGATATTCCCCGCTCTGTCCGGGCGGAGGAAATCAGCGCGGAAGGAAAAAGTATTTTCAGGCATGACCCGAAAGGTAAAGTAGCGGAGGCATACCGTGTGCTGACAAAGGAGGTGCTGCAGAATGCCGAGAAAAGGCGCAAACGTCAGCTTGAGCAGTTACGATGATATATTTTCTACGGAACAGAGCCGGACGGAGGCAGGTCAGGAGCACGTGCAGGAAATCCCGTTGGAAGAGCTGCATCCCTTTGAGGGGCATCCGTTCAAGGTACTGGACAATGAAGAGATGGATAAGACGGTGGAGAGCGTGCGGGCACTTGGAGTTGTTACGCCGCTGATCGCACGCCCTGATCCAGAGGGCGGATATGAGATCATATCCGGGCACAGGAGACATCATGCCGCAGAACTGGCAGGACAGGAAACCGTGCCGGTGATCGTCCGGGAGATGGACGATGACTCAGCAATAATCCTGATGGTTGATGCGAATCTTCAGCGGGAAAACATTCTTCCCAGTGAGAGGGCATTTGCTTATAAGATGAAATTGGAAGCGGTAAAACATCAGGGGGAACGGTCGGATTTAACTTCCCGACAAGTTGTCGGGAAGTTGGAAGCAGCGGATATTGTGGGAGAAAAATCCGGTGAGAGCGGCAGGCAGGTGCAGCGGTATATCCGGCTTACGGAACTGATTCCTCAGCTTTTGGATATGGTGGATTATAAGCAGTTGGCATTCAATCCTGCAGTGGAACTGTCTTATCTGAAAAAAGAAGAACAGGAGCAGTTTTTAGAAGCAATGGAATATGCACAGGCGACTCCGTCGCTTTCGCAGGCGCAGAGAGTGAAAAAGCTCAGCCAGTCCGGTGAGTGTACGCTTGATGCCATGTGCGACATTATGGATGAAGTGAAAAAGGGAGATCTTGACCGGATTACGATCAGGAATGATGTACTGAAAAAGTATTTTCCGAAATCATATACTCCGAAGCAAATGGAAGATACGATTATCCGACTGTTGGAGCAGTGGCAGAAAAAGAGACAGAGAAATCAGGAACGGTAGAAAGAAAGGACACCAGAGAATGGTGCTTTTATTTATGCAAAAAAAGGAGAAAGAATGAGCAATAAGAATTTTACAATGTATGTAACAGGCGGTACGAATGTATTCGTTCCCGTATTATCGGATGATCCGAAGCAGGTAAGCAGGGTGTTGGACAGCCTGAAAAGATGCTATGAGGATGATGAAAGTGAAGAGGTAAAAGCGGCGCTTTCTTTTGTAAGCGATTATCTGGATGATCTGACCGCGGAAGATGATAAAAAGAATTATAGTGGGAGCGCCGAAAAAGAAACCATGAATGGAGTTGTTATGGCGGTTGTTCCGGGGAAAGAGCCGCGGCTGATGGCTGAGGACGAATTTTATAAGAACCATACCGATTATGATGAACGCGTGCAGATACTGTGCGCATCATATCTCACGGTCATGCTCGAGTACAATCACAGAAAAGTGCTGACTTTGGGAGAAGAAAAATATCTGGTCGGCGACGCTGCCCTCTATGGGTATGATTCGGAGAAGCATGAGGTTTATATTGACCCGGATATGGTAGAAGATCTCCTGAATGATATTGAGGAAAGAACCGTTGTGCTCAGTACAGGAAGCGAGGATTTCCCTGCCATCCGGATTTAGACAGATGGGCAAGAAAGCAGGTGTTTGATAATGGGAAAGACCATCGGAGAACGGATTGAAGAAATGAGAATACAGGCAGGGGCAAAGAACTACAAAGGGCATGACTATATGGATCTGAACCGTTTTGCAGATGATACAAAGCATATGATCATATTTGATGTTGTATCAGATGATTCCCCGTGGGGAAGCAAGTGCGATAGGATGCGTCTCTATCTGAATGATACAGGGTATGGAAAAGCAGAACATTTGCAGAAAGAAGGGATGATCCGTATCCGCAGCCATGCAAAAGTTTTTGCCGGACATCTTTATTATGATCAGAAATCAATGGACCGCTGAATTTCAAATGAAACAGGAAGGGGGATAACGCTTGCAGGAAGAAGTTGAAAACAGGTCGGTCAATCTTGCAATCACTACGACAAAACTGACGGCACGGGCAATTTGCAGCGGGATCAGGAAATACCTGCAGCACTGCGGAAAAGTAAAAGCGAGAAAAGCAGCAGATAAAGCGGCAAAAAAAGCTGCGCCGATCCACGGAAAGCAAACGGTGAAGCAGCTAATCCGGCAGAATCAGGGAGTGAGCAGTGTGGATATCGCAAAATCCGGGATCAGGGATTTTGAGCGGATTGCCAAACGGTACGGTGTTGATTTTGCCGTGACAAAGGATAAGTCCGTACAGCCGCCCAGATATACCGTTTTCTTTAAGGCAAAGGATGCAGATGCACTGACATCGGTTCACAAAGCATACAGTGCGAAGATTATGAAGAAACGGAGCAGACCGAGTGTACTTGCGCAGCTTCAGAAGTTCAAAGCTCTGGCTGTAGGAGTTCCGAGAAAAGTACGGGAAAAGATACAGGAGCGTGGAAGATGATGAATACAAAAGAGATAAAACGCCTTGTGATTCTGAATATTCCCTACGTGATTCTCGGACTTCTGGCTACAAATTTCGGGGAAGCATGGAGAATGGCGGCGGGGACAGACATTTCGGAAAAAATCCTTGCACTGTTCGGAACAATTCCGGCGGCATTCGGAAATCCTCTTCCGAGTATGCATCCGGTAGACCTGTGCGTGGGACTGATATGCGGAGCCGTACTGCGAACTGCGGTATATCTTCGCGGTAAGAACGCAAAAAAGTACCGCCATAATGTGGAGTACGGTTCTGCACGGTGGGGAACAGCGAAAGATATCGAGCCGTTTATGGCACCAAAATTTGAGGATAATGTGATCCTTACGAAGACAGAGCGTCTGATGATGAGCAACCGACCGAAGAATCCGAAGTATGCCAGAAATAAGAATGTACTGATTGTGGGAGGCTCCGGTTCGGGAAAAACAAGGTTCTGGCTGAAACCGAATCTCCTTCAGATGCACAGTTCCTATGTGGTTACTGATCCGAAAGGAAGTATCGCTGTGGAATGTGGGAATGCGCTTTTGAAGAATGGGTATCGGATCAAGATTGTGAATACGATCAATTTTAAAAAGTCGATGCATTACAATCCGTTCGCCTATATTCATTCGGAAAAAGATATCCTGAAACTGGTGACTACGCTGATCGCCAATACAAAGGGCGAAGGGAAAGCCGGGGATGAATTCTGGACTAAAGCGGAGACACTGCTGTATTGTGCGCTGATCGGTTATCTGCATTATGAAGCTCCGGAGGAAGAACAGAATTTTGCAACACTGATTGAGTTTATCAATGCGATGGAAGTCCGGGAAGACGACGAGGATTTCCAGAACCCGGTGGATCTGATGATGGAGGAATTGGAAAAGAAGAATCCGAACCATTTCGCAGTACGGCAATATAAGAAATACCGCTTAGCCGCGGGCAAAACTGCGAAATCGATTCTGGTGAGCTGCGGGGCAAGGCTTGCGCCCTTTGATATTCAGGAACTGCGGGAGATCACAGCTTATGATGAGTTGGAACTGGATACACTGGGAGATCAGAAAACAGCTCTGTTTCTGATTATGTCAGATACAGACAGCACCTTTAATTTCCTGATATCCATGATCTATACACAGCTTTTCAATCTGCTGTGTGAAAAAGCAGATGATGTGTACGGCGGCAGGCTTCCGGTCCATGTAAGATGCCTGATCGATGAGTGCGCCAATATCGGACAGATCCCGAATCTGGAAAAGCTGGTGGCAACAATTCGTAGCCGCGAGATTTCCGCCTGTCTGGTACTGCAGGCGCAGAGCCAGTTGAAAGCGATTTATAAGGATAACGCAGATACGATCATTGGCAATATGGATTCGCGGATTTTCTTGGGAGGATCTGAGCCGACGACGCTGAAAGAATTGAACCAGTCGCTCGGAAAAGAGACGATCGACACGTATAACACAGGAGAAAGCCGAGGACGGGAGACGTCTCATTCCTTGAATTATCAGAAACTCGGAAAAGATCTTGCTACAATTGATGAACTGGCTGTGTTGGATGGAAGCAAATGTATTTTGCAGCTGAGAGGTGTGCGGCCATTCCTTTCGGATAAGTACGACCTGACGCAGCATCCGAACTATAAGCTGACGTCTGACTATGATCCGAAGAACGCATTTGATATCGAGAAGTTCCTGAATCACAGGCTGAAACTTAAGGCGGATGATGTATACGATGTAGTGAATGTGGATGAAGATGAGGTGTAGATGGTAATTGAATATGAAATATACTGTTCCGGCATACCGCCGTAGTGATGCTCCTTCCGATTGAATACCGGAAGGATTTTTTATGTCGGAAATGCAAAGAAAAAAAGTTTGAAGAAATGGGAGGAAAGACAATATGGAATTTTTCAACAGTGCAGTAACTGTATTACAGACACTTGTAGTAGCTCTTGGAGCAGGTCTTGGTATCTGGGGAGCGATCAATCTGCTTGAAGGATATGGAAATGATAATCCGGGTGCGAAGTCACAGGGGATGAAACAGCTTATGGCTAAGTAGATGTAATCAAGAGAAGAAAGGAAAAGCACAATCCAGACGGAACCGGCGGCTGTATCAAGAAATATTTGTGGAATAGCAAGAACTTTGATATAATGGGAACAGAAACCCCGGAACCGGGAGAAAGGCAGGAGGATAAATGCACATAAGCTATAAACCCCTCTGGCACACGCTGGTTGAGCGCAACATGAGGAAAGAGGACTTGCGGATTGCCGCCGGTCTTACCACAAATATGATTGCCAACATGGGTAAGGGAAAAAATATCAGCATGGAAACGCTGGTTCGTATCTGCGAAGCCCTGAATTGTGGCATTTTGGATGTGATTGAGCTGGAGCAGGATGAAACTGATAGCAACGGGAAATAAGTTAGTTGGCAAAGATAAAAATATATTGCTATTAGCAAGAAATATGTTATACTGAAAAGCAGATTTTCGAGGAAGGCGGTGAGTAGATGGCGGGAAAAAGCAAATACACTTTTGAGAGCAAAATTCATGTGTACCGAGCAACCAAGCGAATGACGCAGCAGGAACTTGCCGATTTAGTCGGCGTGTCCCGCCAAACCATTATGCAGCTTGAAAGAAACCGTTATAACCCATCTATGCTTTTAGCATACAATATCGCAAAGGTGTTTGATGTAACGATTGAAGATTTATTTGATTTTAGGGAGGTGTAAGCGTGAATTTCTTGCAAGAAATAATTTGGAACGTATTTAATCAACGGATGATTTTAGTTATCGGCGCAGTGGCAGGACTTCCGCTGACACTTATTTTAATTGTTTGTTTCGCAAGGAAAAAGAATAGAGATGAACGCGGTTGGAAAATTATTGGGAAAGCAAGTGTGATTACATTTGCCTATTTTATGGTTATGGCAAATGTAATTGCAAAAATTGTCGGTTCATCTGCGTATGAAATAACATATTTATTTTATGCTAATACAATTCAATGGTTATATAACACAATGGCAATCATTGAAATAGTGTCGATACAAATCCTCAAGCGAATAGAATGATATTTTTAACATGAAGTATGAAATACTTGACATTTAGAAAGAAATATGATATGCTTCTGCTATGGACATGAAAAGCCACTCACAATTATTGTCCAAGGAAAGGAGCGCACAAAATGGCTAAAGAGCGATTTGTAGAAACCTACTCACAAGGAGTGACCAATGTACGGAAAATCATCGTTGATACGGAAACCGGCGTGAATTACCTGCTGATTTCTTCCAACATGACAAGCGGCTGCGGTATAGCCGTCCTTGTTGATAAAGACGGGAAGCCCATTGTTACGCCTATTGACACAGAAAATCAGTAATTTCAAAGAGAGTTGACAATCATGGGGCGACAGCAAGGAGTGCTGCCGCCCCATGTGAGTATAAATGCAGCCCGTCAACTATACAAACCTTTTATGGAGGAAAGGGGGAATTTCCATGACCTGTACAGAAGAATACAAAGAGCATATCGAATACACATTCCAAGCCTTTTGTAAAGTTGTCATACGCAACGCAGCAATTACTGCGGCGAGGACAAGGAGCAGGAAGTACAAAAGAGAAATATCCCTTGAATACCTCACAGATGAAAAACACTACCCTTTAGGTACAGCAGGAAAAGATTTCCGAGCGCCGGAGCCGGACGAGGAATACATCATCCAGATTTGTGGCGATACGCTCATATTGAACAACGGTTTACTTGTGGAAGCCCTCTCCCGGTTGCCGGTTTGGAAACAGGAAATGGTTTATCTTTCCTATTTCCGACGTATCCCACAGAGGGAGATCGGCAGGCGATACGGGCGGAGCCGCAGCGCAGCGGGCTACCATATCCGCAAGGCTATCCGGCAGCTTCACAAAGAAATGGAGGGAATGACGCATGAGGAATAGCAGACTTCTCCCCTATGAAACCATCGTACAGGCTACCACCGGCGAGCCGGAAGCGGTCAACGCTGTTTTACAGCACTATGGGCGCTACATACGCTTTTCGGCTCTTGTGGATGGACAAGTAGACAAAGATGCAGAGGACTATATCACGCAGATACTACTTGCGGCGGTACTCAAGTTTCGCTTCATAACTGAATAAGGAAAGCCAAAGCTGCCGTTGCAGGAACACTCATTCCCACAACGGCAGTTTTCATTTTCTCTTGCGCCGGAAGTTGAAGGGGCTGTTTTTGATGTTCGGGGATTTTGAAAGTATCCTTTTCAGTATCTTCTGTTCATCCGGCGGCAGCTTGTAAAAGTCAATACCGAGCATATTGAAAATGACCGCCCACACCTTTCCGAGATAATCCCCGGAAGATTGAATAGCCTTTCGGATTTCCAGAGCCATCTTCTTTGCAACGGAATAATCCGGTGTGCTGTCAATGTCATGCTCATGGGCTTTCCGTATGTCGTGGAGAATGGCGTCCCATGTTTTGTGCGTCACATGACAGAAGAAATCTTCTTCCTTTACCTCTGCGGCAAGGATGGTCTTTGAATAGAAATCATTTTCCGCCTGCTTGTATTTCTGGATGATGGTCTGCCGCTGTTCTTCCAAAGTCTCATACAGGGTGCGAAAGGTGGAGGTTGCATGACCGTCTATGTATATCTCCGTGTCGGTCATAAGCTGCTCAAATTTATCGTTGGTAGCAATCTCACACAGGAGCCGGTTGTTGATACGGCCACTCTTTAGCAGCGCCACCATTTCATCATTCAGGTGCAGTTCCATCAGGGGCGTGTTTATCTGCTCCCGGTTTTCTGTCCGGCAGAACAGATAATCAAGAGATACCTCATAAAAATCCGCCAGCGTGACAAGGTTGCCGTGGTTGATTTCCTTATTGTCGTTGGCTTCATAACTGGCGAGGGCTGACTTTGAAATGCCGGTTTGCTGCGCCAGTTCTTCCAGATTTAAGCCTTTATCCTTGCGTAACTCCCAAAGGCGTTCCTGTATGGTAGTCGCTTTCAGCATAGGGCGCTCACTCCTTTCCGGCGGCTGTTTTCCTGCCGCTAACTGGATTATACCATACTTTCCATAATCGTGGAAATTTCCGTTTTTCGCCCCGAAATCCTACTTTGTGGATATACGGCACAGGGAACAAAAATGTTCTATGATACAGGTAGTTCATCGATGGATTATTCCAATCGAATGACCGGCCTGTATGGGATATGCTCCCCGGCGATGTAGCGCAACGACTTGCGGCAGGGAAATGGAGGAACCCTGACCGCAACGAGCGTACCAAAGGGAGCGAAACGCCGTTGTGAGAGCCAGGGGCAGGAACGACATCAGGGAGAACCGGCGAAAATGAACACCGAATTGATACCGAAACACTACCATCCGATAGGGCGTAGTCTACCCTATCCGTAATACTACGGGGGATTTCCGGGCGGTTCTATGGCCGCTTTTTCCCTGAAAATCGCCCCGAAACACGACACTAAAATCTGCTATCCGTCTATTGCGGCTGTTACGGCTGAAATGGGCGGATTTTTGTTTAAGGAGGCACCATGCCGAGAATGCCGAAAAAGAGGAAGCTGGAACTGTCCTTCTTCCTCAATGAACGGGGGCGGGTAACGTACAACGACCTTTGCCGGAAATGTCAGCGTACTTGCAAGCAGAGTTTCCGGGCGGTCATTGTGGACTGCCCCCATTATCTTTCCAAACGCTCAAAACGAAAAGTAAAGGAGGACACCGATTGAATGGAAGTTGAATTTATGACCGCAGACACCACCCTGCCGCCCTGTATGCCGCTGCCGAGAGCCATGCTGCGGCTCCCGATCAGCAGCACCGCCAAGGTCATGTACGCCCGGATGTTGGATATTGTTTTCCTGTCCGGCATAGAGGACACCAACGGGATTTTATTTATCCATTTCCCCATCGTGGAACTGGCGGCGGCACTTGCCCGCAGCACCATGACCGTGAAGCGTTCCCTGAATGAATTGGAGGACGCCGGACTGATACTGCGGGTGCGTCAGGGCTTCGGGGAACCCAACAAGATATATGTACTCATTCCCAAGAAGGAGGACAGCCGCTTATGAATGAAAAGCTGGAAGCACTCAATCAGGAGATAGAGAAAACGGAAAAGAAGCTGCGCTGGGCGCAACAGGAGGAAAAGCGTCTGACCCATCAGGCCAAGGCGCTGACCCGGAAGGAACGGACGCATCGGCTTTGCACCAGAGCCGCCATGCTGGAAAGCTACCTTCCCCACCCAGAAGCCATCACGGATGAACAGGTCAGTCTATTCTTGAAGCTGCTGTTCCACAAAGACAGCACCCGTCAGCTTATGGAAAAAGTGTTTGCCGGAAACGGCACAGAGAAGGAGGGCGCAGAATGAAGATGAATTTTTCTAAAGACGAGTTGGCTATGGTCTATCAGTACGCCGCCGGTACAAAAGAGGACACCCTTGCGGGGCTGAAAGAAATCGTGCCGGTTATCCGTGACCGGCAGACAAGGGATATTGTGGAGAATACCATCCGAAAGCTGGACGCCATCCCGGAGCCGGAGTGCCGCCGCTTTATCGCTGATACGAAGCAGCGGTTTATCCAGAATCGGGACAATTCCATCCGGCGCAGGCTTGCCGAAGCCAAGGCACAGGCGAGGACGAAAAAGCCACATCCCAAGAGAAAAGAGCCAGACCGGGAACGGTCATAATCGCTTTCAGAGCCGCAACCCGTGGACTGCCCCTCTGAAAGAGGGCGCAACTATACACCACCTGAAGGTAGTGTGTTGCGCCCTGCCGGGGGCTTCCTGCGGAAAGCGGATGATTGCCCGCAGCGTTCCGGCTCCTGTCAATCATCACAGGGGAAGCTACACTTCCCCTGCGCTGGCTGTCGCCAGCTACCCCTTTGTGGACTTGCCGCCCGGAAACACCTTGCGCTACAAGCTGTTCCCGTCCAGCAAGTTTACAATTCATCTATTCCCAAAGGCAGCCGGTCATAGTATAATAGAGCCAACGACAAATATACTTTTAGGGGGATATAGCAATATGAAAAGCAATAGATACTTAACTATTGGCTTATTAACAGGATTTATTGTCGGTGGTTGCATAGGTGTATTGGCATGGGCGTTTTTGAAAAATCTTTTTGCTATTCCTATTTGTGCAGGTATCGGAATGTTGATTGGAATTGTTATAGGTACATTGATTGATTATGAAAAAAATAATCATCAAGAGAAATAGCAAAAATGTATAATGCCTTAAAGGGGAAAATAAAAATTTATCGTGCTATCCATCATCGGGCCAACCTGACCCGAACTTTCAAAACTGAATACCAGCCGCCCACCGGCGGCACCACCGAGCAGGAAATCTTGAAACAGGTTCCCTGCTCTTTTTATGCCCGGACGCCGGGAGAAAGGAGGACACTGCTTGCCATGCCCGCACTTTGATGTGAAAATCATCCAGCGCAGCAAGCGCCAGTCAGCCGTTGCGTCTGCCGCCTACCAGAGCGGGGAACGGCTGTTTTCTGAATACGACCAGAAGCAGAAATACTATTCCCATAAAAGCGAAATCGTCCACACCGAAATCATGCTGCCGCCCCATGCCCCGCCGGAGTACGCAGACCGGAATACCTTGTGGAACGCCGCCGAAGCCATTGAAAAACAATGGAACTCCCAGCTTGCCCGGAGGTTCGTGCTTGCCATACCGAGGGAACTTCCCCCGGAACAGTACGCCGACCTTATCCGGGACTACTGCCGGGAGTTTTTCGTTTCCAAGGGCATGATTGCCGACTTTGCCATCCATGACAAGGGGGACGGAAATCCCCACGCCCACATCCTTCTTACCATGCGGGCGATGGACGAAACCGGGAAATGGCTCTCCAAGAGCCGGAAGGTCTACGACCTTGACGAGAACGGCGAGCGTATCCGGCTTGCGTCCGGCAGATGGAAAAGCCACAAGGAGGACACCGTGGACTGGAACGACCAGAAGTACGCCGAGATATGGCGGCAGGGTTGGGCTGACACGGCAAACCGCTATCTGGAAGCCATCGGCAGCCCGGAGCGCCTTGACCTTCGCTCCTATGCCCGACAGGGGATTGATAAAATCCCCACCGTCCACATGGGGCCAGCGGTCAGCCAGTTGGAGAAGAAAGGCATACAGACCAACATCGGCAACCTGAACCGGGACATCAAAGCCGCCAATTCCCTCATGCAGTCTATCCGGCAGATGGTACGCAGCTTAAAAGGCTGGCTATCCGGCCTGAAAGAGAAAAAGGCGGCGCTGCTGGAAGCGCTGGAACAGGCCAAGGAGCCGACCATCCCCGAACTGCTTTCCCAGTATCTGGATAAGCGGAGCGAGGAACGTACCGGCTGGACTTCCAAGGGGAAGCTAAAAGGAACCGTTGGCGATTTCAACAAGGTCATGGAAGCCCTGGACTTCCTGCGGCAGAAAGAGATTTCCACCGTGGAGAGCCTTGACGCCTATCTGGATGAAGCCAGCGCACAGGCCGTTTCCATCCGTGAGGAAATCAGGCCGATGGAGAAACGTGTGAAAGAGATTGACCGGCTGCTTTTCCATATCGGGAACTTTGAAGCAAACAAGCCGGTTCATGCGAAATATGCCGCTATCCGCTGGAAGAAACCCAAGGAGAAATATGCCGCCGACCATAAGGAGGAACTGGACGCCTACAACGCTGCCCTGCGGTATTTCAAGGTTCACCTTGATGGGACGAAGTACAGCACGAAGAAGCTGGCCGGGGAACAGGCACAGCTTTCAGAGAATATCGCTTCCAAGATGGAAGCACTGACTGCCGTACAGGAGGATGTAAAGATTTTGCGGGATGTGCGCCACTGGCTCAATCAGGTTTTGCCATCCGAGCAGTACCGCCAGACCGCAGAGCCGGGAAAGAAACCGTCCATCCAGCAGGCGGTCAAAGGCCGGGAGCAGCGTATCCGGGAGGAACAGGCAGAGAAACGCCAGACGCCCCGCCGCCAGCAAAAACAGGATATGGAACTTTAACCAATCAGGCGTTTGCCATTTTCCCCGTGAGAATGACAGGCGCTTTTCTTATTTTCAGGAGGATTTGCCTATTGAACGTATTTGAAGCCGTGAAGCAGTCTGTTACCACCCGGCAGGCCGCCGAGCATTACGGTATCCGGGTAGGAAGAAACGGGATGTGCCGCTGCCCCTTCCATGACGATAAAACCCCCAGCATGAAGGTTGACCGGCGCTTCCACTGTTTCGGCTGTCAGGTAGACGGGGATGTGATTGACTTTGTTTCCCGTCTGGAAAACGTCAGCCCCAAGGAAGCCGCCCTCATGCTGGCGCAGGACTTCTCCATCCTCTATGAGGATAAGGAGCCGCCAAGCAGGAGCCGCCGCCCCCAGCCCCGGCAGGAAAGCCCGGAGCAGCAATTTAAGCGCATGGAGCGCCACTGTTTCCGGGTACTGTCCGATTATCACAATCTGTTGCGCCGCTGGAAGCGGGACTATGCCCCCAAGACGCCGGAGGAGGAATGGCACCCGCTTTTCGTGGAAGCCTTGCAGAAACAATCCCATGTGGAATATCTGCTGGATGTGCTGCTGTTCTCCGACATAGGGGAACGGGCTGCCCTGATTGCCAGCTACGGAAAGGAAGTGAGGAACCTTGAACGGAGAATGGCAGACCTTGCCGCCAGAACTGCGGCAGGCCGTGACGGACACCATAGAAGCCGCACCCCCGCCCCGGAGCGTTGAGGAAGTGAGGGCCATGCTGGAAAGCACCGAGAAAGGCGGCGTGCGGAACAGTATCCACAACTGCCTGACCGTGTTCCAGTATGACCCCGTCCTTTCCGGGGCGGTTGCGAAAAATCTCCTGACCGAGCGCATTGACCTTCTAAAGCCCATCGGCAGGAAACGCAGAACCGGCAGCAAGGCCATGACCGACACGGATATGAAATATATCCGGCTGTATCTGGAAGATACCTACGGCCTGACAAGCGAGAAAAAGATAGCAGACGCCGCCGATCTGGCCGCAGACGCCAACAGCTACCATCCCATCCGGGACTACCTGAACGGCCTTGTCTGGGACGGGAAAGAGCGTATCCGCTACTGCCTGCGGCACTTTCTGGGAGCCGACACGGACAACTTCACTTACCATTCCCTGCGGCTGTTCCTTCTGGGAGCCATCCACCGGGCTTTCTGCCCCGGCTGTAAGTTTGAGGTCATGCTCTGTCTGGTAGGCGGCCAGGGAGCCGGGAAATCCACCTTCTTCCGGCTGCTGGCTGTAAAAGACGAGTGGTTTTCCGATGATTTGCGGAAGCTGGACGATGATAACGTGTACCGGAAGTTACAAGGCCACTGGATAATTGAAATGTCGGAGATGATTGCCACCGCCAACGCCAAGAGCATAGAGGAAATCAAGTCTTTCCTCAGCCGTCAGAAGGAGGTCTATAAAATCCCCTACGAAACCCACCCGGAGGACAGGCTGCGGCAATGCGTGTTTGGCGGGACTTCCAATGCGCTGGACTTCCTGCCCCTTGACCGTTCCGGGAACCGGCGTTTCCTGCCGGTCATGGTCTACCCCGGACAGGCCGAGGTACACATTTTGGACGATGAAGCCGCTTCCAGAGCCTATCTGGAACAGGTATGGGCGGAAGCCATGACAACCTACAAAAGCGGCGATTTTAAGCTGTCTTTTACACCCGAAATGATACAGTACCTCAAAGAACACCAGCGGGATTTTATGCCGGAGGACACCAAGGCCGGGATGATACAGGCGTACCTTGACCGCTACACTGGCAGCGCCGTCTGTTCCAAGCAGCTTTTCAAGGAAGCCCTGAACCACCCCTTTGACGAGCCGAAACAATGGGAAATCCGGGAGGTCAACGACATCATGAACCACTGTATCACGGGATGGAAGTATTTCTCCAATCCCCGGATATTTGAAGGATACGGCAGGCAAAAGGGCTGGGAACGGGAAGCCCCGGCAACGGGCGCTGACAACGGGCGTGAAAAAACGCCGGACGGATTTGTGGAAGTGACCGAGCAGATGGAACTTCCCTTTTGAAAAATCCGGGGAAACCACAGCCGGTTGCCGACCCCGTTGCTATCCCGTTGCCGAGCCGGTTGCCGGGAAAAAGCCCATAACTGCGGGCTTTTCTACCCTCTGACAACCAAAGCAACAGAAAAATAAAAGAAAAAGTAATAAATAACCCAACCGCCAGACAGAGATTGTTTTCGAGGTTTTTTGAAGCCCGTTGCCGGACTTCGTTGCCGCCCCTCTCCTGTCTGGCTTATTTCATTTATGGAGGTAACTGCCTATGGCAAAAAACAAAACTGAAATCCATGTCACAACGGTATTTGACGGCGAACTGGACGCTACGGACGTTTTCGTGAGCCTGATTGTACAGAAATACAGCCGGAGAAACGATAAAGAATATCTTGCGAAAAAGCAAGATTTAGAGTATAATAAAGACAAGGTTCAGAGTGACCGTGTTCCGTCTGGATTGTGCGGGTAAACGGTTATGATGAACGGAATGGAATATACAGGCATGGACGCAATACTGGCGGGCAGCTTCCGGGCGGCTATCTATTGCAGGCTTTCCAAGGACGATGACCTTGACGGGGAGAGCGCCAGCATTGCAAACCAGCGGGATATGCTGGAAACCTACTGCGAGAAGCAGGGATGGGAGGTTGTTGCAGTTTATCAGGACGATGGCTACACGGGGCTGAACATGGAGCGTCCCGACCTGAAACGGATGTTGAAAGCCATCGAGCGCAGGCAGGCCAACCTTGTGATAACGAAAGATTTATCCAGACTGGGTAGGAATTACTTGCAGACCGGCTTCCTGATTGAAGATTTCTTCCCCCGCCACGGCGTCCGGTATATCGCCATGAATGACGGTATCGACACCATGCGGGACAACAACGACATTGCGCCGTTCAAGAACATCCTCAACGAGATGTACAGCAAGGACATTTCCAAGAAGGTTCATTCCTCTTATCTGCTGAAAGCGCAGAAAGGCCAGTTTACCGGCTGCCTTGCCCCCTTCGGCTACCAGAAAGACCCGGAGGATAAAAACCACCTGCTGATTGACGAGGAAACGGCTCCCATTGTCCGGCGTCTGTTTGCGTGGGCGCTGGAAGGACACGGCCCCAACTACATCCGGCGCAGGCTGGAAGAAGAAAAAATCCCCTGCCCGACCTACTGGAACCGGGTTCGGGGCTTTCGGAACGTGTCAACCAAGTGGGAAAAGAAAGACCCGGTAAACGGGCGGTATATCTGGGACTTTACCGTGATTAAGGACATCCTGATGAACCCCGTCTATACCGGCGCTATCGCTTCCCAGAAGAAGGAATACCGCTTCAAAATCGGCACCATCGGGGAGAAGAAGCCGGAGGAATGGATTGTCGTGGAGAACCAGCATGAGCCGCTTGTTGACCGCAAGACCTTTGACATCGTGCAGCGCAAGCTGAAATCCCGGCAGCGCCCCCGCCAGACCGGGGAAATCAGCCTGTTTGCGGGGCTTATCAAATGCGGCGAGTGCGGGAAGTCGCTGACTATCCGCTATACCAATGAGAAGCACCCGAAGCAGATTTATTCCTGTAAGACCTACAATGCCTACGGGAAACAGCACTGTTCCCAGCACCGGGTTGAGTACGACACCCTGTACCGGCTTGTACTGAACAAAATCCGGGAGTGCGCCAGAGCCGCCCTGATGGACGGGGAAGCCGTTGCCGGGAAGCTGTCCGACACCTGCGAAGCCGAGCAGAAAGGCCAGCGGGAAGCGTTGGAACGCTCCCTTGCCAAAGACGAGGAACGCATTGACGTTCTGGAAAAGATGGTTCTGCGGCTGTATGAGGACATGGTTGCCGGACGTATCAGCGAAGCGAACTTCAATCTGCTGATGGAAAAGACGCAGAAGGAACAGGCCGAGTTGAAAGCAAGGGTTGAGGAAGGCCGGAAGAAGCTGGCCGATGAAATCCGGCTTGCGTATGACGCCCGCCAGTGGGTAGAAGCCATTCAGGAATACGCCGACATCACGGAACTGGACGCAGCCACCCTAAACCGCCTGATTAAAGAAATCGTTGTTCATGAGAGCATAGACAGCGATAAGACAAGACACATTTCTATCGAAATTCATTTCAATCTCAAACCCATCCCGGAAGTGGAGCAGGTCACAGCCTGACCTGCCCCGCCGGGGCGGTTCTTAAAAAACTCCATAGATATTTCTTGACACGCCGCCGCCCGCCATCGAGCCGGTTTCCTACACCTATTTGGGTATGAAACAGTTGATGGCGGGCGGCGGTGTCGCTCTGATCGGTATGGTGCTTGTACCGTTGCTGTCCGGGCTGTTCAGCTAGGATACGGGAGGTAGTTGCCCATGAACAGCTTGTTCGACAAAATAACGGATTGGCTGAAAGAAATGCTTGTGGGCGGCATTATGGATAATCTTTCGGGGCTGTTCGATTCCGTCAATGATCAGGTTGGCGAGATCGCGGGCAATGTAGGGGCATCTCCGGCGAGCTTTTCGCCGGAGGTGTTCAGCCTGATCCGCAACATCTCCGAATCAGTGATCATTCCGATTGCAGGACTGATCCTGACATTCATAGCCTGTTATGAGCTGATTCAGCTAATTATCGAGCATAACAATCTGGCAAACTTTGAGACTTGGATTTTCTTCAAATGGATCTTTAAAACGTTTGTCGCGGTTATGCTCATCACAAACACATTTAATATTACGATGGCAGTATTCGACGTATCGCAGCACGTCGTGACGTCAGCGGCCGGAATTATCTCAGGGTCTACAGCGGTAGATGCTTCGGCTCTGGAAAATCTGGAAGAAACACTGATGGACATGGATCTTGGCCCTTTGCTCGGACTGTGGCTGCAGAGTATTATCGTGCAGATTACGATGTCAGCGCTTTCGATTCTTATCTTCGTGATTGTGTACGGTCGTATGATAGAAATTTATCTGATGGTCAGTCTTGCGCCGATTCCGTTTTCCACATTCGGCAGCCGGGAACAGAGCCAGATCGGACAGAACTATCTGCGTTCTCTGCTTGCCCTTGGTTTTCAGGGATTCCTGATACTGATCTGTGTGGGAATTTATGCAGTTATGGTGCAGGGGATCGCTTTTACAGATGATGTGATCGGTTCCATCTGGGGTGTAATGGGATACACGGTGCTGCTTTGTTTCACGCTGTTTAAGACAGGAACTCTGGCGAAAGGAGTGTTTAACTGTCATTAGCGATTTACAAGAGAGGTGATTTGAATAAGCGCATATATTTCAATTCCCCGTGATCTTACGAGGGTAAAATCAAAAGTTCTGTTTAATTTGACGAAGAGGCAGTTGATCTGCTTCGGAGCGGCGGCATTCATCGGAGTGCCTTTTTTCTTTCTTCTGAAAGCTGCCGGAAATGTGAGTCTTGCGGCACTTGGAATGATTCTGGTCATGCTGCCTCTGTTTTTTCTGGCGATGTATGAAAAGGACGGGCAGCCTTTGGAAGTTGTGGCAAAGCATTTCATTCAGGCGAAGTTTCTCCGCCCGAAAGTCAGACCGTATCAGACAGACAACTATTATGCCGCTGTCCTGCGGCAGCATGAAGTATACAGGGAGGTAGCAGAGATTGTTCGGAAAGCAGAAGAAAAATCAGACGGAAAGCGTAAAAATACCTGCAAATTTAGACAGGTGGGAAAAGAAGCAGATCAGACAGGTGGTCGAAAAAGCGCGGAAAGATAACGGGATTCCGCGGACGGCACAGCAGTCGATTCCTTTTGACCGGATGTTTCAGGACGGTATCTGCAGAGTGAGAGACGGCTATTACACGAAGACAATTCAGTTTCAGGATATCAATTATCAGCTGGCACAGCAGGAAGACCGGGCAGCGATCTTTGAAGAATGGTGCAGCTTCCTGAACTTTTTCGACAGCTCTGTCCGTTTTGAACTGTCTTTTGTGAATATGTGTACAGCTTCGGATGCTTTTGAAAAGACAGTGAGGATTCCGTTTCAGCAGGACGGTTTTGATTCAGTACGAAGCGAGTACAGTTCCATGCTGAAAAAACAGTTGGCGCAGGGAAATAACGGACTGACAAAGACAAAATACCTGACATTCGGGATTGAGGCGGAGACTATGCGTCAGGCAAAGCCGAAGTTGGAACACGTGGAGACGGATCTGCTCAACAACTTTAAAAGACTGGGAGTGTCAGCCAGAGTGCTGAACGGCAGAGACAGGCTGCATCTGATGCATGATATGTTCCACATGGGGGATGATGATAAGTTTCATTTTGACTGGAAATGGCTTGTGTCCTCCGGCCTGTCCGTAAAAGATTTCATTGCGCCGACTTCCTTTGCGTTCAATGGCAGCCGAACATTCCAGATGGGGAAAATGTATGGGGCAATGTCCTACCTTTCTATCACAGCTTCCGATCTGAGCGACCGGGTTCTGGCGGATTTTCTGGATATGGATTCAAGTCAGATCGTGACGATCCATGTGCAGTCCGTAGACCAGACAAAAGCAATCAAAACAGTGAAACGGACGATTACGGAACTGGACCGTTCCAAGATCGAGGAACAGAAAAAGGCGGTCCGTTCCGGATATGATATGGATATCATTCCATCTGATCTCGCCACTTATGGGAAGGATGCGAAAGCACTTCTGAAAGAACTGCAGAGCCAGAATGAGAGGATGTTTCTTATTACGTTCCTGATTATGAATACAGGCAGTACGGAGCAGGAACTGGAGAATAATGTGTTTCAGGCATCCAGTATTGCGCAGAAACACAACTGTAATCTGCGGAGGTTGGATTTTCAGCAGGAGCAGGGACTTATGAGCAGCCTCCCGCTTGCACAGAACCAGATCGAGATTCAGCGCGGGCTGACGACCAGTTCCACGGCGATCTTTGTACCTTTTACCACGCAGGAGCTGTTTCAGGATGGAAAGGAAGCGCTCTATTATGGTCTGAATGCCCTCTCCAATAACCTGATCATGGTTGACCGGAAGAAGCTGAAGAATCCGAACGGTCTGATTCTCGGAACGCCCGGTTCGGGAAAATCCTTCTCAGCGAAACGGGAGATTGCAAATGCATTTCTGGTGACGGACGATGATGTGATCATTTGCGATCCGGAGGCAGAGTATACGGCTCTGGTGCAGAAGTTCAACGGACAGGTGATTGAGCTCGGACCGTCGAGTAATCAGTTTATCAATCCGATGGACATCAACGCCAACTATTCGGAAGAGGATAATCCGATTGCGCTGAAAGCAGACTTCATCATTTCCTTATGTGAGCTGATTGCAGGGGGAAAAGAGGGACTGCAGCCGATTGAGAAAACCGTGATTGACCGCTGTGTCAGACAGATCTATCAGGAATATTTCAAAGATCCGCAACCGGAAAATATGCCGATTCTGGAAGATCTGTATGATGCACTTTTAGCGCAGGAAGAAAAAGAAGCGCGCCGTGTGGCTACGGCTCTGGAAATTTACGTTAAGGGTTCGCTGAGCCAGTTCAACCGGCGGACAAATGTAGACATTACAAACCGTCTGGTGAGCTATAACATCAAAGGGCTCGGCAAGCAGATGAAGAAAATCGGAATGCTTGCGGTTCAGGATCAGGTGTGGGGACGTGTGACGGCGAACCGGAATGCCGGAAAAGCAACTCGCTATTATATGGACGAGTTCCATCTGCTTCTGAAAGAAGAACAGACCGCAGCCTATTCTGTGGAGATCTGGAAGCGGTTCAGGAAGTGGGGCGGCATTCCCACCGGAATCACGCAGAATGTAAAAGATCTGCTTTCTTCCCGTGAGGTAGAGAACATTTTCGAGAACAGCGACTTCATCTATATGCTGAATCAGGCGTCCGGTGACCGGGCGATTCTGTCAAAGCAGCTTAATATCTCCCCGCATCAGCTCTCCTATGTGACGCATTCAGGAGAAGGCGAAGGGCTTCTGTTCTATGGAAATGTAATCCTGCCTTTCGTTGATCATTTTCCGAAAGATCTGGAGCTGTACCGTTATTTAACGACCAAATTGTCGGAGGTGACGGCATTGTCCGGAGGTGGTGTCTGATATGGCGAAGAAAGCGACACGCCTGCATTTTACAGAAGATGATCTGAAAGACAGTAAGGTGCGCAGGGCAGCAAAAAAAGCAGAGAAAGCGGCGGACAAAGCAGACCGAGCCATAGAGAAGCTTCCGAAGAAACGGAAACTGAGAGCGGAGTCGCAGGGAGCTGTCAGCAGAAAGAAAAAGTTCCGAGGTGAGAAAACAGAGAACGGAAAACCGTCCAGAGCAAAGAGGATTGTCACCCATGCCCCGATGACGGCTGCATCCGGCAAGATTCATCACGAAGTATCAAAGCATGAAGATGAAAATGTGGGAGTAGAAGCTGCCCACAAAGGGGAAGAAGCAGTTGAAACGGGAGCGCGTACTGCATCATATGTAAAGTATTCTGGGAAAATGAGGGCGTATAAGAAAGCTGATAAACTTGAAAAGAAGTCGGATAAGGCGAATATAGATGCGCTCTGGCAGAAACAGAAAGCAGAGTATCCGCAGACTTCTACGAATCCCCTTTCCCGTTGGAGGCAGAAGCAGGAAATCAAAAAACAGTATGCAGCTGCAAAGGCAGGGAAAGCCGGGACAGGAAGTGCGGCTGCCGGGAGCAAAGGAGCACAGGGAGCGGGCAAGACAGCGAAAAAGTCAGGAAATATCGTAGAAAAGACGATGGACTTCGTGAAGAGCCATCCAAAAGGAATCATCTTCATTCTGATATTTGCAGTCCTGATTATGATAGTGGCAGGAGGATTGTCCTCCTGCTCTGCTTTATTTCAGGGAGGCGGCGGTGCTGTGATCGGTTCATCATTCACGGCAGAAGATGAAGACATCATAGGAGCGAATGATGATTATAAAGCTCTGGAAACGGCTCTGAGAAACCGGATCAATGGCATAGAGGAAGAATATCCGGGATATGACGAGTACCGCTACCATGTGGATGAGATCAATCATAATCCCTATGAACTGACTGCCTATCTGACGGTATTGTTTGAAGATTACACGCGAGAAGAAGTCCAGAGTACACTCAGCAGTCTTTTCGACCGGCAGTATGAACTGAGCACCCGGGAGGAAGTGGAGATCCGCACCAGAGAGGTAGAGGTGACGGTAACAGATCCGGAAACCGGGGAAGAAACAACGGAGATGCAGACCGAAGAATATGAGTATTATATCCTTCATGTTACGCTCACAAACAAAGGAATGGGGAGTGCGATCCTGTCTTCCGGGCTGACAGATGATCAGAAAGAGCGGTATCAGCTTCTTCTGGAGACGAAAGGAAACCGTCCTTATCTGTTTGAAGATGATATCTATGCAAATTCCGGTGGGGAATATACGGATTATGATATTCCGGGCGAGGCGCTCTCTAATGAGCGGTTTGCAAATATGATCCGGGAAGCGGAAAAGTATCTGGGCTATCCCTATGTGTGGGGCGGAAGCAATCCGAGCACCAGCTTCGACTGTTCGGGATTTGTATGTTGGGTGATTAACAACTGCGGAAACGGATGGTCGGTAGGGCGTACTACAGCAGACGGTCTGATGGCATACTGCGATATCATTCCCGCAGAGGAAGCGCAGCCGGGCGATCTGATATTCTTTCAGGGGACGTATGCGACGGCAGGCGCAAGCCATGTGGGAATCTATGTCGGCAGCGGTATGATGATCCATTGCGGAAATCCGATCTCATACGCCTCGGTGGAGACGAGCTACTGGCAGTCTCATTTTTATTGTTACGGAAGGATTCGTTAGGAGGGAGATACGATGGGAGCGAAGTTAGAAAAGATCGGTGCAGAGCTTGAAAAAGCCAGAGCAAAACGGGCGGCACTGGATGTAAAGATCAAAAATCTGGAACAGAAGTATCAGGAAGAAGAGAATACGGAGATCCACGATATGGTTCATGCAGCAAATCTGACGCCGGATCAGTTGGCAGAGCTGCTCCGTATGGCAGCGAAGGCTGCACCGAATCCGCAGATGCTCATGGAAACAGTGAAGGAGGATGAACAGAATGAAGATTAAAAAAGTGATGCTTAGTCTGATGACGGCAGTAATGATAACAGGGACATTTTCAATGACAGCTTTCGCAAATGCAGAAGAGACTGTGGATGAAACAGAGAAGACGGTGAAAGAAGAGCAGACGGAGGACGCAGAAGAATCTGCGGAGACAGGAGATGTTCTTACACCGGATGGCAATATGACTCTTGTAGATGATGTAGGATCTGAAACAGAAGCCGGGAAACAGTTTATCACGATGGTTACAAAGTCAGGGAACTATTTTTATTTGATCATTGATCGGGATGATGCGGGAGAGCAGACGGTGCATTTCCTGAATCAGGTGGATGAAGCAGATCTGATGGCGCTTATGGATGAAGAACAGACAGCAGGATTGACGCAGGGTGAAGAGACGGCGAATACGGAAACTGAAACGGAGACTGTGACGCCAGATCAGGAGACAATGGAAGAAACAGAGCCTGCAGAGGAAGAGTCTGTGGAAGAATCGACAGCAGAGAAGCAGGAAGAAAAGAAATCCGGCAATATGCTTCCGGCGATAATTTTACTCGCTGCGGTGGTAATCGGCGGCGGAGTGTTTGCGTTTATGAAGCTGAAAGGGAAAAAGGAGCAGGAAAAGGAAAAGCCTGATCCCGATGATGAGTATCAGGATGAGGACGATGAGGAATATCTGATTCTGGATGATTTTGCGGATAAGCAAGGCGATGAAGATTAGATGTAACATGGCTACAGCTTTGTAATTTTGTGGAGGGCAGCAAAGTCTGCCCTAATACATAGAGACCTATGTTGTTTACAGTCAGACGTTCTGATATAATTTGACATATACGGAGGCGTGAGAATATGGGATTTAGAGATGAAAAGCTGTGGACAATACTGAAGACAAAAGCAGAGGAGGAAGAAGAACGCTGCGGAGAACGGGAGAATAAGGATAATTACCTGAAAGCGGTTGCAGACATTTGCCAGTATGGCGTGGACCGCGCAAAAACGATCCGGGATACATTTCCCTTTTATACTCTCCATGACGAAGTCCATATCTGTAATGTCATGCGCCTGATGGCGGAACTGCTGGGCGACGGGCTCAGCTTTCTGACCCGGGATGAGGCGGCGCTGCTGGTGATGGCTGCGTGCTGCCATGATATTGGTATGAGCTACACTGAGGGCGAAAAGAAAGAACTGCTGAATAATAAAGATCCTGTGAGGCGTTATCTGGATAAGAATCCTTCGGAATACATGAAAGCATATGCCGCAGGCAGGGAAGAGCCGGATCTGTCGGATGAAATAAAGATGAATTTCTTCCGCAATATCCACCACGAAAGAATCAGAGAACTGCTGCAGAAAAAAGAATGGCCGAGAGCGCTGAGAGGAAGAATTGACAAAGAGGATCTGATTCGGGTATGTAGAAGTCACGGCGAAGAGGTCAGCGAGCTTACTGCCTTGGATCCGGTCCATTCTCTGGACAGGAGATTCTGCGCAATCCTGCTCCGTCTTGCGGATATCCTTGATTTTAATGACAGCAGGGCGCCTCAGGCAATCTATGAATATAATGAATTTGACGAAAGAACCTCTTACAGCGAACAGTACAGTGAGGAAGAATGGGAAAAACATCTTTCCTCCTCCGGATTTCGTTTTGAAAGCGTGGCGGATCGCTCTTATCCTTACCCGTTGGACTACACGGCAGAATGCCGTTCAATTCAGATTGAGCAGAAAGTAAAATGCTATCTGGACTGGGTTGACCGGGAGCTAGATGACTGTAGCAAAGTGATCCGCAGATTTGCAGGAAGATGGAACGATTTTGTACTTCCAGCAAAGGTGGAACGCCATATTCAGTCAGATGGGTATTTATCTGGACAGTACCGTATTACGCTTGACCAGGACCAGGTGATGGAATTATTCGTCGGTGAGAATCTGTACAGTGATCCTGCAGTATTTGTAAGGGAACTGATCCAGAATGCGATTGATGCCGTCAGGACGAGAAAGCAGTTGGATCGTTCTTTGCCGTCTGATTGGACGGGACAGATCAACATAAGGACATGGAGCGAGCGAGGATATCATTGGTTCCGTATTGAGGACAACGGGATTGGGATGACGGAGGAGATTATCAGGAATTATTTTCTGAAAGTAGGACGCTCCTACTATAATTCAGATGAATTCCGGCAGGAAAAACACCGGTGTAAAGCAGATCCAGATTACACTCCTGTGAGCAGGTTCGGGATCGGAATTCTCTCTTGTTTTATGGGAGATAAAAAGACAAATCAAGTGGAAGTGAGCACCAAGCATTTCAGTGAAAACGGAATTTACTATCCAGCACTGAGGCTGAGTATGCATGGCATCAACGGTTATTATTATATGACAGATCAGGAGAAAGGACATAGGGCGGAACCTATGCCGGGGGTAACGGAGGAAGAAAAGACGCCCTATCACACTGAACCGGGCACGATTATTGCCGTCCGAACAAATCTCTATCAGACTGGAAAGTACAGAGGATTTCGGGAGATCATCGATCAGTATGTCCTGTGTCCGGAAGTGCCGATCCATTTTGAAAGTGTGGAAGAAGGCAGTTATGACTATCTTACAGAGAAAGAGTTTATGGATAGAATCCATAGACTGAAGAAAGCGGAAGGAACAGACGAGAACGGTGGATTCGAATTTTTACTTTCCGATGAGGATATGAAGACTTTGTCTGAAAGAGTACCGGGATTGACCTGCAGGAAAAGACCGGGAGTCATTATTCGCTGTGTAGCATTAGATGATTATATGCAGTCCCCATATTTGACAGGGGCTACTCTGTATGCAGAAGCGATTGGAGAGTTCGAGCCGCTTAAGGTGACGCTAGGTGCGATTCATACAAAAGTAAAGGTTGTACCAGGAATCATGAATGTCCCTGGTACTCCAGCTACACTTTGTTGCAAAATCTCTTTATGTTTTTCCGAGGAAATAGAGGAACAGATAAAAGCAATTGTAGAAAGTAATTTTCCTGGAATAACTTTTGAACGGTGGAAAGGAGATCACGAATACGACCTTAGAATAATGAAAGTGACAGATTTAAGTGACAGGCTTACATTAGCCAGATACAGGCAATTAAAGGAACCTCTGTGTTTCAGGAATGTGGATTTACAATACGTACAGCAAAGACTGGAAGATTCCGTAGCCATTTTACCTGGAAATATAATTGAGGGGTTCAATAGAGAAGTATTTATCCTTTCCCATAATGGGATCATTTGTTATAAAAATATAAGGGGCATTTATAAATCGTCTTATCTGGATGATCCGGAAATCGGCAGTAGATTTTTAAGTATTATTATGTTGAAAGATAAGTATCGGCCTATGATAAATCTCTCGCGGAATAATATAGAGCAACTGAATCTTGAGACTGCATGTGCACTTAGGATTTTTGATAAAATAGTATCATATGGTGTACTCGAAGACGACATATATCAGATGATAAATAAAAATTGCAGTTATTTACCTATGAAGAACTATCTGCAGATGCTAGCAGATTATCCGGAATGGGAAAGGGTGCTTATATTTAACTCTGAAGCAGGAAAAATAACAGCAGAAGAATTAGAGCGTGTTATTGATGAAAAAGGAATTTGTGTTTTAAATTTTCTGTGTATACGTTCGCAAAGAAATCTCTATTCAGAATTATGCTTTGCATATTTAAAAAACAACTATACTCTGTATTTAAATTGTGAAAAAGCTGAACATTCCGTTTTCTATCTGGAAAGATTTACAGTTGTAAAGAAACAAGTCGGGGATGAAAGTGATGCTGCAGTGTTTCCACCGTCGTTTTGCTTTGAATTTTCAGAGGATGGACCAAACTATGATATGGTAAAAAATTGTATAAAAATTAAGACACATTGTAATAAAGAACATCGACTGGTAAAATTCCTGGAGAAAAACAGCAAGATTTTAGAGGATAAGGTTCCCGGACTCTGGCATAAAATGCTGAGCTTTTTAATGAATGAATACGGAACTACCTTGGTTCGGGATGTCAATCTTATACTGAATGATCTGAGAAAGATTACAGACTTGGAAATCCCCATACCGGATAGTCTGTTTTTGTCAGAGGCTGATGTGATTTAAGAATGATATGTTTAGTATATTTCTCTAGGATAACTGCAAATTTGAATGATACCAGCGGGTTATAAGCATCGGAGGGAAGAGCAATCTTTTATATAAAAGTGTAAAAATATTGGGAAAAGGATACAGAGCTAAAAAATAATTGTAATTTACATAATAAACAGTTTTATACCTTGCAGGAGGTATAAGGCTGTTTTATTATGCTCAAAAATACGAAAGGAGTGACCAACCGTGCCTAAACTTGTAATTACCGAGAAGCCCTCAGTGGCACAATCTATTGCAAAAGTCTTATCCGCAACAAAACGTTGTAACGGCTATCTCGAAGGAAACGGCTATCTCGTCAGTTGGTGCATCGGACATCTGGTAGAGCTTGCTCCACCAGATTATTATGACGAACGCTATGGAAAATGGAAAAAGGAAGATCTTCCGATCCTTCCTGCCAACTGGAAGTATACCGTATCCCCCGGCACGAAAAAGCAGTTCAACATTTTAAAAGAGCTGATGAACCGAGACGATGTGGACAGTCTGATCTGTGCTACTGACGCCGGACGGGAGGGGGAACTGATCTTCCGGCTTGTGTATCATCAGTGCAGATGCAGGAAGCCTTTTGAACGTCTGTGGATTTCTTCGCTGGAAGACAGTGCGATCCGGGAGGGATTCCGGCATCTGAAACCGGGAATTGAATATGATGCTTTATATGAAGCAGCTTTATGCCGGGAGCGTTCCGACTGGATTGTGGGAATCAACGCTACCCGGCTTTTTTCTGTCCTGTACGGAAATACACTGAACATAGGACGTGTCATGTCCCCGACACTTGCGCTGACTGTTATGCGGGAAGCGGCGATTGCAGCGTTCATCTCCGAACCGTTTTATACGGTGAAGATTCAGATGGATGGATTCACAGCGTCCAGTGAGCGGATCAAATCAAAGGAAGAAGCAGAAAAACTGGCGGCTGACTGTAAAGAAGCGTCTGCTGTTGTGACAAAAGTGGAACGGAAGAATCGTAAGGAAAAGCCTCCGCTGCTCTATGATCTGACGACGCTTCAGAGAGAAGCAAACAAGATCATGGGATACACGGCACAGCAGACCTTGGATTATACTCAGAGTCTTTATGAGAAAAAGATGGTGACGTATCCCCGGACAGACAGCCGGTATCTGACGGAAGATATGGCTGCCCTGATTCCGGATCTGGTGCAGAAGACGGTGAAAAAGTTCTTTGTCAGTGACGAAACTGTACCAGTCCGGACAGGGCAGGTTATCAATAATAAGAAAGTAACAGATCATCATGCCATTATTCCTACGAAAACGGCTGCTGAAACAGATTTGACTGCACTTCCGGCCGGAGAGCGGGCTGTGCTTGAGCTGATCGCGCGCAGGCTTGTGTGCGCTGTCGGAATCCCTTGTGAATCTGATGAGACGGCGGTGGAGCTGAGCTGTGCAGATGCAGTATTCAAGGCGAAAGGCAGCATAGTTACCGAGCCGGGATGGAAAGCCTTTATTTCCGGTGTAGAGAGCGGAAATGAAGATAAGGAAGAGGATGCTTCGTCTATCCCTGATATTCAGAATGGAATGGAGCTAACGGTGAGAGAAGCTGTCTGCAAAGAAGGAAAGACTGTACCGCCGAAACACTATACCGAAGCCACGCTCCTGCAGGCGATGGAGAATGCCGGTGCAGAAGAAATGCCGGAAGATGCGGAAAGAAAAGGACTTGGCACTCCGGCGACCCGCGCGGGGATTATTGAAAAACTGGTGCGGACCGAATTTCTTGAGAGGACGGGGAGCAAGAAGACAAAGTATCTGATTCCTACTCAGAAAGGCACGGCGTTGGTTACAATTCTCCCGGAGCAGATTCAGTCTGCATCTATGACTGCAGAGTGGGAAGAAAAGCTGTTAGAGATTGAGCGTGGTGAGTACAGTGGCGACGCATTTATGGGAGAGATCGAGGCTATGATATCCGATCTGGTGAAGAACTATCAGATTGTGCCAGATGCAGAAATCCTTATGCCAAAACAGAAAAGTCAGAAAATCGGGAAATGCCCTGTGTGTGGGAATGATGTTATTGAGGGAGCGAAAGGCTGGTTCTGCGCAAACCGATCCTGCCCGTTCGCCTTATGGAAACAGAACCGCTATTTTGAAAGCATCGGCAAAAAACTCACTGCTTCTATGGCGGAAAAACTTCTGGCAAATGGAAAGGTGCGGATGAAAGGCTGTAAATCTGCAAAGACAGGGAAAACCTTTGACGCGGTATTGATTCTGGAGACAGATGCATATGGAAAAGCACGGTTTCGTCTGGATTTTGAGGGAGGAAAGAAATGAACAGGATTGAGAAATGGAATGAGATTACAGGTGCAGAGCAGGAACAGGGTATGATGGAAGCTTTTCTGGAAAGCAGAACAGACAGTTATGCGATCCTTCAGCTCCGTGATATTGATGAAACCAGACAGGAACGTTTCGCTTCGTTGGATTATCTGCACAGGCAGGGGAAAGAACCTCACATTGACCATTATGAGATCATGTATACGGCTGATCTTCCGACATTTACAGACAGGGATACTATGCTTGAGTCTCTTTATACAAAGTTTAACATTGATCATCCGGCGGATTTTACCGGGCACAGCCTGTCTGTCAGCGACATCGTGGCATTGAAGACGGGCGGCGTGGTATCCTGTCATTATGTGGATTCCGTGGGATTTACGGAGCTGAAGGATTTCTTACGAGAAGGAAACCATCTGAAAAATGCAGAAATGACACTGGAAGATGATTACGGAATGATCGACGGCATTATCAACAATGGTAAGGCAGGGGCAGAAAGAGAGCGCCCGTCTGTACTGGAAAAGCTGAAAGCAGCTTCCGATACAGAGCATGGTCTGCCGGTTCATTTTGGAAGAACAGAGGAAAGGGAACTGGAATAATGGATTTCACACAGGAGGAACGTATGCTGATGATGATTTATAATCCCGGAAGTCGGGAGAAATTAGTGGTAGAACTGGAAACAATGAAGGGGCAGCTTCGCCCCGAAGAGAGACGGCTTCTGCGTTTGACAGATACCGTGATCGGTAAGCTCCGGAAAATAACGGATGAAGAGTTTGACCGGATTGATTTGTACCCTGATGTAGAAGAGTAAACCAAATGGAGGCATAAATGTCAAAACTTCTGTATTTTTCAGCTCTGGCGGAACATTCGGCAGAGCAGCTCACAAAAAGCCGGGAACAGTGGACTGCCTTTCTTACCACTGTTGCCCGGCTTTATAAGTACCCCTATTACGATCAGCTTTTGATCCATGCACAGCGGCCGCAGGCGACAGCCTGTGCAGAATATGACTTCTGGCGGAATCGGATGAACCGTTATGTGAAACGTGGTTCTCATGGAATCGGCCTCATAGATGTGTCGGGAATGAAACCGCGGCTTCATTATGTATTCGACGTGGCAGATACAGGAGAACGCGCGGATTCCAGACCTGTGCAGTTGTGGAAGATGGAGGAAGCGCACAGGAAGCCGATAGAGGCGGCACTGGAGTACCGGTTCGGAACAGATGCAGAGCTTGGACTTGCACAACAGATCAGCATGATCACGGACAGGCTTGCGTTGGATTACTGGTCAAACTGCGGAAAACAGGTGCTCGACATCATTGCAGACAGTTATCTTGAAGGGTATGATGAGAGAAAGATCGAAAATGAATTCCGAATGACGGCATCAGTCAGTGCATCTTATGCACTATACAGTCGTTGTATGGATCATCCCGACGATTATATTGACAAGGAAGATTTCCGAGAGATTTTCGATTTTAATACTGCAGGTACAGTAAATGCACTGGGAACGGCTGTCAGCGAGATTTCCGCAGAAGTATTCCGGGAGATTGAGATCGCCGTCCGAAACTATGAAAAGAGCAGGCAGGAAGAAAGGAGCAGCCGCCATGATGAAAGAACTGACATACACGAAACAGGGAGAGTATTATCTTCCGAATCTGACATTGGGAGAAACGAGAGAGCAGCCTCTGGGCAAATACGGGATGATGCGCAGGAGCTTCCTGCAGGAGAACAAGCCGATTATTTACAACGACCTGATCCTGAAAGGGAAGCTGTTCGACCATCTGCGGGAGATAGAAGAGACAGCGAACCGGAGAATGGAGCAGATGATGAAAGAACTGTTAGAGAAGAATCCGGCTCCCGACAAGAAGACGCATCAGATGGAATGGGTGCAGCATATGAACGCCCTGAAAGCGCAGGCGGAGGAAGTGATCCTGAACGACCTTATCAACAGTTAAGCCTTGATCTGACCCTATCGCCGGAAACTGAGAATATTACAGTGAGAACAGAGGAAGCAGCGAGTGAAGAGCCCGCTGCTTTTTCTGTGGGTAAAGTACAGTCTTCTGATTCCGAACCGGAGGATAGATCGGGTGATCAACAGGAAGAACCACGGAAGGAAGAATCAAAGGAACCTGTATTTTCAGGAGACAGCACGATACCTGAAAACTTTCACATTACGGATGAACATCTCGGTGAGGGTGGAGCAAAGACAAAGTACCGTAGAAATGTGGAAGCAATCCGCGTTCTGCAACAGATTGAAGCAAGTGACAGGTATGCAACACCGGGAGAGCAACAGATCCTTTCCCGGTACGTGGGATGGGGCGGGCTTGCGGATGCGTTTGACAGCAGAAAGGACAATTGGGCGTCAGAATATCAAGAGTTAAGAAACCTACTGTCTGAAGAGGAATACGCTTCTGCCAGAGCATCGACACTCAATGCGCACTATACGAGTCCTGCGGTCATAGGGGCGATCTATGAAGCCGTGGAGCGGATGGGATTTAACCACGGAAATATTTTAGAGCCGTCTATGGGGATCGGAAATTTCTTCGGAATGCTTCCGGAGTCGATGCATGAGAGCAGGCTTTACGGAGTAGAGCTGGATTCTATTACCGGACGGATTGCGAAGCAGCTTTATCCTCTGGCTGATATTACCGTGGCGGGATTCGAGACAACAGACCGCAGGGATTTCTTTGATCTGGCAGTGGGAAATGTGCCGTTCGGCAATTATAAAGTGAGAGATAAAGGCTACGACAGGCTGAATTTTTCTATTCACAATTACTTTTTTGCAAAGACTCTGGATCAGGTACGTCCCGGCGGAATCATTGCCTTTGTGACAAGCCGTTATACGATGGACGCAAAAGATCCGTCTGCAAGAAAGTATCTGGCGCAGAGAGCGGAGCTGTTAGGCGCAATCCGGCTTCCGAACAATGCATTCCGGGCAAATGCGGGAACTGATGTTGTGTCAGATATTCTCTTTTTACAGAAAAGAAATCATCCAGTGGACATCGAGCCGGACTGGGTGCATCTTGGCATGACGCCGGATGGATTTCCCATCAACAGTTATTTTACAGAGCATCCGGAGATGATGTTGGGAGAACTGACATCGGAAAGCACGCAGTACGGAAAAGAGGAATGTACGGTTGTCCCGATTCCGGGAAGGGAACTTTCAGAGCAGCTTCGGGAGGCGGTCGGGCGTCTGTATGGAAGATATCTGGAGCCAGAGCTTGCGAACAGTGAAGCAGATGAAATTTTGCAGGATGTAATACCCGCGGACCCGGATGTAAAAAACTATTCCTATACGGTAGTTGACGGCGAGGTGTATTACAGAGAGAATTCGGCAATGCGCCGGATGGAGCTGAATGATACGGCAAAAGAGCGTGTCAAAGGGATGGTACAGCTCCGTGAGATTGTCGGGGAACTGATGGAGTATCAGTTGGAGGACTATCCGGATGAAATGATCCGGGAAAAGCAGGAAGAACTGAACCGGGCTTATGATGAATTTACCGGGAAATACGGGATTATCAACTCTCGGGGAAATGCACAGGCGTTTTCAGATGATTCCTCTTACTATCTGCTCTGCTCTTTGGAAAACATTGATGAAGACGGCAAGATGGAAAGCAAGGCGGATATGTTTACGAAACGGACGATCCGGCCGGAACGGAAAGTAACTTCCGTAGATACGCCGGAAGAAGCCCTTGCCATTTCTATCGGAGAGCATGGAAAAGTGGATCTGTCGTATATGTCGGAGCTTCTAGGGACACCTGGCGAGTATGACCGGATCACAGGGGAACTGAGTGGCGTAATCTTTAAAGATCCCCTTGCACCAGAAGAGCCGGAGACAGGATGGCAGACGACGGATGAATACCTTTCCGGCGATGTGCGGAGCAAGCTGAGGATCGCACAGATGGCGGCAGAGAAAAATCCGGATTTTTCTGTGAATGTGGAAGCGCTCAGAAAGGCGCAGCCGAAAGATCTGGATGCATCGGAAATAGATGTGCAGCTCGGCGCCACATGGATTGACCGGGACTATATTCAGCAGTTTATGGAAGAGACATTCGATACGCCTTTTTACCTGCAGAGGAATATTCAAGTCAATTTCTCTTCTGCTACAGCAGAGTGGCGGATTACCGGAAAAAGCGCACCCAGTACCCATGACGTCAACGCATATGTCACTTACGGCACAAACCGGGCGAATGCGTATAAGATTCTGGAGGAAACACTCAATCTGAAAGATATCCGTATTTATGACACGTATGAAGACGCCGATGGGAAAAAGAAAAGAGTCCTGAACAAAAAGGAGACGACCCTTGCACAGCAGAAACAGCAGGCAATCAAAGACGCCTTTGCCAACTGGATCTGGCGCGATCCGCAGAGAAGGGAAGAACTTGTAACGCGCTACAACGAGCTTTTCAACTCCACCCGTCCGAGAGAATATGACGGCAGCCATATCCGCTTCGGAGGGATGAATCCGGACATTAAGCTCCGCCTTCATCAGTTAAATGCTATTGCCCATGTGCTTTACGGCGGAAATACGCTGCTTGCCCATGAAGTGGGTGCAGGGAAGACATTTGAGATGGCGGCTTCCGCAATGGAATCGAAGCGGTTGGGGCTGTGCCAGAAGAGTATGTTTGTCGTGCCGAATCATCTGACGCTCCAGTGGGCAAATGAATTTCTGCGGCTGTATCCGGGTGCAAAGCTGCTTGTCGCGACGAAAAAGGATTTCGAGACTGCCAGAAGGAAAAAGTTCTGCGCCCGGATCGCCACAGGGGATTATGATGCAGTCATTATCGGGCACTCACAGTTTGAGAAAATCCCGATTTCCGCAGAACGTCAGGAGCGGCTCTTACAGGAGCAGATCGACGATATTGAGGACGCGATCGCTGAATTAAAATACAGTAAGGGCGAGACATTTACCATTAAACAGATGGAAAAGACGAGAAAAACGCTGCAGACCCGGTTGGATAAACTGATGGCAGAAGAGAAGAAAGACGATGTGGTGACATTCGAGCAGTTAGGCGTAGACAGGCTCTTTGTGGATGAGAGCCATGCGTTCAAAAATTTGTTCCTTTATACAAAAATGAGAAACGTAGCAGGGCTTTCCACCTCAGAAGCACAGAAGTCTTCCGATATGTTTATGAAGTGCAGATATATGGATGAGATCACCGGAGGGCGGGGGATCGTTTTTGCCACGGGAACGCCGGTGAGCAATTCCATGTCAGAGCTTTATACGGTGATGCGTTATCTTCAATACGGTACACTCCAGAAAATGGGACTGACACATTTTGACTGTTGGGCGTCTACTTTTGGGGAGACGACGACAGCCATCGAGCTTGCACCGGAGGGAACCGGATACAGGGCGAGGACGAGGTTTGCAAAGTTCTTCAATCTTCCGGAGCTGATGAATCTGTTCAAAGAGGTTGCGGATATTAAGACGGCAGATCAGCTCAACCTTCCTGTGCCGGAGGCAAAGTTTGAGACAATTGTGGTGCAGCCGTCAGAGATTCAGAAGGAAATGGTGGCAGAGCTGTCACAGAGAGCGGCGGATGTTCACAGCGGTTCGGTTGATCCGAGCATCGACAATATGCTGCGTATCACTTCTGACGGACGCAAGATCGGGCTTGACCAGAGACTGATGAATCCGCTTCTTCCGGATGATCCGGGAAGCAAGCTGAATGCCTGTGTAGAAAATGTACTGCGAATATGGGAGGAAAGAAAAGCCGACCGTCTGACGCAGCTTCTTTTCTGTGATCTGTCTACGCCGAAGAATGACGGCAGCTTCAATGTCTATGATGATATCCGGGACAAACTGGAAAAAGCAGGAGTGCCCACGGAAGAGATCGCTTATGTCCATGATGCGAATACGGAGACAAAGAAGAAAGAACTGTTCGCGAAAGTCCGGATAGGACAGGTGCGGGTGCTTATGGGAAGCACACAGAAAATGGGTGCGGGGACGAACGTACAGGACCGATTAGTTGCAGTTCATCATCTTGATGTGGGGTGGCGTCCGTCCGATATGACACAGAGGAACGGTCGTATCATCCGGCAGGGAAACCGGAACAAAGAAGTACAGGTCTATAATTACGTGACAGAGGGAACATTTGATGCTTATTTGTTTCAGACACTGGAGAATAAACAGCGGTTCATCAGCCAGATTATGACAAGTAAAAGTCCGGTTCGTTCCTGTGAGGATGTGGATGAACAGGCTCTTTCCTATGCTGAGATCAAAGCGCTCTGTGCGGGGAACCCGTTGATTAAAGAAAAAATGGATCTGGACGTAGACGTGGCAAGACTGAAAGTTCTGAGAGCTGACCATATGAGTCAGCAGTACCGTCTGGAAGATCAGCTTCTCAAATATTTTCCCGCCGAGATCAAAAGTCAGGAGAGCCTGATCCGGGGGATGGAAGCAGATATGCGTACAGCAGCATCCCATCCGCAGGTGAAAGACGGATTCTGCGGGATAGAGATAATGGGAAAAAGTTATGCGGAAAAAGAAGCGGCAGGAGAAGCAATTCTTGCTGCCTGTAAAGGGATGAAAAGCACAGACTCTCTGCAGATCGGTTCGTACCGTGGATTTTCTGTAGAGCTTACGTTTGACAGTTTTAGTAAAGATTTTTCTGCTGTGCTGAAAGGCGCGGTGAGCCATAAGGCTGTGTTGGGAACAGATGCGAGAGGAAATATTACGAGAATGGATAACGTTCTGTCTAATATTTCTGCCCGAATGGAACGGGCGGAAGAGAAGCTGACGGATTTAGTATCACAGCAGGAATCGGCAAAAGCTGAACTTGGGAAGCCGTTCCCGCAGGAAAAGGAGCTCACAGAGAAAAGCGTACGTCTGGCAGAACTGGATTCTCTGCTGAACATGGAAGAACGCGCAGGCGAACAGAAATGTGAAAGCGTGGATACCGAAAGATGCGGGAAAAGGACTTCCGTGTTGGCACAGCTGAAAGAAAAAGCGGAGACGGTACAGCCTCAGAGCCGCAGGATAGAACGGGAGGAAGTATTGTAATGGAGAAGAGAAACCGGCAGATGCATTTCCGTCTGACTGCAAGCGAGATGGAACGTGTGGAAGCGAAAATGAAAGAACTCGGTATCAAAAGTCTCTGCGCATATCTGAGAAAAATGGCTCTGGACGGGTACTGCGTAAAACTCGATCTGCAGGACGTGAAAGAACTGGTCAGCCTGCTCCGGCGATGCAGCAACAATTTGAATCAGTATGCAAAAAAGGCAAATGAAAACGGGAGCATTTATGAGGCTGATATCAAAGATCTGAGAGTGCGTCTGGATGAAATATGGGATGGTGTGAAAGAAATCCTTGAACGGCTTGCAGGGATTTCGTAAGAGGGAGCAGATGCAGTGCGATGCTGTGTCTGCTACATAACAGATTCACAGCAGAAAAATGTTATATACAATAGTGAAAGAATGTTAAATACTGGGCTTGACATCCTTGTGGAAACAGTTTGGGTATAGTAGAATCAAAACATAGAGGACAGGAGGTGCATAGAGATGATGTGGCTGATAAAATTTCCGTTTCGGCTTTTGGCGATTCCGGTATTTCTGACAGCATGGCTGTTTCTGATTGTAATAAAACTGCTGTCCTATCTCGGGAATCTGGCGGGCGGTCTGGTGATATTGATCGTGGCAGGAGGAATCATTTTCTATATTTATAAAATGCAGTGGACGAACCTCTTCCTGTCAGTCTTGGTCGGAGTTTTGGTTCTGGCTGCGATGTTTTGCGCCACAATCATTGAGATGACGATGGAACGGATCTGCACCGCAATCGGGGATTTTATTCGTTACTAAAAAACAAATATAAAGAATAGATGCATGAGCTGCCAACCGGCGGCTCTTTTTTCTTGTAACGGCAACCGGCAGTCATGCTTGCCGGAGTAGCATTTGTTGGAGAAGGGAGACGTAAACAAGAATGGCAGTGACACGTTTGATTCCACTGCATATTAACAAAGGAAAGACGATAGCGCAGTGTCTTACAGACCGATTGGAGTATGGAAAGAACGGTAGAAAAACAGAAGACGGAAAATATATCAGCTCCTATGAGTGCGATCCTCGGACTGCAGATGAAGAATTCCTTCTTGCAAAACGACAGTATCTTCATATTACCGGGAGAAAGCAGGAGAAGGATGTGATCGCCTATCAGATCAGACAGTCTTTCAAGCCGGGAGAAATCTCGCCCGAGAAAGCGAATGAGATCGGCTATGAACTGGCAAAGCGTTTTACAAAAGAGCGTCATGCATTTATCGTAGCAACCCATACGGACCGGGCGCATATCCACAATCATATTTATTTCAATTCTACATCTCTGGACTGTAAGAGAAAGTTCCGGGATTTCCGTTTTTCATGGAAAGCGCTCAGCCGGATCAGCGACCGTATTTGTCTGGAGCATGGATTATCCATCGTAGAACCGAAGCGCAGAAAAACTAAGAAACAGATCGATCGTCCGAAGCGGCCATCGCTCAGAGACGGTCTTCGCGCTGCCATAGATGCTGCACTGGAAAAGAAGCCGAAAGACTTTGATGAACTGATAAAACTTCTTGAAGCAGACGGTTATGAATTTAAAGATGGGAAACATCCAGCATTCCGCGGAACAGGACAAAAGCGTTTTCTGCGTCTGCGGTCATTGGGGGATGGATACAGCGAAGAAGAGCTTCGGGCAGTTATTTCCGGAAAAGCCGAATCAAGAAGAAAAGAGAAAAAGCCGCAATGCCGAATTAAGCCGGGGCTGAATCTTTTGATTGATATTCAGGAGAAGTTGAAGCAGGGGAAAGGTGCAGGATATGAGAGGTGGGCAAAAGTCTTTAATCTGAAACAGATGGCGCAGGTCATGTGCTTTCTGCAGGAGAACGGACTGACGAGCTATGAAGAACTGTCAAAGAAGACAGATGAAATGACGGCACGTTTCAATCAGCTTTCGGAGATGATTAAAATATCAGAAAAACGTCTTGCAGAGATTGCTGTGTTAAGGACACATATCATAAATTATTCTAAGACGAGAAATGTTTATGTAGCATATCGGAAAGCAGGGTACAGCAGAAAGTTTTATGAGGCGCACCGGGAAGAGATCATGCTTCATAAAGCTGCGAAAGAGGCATTCAATCAACTGAATGTGAAAAAGATTCCTCGGGTGAAAGAGCTGAATATGGAGTATGCAGAAGTGATGGAGCAGAAGAAAGCCGCATATACAGAGTATCGCTCTGTGAGAAAGGAAATGCAGGATTATGTGATCGCAAGAAAGACTGCAGCGACAATACTGGAGATCGACCTCGAAGCCAAAGTTCGGAAAAGGCAGGAGCAGGAAAAAGAAAAAGATACGAAAAGGGATACCGGCAGGTAAGATGAACCGGAGCAGATGTCATGGAAATGTATGACGTCTGCTCCGGTCTTTTTCTTTGTGCCTGCGGCGGAAAAGCGTTCGGAACGAACGCGCAGCCATCATCGGAGATGATGAATATGAGGGGCTTGGGGAGACTTCACCAACAAGCAGAATGACGGAAAGACGCCGGAGGGCGGTGAACGGAATGAGCAGAGTGGTACCACTCTGCCCTGCTTGCTAAGTTGTGAAAATCTGAACATCAAGAATTTGGGTATCTAAGGAATAGTACTTTCATATCTTTCTCGGATAGGGTTTCTTTTCGTTTGTAAGTCCAACTATATAATCTATACTGACATTATATAACAGCGAAAGTTGTATTAACATATCGACAGGAATTTGTCGTGTTCCTTTTTCATATCTTCTATATACTTCACGCTGACAACCTAGATATTCAGCAATCTCGGCTTGAGTTTGATCATTATCAATTCTTAAGTCTTCTAAACGATGAAATTGCATTATATCACCTCTTCGAAATGCTATCATATAGTTGCTTTTCAAAAGTGGATATGCTACCATATGGTTGTATTATGTGCGCTAGAAATTGAAAAAATTAGCAAAAAAGTAAGTAAGAATAATGCGCCTAGAGAACGGGAAATGATGAGTGCCACAAAGTAATATTGTGAAGGAGGAAATGAAAATGTCGACGGATTATTATTGTAAATGTAAGGATTGTGAATATATTGATCCGACTGAGAAATATGGATATAAGTGGTATTGTACCTATCGAAAAACATATGAAGATCCAGATGAAGTAAAAGAATGTAGATATTATAAACAACGTGGCAGTGGTAGTGGGGGATGTTTTCTCACAACAGTTTGTTGTGAAGAAAAAGGCCTTCCAGACGATTGTTATGAGTTGACAATGATGCGAAAGTATAGAGATGAGATATTGAAAAAAACGGTTTTGGGTGAAAAGATTATCAAATTCTATTATAATGAAGCCCCTCGTATAGTGCAGCAAATAAAAGGATCTGATAAAAGGGAAGAAATATGTACATGGATATATAATGAAATTCGGAAAGTGATACATGATTATGAAAATGGAAATCTGAATGAAGCAGGTAGTAGGTATTTATTTATGATGTATCAGGCAGATTTAGTATCTGCAAATAGCAATAAGTTATTCATAGATTGAATATTTATTATAAAATCTTGGTTTGAATTAAGTAATATAATTGACTATTTTAAGGGGAATGTACGATGAATAAAGATATTTTATTAAATAATGACTTACCGATAGTAACAGAATACGATAAAGTATACGAAACAGCGAATTTAGACGATGTAATAGCCGAAGTTAACAAAAATAATCCTACGGCAATGTATGAACTGGCTAGAAGGTATCAATTCGGAGAGTCAGGAGCAGAAAAAAATACGAGTAAAGCTATGGAGTTATATAAAAAAATTCTTCAATACCAACGAAATACTTGTGCAATGTATAGGCTGGCATATGCATATTTAGATGAAGAATTCGGAGAAGATCAGCGTGAAGAAGGTATAGGGTATTATGAAGCAGCAGTAGAATTGGGCGATGCAGATGCGGCGGTTCAGTTAGGAATTATGTATGAGTTTGGTGACTTAATCGAACAGGATTATGAAAAAGCACTTAAACTGTACGAATTTTCTGTAGAACATGGACGTTCAGATGTTTATTATAATATTGGAGAAATTTATAGACATAAAGGGATGTGGGCACAGGCAATAGAGAGTTATGAAAAAGCCATTAATGCAGGTGCTTTGCAGGCGGCATTACCATTAGGCACATTTTATGAACAAGGAATCGGTGTTGAAGAAAATGCAGAAAAAGCTTTTGAGCTATACAGCTTAGCGCACTCTGATGAAGATCCTGATCCAAATAGTGCTTTTTTCTTGGGAACAATGTATTATCTAGGGAAAGGAACTGAGGAAAACGAAGCTAAAGCATTCCAATTATTAAAGGAGGCATCGGACCAAAATGATGAGAGAGCAAATTTATTTTTAGGAGATTTGTATAGAAGGGGTGTACCTGATTATGTAGAAAAAGACTTGAACAAGGCAATGAAATGTTTATCTCAAGTTGATGTATCACAAGAACCGACTGCATGGTATATAAAAGGATTGATATACTTAGAACAAAATGATGATCAAGCTGTTGAATGTTTGAGGCGAGCAGCAGATGGCGGCAATGATAATGCTAAGCAGATGTTGGAGCTATTTACAGGAGAAGATATCGACATAATTGAGAATGAGATCCCTGATCTGGTAAAAGATGCAATAAGAGGAAATGAAAAATCTTGTATGTGCTTGGCAGTAATTTATATGGGGGATTCATCATTTGGACCGGATTTCTATAATTTTGAAAAAATGAAATTCTGGACAAATAGATGCTTAAGTCTACATACGTCAAAAGGTGATTTATACTATGCCGAATGTTTATCCAGATGGGCAAAAGTACGGAGAAAGAATCGAATTTATGACAGCGATGTTCTTAGCGACTTACAAAAATCAAATGAAATGCTGTTGCAATTAAAAGATTCTGGAGAATGTAATATTGATGAAATTAACGAGATTTATTATCAGAATGAGTGGGAAATGGGTTGGGTTATTTGTTATTCTGATTTAAAGGATGCCGCTAATTTATCGAAAGCGTACAGTTATTTTGAAGATGTATGTAAAAATTATCTATGTTCAGATGCTCTACATGGAATGGCGGTAGTGTCTTTATTTAAAGATGATACATTCGGGTTTGCTCAGTATACGGCAAAAGCATTGGAGTATGATAAATGGTTAGATAATGAAATGTATGCAAACTGTCTACACAATATGGGAGGAATTTTTTTGGCGCAGACAAATTCAAAGGATAATTTGGAAAATGCATATCAACATTTTTCTAAGGCAGCTGAATTGGGATATGAAGATTCAAAAAAAGAATTATCACATTTCCATAGAACTTTATTTGGAAAGCTGAAGTATGATTAAAGGGTAAAAAATAGTCGGAACTTTGGTTTTTAAAGTAAAATTTATATTAAAGAGCAGTGGAAATAGACAAAATAAAATATTTTCACTGCTCTTCTTATGGAGTATTATATAAAGGTTATGAGAAATCCAAGGTTAGATATCCTCTTCGGTAAACATATTCATCTGCTCGCCTGCATCCATCTCCGGCTCTTCCACCATTTCATCACGGTCTGCTTGTATCCCCTCCTGATCAATCCGTCCTTTTCCCACCTTAGTAGTATAAAGAACATTCCACTCCAACGCAGTTGCATGAGTTTTTTTGTTGTAAAAGATCAGCATCGCTTCTGCAAATCCTAGTGATCCGGCTCTGCGTTCATTTGCGGCCCGGACAAGTTCTTTGATAGAGACTCTGCTCAGTTTTTCTTTGAACATATCTTCTTTCAGACTATCGCCATAAGCATAGACCAGACGGGCGAGCCCATTCAGCATATTTGCGCTGAGTGACTGAGTAACTCCTTCCCATGTACCGACCATAAGGCGGAGAACCCGGTCGAGGACGTGATACCCATACCGGTCATAGATGGATTCCAAAGTGGCGACAGCACAGATGTGACCGGGAGCGGATTTAGAAGAAATCTTCAATCCATAGGATTCTACCAGATCACGTATAATTAGCTGTTTATCACTTCCGGCTTCAATATTTGCCATGAATATTTCATAGGGAAGAAGAGGCTTTACATATTTTTGCTGATTGGCAAAGATATCTGCTTCGTGTTCGTATTCCAGATCATCATAAATCATGCACCATACCGGTGTCTCCCGGGAGTTTGATACGAGGGCTACAATCTCGATGGTATGCTGTCCGTTGAATACATAGTTCACACCATCCCGGCGACTGACTTTTACGGGATTGATCTGATATGGATCAAAATGAGCGGCAGCCCTCTGCACGTGTTTGATGGAAATGTTACGCTGATATTCCTGATTGGAAACAAGATTTTTGATCGGGATTTGTTCAAAATGTACTTTTGGAACAAACTGTGATAAATCATCCATTTATTCATTCTCCTTCACTGCATTTAGAAGCGTAGCGGTCGTGCTACTAAGCTGATACAACTGTACTTTAATTCGCTCACGGGCACCGGCTGAGATTAGCTGCAAGTTTGTCATAGATTGTGCACGTTCGATAGAGCTGATCCATGAGGGAATAGTCAGAGCAAGACTGGCGATTTCAGCATCAGGATCATAGCGTGGCATTTCTTTGATTTCAGCCCGGATTGTCTCTGACTGTTTTTGAGGAATCCTAGCTTCTGGATGTTGGCTTCCGGAGCTCCGAGTCTGTAATTCATGCTCAATGTGTGAATACAGGATATGATCCTGTCGGTTGTCAGAAAGATAGCGGTTGAGGCTTCGCAGCTTGTCTTTTGGAAGTTTGGAAACCGCTCTGATATTTGCATAAGACCCTTTGATCTGTTCAGAAAGAATCCTGTGCGCCAGTTCCGGCTCTTTGGTAAAGATTACATCTATGGCATCCGCCATCGTTCCATATTTATACACGGCATGGTGAGAAAAACTGTACCCTTCTGCAATTTTTGCCGCTGCCAGATATCGAGCGCTAAGAAATTTTCCATTTATATTAATTTCTCCGTGTTCCCGGGAAATGACGGCTCTCCCGGCATTGAAATATTTGCCGATCAGATATCGCTGATTGGTTGCTGTAAGGTACTGCTTTTTAAGATGTCGCCTGCAGATCCATATAATAGCGTCTTCCCGGGATGGGAAATTGATTTTTTCAACAGGAAACGGGATATCCCATTTATGGCAAAGATTGTATCTGTAATGCCCGTCAATAATATAATCGTTCCATATCAGAAGAGGATCTCTGCAGCCGTGGTCAACAAGGTTTTCTTCCAGACTGTCATATTGTTCCTGCGGCATATCTGGGGAAAGATTGCCAAATTCAAAATCAATATTCAGGTCACGTAAGGCAATTTTAATCATTTGTCCTGCCCTCCCTTCTGCGTATTGTTTACAGGAATGGAATCCTTCATAGAAAACTGGACGAGATTGCAGGATTCTATCAGCGTTCCATATATGAGATATGTCGCCTTGTCTGTCCATCCGGAACTTGTGGCGCGGAGCGCTTTTAGAAAATCACGGCTGTATAATTCGCAACATTTATGGTGTAGTAATTCATTTTCTGGTATCCGGTGGGAAAGATGATCATATTCGGATGTGCGCTTTACAGCAATTGTCCGCGAATCTGGGTTTACAAGAAGCTGAATATGGGTTGGATTTCCAAGCATTTGTAAGGTGCGCCTGTGAATCCTGATCCGGCTTTTTTTCATATCAATAAAAATGGTCGGTCTGCTTTCAGGTTTATGTGACATTGTTTGTTTTCTCCTGTGAATCAGCATATTTTGGGTGCGTAGGCGCAGATTCGGCGGCTGTGCTCTGAATATCAAAAATGGCGTATCCATCGAATATATTTACCTGCAAAGTCTTTTGATGTTCTTCCATAGAGATGCCAAACTGATTTTTCCAACTCTCGGGGTAGTTTGGTAGCTGAGAGCTCTTTGCATCTCCGGTTTTTACCGTGCGGGGATAGATTTCAGGTGTCTTCAGGTCAAAGATAAAAAGCAGTTCTCCGTTGCTCTGGATCAATTTACCGAGCAGTTTATACCGGTATTGCGGATTCCATCCCATGAGTGAGAAGATTTTTGCATAGAATACGCGGCAGGTGATCTGTTTCGGCCCGCGTTTTTTAGCGTTTTTAGTACACCAACGGAATGAATCTTTTTCTTCCTCTTTGCAGGGGCGGACGGCAAGTCTTTTTTCTTCTGGGTGAACTAAGATCTGTACATATTCTGTTTGGGGCAGCTTCCGTATACAAGCCATGTTCAGATATACCTTGTTGTTGTTAAAAGTAAAGGATGGCTCATGGATATGGGCAAAAAATTCTCCGCGAACTACTTGATAGCCGTCATAGCTGAATGAATTATCCTCAACAATCTCCATAGAGTTATGTTCAGGTGGAGTAAATGTCTGGATATAGTTGTCTGGTGTCATTTGTGATCTCCTGTTTCATATCATGTATAATGGATGAAATCGCCTTTTTCACCTCATCCGGATGAGTTACCTTCAGATCAGATTCTTTATATGGCACACTGGGAAGGCTACTGTTCCAGTCACCCTCTGAAAGACGTATTTGATCATTCTCAAGTTGTTTAGAATAATAGTTTTTGCCGAAATTATTACTCCAACTGACAGGATATCCAATAATGTTTTTATGCGTTTTATCTGACACATTTTCTGGAACAGGAGTTTTATTTGTTTTCTCCTGTTTATCTCCAGAAGAGATGTTTACCTGTGTGTCGTGCAGATCAAATAAAAGAAACGACTCATTTTCTTTTTGAAAAAGTTGCCCGATTATGCGGTATCTCAGCTCTTTTTTCCAGTTAAAAAGGGAAAAAAGTGTTGAGATATATGCCATACACCAAATATTTGCAGGCTGATCATTTGCTGTTGTCCACTGAACTGCATTCCGAGTATCTTTTGTGCAGGGACGGACAGCGAGCAGAAGTTTTCCCGGATGGACAAGCAACTCAACGTATTTCTGCTTTGGAAATTTTTTCAATGAATACGAACTGAATCGGATATAGTTGCCTGCAAATGTGACTGCTGGTTTATCAGGTACGCTGAAAAATTCAGCCCGAGCGACCTCAAACCCTCTCAGATCAAAAGTGCCGTCCGTTACTTCGATTTTTTGGGATTCTGCCGAGACGTCTTTCTCACCACAGACACTTGCCGAGGCAGCACGATAGTCGTCAGCCGTAAATCCTGCCCATCGTGGGTTGATAGAGACATATCCTTTCAGAATTCCGCTTGAGATTACCTGTAATTCAGGAAGAAAGCCTTTGTTCCCATATTTTGCATTACTGATCATCCGTTGTACAGCGATAAAATCATCCCGGGAGATGATTGCCTCGTGATGATCCTTTTGACGGTACTGTGTCCGGTTGAAGCGGTTTTTCTTTGATTTATGGTCGAGGTAACTGGGAGTCCATGTCTTATGCGCAAGAACATCACCGCAATGCCGCTCATTTTGCAGAATTTGAATAATCGAATTTGACGACCAGACGGTATTCCCTTTTTTGGTCCTGCGCTTAAGCTTCGTGAACGTATCCGCGATCTGCTGTGAACTGTATCCGTACAAATACATAAAAAATGCGAGACGGACAGTTTTTGCTTCTTCTTCGTTAATCACCAGATTCCCATCTTCGTCCTGATCGTATCCGAGAAGTGGTGGGGTAAGAAAGATCCCACGTTTAAAACGCATTTCGATAGATGCATTCATAATCTCACTTTTATTGTGGCTTTCCTCTTGCGCAAATGTAGAAATAAATGAAAGGCTCATTTCGCTGTTGCGGTCCAGTGTGTAGATACTTTCTGCTTCAAAAAATACGCCTACAGGAGAAGGAAGTGCTTTCAGTTCCCGGACATATTTAATGCAATCAACGACATTCCGTGCAAAGCGCGAGACGCTCTTTGTTACGATTAGATCAAGTTTCCCCCGTTTGCAGTCTGCGATCATGCGGATAAAGGCGTCCCTGTGTTTTAAAGAGGTGCCTGATATACCTTCATCAGCATAGATTTCAACTAATTTCCACCCGGGGCGGTGTGTGACAAGATCTTCATAATGATTTTTTTGCAGTTCATAGGATGTGGTCTGCCGGGGATCGTCTGTGGATACACGGACATAGGCACCGACTCTCTTTTCACGGGTATCGTCATAGAGGCTTTCCTGTGGTTTCGCGGGAATCACATCTAGTTCATCAGGATTAATGCCTTTATAGCGCTCCCGTATTTTTGCTTTTTGGAGATGCGCATCGTGAATCCTTTCTTCGCTTTCTTTCATAACCTGCTCCTTTGTATTTGCGTTCGGATATAACTATTATATAATTCCCGGAAAATATAAAAAGAAACTGTAAGTGAAAGACTTCACACTCTGTGAAAAACAGTGGAGATAAATTGCAAATTTCCCATATAAAGCAAAAGACATTTCCACCTGCTATGATTAGCGGGGGAAGGAGGTGGAAATGTAATGGAAGTAAATTTTCGATTGATCGGAAGGAGGATTCACGAGATCCGTCAAGATAGCGAACTCTCACAGATGGATTTAGCGGAAAAGGCAGGGCTGTCCGTATCCTATGTCAATATGATTGAAAATGGAAGACGAAGAGTAAGTCTGGATGCACTGATCCGTATTACAAATATCTTAGGAGTAACAGTGGACGAGCTGCTGAACGGGAATCAAATGTATAATCCGACAGAATATCAGACAGACATGGACTTGCTCTTAGCAGACTGCAGTAGCTATGAAAAACGGATTATATATGAAGTGGCAAAAGCGGTCAAGAAAATACTAAGAGACAATTATGAATTGTCGAAAGCATCTACCATGCGGTAAACAGCGTCTTTCTGTTCCGGTGTTAATGATATCCATTTGTCAAATAAGTTTTTTAACTCAGGTGTAAGCTCAACCATTTCGTCTTCAGCGAAAAACTGAGACAAAGTAATACCGAAACCATTGCAGATTGCTTCCAGTGTTGTGATGGATGGCATTGTATTCCGGCGGAAAATGTTAGCCAATGTGGACTCAGACAGACCGCATTTTTTAGAGAGCCGGTATTCTGTCCATCCGCGTTCATTCAGTAATTGCCGAAGTCTTTTGTGTACATCCATGATATCACCCACCTTTTTGTAATTATTTTACCGTTTGATTGAGTGATAATATACAAAATGCTTGTACTGAAAATACCGTTATGTTAAACTGTAAATATCATCCCAGAGCTAGAAAGTATTTATGATTGAATCTGGACTGGTGTGATATACTAAGCAGTAGCTCTTATTTTTTTGTCCAAGTATGACGCAATAATTAAGTATTATATATCGTTATATAGAATCTGATAATGAAATATTTTTCAAAGTAAAATATACATATCAGGTTCAGAAATGAGGTGTATAATACTTGCTTACTGAGAACTATATTATTGAGCGGATCGAGCAGCTTTGTGAGCAAAAGCATATAAGCAGATACCGACTTGCACAGCGGTCAGGAATTGCTCAATCGTCTTTATCAACGTTACTTAACAGAAAGAGTGTACCTACTTTTCAGACGTTGGAAAAAATTTGTGAGGGATTTGACATTTCACTGGCGCAGTTCTTTTCTGAAGATGATGAATTTCCAAATCTGACGGAGGAGCAGAAAGAGTTGTTGGTGAAATGGAACAAAATGGACCGGCATCAGAAAGAATTAGTCAGTGCGTATATAGAGGGCATAATCAGTAAATAAGGGCAGTCTGTAATTGATAGGTTACAGGGCTGCCCTTGTTTTTGGAGGAAATAATGAAACAAAAGACAATTTCTCTTGCAGTGATTTCGGTATGCCTTTTGATAGGAGGCTGCGCTAATGTGGGAATATCTGAAGATGATATCAGCATAGAAGAGGGGAGTATACAGAAAGAATCTACAATTTCTCCAGATCAATGTTTTGTTTGTGGAGATATGACCAGAAGTTTGATGTCATATTATTCGGGGCGTGACTCCATAGGAATTATTCACTGGAATAATCAATCGGTCTTTGATACGGAAGTCAGGCTGTACAATGATGATGGAAACGAATTATTTGACACTGACGGATCAAGTACGCGACATAATTCATTTGGAGACAGTGGCGGTAGTATTACTATTCGCGGAACGCCGGAAAGGGGCTTCAGTTCAGTTTCTGTATATGCCGGTGAGGATGACGAGGCAGATCTGGATCAACTGTCAGATGTACTGTGTCAGGATTGTCTGGATGAAGTCTGTGGATTCTATGAAGACGAGGTAAACAGCGGCGACGAAGAGAATATAAGCTCCACCGGATATTGTCTGGTAGATTTTGAGGAAAAACAGTTATATACACTCTCAGATCCGTACCGTGGGTATTTCATTCGGGATTATAGAATCAGATATGATATTGAGCCGGAAACTGAGGAAGGGCGAAGAATACAGATTGATATTGTTTATGTTCCCATAAGAGATATTTAATCGTGAATACAAGGAAATTCACATATAGGAGTAAGAAAATGCAAAGTATAGATCAGATCTTTGAGAGAGCCACAATTAGAGGAATCGTAGATTATCTTCTGTTTGGTATCGGACCGAATGCGGATCACAGAAGTTATGAGGAACGGTTGGAAGAACCTTATGCACGATTTGAAAAAGAGGTAGCAAAACATGATCCGAGTCCCAGTTCTAAATTACTGGATTTATCGAATGAACTTACAAGCGAGACGGCAAGTGTATATACTGAAATCGGTCTGCAGATCGCAATGGTGCTGATGAAGGATGTAATAAAAAATGTCAGCGAAGATACACAGGATACCCTTGAGAGAATCACCCTGGAATCATCTGCATTTAACACGAATACAACGATTTTAGAGGGAATGTATAAGGTGCGCGTAGAGCGGGCGCTGAAAGAGGTACTGGAAAAAGACGAAAAGTACTGTAGAGTAAACGAGGAAACAAAGCAGAAGATTAAAGATATAGACCAGATAGAGCTTACCAAAGAAGAATGGGAGATTATTGATACTGCCTTGTCTGCAGTAAATGCGAGAAGTGCAGAATATGGAAGGGTGGCTTATCAGCAGGGATTTCTGGATGCGGTAAGTTTACTGAGAAAATAGTATTTTGAAGGAACATGGAAGTATGTAAGTTTTTCCATGTCCCTTCCTGTGTCCTGGATGGTGGCAATATTCATTATTTTGCCAGAAATCTGCTGTTTATTCCCTGCGGCAGATTATAGGCATGACCGCGCCGGATCAGGCTGAATAACTTGAAGCTCATAAAATCCGGCGTGACATAGAGTGCCTTGCACATATTGAAATAGTCCATGTCTTCATCCTGCGACAATTTATGTATTTCTTCATCATCAAGCAGCAGATCCGCGGCAAAAAGATTTGCTTCATACTCTGTCTGAGACGCCATATCGTAAAGAACCGTATCTTTCATAGGAGCTATTTTCAACTGGTTTCGGTGCAGAATAATATGTGCCAGTTCGTGCGCTGCAACGATCTGTTTCACTGCATCTGCAAGAAACGTATTGACGACAACATAGGTTGTCTGGCAGCTTATAAAGCAGAATCCTTTTAGGGATTTAAACCGATCCGATTCTATGACAATCACATTCATATTTTCTAAAATCTTAAATGGATCACGGGTATGATGCTTTTTGATTAATTTCTGTACCCGATCATAAATATAGTTGCTCGTAAAGTATCACCTCCAACGGCGAATAATTTCAGGATAGATAAACCTTAACATATAGGATGTCCAAAAAAACGGACAGTCAGTTTATTCGCTGTCAGCAGAGCGGTATTTTTTTGGAGTAAATTTCTTGGCACGTTTTTTCGAGTCAAGGTAGAGGGTCTGGATTTCGTTCAGGAATTCGATCTGATCTTCATCGCTTAAATCCCCTCCTGCAAACATTGCAGCGGTCTGTTCTAATATCATCTGAGCCTGTTTTGCACCACGGCTTCCGTACTGTTCAGAAGCTTCTGTAATAAAGTTTTCTTCTTCACTCATCAGATAAGAAATATCACAGCCTAAAATTTCAGCCAGTTTATAATACAGATCTTTATGTCTGGGGTAACGTCCTTCTACTTCCCATCCGCGGACTGTGCGGAGAGATACTCCGACTGCTTTCCCTAACTCTGTCTGAGACATTTTTTTCTGTGTGCGCAGTTCTTTGATTTTCTCACCGAATTTCATCTTTTACACCTCCAAATAGGAAATATATTTCCTTTATCTCGCGAATTGCCTCTTGACATCGGCAATCGGATTGCCTATAATCAAAGCCAACAAGAGGAAATTACTTGCCTATAAAATATCATTTAATTGCCTATTTGTCAAGCGGAGGTGTGAGTATGAAAAGGACTATTCTTCATTCAGATATGAATAACTGTTACGCAAGTATTGAGCTGCTGCATCGTCCGGAACTGCGGGGCAAACCATTAGCAGTGGGAGGTGATCCGGAGGCGCGGCATGGTATTGTACTTGCCAAAGATCAGCTTGCGAAGAAGGCGGGCGTGAAAACCGGGATGGCTCTGTGGCAGGCGAAGCAGGTCTGTCCCGATATAGTGTTTGTACCGCCGCGGATGGATTTGTATTTAAGGTTTTCTCGTCTGGCACATGAAATATACAGTGATTATACGGACCGTCAGGAGGCATTCGGTATTGACGAATCATGGCTTGATGTAACAGAGAGCTGTTCTCTGAAAGGTTCGGGGGAAAAGATAGCGGAGGAAATCAGCCGCCGGATCAAGAAAGAACTGGGAATTACGGTCAGTATAGGAGTGAGTTGGAATAAGATTTTTGCAAAGCTCGGGTCTGATTATAAGAAGCCGGACGCGATCACAGTGATTAATCAGGAAAATTATAAAAATATCGTCTGGCCGCTGCCGGTTGAAGATCTGCTTTTTGTGGGGCGTGCAACTAAGAAGAAATTGAACAAACTCGGCATCTATACGATCGGCGCTCTTGCGGAAACTGATTCGGATATATTAAAAATCCATCTAGGAAAAGTAGGGATGATCCTTTCCTATTTTGCAAATGGAAACGATAATACGCCGGTTTGTTATCAGGATGAAAATGCGCCGATTAAAAGCATCGGGAACAGCACGACAACGCCCCGGGATTTGACAACAGAAACAGATGTGTCTATTATTGTCTGGCTGTTGGCAGAGAGTGTTTCCGCCAGACTGCGTGAACATCATTTTGTTGGAAATGTAGTAGAGATATCTGTCCGGGACAAGGATCTGTTCAGCTTTACCCGGCAGAAGAAAGTGTCGCTTTCCACTAATATTACCAGTGAAATAGCCACATATGCAATGGAGCTGTTCCGGGCAAATTATAATTGGCAGAAGCCGATCCGCAGTGTTGGCGTTCGTGTTTCAGATCTGCAGATAGATACTGCACCTGTGCAGCTTTCACTATTCAGCGATCAGGAACGGCGCGAGCGGTATCACAGAATGGATCAGACAGTTGATATAATACGAAAGCGCTTCGGGTTTTATTCGATTCAGAGAGGAATCATGTATCAGGACAGAAAACTTTCTGCACTGAATGCGAAAGAGGATAATATCGTTCATCCCTGCGGTTATATGCAGAGAGGAAATTTAACCGGAGTGCGGTGATGAAGTGATGGAGGCAGAGCAGCATGGGAGATGAAAGTTCATGCAAAGTATACGTCAGCACGGCGGCGGAATTTTCCGCAGATGGTTTTTTGCGTCCGCTGTGGATTATATGGAAGGACGGGCGGCGTTTCGATATCGACCGTGTGGTTCAGGTTGAACGGGCGGCGAGCAGGAAAGCGGGCGGCGTCGGTCTGCGCTATACGGTGATGATAGGCGGGAAAAGACATCATCTGTATTATGAAGACAATTTTAAGTGGTTTGTAGAAGCCAAATCATCAGTTTAGTTATATCGCAGGCAGCGGAACTTTTCCGCGTCGGAACTTGCCGGCGTTATGATATTGCGGAACCGTCCGGTTTACTTTCCCTTTGACGGACGGGGATGCTTAGAAAGGATTTTTAAGTGGAGTGTTGCCATTGAAGGGAGGACTACAGGGATGGAAAGCTCAAAAAAGTATATTGTTACGTGCCCGGTGTGCGGGAAGATTTTATTTCGCTGTACAGCGAGTAATGCGGAGATACAGTGCCATAAATGTCATAGTGATCTGACGATAGAAGTTGAAGGCAGCCGCATTACCGTTACGGAGACAGCAGATCGTTGTGGTGGATCAATAGAGGGAATGGCACGGCGTGTAAAGAGTTATAAGCAGTGTCTGGAACAGGGCTGAATTGATACAAAAACTGAATAGGGTGAGATCTCCGGAGGAACTGCCAGATTGGACAGCAGAATCCTCAGAGGCAGCGCCGGAGATCAAGAGTTTGTGAATGGACTGAACTTGACGAAATAATCATTAAGAGCCTGACAAAACGGAAGCAATCGTTTTTGAAATGATTGTGTTCATTTTGTCAGGCTCTTTTTTGGCTTGCTGAAAACAGGCTTCCGTTTTCGTGGCTCGGAAAGGAAGCCGAATGAGTTTTAACTATGCAAGTGAAAAGAGGAAGTTTGATGCAATGTGGACAAAGCTGCGTGTGGAATATCGCGAAGCAGGGATGGAGGAATCTGCAATCGCCGCTATGTATGAGTTCGACTGCGAAGTATTCCGGAAGAATCGTACTTATGGTATCCATAATACTTATTTTTCAACTGTGATGCCGGACGGGGAAGAGGTCGCAGATGACCGTTCTTCTTTTATGAAGAAATTTTCCTCCAGATTTAGCATACAGGCTGAAGAATATGATTCGGACCGAAGATATGGATGGATTGATGAAATCGAAAATCCTGTTCTGAGTGAAATTTTACAAAAGATGCCGGAAAAAGACAAAGAGCTGTTGACGCTTTACGTGATCGAGGGCTATACGGTGACGGATATCGCAAAGATGGAAGGCAGTACTCATCAGAATATCAGTAAGAAAATCCGGCGGTTAAAAAATATTTTGAAAAATTTTCAGAATCAGGTTGCGGATTGAGGCTTCCCGCTGCCTATCCCCTGAGAGGACAACTTCTCGGGGAAATCCGAAGGGATGGATGGAGATGGAGTTTTCTCATTGTACATTGAAAACTTCATATACATTCATCAGGTACGTTCCTGCCCGTCGCTTCTGCGAAAGCCATGCAGCCGTGCGCCATGATCTCTGTCAGGAGGGAGCGGTTTTTACGAGCTGTGGATTCCGGTTTTGCATCCGGAAGGGCGATGATCCGGGCAGGGGATAATGATACTTCTGTAACTCGCAGCCCGGCCGTAAGGAAGGCGGGGAGGTTAGATTCCTATGGAGCGGTTCGCAAGCCGCCGCCTGATGATTTCCCACTGGAGTTATCCTCCGTATTCTCAGGGGTGTCGTGGACAAATGTGAGAAAGATCATAACTTTTGTGGAAAAGTCGCCGGAGATTTCATTTTCAGCGGCTTTTCATTACATCCCGCACACATAAGGAGGAAGATAGATGATGAAAGAAAACTGGGTTTACCGCAGAGGGGATATTTATATGGCAAATCTGAATCCATTTAAGGGTTCAGAGCAGGGAGGCACCCGCCCGGTGCTTGTGCTTCAGAATAATACAGGCAATTTGTTTTGTCCGACACTGATTGTTGCGCCGCTGACTACGCAGGTCAATAAGAAAAAGGATCAGCCGACACATTATCTGCTTTCAGGAGTCCGCGGACTTCCGGAAGATTCGGTTGCACTGTTGGAGCAGATCAAGACCATTGATAAGTCGAGGATTATAAGCTATCTCGGGAAGGTGTCAAAGGAAGAAATGAAGGGCGTGGATGAGGCTCTTAAGATCAGCTTGGGGATTTATATTTCTGAAGATGTGGAAGCACCGTGAGATTGTCATGCATATTCTGAAGGAATTAACAGTAATTATGAATAAAGAAAAAATCGGGGTGTTGATATGAGCTTAGAGGAAATGAGAGATGTGGACATCCGGCAGGTGGACAGGTCTTCTCTGGCTGATCTGCGGGATATTCATGTGAAGAAAGACAGCCATAATCAACCGGACATTCAGGACCTCCTGAAACAGACAGCGAATCTTTATATGTACCGAGTGGGGGAGATAGTTGTTGCATTTGATTACTCAAATAACGGGAAAACAGTGAATGATACGTTTGCTTTAATGGTTCAGTCAGGAATGTGACATCCTTGAGTAATTAAACTGTTTCGGGATATAGTATCTGTGAAACCTGACAGAATCACGCTGCCGATGCAGGGCTGCCACTCTGCATCGGCGTTTGCCGGAATCCATTTGATAATACAAATAAGGGAGAGGATGCATATGCAGCGGAAGGACAAGTACAGCGGCGGCGTCTACCTGAGATTGTCAAAGGAAGACGGGGACGTAGTAGTAGGAACAAAAAGTGAGAGCAACAGTATATCGAATCAGAAAAGTCTGATTACAGAATTTCTGAAATCAAAGCCGGAGATTCATGCTGTGTCATTTTATGAAGACGATGGTTACAGCGGCGTGAATTTCGAGAGGCCGGCATTTCAGAGGATGATGGCGGATATAAAGGAAGGGAAAATTGACTGTATCATTGTAAAGGACCTTTCACGATTCGGCAGAAATTATATCGAGGTTGGACGATATCTGGAAAAACTCTTTCCCATGTTGGGTGTCAGATTCATTGCAGTGAATGACAATTATGACAGTCTGAATACAGACACAGCGCATGATATTGTCATGCCATTTAAAAACCTCATTAACGACTCTTACTGCAGGGACCTGTCTGTAAAGATCAGGAGTCATCTGGATGTGAAAAGGAAGAACGGTGAATTTGTCGGAGCATTTGCCTGTTATGGATACCTGAAAGATCCACAGAATAAAAACCGTCTTATTATAGATACATACGCCGGTCAGATCGTACAGGATATTTTCAGAATGAAAATAAACGGATTCAGCCAGAACAGGATCGCAGATGTACTGAACAAAGAAGGGATTCTCTCGCCGATGGAGTATAAGCGCAGTCTCGGTATTCGTTTTTCTACTGCCTTTAAGATAAATCCGAAGGCAGTATGGAGCGCAAAAGCTGTCTCCAGAATCCTGTCAAATGAGATCTATACCGGTGTATTGGTTCAAGGGAAGCAGACGACTCCGAATCATAAGGTGAAGACCAGACAGGCAGTTGAGGAAAAAGACTGGATCAGGATCGAGGATGCACATCCGGCACTGATTGACAGATATCTGTTCGATATCGTTCAGACACTTTTAGAACGAGATACCCGTACGTCACCGGATGAAAAGACCGTGTTTGCACTTGCGGGACTTGTTTTTTGTGGTGACTGCGGACAGCCAATGGTGAGAAAGACGGCTGTTTATAAAGGAAAAAACGGTAAAAGGCAGACTTACAGTTATTTTGTCTGTAATGGAAAGTGTCATGGGAGTAAATGCTCATGGCATAGAATCAATGAAAAAGAACTGATGGATGCAGTTTTTCAGTCTGTAAATCTTCATATAGAAAATGTATTGGATACAGAGAGAGCTCTTCAGGAAATCGCTGACGCACCATCCTCGCAACTTCTGATTCGAAAATTAAGAGACCGTATTATTAAAAAGAAGGAAGAGCTTGCCCGTACAGAACGGTTGAAGATTGGCGCATATGAAGACTTTAAGGATGAACTTCTGGACAGGCAGGAATATATAAAGCTGAAGCAGGAGTTTGATCACAGACTGGAGGAAGCACGGAGCACGATAGAAGATCTGAATAGACAGATCGCTGAATTAGAGCAGGATAGTTCCGACTGCTTCAAATGGATGAAGTATTATAAATCATTTGGAAAACTGGAAGAATTGACGCGGTTTGCTGCGGCAATCGCAATCAACCGGATTCTGATCTACGAGGACAGGAGAATCAAAATTATTTTCAATTTCGAGGATTCTTTCAGACAGGCAAAAGAAATGATAGAAAGTACCAGACAGCAGGAGGTTATATAATGGCACGAAAGAAAAGGTTAAATGCAGATGCAATAATCGGAAATCAAGGAAGCTGTGCGCTTGGTCAGGATGAAACAAAGAATCATCGTGGGGGAATTTACCAGACGGCTGCCTATATCAGATTGTCGGCAGAAGACAGCGGGAAAAAAGATGGATACAGTCTCCAGAATCAGGAGATGCTTGTTCTGGATTATATTGGCAGACATCCGGAATTGAATCTGTACAGGGAATATATAGACAACGGATTTTCGGGAACGTGCTTTGACCGTCCGGCATTTGATGAAATGATGCAGGATATGAGGGACGGCAGGATAAATTGTATCGTGGTGAAAGATTTATCCCGCTTGGGGAGAAATTATCTGGAAGCCGGAAACTATCTGGAGCAGATATTTCCGTTTTTTAAAGTGAGATTCATCTCCATCAATGATGGATATGACAGTACCGCACCGAACAGCGCCGATGAATCGCTGATTATACCACTGAAAAATATCATTAATGAAGGATATGCAAAAGATATATCTGTGAAAGTATCAACAGCTTTGGAAACCAGAAAGAAACAGGGAAAATTTACCGGGAAATATGCACCGTACGGATATCTGAAAGATCCGGCGGACAAGAATCATCTGATTATAGATGAAGAGACAAAAGATATCGTCAAACGGATTTTCCAAATGCGTGCAGATGGTATGTCGATGAGTGGAATTGCTGCGCAGTTGAATCAAGAGGGTATCCCGTCACCGGCTGCCTATCTTTTATTGAAAGGAATCTCTAAGGAAAAATCTTTTCAGAATTCATATTGGAATCGGACAAATGTAAAACGGCTGCTGACGAACAGAATGTATCTTGGAAATCTGGTCTATGGAAAAGAACAGAGTTTGTTTGCGAAAGGAATCACCAGACACCGTCTGCCGGAAGAACAGTGGAAAGAAGTTGAGAATACTCATGAACCCATTATTGACCGTAAACTTTTTGATCTTGTGCAGGAAAAGCAGGAGGAAAGCAGAAAAGAATTTTTTGACAGAACAGGAATTAATAATGACTATCAGCCTGAAAATCTGTTCCGCGGGCTGATTCACTGTTCAGACTGCGGCGGCGCGATGAAGATGTCAAAATTTGTGACCACCTTAAAATCAGGTGAAAAGAGTCGGTTTGCTGTATATCAGTGCTGCCGAAGAAAAAGCATGAAGAATTATTCTTGCCCGCCCAGAAGTATTCGAAAAACGCAGCTCGACCAGACGGTGGCGGAAGCAATCCGATATCATATCAGTCTGCTTATGGATACGGAAAAGGTGATTGAGACGTTGAACCAGAAAGCAGAGATGCGACAGGCGGTTGCGTCATTGAAAAATCAAATTCGGGAAATGCAGAGGCAGGCGGCACGCTATGAACGGATGAACACGGGTATCTATGAAGATTATCGTGATGGCATTCTGGATGAATCAGAGTATCTTGCCATGAGAAAGCATTACTCAGAGGAAGCTGACAGACTTCGGGAAGAAATTGACCGGATGATCACTGAGCAGGATTCTTATGCGGAGGATTACAGACTGAATGATACACTCTCCGATCTGGTTAGAAAATATGCGGAATTTTCGACTTTAACCAGAGAAATTGTGGAGGCATTCATAGCCGATATCAGAGTACATACCGGAGGTGGACTGAAAATTGTGTTCAGATTCGAGGATGAACTGAAACAACTGACGGATCTTGCAGAAAAGAGAAAGGAGAAAGTACAGCATGATGATACAGAATAAAAATGAGGAATATGTGATCGCACTGTATATCCGACTTTCAAAAGAAGACGAGGATGTCGGCATCCGGTATGGTAAGGAAGAGAGTAACAGTATCAGTAATCAGAGGATGCTGATCTATGATTTTATCCGGCAGCATTCGGAATTTCAGGGCTGCAGGATCATAGAGAAATGTGATGATGGATTCACCGGGAAACGGTTTGACCGTCCTGCATTTACAGAGCTGATTGATCTTGCAAAAAAAGGAAGGATAGACTGTATCATAGTAAAAGATCTGTCCAGATTCGGGCGTGATTATATTGAGCTTGGAGATTATCTTGAGCAGCTGTTTCCTTTCCTCGGGATTCGTTTTATCGCAGTTAATGATCATTATGACAGCAAGGATGGCGGTCAGGAGACGGCAGGACTGGAGGTAGCCTTTAAGAATTTTATCTATGATTTTTACAGCCGTGATACTTCCAAAAAGATCCGTAATGTCAGAAAGAAGATGGCACAGTCCGGACAGTTTGCAAGTGCTAATGCGCCGTATGGTTATCAGAAGTCTGCAGAGGACAAGCATAAGTTGGTGGTTGATGAAGAGGCGGCACAGGTTGTACGGGAGATCTTTCAGATGAAGATTGCCGGAAGGTCTGCAAAGAAAATTACGGAAAACTTGAATGCCAGACAGATTCCATCCCCAGCACAGTATGCTTTGAATCATAAACGGGGGATGGACTGGCGGAAAGTAAATGAAAAGACAGCTTGGGATGCGACGAAAGTTGTTGCTATTCTGAAAGATGAAAGGTATGCCGGAAATATGGTATCTCTTCGTAGAACATTGAAAGGTATCTACGGAAAAGACACACCTATGGACAGCAGCGACTGGATAAGAGTTGAAGGTACGCATGAGGGGATTGTCTCAATAGAAGATTTTCAGAAAGCGCAGGCCACGTTTCTTAAATATGAAAAAAGTCAGCCGAGTACGATCAACAGATACAATGCTTTTGTATGCGGACATTGTGGGCGAAAGTTGTCTTACAGTAAAGACAGAAAGAAGCTGATCTGCAGATATGGGGAAAGCAATCCGAATGCAAGCTGCTATAAGGCGGCGTATTCGGCAGAGAAGATCAGAGGCGCGGTACTTGAAGCGTTGAAATGGCATTTTGAACAGTTTATAGACTGGGAAAAGATGCAGGAAAGATTGGAGAAAAACGTTCATGCGGAACAGGACAGTCAGGATTATGAAAAAGTTCTGGAACAGATCGAGAATGGGAAGATTATTCTGTATGAGAAATATAAGGATGGACAGCTTGACAGAGATGAGTTTGTTGCTGGGAGGAATGAACTGAATGCACAGGCGGTAGAGATTCAGGAGAAGCTGAAAGAGGCTGCGCTGCGGCAGGAGGGGAATGATGAAGTAAAGAGGATCGGGGAGATCGTGAGGAAGTATAGGGAGGCGAAGGAGCTGACGAAAGCGATGGAGGAAATGTTTGTGGAGAGGGTGGAGGTGTATGATGGGGAGTATATTAAAGTGAAGTGGAAGTTTAAAAAAGTTTAAATAAGTGCGGTGCTTTTTAAGATGTAAGAGCGACAGACGGGTATATTGAATCATACTGATATTTATATTATAATTGCTTTATTGATAAAAAATCTCAGAAATGTAGGCGATTTGAAGAAAGATGTCATTTCCCCTATTTGAATAACAATATGTAGAAAATAAAGTACGGAATTGGGTTAGTGAGGAAAAAAATATGGATCTTCCGAAGGCAAAAATAGAGGATCGAGCTATTAGATCATTGGAAAACATAGTTGATGATCATTTTACTATGCAGAGCCAATTCAATCGTTTGGATAAAGAAATGAGTTGGGATGGCTATATTGAGATATTCAAAAAAAATGCAGAGCAAAGTAAAGAAAATTATGATGATAAGGTACCTGTACAGATAAAAGGACATATAGATAAAGAACAAAACTATATCAATAAAAAGCGCATTACATATCCTGTTAAAATTGCTGATCTGAAAGTATATTTTAGGGATAGAGGCGTTTTATATTTTGAAATATTTATGTCGGAAGATGGAAAAAGAAGGGAAATTTTTTATTCGTCGTTATTTCCATCAAAAATTAAATCATATTTAGAAACAGCTGAGAAAAAAGGAAATAAAGGCTCTATTAATATATCCTTTTCTAAATTAGAAAAGACAGCTGATAGATTATATATTATTGTTAAACAGTTCAGCAATGAGAGTAGGAAACAAGGATTTGGTATCGGACCTACTGTTCAGAACACGATAATGATAAAGGATATAGAAAAAGTAACATCCATAACAGCATCAGCTGTAGGTGCATCAAATCAATTTGAATTTTTGCAGAGACTTTCAGAGGGAGATGTTTGTTTATATGGTACATTAGAAGGTTGTCCTATACCTCTTCCGTTAGAATGGCACGATGATAGTACATATGTTATCAGAGAAAGGGTTCATAAGACGCTCGGTATTGAAAGCAGAGTTTTTTATAAAGAGTATGAAGCGGAAACCATTTTTAATGAAGGAATAATTCTAATTCTGAGTGAAAACCTTGAAATAGACTTAGTTAAGGGTAAAGTTAGATTTAAAGAAAAGTCGGGAATAAAGCAACTGCGTATAGATGCAGAATTTTTGTTGTGTGCAAAGCAGAATGCAAGTTTTACTATTGAAGATAGAAATTTCCAATTTGGAAAGTTGGATATGCCAAAAAGGTTGGAGGATAAATTAAATTTTTATATACAGTTAGACGATGTGTTACAAATGATTGAATTCGATTTTAAAAAGCCGTTTAAAATTATATCTAAACAAACAAAGCAACAATTGGAAAGTATAGTGGCTATGAGAAATGGCTTGTATAATGAGGATTTGACAGATAAACAACATATTTTTAACTGGAAAATAGAAGATAAATATATGCCAATTATTGTATCAAGACATGAAAATGATGAAAAAAATGATCTTATGAATGCAATATACACAAGGAAATATCAAACCTTTGATTCTGATGAAAAAGGGAACTATTTTAAAGTCCCATTATTTGTAATTTTAGATCAGTATGTTTTAAATGACTTGTATTATTATGATTATACATATATTAGAGAACAAATAGATAAAGCAGATGTAAATGAATATACTGTAGGTACATTGAATCAAGCTGCATTAAGTTTGATAAATGCTTATGACGCAACTAACAATTTAGAATTATTGGATTTAGCTGAATATCAATTAAACCGAATTGAGATATTAGAGAAAGGAAAAAGCTATTATGTATTAAATTGCTTGCAGATTAAATACCGAAAACAGGGGTTTCAAAAGGAAGACAGAAAGCATCTTTTAGAGATACAGCCAGAAGATAATGTAGTATCATTTGGGAAAAGTGTATTATTGCAGCAAAAAGGAGATGCAGACAATTACTATAAAAAGCTTACTGATGAAGAGAAGGAAGACATCAAAGATTATCCTATAATGTATTTATATAGAAAGTTAGATATAGAGGATGGATGTTAAAAATTTTTTTGTTCCTACCTTGACACCACCAGATGTCACCGAGCGGCTCCTCCAGATCAACCCATCCCTGGCCGGGGAAGCACGCAAGGTGCTTGACACCAACAAATCTGAGCGCCACATCCGGGGCGGGATGGCTACGAGAGAGAAATATCTTCATCAGCATGGATAAGCATAATTGTTGGAAGAAAAGAGAACATCCGGCACAGAGTAATGTGGCGGATGTTTTTTCAAATTACAAACAAAAATATGAGGTTTTGTCTCAAATAATGTTTGCAAAATATCAATATTGAATATAATAGGAGATAAGACGAGTATTAAGAACATGTGGTGTTGAAATAAAATGGAGGTAAATACAGATGTTATGCCAATTTACAGTAAAGAATTTTAAAAGCATTCGTGACGAAATGACATTTGACATGCAGGCAACCGCCATTTCAGAGCATGAGGACAGGGTGATCAAAGATAGAGACGGAGAGTTGTTCCTTCCGGTATCAGCGGTTTATGGACCGAATGGAGGGGGGAGAGGCACTGCACAGTCTGGTGTATAAGGTGCTTAGACCGTTATATGCAACAAAATCCAAAAGGGGCAGATCTGGTGTGTATATGACAAAGACAGTTTTCCGGCAAAAGATTTTAATGGAGTAGAACAGCGGGCAAGGCAGTTGAGTCAAGGGAACCCGGATCTGTAATACCATACAGCGTGGAGCAATGAGTGCATTGAATTCTGGTTTTTGCTGCATTTTGCATATTATACTTCGAATAATCAACGAACCAAATATATTTCATTTCTGAATGATAAGTTTCGGGAATTGGGGATTGGAAAATATTAGAAGAATATGAACAACATATTTGAGATTCTGATGGAAAAGGGGAATCCGAAACTGGCAATTCGGTATGCGAAGAGAATTATAAAAGACGGACAAGGGAAAACGCCGACAGAAATAGCACCGGGAACGAAGGTGTATGAGTTGGTGGAGGAACTGGCGAAGTATTTGTCGGAGGAGAGAATAAGAAATTTCATGTAAAAATAAGTTCTATTATAATAAATAAAAAAGGGGAACTTTAATAGAGCTCTCTTAGGGCGCTTTTAAAAAATCTATCGATATTGGTATGCAGACCTCTTAATCGAGGTTAAATTCTACTTCGTCAGTCAGCATCTTCCAGATGACTCTGACAAGTTTGCCGGCACAATGCCCAAGGGCATTGTAGTGAGTCCGGTCCTCTGCCATCTTCTTATCATAGTAAACATGGAGAGAGAAGGCTCTGTGGACTGAGACGGAAGCGTGCTGGACTACTGTCGGCTCAACGATATCACAATACAGGCGTGGTCGCCGTTTCAGACGCCTGCATGGAAAGGATGCTTTCTCGGAAGTGAGAAATATACGGATCTCAATAAGGAGATCGATCGGCTGGCTGAACAGTATTGTGTGAGCCCGACAACGATTGCGGCCGCGTGGATCCTGCGGCATCCCGCCCATATGCAGATCGTGACGGGAACGGCCAGTGAAAAACGGCTGAGAGTATTATATTTTTATTGCTTTGCGCAGGGGAAGGGGATATAATAGGTCTGTTTGTTCTGCCGGCCAGTTATTGACGGCAGGCCGCTTTTTGGCGGCAGAATGGAGTCTGTTATGAAATTATTTAAGTTGTTCCTTAAAAATGAAACTGTATTATGCGTCTCTTTTTTGCTGGCAGTACTGTCTGCATTTGTGATAAAACCGGATATGCTGTATCTGACTTATCCGGATTACCGGACGATTGCGCTTCTTTTCTGCCTGATGATCATTGTGGCTGGATTTCAGTCACTTGGGATTTTTCGTATGCTCGGTCATTTTTTGATAACGAGAGCGGGAAGTATCCGCGGGCTTTCGGTTGTGATGATTTTCCTCTGTTTTTTCAGCAGTATGGTGATTACGAATGATGTGACATTGATCACATTTGTGCCATTTACAATTCTTGTATTACGAATGAGCGGGAGAGTGGAGCGGATTTTGAAATTGGTTGTGCTGGAGACGATTGCCGCCAATCTGGGGAGTATGGCGACACCCATCGGCAATCCGCAGAACCTGTATCTGTATTCTATATCTGACCTGACTGCAGGTGAATTCATGCAGGCGGTTCTTCCTTATGCGGGACTGTCGCTTATATTACTTGTGATCGTGGTGTTTGTCGGAAAGGATGAGCCTCTTCTTGACGTATCTGTAAAGGATGAGCCAGAGAAGAGAGCGGAGAAAAAAGCGGGACGGGTGCTCGGCCAGGCTATGCCTTTGTTGATCCTGCTGATTTTGTGTCTGCTGGTAGTTTTTCGCATTCTGTCATATCAGCCGGTTCTGATCTGTGTTATATTAGTTATATTAGTGATAAAGAGGAAACTTTATTTATCGGTGGATTACTTTCTGCTGCTGACATTTTTATGTTTTTTTGTATTTATCGGAAATATGAAGCGGATTCCACAGGTCAGTGAATTTTTAGTGTCTGCTGTGCAGGGAAGAGAGCTTCTGGCGGGAATCCTTACGAGCCAGATCATTAGCAATGTGCCGGCTGCAATTCTTCTGTCTGGATTTAGTAGTGACTATTCTGCCTTGCTCACCGGTGTGAATCTGGGCGGGCTGGGAACGCTGATTGCATCGTTGGCCAGTCTGATATCATTTAAATTCTTTGTAAAGGAGTATCCGGATAAGAAGGTCGCCTTCTTGAAAGTATTTACAATATGGAATCTTCTGTTTCTTCTAGTGTTGGCTGCAGAGGCATTTTTGATCGGAATGACTGCTGGATGATCTGAGAGACTGGCAGTTTTCCTTCGGTAATGAGAAAGGAGCGGGTCAATGAAAATATTGGTTGTTGTACGCGAAAAGGCGGAGGCCGGAGAGATCAAAAAAATGCTGCAACGTATAGTACCAATATCCGAGATGGAGCAGAATGACTGTGACGGATGCTGCTGCAAGATAGTCGGCACTGCCGGTGACGGTCAGACCGGCTGCGAGATGGTCCGGCGTGAGTGCCCGGATCTTCTCATAGCGGATGTAGAACTCCCTGTGGTGGACGGGCTGGAGATGCTGGAGAAAATACGAGGAGATCACAGGGATGTAAAAGTAGTGCTTCTGGCGGAAAGAGAGAATTTCAGCCAGGTAAAACGGGCAATCAATCTGGGCGTGGAAGGATATCTGGTTAAGCCGGTGAGAGAAGATGAACTCCAGCAGGCGGTAGCGCGGGCAGAAGAAAAGTGGAAGAAAGAATGTATGACAGAAGCTGTACTGTCAATTGAAAATATTTTTATGGCCTGCCTGAACGGACAGTTAAGCCCGAATCCTCAATTTAATATGATGACCCGGCAGAGATTCGGCCTCACAATTGAGGAGCCGGGGGCGGTTTTTGCTGTATGGCTTGGTGACGGATTTGAAGAACAAAAAGGACGTGCAAGAAGTGTGATCGGGCAGGCGAAAGGTTTCGGCGCAGGGCGAGCTTCCCGCGTGTTCGAGGCGAGAGTGTGGAAGATTCTGTTTGTCGTTTTATATCAGATGGAAAATGAAAATCAAGAATATACATATTTTCAGAAAGAAATTGTACCGAAGCTGTGCCGGCAGCTGTCGGGGACAGTGGTCTGCATCTGGGCAAAGGCGAAACGCATTGCGGATCTGCCAGATGTGCTTAAACATATGAATCTTATGAAAGATTGGAATTTGCTGTTTGACAGAGGAGAACTGATTCGCCAGGAGGTGATAGACAGCCAGAGGACTGTGCCGCTGAAATATCCCGTTGAAATCGAAAATCAGGCACGTCAGGCAGTGACAGTCAAAGACGGAGAAGAGATTAAAAGGGCATATTACAGACTGTATGATTATTTGCGGCGTGAACCGCATAGCCCCGGAGAAATGAAAGAATGTCTGATACGAATCAATATGGCACTGCTCAATGTCTATAAAGCGCAGTGGGAGATTGAATCTGAGGTGGAGATCCAGCGGTGTATGCAGGCGATTTCTACCGCCATGAGCTGGAGAGAAATACGGGCTGCAATGGAAAGTTTCCTGACAATGCTGAATTTTGATGCATTTGAGGAAAAGGAGGACAGCAGGCTGAGTCCTCTTGTGCGAAAGGCAGTGCAGATTGTGAGAAAATACTTCGATCAGGGGATCACACTGGAAGAGGTGGCGGGGAGGCTCTTTGTTTCCGAGGAATATCTCAGCAGTCAGTTCAAAAAAGAAACCGGAGCCGGATTTACAGAAACGATCAGAAAATACCGGATCGACCGGATTAAAGAGCTGCTGATCGGCACAAAGCTTAAAATCAATCAGATCGCGGAACTGACCGGATATGCAGATTCAAAATACATGAGCAGGGTATTTAAGGAAGAGACAGGGATGCTTCCGACGGAATTTCGAAAGGCAGCTCATTAAAAAAATCGACTTTTATAAAGAATTTCACCCTTTCCTTATTGGATAAATATGGTATGATACGTTCGTCTGAAGGCAGACAGGAAAATGAAATTATGTCATTGTAAAGAGAGGTGAGATGAATAATGAGTGAAATGAAGATTACCTTTAAGCATCCGGAAGAAATCCGCGAATTCGTAAATATGGTCTCAAAATATGACTTTGATATTGACGTGAGAAGAGGCCGCGTTGTGGTAGATGCAAAATCTTTGCTTGGAATTATGCATCTTGGACTGAACAATGTAATGGATCTTAAGCTGCACTCTGATGACTGTGAAGAGCTTCAGAAGAAGATATTAAAATATGCGGCATAAGAGGAGATTTTGAATAGCAGGATATGATACAGATTTTCCCGGCGGTTCTTATGGACATGCCGGGAAATTTAGTTATTGTCAAACCGGGATGGCTCTACTATAATGAAAGCATAAGAGCACGCGGTCCGCAGGGACCGTATTTTACAGGAGGAAAAACGTGAAGAATGAATTAGTGATCGTCCTTGATTTCGGCGGACAGTATAACCAGCTTGTCGCAAGACGTGTCAGGGAATGTAATGTGTACTGTGAGATTTATTCTTACAAAACGGATATTGAGAAGATCAAAGCTATGAACCCGAAAGGGATTATCCTTACAGGAGGTCCGAATAGCTGTTATCTGCCGGATTCACCGACATATTCGGACGAGCTCTTCAAATTGGGTATACCAGTGCTTGGACTTTGCTATGGCGCACAGCTGATGATGCATGTACTTGGCGGAAAGGTAGAGAAAGCGGATGTCAGAGAATACGGAAAAACAGAAGTCCTGATTGATAAAGTTTCTTCCAAGGTATTTGCGGATGTGTCCACTCCGACAGTCTGCTGGATGAGTCATTTCGATTATATTTCAAAAGTGGCGCCGGGATTCGAGATATCTGCCCATACTGCAGACTGCCCTGTGGCAGCAGCGGAGAACGAAGCAGAGAAGCTTTACGCGATCCAGTTCCATCCGGAAGTGCTTCACACGCAGGAAGGGACAAAGATGATCAACAATTTCGTAAAGAATGTCTGTGAGTGCAGCGGCGACTGGAGAATGGATTCTTTTGTCGAGCAGTCTATCAACGCAATCCGTGAGAAAGTAGGAGACGGTAAAGTGTTGCTTGCATTATCTGGTGGAGTGGATTCTTCCGTGGCAGCAGGACTTCTTTCCAGAGCGATCGGAAAACAGCTGACATGCGTATTCGTAGACCATGGTCTTCTCCGTAAAAATGAGGGAGACGAAGTAGAAGCAGTCTTCGGTCCGGATGGAGATTTTGACCTGAACTTTATCCGCGTAAATGCGCAGGAGAGATATTACAATAAACTGGCAGGCGTAACTGAGCCAGAGCAGAAGCGTAAGATTATCGGCGAAGAGTTTATCCGTGTGTTCGAGGAAGAGGCAAAGAAAATTGGAGCCGTGGACTTCCTTGCGCAGGGAACCATCTATCCAGACGTGGTTGAGAGCGGTCTGGGTGGAGAATCCGCAGTGATCAAGTCCCACCACAATGTAGGAGGGCTTCCGGATTATGTAGATTTCAAAGAAATCATAGAGCCGCTTCGCGATCTGTTCAAAGATGAGGTGCGTAAAGCCGGACTGGAACTGGGAATTCCGGAAGAACTGGTGTATCGCCAGCCGTTCCCGGGACCGGGACTCGGAATCCGTATCATCGGAGAAGTTACAGCAGAAAAGGTGCGAATCGTACAGGATGCAGATGCAATTTACAGAGAAGAGATTGCGAAAGCCGGACTGGACAGAGAAATCAACCAGTACTTTGCGGCGCTGACGAATATGCGTTCCGTCGGAGTCATGGGAGATGAGAGAACTTATGATTATGCTGTGGCGCTGAGAGCGGTGAAGACGATCGACTTCATGACAGCTGAGGCGGCGGAAATCCCGTATGAGGTGCTCAATAAAGTAATGAGCAGGATCATAAATGAAGTGCGGGGGGTTAACAGGGTATTCTATGATCTGACCAGTAAACCGCCGGGGACCATAGAGTTTGAATAATGCACGGATTTGGCATAATCTATGCTAAACTTCTATAATAATAAAAATATCCATAGTGAAAATTACTTTCTGAAAGCTGTAAAAATCTACGTTGAATTTTACAGCTTTCTGTGTATAATAAAGGTAGCTGAAATAATATAAAATCAAGGAAGGGGCTGAAAGAATATGGCAAATATTTTACCAGTATCTGATTTGAGAAATTATAATGAAGTCCTGAAGAACTGCCGTAAAGGAGAACCAGTGTATTTGACCAAGAATGGCAGAGGGCGTTTTGTAGTTATGGATATTGAAGATTATGAACGCGACCGTGCAGAGAAAAAACTTCTGATAAAGCTGCAGGAAGCTGAAGAAGCAGTGAAAGATGGCGAAGGATGGCTGGATCTGGAGGAATTGAAAGCACTTGTGGGGGAATAAAATGTTAAAACTGCGGATTAATCCGATTGTTGCAAAGGATCTAAAGAATATCCGAGATTACATTGCTGAAGATAGTGAAGAATATGCTGCAAAGACCATAAAGGAAATTTACGGTAAATTTGAAAATCTCCAGATGTTTCCGGGAATGGGTTCAGATCTTTCTAAGAGAGTCAGTTTTCGGACAGACTATAAATATGCGATATGGGAAGATTACGTGATCATCTACAAGGCAGGCGATGAGTATTTAGATATTTATCGTGTGGTCAACAGGTATCAGGATATTACAAGAATTTTTGAGTGATAACACAAATATGATAACAAATTGATAACATCGTTCAGTTCAGTCTGTGGACTAGGGACAGTGGAACACATATAAAACCAGATAGAACCACAATTTCTATACAAAACAGTATAGCGATAAGATTTTGTTTGCGAATTCGAGTGATTACATTTTTACTCAGATTACATCAAATGGCAGATATTCTACGGGTATCTGCCATTTGATATATTGCATATGGTTATAGTTTGAAAAAGATTTTTTGTTGCCAGTGCGGATAAATTATCATACACATCATTGACGCCAAATATGACACCACATATAATGTAAACAGGAGGTATTCAAATGTCAAAATGGGATAAACTATTGATGCGTATCTGCACTTTATCGAGAGACCTCCGGTTTGATGAGCTGCGGAAAGTATTAGAAAGTTATGGTTACAAGATGAATGCTCCGAGAAATGATGAAGACGCTGAGTGATTATATGAAGATGGCTTATCGAATGGAAATCGTAGAAGATAAAGAAGAAGGCGGATACGTGGTTTCTTATCCTGATCTGCCGGGCTGTATTACCTGTGGGGAAACGATTGAAGATGCGGTTGTAAATGCAGTAGACGCAAAAAAGGCATGGATTGAAGCTGCACTGGAAGAAGGAATTGAGATTCACGAACCGGATAATTTAGAACATTATTCCGGACAATTTAAACTAAGAATTCCCCGGAGTCTGCACCGGTCTCTGGCAGAGCATTCTAAAAGAGAAGGGATCAGTATGAATCAGTACTGTGTGTACCTCCTTTCTAAGAATGACGCAGTTTATTCAAAATAGAGAAGACTACTGCAGTGGAACATATAAGATGAGTGGAAACATTTATTAATGCAACTTCACCCAAAGGAAAAGAGACAACAATGGAAATATCAAAAAGAGACTGGAAACTTTATAGAGAAAAAATACCTGTCTGGCAGGAGAACTATATGTCCTGTCTGATTGAGGAGTATATTACTTTGCTAAGCGCAGAGGATAAAAAAGCGTCCAATAAGTTCTGAGGGCTTGAGAAGAAGATCAATACTGACAGGCGCCACCCGGGAGTGATCCTGAATATGAGTAAATCTGAAGCCATATATAACATTATCAGGCTTATCAGGCTTGGTGTGATTACTTATGATGATCTGGCTGATTTCAGCGAAGACTTGCAGATGTCAGTAAAGCTGATCTTGGACAGATAGATAATGAAAAAAAGAAAGCTGGATCGGATAAATGGATGAATATTCAAGAATATTGATTGAGCAATACTGTATGGATCATTCCTCGGCAAAGAGCAGACGACTACAGAAGCTGGTGGAAAAGTCGTATGATATCACTGCACAGTATACAGATGCAGACGGGATTTTCATTGAGAAAATGATTGATCAAGAACAGGATTCCGGATTGAAAAAAGCATTTCAGGATTTGAATGATTTTATGTTTGGATGGTAATAGCGGATAAGCCAAAGGTGCTGAAGCGGATTTATCTGAATTAAAAGATTAGGTTGACACGAAAATAACCGGGCGATACACTTGAGTTGAAGGGGGAGAAATGATTATGAGAAATATGTCGGAGAATCAGGTTGAGGAAACGATAAGTCTGTATTTGGCTAATAACTCGATTTTGGAAACGGCCAGAGCGACTGGTATGTCAACGGTCAAAGTACGGAAGATTCTGATCACAGAGGGGCTATGGGAAAGTGATACAAGTATAAAAATCAGAAATCTGCTGGCTCAGGGATTGACCACGGAAGAAATTGCGGAAATGTTGTATATGTCTGTGAAAAACGTGCAGGCATATATGCCCTATGAGCGGGGAATATATGGTGGCGATGTATTGTCTCCGGATGCGGTCAGGGCTGGAAGATACAGGAGCAGGATGAAAAAAGCCGCTTCCATGCAGGTGGCAAAGCGAACAAAAGGCGAAGTTAATAGAACAAAAGACGAAGAGAAATCAGAAAGGACGGAAGAAATGACAGTAAAAAAAACAGCAGAATTCAAGGACAGTTATACTGGCGAAGCGGATGCATTGAGACTGCATCTGGAACTGGATTTAAAATATGCAGATGAAGAAGAAATACGGATTTTAAAAGAATATGGTTCGATGAAAGATGCTATTTCTAGGGATATTCTTGTTCCGGCTGACATTACCCTGCATGCATTGAATTACGCAATCCTCAGAATGTTCGGCTGGCAGAACGGACATCTGCACAGTTTTGTTCTGCCGGAGAATATATTTAAGGGATTAACGGAGGATCAATTTAGTATATGGGCAAAAATGGCGGGAGTATATTTCAGATTCCCAACAGAAAATTATGAAGATATATATTGGGATGATGACTATAGAGAAGGGGAAAGCATCCGGTCATGGATGAAGAAAAAATATACGGGTCCATATAGGTATAACGGATATGGCGAGCATTATGTGATGAATCAGATAGAAGTGCAGAGTATGATTGCAAGGTGGGAAGAAATAACTGTTCATGAATTTGTTTTCGGAGCGGAAAAACAGCCGACTCCATATATTGTAAAGCTGAAGGAAGCAACGGTAGATCAGGTTATGCATGCATTTGCAGATATGACCTGCCATGAATTACTGGAAAGACTGCCGCTTGCAGAAATACTTTGTGTAAAAGGGGAAAATAAAGTGAAGTTCGCGGAAATTAGAGAATATTTAGATTCGCAACTGTCAAATCTGGATTTACATGAAATGATCGGGGAATATAAGAATACGAGATTTAAAAGTAGGAAGAAGGAGCAGGAATTTTTAGAAAAATATGATTTTCCTGTATACCCGGTTACAGAACAGTTGGTCTATCGCTATGATTATGGTGACGGCTGGAAAGTTTTAATCGGATGTGAAAATGCATATAAGCGAGGGGAAAACGGTTTGTGGAAGGATATAAATGGGAAAATGCCAGATGTATCGGTTGAGAATCTGCAGGAAGTCGCAATAAAGCATCGGCCGGTCTGTATCCAAAAAGATGGAATTGAACTTGTAGATGATGTGGGCGGCATACATGGCTTTTGTGAAATGCTGCAGACCATATACGAATGTGACATGAACAGCGAAGAGAGTTCGGAAGAAAGGGAAAATATCCTTGGGTGGGCGGATATGATGGGGTGGTCAGGCAGGAAGATCAGCCCGAAACAGACGCTGTAAAATTTTTGAAGTAGAGATGATCTATAGATTGAGTGAAGAAAAATTGTGAGTTCTATATAGATGAAAAAGAGGAGATGAAAAGATCAATGGATAAAGTGGTTCTTAAAGTGGATTACATACTGAAAAATACGGGCGTTCCGGATGCTGAGATTGGCAAAGCAAATGAAATGATACACGATGTGATCAGTGAGATCCGAGATACGATGAATGCTCAGTTTCAGGATAATATGAGAAACAGGCTGATGAGTTACCAGATGTTTCTGAATGACATACAGTCGGTGCATTCTGAAGATAAGTGTGGAAAAATGCCCGGAGAGATGCCCCCGGATAAATTTGAAGAAGAGATGAGGTGTCTTGAAAGGATCAAAGATAAAATATGTCAGTGCGTAGAGGTTGAAAAGGAATGGGAAAAGAAGGTTAAGCAGGTGCTTGATCAGGTGGAACGGGATCATCCACTTTTGTTTAAGGTTATTCTTTCTATTCTCTCCTCCGTTATTTTGGGACTTTTGACCAGCTACATCTGGGAAGGAATCCGCTTGGATCAAGTGGCGATATATAGTTCGCCAAATGGATCAGAACCGGTTTATTCAGAGATAAGTGCGGCAAATGTCAAGCTGATTCAGAGTCAGGAGGATACAGAATTCTATCAGGTGATTATAATTGAAGGAGAAAGGGAAACGGCTATAGGATATATAAAAGAAGAGGATGTGATAAAGCTTATGGAAGGGGAATTAAAATGATCGAAGTTGAAGTAAAGCTCCCAGTCGCAGAACTTGCTGAAATTAAGGAAAAGCTTTTGCAGACGGGTTTTAAAGAGACGGGATTTATTGAGGAATGTGATACATACTTTGACAATAAGCAGGGAGACATAAGAGCGAACGGCGAGGCGCTGCGGGTGCGTGAAACGAAAGATCATCTTTCAGGAAAGCGCCGGGCGCAGATTAATTTTAAGGGAAAGAAGCTGGATACCCGGACTATGACACGGAGGG
>NZ_VMSO01000015.1 GCF_008691045.1 Mediterraneibacter catenae
GCCATTGCCGAGTATGCGAAGCATGACCGAGCCGAGTTTGTCCGTGTGGTGCAGGAAGCGCAGTCCAGCCAGCAGACAGCAGAGGTTAAGAAACAGCGGATACGCCTTGCCACCGCAAAGCAGAGAGTGTCCGAGCTGGAAGTCCTGCTCTGTAAAATCTATGAGGACAACATTTTAGGAAAGCTGTCCGACAGCAGATACGCCACTCTGGACGCTCAATACGAAAAGGAACAGTCCGAGCTTACCGCCGAAATCTCTGCTCTGGAAAAGGCTGTCAAGAGCTATGAGAAGCACGAAAAGGACGCTGATCGTTTTATCGCTCTGATTGACAAGTACGAGAACTTCGACAAGCTGACCATTGCCATGCTCAACGAGTTTATCGAGAAAATCCTTGTGCATGAGCGTGACCGCAAAGGCAGTATACAGACCACACAGGAGGTCGAGATTTACTTCAATTTTGTTGGGCGATTCGTTCCCCCGGCGTTTGGAGAAGTGGAGCTGACCCCGGAAGAATTAGAGGAAATCCGCAAGCGTGAGGAACGCAAGGACAGGCTTCATCAGAACTACTTGAAGCGGAAAGCCAGCGGAGCGCAGAAGCGATACGAGGACAAAATCAAGGGGAGAAAAAAAGCAGAAATCGAAGCCAAGAAAGCCGCCATTCGTGCAGAGGACATTGCAAAGGGCGTGTTCGTCCCTGTCAGCAGTTTACCGCAGAGAGAGCCGCAGAAAGGAGCGCAGATAGCATGAATATCACTTACAGGCAGAACGGCGATTATCTTATCCCGAACATCATTATCCGCAAGACCAAGCCCATCGGACACTACGGCAGACTTCGCAAGGCGTATTTAGAAATGCACCGCCCGATACTGTTCAATGAACTGGTGCTATCCGACAAGCTCTTTGAACATTGCGCCGAGATTGAAGAAGCGGCACGAAACCGCATGGAGCTGATCGTGCGGTCACTGGCAGAGCAAAACGGCGTGACCGAGCAACTGAAAGCTGAAAACCAAATGGAATGGGTGCGGCAGATGAACGCTTGCAAGGCGCAGGCAGAGGAAGTTGTGAAAGCAGAGTTGATTTATAATTGAGCGAGGAAGTCCGGGCAGAAAACTGTTCGGACTTTTCTCATATAGTCCAAAGTTGCGGTAGAATTGTTCACAAGTTTTATGGTATAATTTGAATACGAAATTGAGCAACAAATCGGAATTTGAAAGGAGAAAACTCATGTATCCGTTAATATCTGTTTTTATTATAGTAGTTGGTGCGCTACTATTGGTTTTTGCAAATAAAATTATAAAAAATAACAAGGTTAATCGAATTGGCATTAAAGTGGTTGGCGGTATTCTAATTATAGTTGGTTTACTTCTGCTGTATTTTTTATTATCAGGAAAATTGACATTGCCATTATCTAAGTAAGTGAAATTCAAGTTTATTGGGAAGTCGCAGAGAACGAAAAATCGGAATTTTGCGGAGATGATAAGATGGTCAATATAACAGATGTAAAACAGATTCTTCAATTTGCAATAGATGCGGAGATTAAAGTCTTTCTTGATGGCGGCTGGGGTGTAGATGCTCTTCTTGGATATCAGTCAAGAGCCCATAACGATATTGATATTTTTGTAGAAAAGAAAGATTATCAGAACTTTATAGAGATGATGAAAGCTAATGACTTTTATGAGATTAAGATGGAATATACAACATTGAACCATACTGTATGGGAAGATGCGAAAAACAGAATTGTTGATTTGCATTGTTTTGAATATACGGGCGAAGGTGAAATTCTTTATGAGGGGGATTGTTTTCCGATAGAAACTTTTTCGGGCAAAGGAAAAATTGAGGAGATAGAGGTTTCCTGTATTGAACCATATAGTCAAGTAATGTTCCATCTGGGATACGAATTTGATGAGAATGATGTGCATGATGTGAAGTTATTGTGTGAGACATTTCATATCGAAATTCCAAATGAGTATAGATAACTACAAATTTCAGTTTGTCGCACTGATAAAATCCCTTTAGGAACTAAAGGGCGCACTTCTATACTCTCCTATCGGGAGTATCGTGCGTCCTGCGGAGCTTCATTCTCCGTCAGCAGAAGAAAACTGCTTGACCGAGAATGTTGCGTCACTTCGTTCCGTCAAGGTGGCTACACCCCCTTGCGCCGCTAAAGCGGCTATCCCTTGTGGACTTGCCGTCCGCAAACAGCATAAAATGCTGTTCGTCGCCAGCAAGTTTGAAAAACTGAATACCGAAAAACTGACCGTTGACTGGTCGCACTATGCGAAAAGTTGACGGTCTTTTTTTATCCCCAAAATCAAAAAAGGAGGTCAAGCACAATGACAAAACCGAAAACCCTTGAACAGCTCCGAGCCGAAAAGGAACGAGCTGAGACGCAGCTTGCACAGGAGAAGCACAAGCTCAACCGTCTTGAGAACAGAAAGAAATATCTGGAGAAAGGCGAAAGGCAGAAACGCACCCATCGTCTTTGCAATCTGGGCGGCACGATTGAGAGCCTTGCCCCGGAGGTCAAAGATCTCACACGCACCGAAATGACAGAGCTGATGGAGTACATCTTTTCTCTGTCCGAAGTCCAGCGAGCCGTCCGTCACATGGCGATTACCCACATCAAGCAAGCAAACAGAGAAAAGGAGTTGAAAGCCAATGGCGCTATTTCATCTGAGTGTCACACAGACTAAGCGAAGCGCAGGACAGTCCGCTATTGCTTCTGCCGCCTACCGTGCCGGGGAGCGATTGTATAGCGAGTATTACGGAGAGTACAGCGACTACACCCGAAAGGGCGGCGTGATCTGCTCTGACATTCTCCTGCCGTCCCATGCACCGCCCGAATACGCAGACCGCCAGACGCTATGGAACGCCGTGGAAAAAGCCGAGCGTGGAAAGAACGCCCAGCTTGCATACAGCTTTGACATTGCCTTGCAGAATGAATTTTCCCTTGAGGAAAACATCGCTCTTGCAAGGCAATTTTTGTTGGAGAACTTTGTGAGCCGTGGCATGGTGGTTGACTTCGCCGTACACCAGCCAGACCGTGAGGACGGCGGCATACCAAACCCGCATTTTCATGTGCTTTGCCCTATCCGCCCCATCGAGCAGGACGGCAAATGGGGGCTAAAGCAACGCCGGGTGTATGAGCTGGACGAGGACGGCAACCGTATCCGAGACCAGAACGGCGAGTTTGTTTTCAACGCCGTTCCCACTACCGACTGGGGCAGTCCCGAAACGCTGGAATACTGGCGGCAGACATGGGCGGAGCTATGCAATGCCAAGTTTGCGGAAAAGGAGCTTGACGTTCGTATCGACCACCGAAGCTATGAGCGTCAGGGCGTGGAGCTTCTTCCCACCGTTCATGAGGGCGCAACCGTCCGGGCAAAGCACGTCGAGGACACCATAGAGCAGAACGACAACAATTTTGACGGGATTATCAATAACACGCCGCAAACGCCCACCGTCGCAGATTTGGAGCAGCGGGCAAAGGCGGGCGAAGCAATTTCCGTTACCGACCTTGCGAAAGCGGTAAAAGCCGAGAAACGGGAGCAGCCGCAGAAAAAGCCCTCTATTCTGAAAAAGCTGGACGAGTATAAGAAACAGGCGGCGCAGCAGCCGAAAGATAAACAGAAAGAGCATAAAAAGGATTTGGAGGTTTGATAGCATGAATATCTGCTTTACCATAGAGGAAGAAAACATTGTTGCGATCTACGCCGAGGACAGCCGAGAAACAACGCTTGAAAATATCCTTGCCGCCATGCCCTACATGGACGAGGATATGCGTCAGCTTGCCGCCGCAACGGTAAACAAGCTGCAAGCCATGACGGACAGCGAGTTTTCTGAACGGGAGTTTATCTTGACCGACGAGGAATAGTCCATAGAAAACAGGGGCGCGGTTGCCGATTTCCGGCGCCGCGCCCCTGTTCTTTTTTGTCCTTGCGTGGACAATTAGAAAGCCGTTTTTGCGGGTTTGAATATAAAGTATCGTCTACGCCGTTTCCCCGCGCTGGAAGCCGCAGAAATACAGGCGTTTTCAGCCCTTAACATTCCACTTGTTACCCTTGCTTTTCTAAATTAACCGAGCAACAATTTTGAATTTGCATGGGTGATAGTAAAACCCATTTTCTTTAATCCATGTCTTTTCATATTTCTTGGTAGAATGAAACAGTTGGATATGGTATAATAAAAAAGCACATTGTGCTTTTTAGAACTCTAAATTCAATAAATGAGGTGCAAAGGAATGAGGAAACTTCTATGTGCCATTTCGATGGCAGCTTTATTGGTAAGTATGACGGCCTGCAATTCATCGCAGGATAATTTTACGCCTGATTATGAATCGGCGATAGGGGCAATTTTTATAAACAATGAGCAAGAGTTGCCGGAAAATACAAAGGTCTATGCGGATTTTGCAGATAATAGCTACTCATTTGATTTGGACGCTGCTTGCGTATATTATTTCTCTGCCAGTGCAGATGTTGCTTATGCTGGAGATCAGAACTTTACCAGTATGACGTTTGGGGCAAACTTGGACAATGATTCCGTGGGTGCTGAAGGCGCGATAGCATATCTTCCGCAAGAGGAATCCGAAAACTCTGTTACAGCTTACTATCTGTATCATGATGAAGAAGGGGTATATTTTGATACAGAAACTTATTTTGACCGCATGGAAATCACTGATCAATGTGCCATGACAGGAATTGATTATTCCTGCCAAGTTACATTTGAAATTCAACAACCGACAACATCTTTTTCCATGATATATTATGATGAAAACCATTCGGAAATCTCCAAAACAGATTACACCCCAGAGGAAGTTACTGACTATCAAACCTTTGAATTAGGGAGTGAAGTTGGTTCGGTGGAAATCATTTGTTATGACGCTAATGGTTCAGAATTAGAAACAATGACAATTACTCCGGATAATCCCAGTACGGTGATTTGTTTTGATGATGGAGGGCAGATTCTTGCCAGCCGGTATCTCCGCTTTACTTGGGAAAAGTAATCTTGAGTTATCAAGCAGTACCAGTAAGGACAGCCGAGTAAATCGACTGTCCTTTTTATTTATGTTTGGTTTATCGCTCCTGCTCCCGCGCCTTGCTTTGGGACGGGTAAAGAATACTATCGACGTTCTTTTTGACAATGCCGTACTCCTGCATTTGCTTTTTCGCTTGGCGGTAATCCTCATACAATTTGCTTTTCCTGTCGTTTAAGCTGCTATACTCCTTGCGCAGCGCGGCGAGATCGGGCAGCTTCTTTATCTGCATTTCCCGGAGTGCCTTTGCCGCAGCTTCAAACAGGATAATTTCGCTTTCATGCCCCCGCAGATACTTTTCCTTGTCCCGCGACTTCTTGTATTCCTCGTAAATCGGTTTTAACTGTCGGTATGTGGTGGTGTGCTTGATAAGCAGCGACAAATCAGACATACGCTGTTCTACCTCTTTAACCGCCCTTGCCGCCGCGTCATGGGCGGTCATAATATCCGCAATTTTGCTTTCAAGGTCGCTGTAATACTCAATCTTGTTTTCGGTTAGGAAGTTCATGCTTTTAGCAGCCTGTTTCAGATTATGGATTTTCGCCCACCGTTCATAGCCCGCCGACTGTTGGGCTTTGATACTGTTTTCAAGATCGACGACAAGCCGGATTTTCTTATCTTCCCGCAGCGTTTTTGTTTTGGCAACATACACGCCCTTGATACGCTCCTTTATCGCTTCTTCCGTATAGGCCGCGCCGAGCGTCTTTGTGCGGGTAAACCGTTCCTGTCCGGCAGCGCGAAAGGAAATGTATTTGCCCTGTTTGATTTCATACCCCATTTCCTGCAAGCGGCGCAGCAGTTCGTCAAAATCTTTCACTTGGGGAATGAGAGTATCTATCGCCGTTTTCAGCTTTGCTTTGTAGCTTGTCCCTTGCTTTTCGGCGGTGTATTCTGCATAGCTTTTTCCCTTGTCCTGTCCCGGTACGACGACGGATAGCCCATGCTCTTTACATATCCTGTCGCTGGTGCGCCGGATAAAGTGATAGCTTTGCTTGTTGGAATGGTACTTTTTGTAGTCAACGAAGCTAACCGCGTTGAAAATCAAGTGATTATGCAGATGGTCTTTATCGACGTGAGTTGTCAAAACAAACTCATACTTGCCGCCTAATACCGCCCCGGCAAGTTCCATGCCGATTTTGTGCGCTTCTTCCGGTGTGGTTTCTCCCACCGCAAAGGATTGTATCAAGTGCCGCCCTAAATGTGTGCCGCGATCTCCGGCAGCTTCCCGCGTCCATGCAAACTCAATATCGGCGGTTTCCAGCCCGCAGCCGAAAGAGGACGCAAGCAGCTTCCCGTCTGTCTTTTCGGGATTTAAGATATAGTCTATCGCAGCCTTTAAGGTTGATTTAATAGGGTGCGTCTTTGTAACCGCCATATCTCGTCCACCGCCTTTTTAATGTCCTCTATATCCTGCCTGTAAACCGTCCCCGTCGCATTGGCGCGTTTTGCAATTTGGTTGATGTTCCGGCTCACCGCTTGCAGTTCCCGGATATATGCTTTTGTGTCGCTTCGGTCAACGACAAGAATATACCCGTCTATCGCCATTTTACGGAAGTATGCCCCATACTGCTTTATGGGAAGCTGCTTCATCTTCTCGTCGATCAGCCGCTTTTCTTCTTCCGTAACGTAAAACTTCATCTGTATATTTCTCTTTCGGTTTTCCATTTCCGCACCGCCTTTCGGTATAAGGGTTTGGGATTATCCCAACAAGCATTTTCCGCAAACGGGTACTCGTTTGCTGTGCTTGCTATCTACTCCATACCCCCACCGAAAGGCGGTATTTGTTGCGCGTTCCTTTGATTTTGGACGCAAAAAAAGATTGCAGCCGCCATGCGCTGCAATCTCCCGATTTCTCATATTGTGAGGTTAATCCTCTGCTTTTTCGACTTCCGTTATCTCCCTTGCTGTTGCGGTTACAATCCGTATGCCTTTATCGCTCATACCGTCCAGCAGCGCGTCAAGCTGCCGCCGCCCGGTGGATTTCTCCGCATTGCTGTTCGGGAAGAAAAATTGATCTACCGAAATATGATACCGGGTTACAAGGTCATAGAATACCTGTAAACTCGGCTGTTGTCCCTTGTTCTCGATATTCGCAAGGTAGCGCGGGGAAATATATAACTCGTCGCTTACCTTTTTGCGGCTCTCGCCGTATTCATTTCTCGCGGCTTTTATAGCTGCCCCGAAAGCCTTAAAGTCGTACAATGGTACGGGTCTTTTTGCCATTTTCATTCACCCTGTTACATTTTACAGTTCACCTTTCTTTTTGGATATGTCCACACAATTCATATCATTAGGTTAAATACTTCCTGTTGTGTATTGACAGTAGACTGATTTTCTGATAAAATAAAATTTATGTAAAAGGAGGCGGCGTTTATGTTGCATAGCATGCGTATTAGATAAGCATTGAAAAAAAGGATTTTCCCATTTTCAACATGGGCTTTTTTGTCATGCTTATTTTGCGGATGCTATACAAAAAACTAACGACGTATAGATATAGTATAGACATAGTGCAAGCTATGCCTTAGTTTTGTTGTACTGCTCTGTGCATTATAAATGCAGGTCAATGCTCATGTTGAGGATTGACCTGCATTTTTTTGTGTAAAAAGGACGAGTGAAATATAATGCTTAAAAAATATTGGATAAAATGTCCGATTTGTAACGGAAAGACGAGAGTTCAAGTATTTCATAATACTGTATTAAAAGATTTTCCTCTTTTCTGCCCTAAATGCAAATTGACGCATATCATTGATGTAGAAAAATTAGAGATTGTAATCAAAAATACAGAAAAACAAACTTTTATTATTTAGAAGAAAGGATATAAAAATGAAACGTTTACCTAAATATACGCCTGCGGAAGTACGGAATGATCCATACGGATTTACTTACAAAGAAATGTCGGAAGTTATTGGCGAGAATGAAGCAAAAGCCTTATATGAAGAATTATATAAGCAATTACCACGCAAAAAAAATCTATCAATGTTGGTAAAAAATATTTGCAAAAGCAGTGATACTGAAAAGTATGTTTACGAACTGAAAGACAACAAATACATTGAAACGGTTTTTATCAAGCGGCGAGATGGTGGAACTGTTTGCGTGAGCACACAAGTCGGTTGTCCTGTTGGTTGTATTTTTTGTGAGTCCGGGCGAAATGGCTTTGTTCGTAATCTAACATCGTCAGAAATCGTACAACAGATTATATTGTTGCGTCGAAAAGTAAACCGTATCGTTTTTATGGGTATGGGAGAGCCTTTATTCAATTATGACAACTTGATAAAAGCAATCCATATTCTCCGAGATAGATATGGGCTCAACTTTCCAACCGACGGCATTACCATATCAACAGTTGGTCCGGTCGATCAATTAAAAAAATTGCGCGAGGAACATCTTAAAATTCAGTTGACAATATCTTTACACGCAGCAACACAATCTGCAAGAAATCGTATTATTCCTCACATGCGCATATATGCTATTGAAGATGTTGTTAAGCAAGCCTTATCCTATTCTGAAAGGCATAATCGCAAAATTGTCTTTGCGTATTTGCTTTTACCGGGTATAAATGACCGGCCCTCAGATGTAAGACAACTTGCAAAATGGTTTCGGGGCAAAAAAGTTATGATTAACGTGTTACAATACAACCCAACAAGCAATTCAAGAATTAAAGCACCACAGAAACGGGAAATAGTTGCATTCAAACATCAATTAGAGCAAGCAGGACTTGAAGTTACTATGAGAGTTTCTCATGGCAGAGAGATTAACGCGGCTTGTGGACAGTTAGCTAACACATATAATAAATTCAAAAAAAAATGATTAAAAGTGCCAGACGCATAGACGCAGAGCCGATAACGCATTAGGTCAAAAAACCTATGTGTTATCGGCTTTTTTATTTAATATTGCGCAAAAGCCGCTGTTCCCTATTATAGAATGGATTGCGGGTAGTGTATTAAAGTCGCCCTTTTTTAAGGATACGGCGGTATCGGGGAGGTATCGCCGTGTCCATTTTTATTTACTGTAACCCGCCTAATGCTTTGCGGTCAAAAAAAGCTATGCTCCGCAAGCGGGATATTCCGGCTATGAATGTGAACTGTCAATACATTTAGCTACTGCTTACATTTCCTTTGCGCCCGTCCGCGTCTTGCGGACGGGCGCATTTTGCTTTTTTCAACTTTTTTCTGAAAAGCGCACTCAAGAGCCATCTCCCGAACGGGTACGGAGCGAAAGGGGCAGAGAGGACAAGCCCTTAACTCCCGTCCTCTACTCCACGCGGGAAGGAGGTGAACTCTATGGAGCTATCTTCTTCCGACAAGGAAAGAATACAACATCAGTACGACGCATTAGCAAAGAAAACTTTGGTCGGCGAAGCGAAAAGCCACCGCCGCACTCTTGCGAAACGCGCAGCACGCGAAGTTACTTTTTCGGATTTGAGCGAAAGCGAACTCGCGCAGCTTTTCACAACGGACGAATACGAAAGCGATTATTTCCGTTTTCAAGTGTCCGGCTTTGATGTACTCGTCAAAAATGAACTGCTTGCCGAAGCCCTTAACGCTTTGCCCGAAAGGAAACGCGACATTATCCTTTTGTCCTACTTCTTGGATATGAGCGACGCGGAAATTGGCGAACTGCTGAATGTTGTACGCACGACGGTTTTCCGGCACAGGAAATCCGCGCTTGCGAAAATCAAACAGTATTTGGAGGGAAAAGCAGATGATGAATACCGTTAGGAAATCTGAAAATCTGTTGCCGTTCCCTGTCATTTCCGCAGCGGCAAACGGCGACACAACCGCCATGTGCGCGATCTTGAAGCATTACGAGGGTTACATAGCGAAACTTTGTACCCGCACGCTGAAAGACGACGCGGGCAATACCTATTCCTATGTGGACGAGGAAATGCGTAACAGGCTGCAAGTGCGCCTTATTACCCGCACCCTTGCTTTTCATGTAGGATAATCTTTTAGCCCATGCGGGGAGCGTGTCCCCTTTCCACGATTCCCGTTATGGGCTATTTGTCGTTCCGCAAAAGCATATCCGCTGTTGATGTGCTTTTGCAGGCCGACAAAGCCTATTGTAACTTGACAAAGAAAGCGACCTTTGGTGCGCAGCATAACAGGCAACGGGTACATTCCGTCTGTATCGAGCCAGTCGGCGGGTACGCCATGACAGCTTTTCCCCTACGGGGAAAAGTCGAGCGACAACTACCGCGCCGTAAAACAGGTTTAGCAGCTTGTGGGCGACGACATACAAGGCGGCACAATGATACTCCCGCGTTGAACACCCTCAAAGTATTGCGCGGCGCACCCATAAGCATGGGCCGGGGTGAAACTCCCGTGAGGTTGCAGCTAACAACCGCCCGTTTCAGCCTTATTTCTCATATCGTACAAGCCGGAGCGCATATTCTGTACTATGCCGCTAACCGGGAGGGAAAGAAGATGATTACCAAGTTACAACTTCAACAAATGAGAAATGTTGATATTACACAGGTTGACCGCAGCACTTTGGTTGATATTCGTAATATCCATATTGACAGTTCTTTGCCAGCAGCAAAGAAAATGCAAAGCTACTTTGAGCAGATTGTAAATCCATACTGTTTTCTTTGTGGTGATACACCCGTAAGAATACGGTTTGTCGCAGAGGATAGAACGCTAAAGCAATCATTGTGTGATTACTTTTTAAGTCTGAAATAACCGCCGACTTTCCCTAACTCTACGGGTAAAGACCTTGTGATTACGGGGCGAAAATGGTATAATTAACTCGTAATTATAGGGGGAAAGGAGGTATAATGCCCCGCATACGCAAAGACAAAATGGCACGCAGTTATGCAGAGCCGTTTTGGAAAATTGGGCTATACATTCGACTATCCAGAGAGGACGACAACGAGGACGAAAGCGAGAGTGTTATCAACCAAGAAAAGATACTCCGCGACTTTGTAGACAGCTATTTTGAGCCGGGAACCTATGTGATTGTAGACGTGTTTGCCGACGACGGATTGACAGGCACCGACACAGCGCGACCAAACTTCAAACGGCTTGAGGGCTGCATTGTCCGCAAAGAAGTAAACTGCATGATTATCAAATCCCTTGCACGCGGTTTCCGCAACCTTGCCGATCAACAAAAGTTTTTGGAGGAGTTCATACCCATTCACGGCGCAAGGTTTATTTGCACAGGCACGCCATTTATTGACACTTACGCTAACCCCCATTCTGCAAGCGGTCTTGAAGTACCTATTAGGGGAATGTTCAATGAGCAGTTTGCCGCGACCACTTCCGAAGAAATCCGCAAAACATTCAAGATGAAACGGGAGCGCGGCGAGTTCATAGGCGCGTTTGCCCCTTATGGCTACAAGAAAGACCCAAACGACAAAAACAGCTTGATTGTAGATGAAGAAGCAGCGGAAGTTGTCAAAAGCATTTACCATTGGTTTGTCAATGAGGGGTACAGTAAAATGGGGATTGCAAAGCGGCTTAACCAAATGGGAGAGCCGAACCCCGAAGCCTATAAGAAGAAAAAAGGCTTTAAGTATAACAACCCTAATTCCGACAAAAACGATGGTTTGTGGTCTGCCAGCACGATTGCAAGGATATTGCAAAATGAAGTTTATACGGGCGTAATGGTGCAAGGCCGTAACCGCGTAATAAGCTACAAAGTACACAAGCAGATCAACGTCCCCGAAGAAGAATGGTTTGTCGTCCCCAACACACACGAAGCGATTATTGACAGGGAAACATTCGAGAAAGCGCAAGCCCTACATAAGCGCGACACAAGGACAGCCCCCGGCAAACAGGAAGTCTATCTCATGTCCGGCTTTGTCCGTTGCGCGGATTGCAAAAAGGCCATGCGGCGCAAAACCGCCCGTGATATTGCCTACTACTCTTGCCGTAGCTACACCGATAAGAAGATTTGCAGCAAACATTCTATCCGGCAAGACAAGTTGGAAAACGCGGTATTGGCAGCGTTGCAAATGCAAATTGCCCTTGTAGATCGGCTTGCAGAAGAAATTGAACGGATTAACAACGCGCCTGTTATCAACCGGGAAAGCAAGAGATTATCCCATTCCTTGAAACAGGCAGAAAAGCAGCTAAAACAGTACAATGACGCTTCCGACAGCTTGTACCTTGATTGGAAAAGCGGTGAGATTACCAAAGAGGAATATCGCCGCTTGAAAGGCAAGATTGCAGAACAGATACAACAGCTTGAAGCGAACATCTCCTATCTGAAAGAGGAAATGCAGGTAATGGCTGATGGTATCGGAACCGACGACCCGTATCTAACCGCCTTTCTGAAATACAAAAACATTCAGAGCCTTAACCGCGGGATTATGGTTGAACTCGTAAAAGCGGTTTGGGTGCATGAGAACGGGGAAATAACGGTTGACTTCAATTTTGCCGACGAGTACCAGCGAATTATTGATTACATTGAGAATAACCACAACGTTATCCGAGTGATTGAGAACAAGGCAATCTAACGGCTTGCCTACTCAACACAAAGGAAAATCTAATGTTGTGCATAAATACACGGCTCTACTGCTGCCAATGCGCCTGTACCGACAAACTTACCGACAATCACAGCATCCGCCATATTATAAAACTGCTGAAAGACATTGCCGATAAAAATCGGCAGAGTAAAATTAATGATGATCTTCATCGGCTTTCCTGATGTCATATCCTGCTGTACTGTCTTCATGATAAATACCCTTTCTGTTATAAAATCATAGTGGCCCAACAGATAGCTGAACTGTTACGCCAAAGGCAGATTATATAGCAGAAAGGGTATCTTGTAAATACTGTTTTATAAAATTTAACTCGTCTTTTTCACATGTTTTATTTAGGTCTGGAAATCAGCTGCTTTATTTCAAAAATAGAAGTTTCTCCTCATCAAAGGCGAGATAATCCGGCATTCCTCTCTCCTCCAGTTCCCTCACCTTTTCTCTCTGTACAAACCAGCAGACCGTCTTTCCGGCATTTATGTAATAATTCTTCTCAAACGGGAGTTCTGCGCTGCTCTCCAGCTCAAACCGCAGCATACCATTTCGGTCGCTGCCTGCTCCGTCCGCCCCGCCCTGTTCTGCATTCCAGACCGGTATGAAATCGTGCGCACGGTAACCGATGTACTCTGTATAATCCGGTATTCCCCGCTCCGTCGTGAACGTGATGCCCCAGTCTTCTGCTTCGATCGTATGCGAGTCGATCCTGCGGGCTTTCGAGAAGTTTTTACACCCGGTCAGGTGGGCTGCCTCTTTACTTACAGGATTCTGGAAGATCTCTTTCGTTTTTCCCGATACCGCAATCTTCCCCTGATCGATGACAAGCAGCTCTTCACTGAAACGGTAAACCTCATCTCTGTTATGGGACACCATAATAACAGTGCCCTCATAGTCTGAAAGCATCTCTGCAAGTTCCCGCTGAAGCTGGTCTTTCAGATACATATCGAGCGCGGAAAACGGCTCGTCCAGCAGTATCATATCCGGCTCATACGCCATAATACGGGCAAGCGCAACTCTCTGCTGTTGTCCGCCTGAAAGCTGTCCCGGCAGCCTTTTCTCCAGTCCCTGCAGACGGAACTTGTCTGACATCTCACGGACACGTGCCTCTTTCTCCTGTTTGGTACCCTTCAGCCCTGCGGCAATATTTTTTTCCACCGTCATAGTCGGGAACAGGGCATAATTCTGAAAAAGATATCCCACATTTCTCATCTGCGGCTTCAGGTTTATCTTTTCGGTCTTGTCAAACAGAGTCCTGCCTTCAACTTCGATATGCCCCTCATCCGGCAGTTCAATACCCGCTATACTCTTGAGTGTCATACTCTTCCCGCATCCCGAAGCACCGAGGATGCCGATTCTTCGTGAATCACTGTGGAAATTGATATCCAAAAGGAAATTATCAAGTTTCCTTTGAATCTTTACCGTGACTGCCATAGTCTACCACCTCCCGATATGCTTCATCTTACTGCCTGATATGAGATTCATAAGAAAGATGACAAGAAAGGCGATGATCATGACAATTACGACCCATATGCCGGCTGTAAGGTAATCGCCATCCTGAATGACCATAGCGATCTTCTGGGAAATCGTCCCTGTCTTGCCGGGTATATTTCCGGCGAGCATGGAGGTAGCCCCATACTCTCCAAGAGCCCTTGCAAATGTAAGGATCGTTCCTGAAGCGATTCCCGGTCCTGCCGTGGGTACTATAACCGTCCAGAATATTTTCGTATCTGACATTCCAAGCGTTCTGCCCGCATAGACCAGATTCATATCAATCTGCTCCATAGCCGCACGGGCATTTCTGTACATAAGAGGGAAAGCAATAACTGTTGCCGCGATCACGCAGCCAAGCCACGTCTGTACAACTTTAAAATCAAACTGTTCAAACAGGAACTCCCCCAGAGGTCTTCTCCGGCTGAACAGAAGGAGAAGGAAGAAACCCGCAACCGTAGGCGGCAGCACCATCGGCAGTGTAAGAATACCGTCGATGACCGCCTTCTTTCCCGGCGTTGCCTTTACCACTTTTCTTGCTGCAAATATCCCGAGAAAAAACGAGATAAACGTCGCTACCACTCCGGTCTTCAGGGATATAAAAAGCGGACTCCAGTCCAGGTCTTTTAATATCTGCATGATTTCTTCCATAACTTCTCCCTTTATACGTTCGTATCAAAATAGTATGAATCAAAAACAGCTTTCGCCTCATCCGAAAGGATAAACTGAAGGAAATCTTCTGCCGCTACTGTCTGTGCATCGTCTGCTTCCTCATTTACCACGCGTGCAATCGGATAAATAACATCGCCTGTCAGATCATAGCTTACAGTCTGCAGGATATCAAGGTCATCCTCGTATCCGTATGTATCAGAATAATAAGTCGTTCCTACTTCACAGGAACCTTCCACGACTGCAGTCAGCACCTTGCTCACATTGTCCTGCTCGCTGATCTCAACGCCGCCAAGAGCCTCGGATACTTCTTCTGTGGTGATAGAAGCCGGGTCATCTGTCTCTGGCAATGTGCCGAGATTGACGAGCGCCTGTCTCGTGTACCGTCCTACCGGAACGCTTCCGCCTGCCAGAGCGATACTCTCCGCTTCGTTCAGGTTCTCCAGTCCCGTCACCTTTGTTCCGCTGTCTTTTAATGATACCACTACAACCTGGTTGTTGACAACGTCCGTCCTTGTTCCTTCTACCATAAGCCCGTCCGCCTCGAGATCGTCCATCTGCTTCTGTGCCGCAGAAAAGAAGATATCACACTCGTATCCTTCCTGGATCTGTGTCAGGAGTGTACCTGAGCTGTCCGGATTGTATGTGATCTTAACCTCCGGATGTTCCTCATTGTACATATCGGCAAGTTCAGTCATTACTGTATTAAGGCTTGCCGCTATAAATACCTGAATCTCCGTCTCTTCTGCCGTTTCACCAGAACCGCTGTCTTCAGAAGATGCGCTGTCAGACGCCGTATCATCACTGCTGTTGTCCGCGCCGCCGGAGCATCCTGCCATTGATAATACCATTGCCCCTGCAAGCATTGCTGCCAAAATCTTTTTCTTCATACTTTTTATCCTCCTGTTTTCTTCTAAGTCATATGCGCACATTTCTACTCATAAGTATAACCGATTATTTTTTAAAAAACAATCGGTGTTTAATAAAAATCTGCTCCTGTGATAATCCGGCTCTGTGCTGTCAGGAGGCAGATTTATACATATATTAGAGGTCCGCCAGCTGGGAGGCACAAATATTTGGCTGCTATACCTTATCCTCCTAAAAGATTTCCCTGAATTTCTTCTCGGTAAACTCCGCGACTTCCCTCTCCAGACGCTCATACTTCTCCATAAGGATGTGTCCTGTGTCGCTCACCTGTGCAATCCCGCCAGATTTCCCGCCGGGGCTTCGCTCCACAACGGGACAGCCAAGCTCCTGTTCAGCAGTCCGGATCAAAGACCAGCCCTTGCTGTACGACATCCCCGCCTTCTCACATGCCTCACGCACATTACCGAGCATATCAATCTGCTTTAGCAGCACCATCATCCCAGGCCCGAAGAATGCTTCATTTCTCATGATCTGAAGTTTCACTTTCGGGTGGATAGCAGTCTTCTTCTCCGTCGCCGCCAGTTTCTCAAAATTATCCTCGCTGCGCGCGCGCACGAGCACCCCTTCATCATCCACTGACAGAAAACATATCTCCGCTCCCGATGCATCGATGGCTCCCTTTAAGCCCCGATTGCCCTGATATCCTGCGATACCATCCGTCAGACCCGCATTGATCAGAACAGGATGTCCTTTCCTGCCGTCACATACCGGAATTACCACCTGAGTATCCTGCAAAAGCATCAATTTCAGTGTATTCTCTGTAAAAAGCGGGACATCAGCCGGACAAAAAAAGAACTTCCCACAGTTTTTCAAATACTGAAATCCTTTAACTGCAAGATCGAGCATCTGCACATTCTCATAATCGGCGCACCTTAAGAATACCGCTCCAAGCTTAGCAAGACTCTTCTCCGTCTCTTTCGCCCTGTATCCGGTCACTACTGCCACATCCTCCACTCCCGCATGGCGGAATGTGTAGATCATCCTTCTCAACATGACATTTCTGTCTGTATTTTTCAGTTTGTCATATGCCCGGAAACCGCCCGGCCTACCCGCGGCGGCGATCACTGCTCCGACTCTCATGTGGTGGTCTCCTTTCTCCCATCATCACTGACATTATCACTATATCATCTGTAGGTCTGTCTGTTAATCGAAACATCACTCTTCACCATTTCTTTATACTAGCATTTCCTTTCTGTACCAGATAGTCCTAATCTATTATTCTAATGCCTTCTTCAGATCCATGATGAACTGTGCCTGCTGTTTTTTCAGGTAGGTTTTTAGAAATGGCTTCATAAAGATTTTTTTAGCTAATACATACTCTGTAAAATCTATTTCTGTTTCTTCCCCTTGGGATGTAAAAACACCTGTCCAATGTCCTGTCATATTAGTATTATCCATATCAAACTCCCATCGTTTATATAGTTTCATAACAGTAACAGTAAATTTAGTAGGATAGCCTGTCCGGGAATATTCAATGAACTGCTTTTCATTTACAACTTCTGTTTTGCTCAGATCACTTCGCCACATACTATACTTCTCAACTGCTAAAACAGTTTCCCATACTTTATGAATATCACTCTTGATAACTGCTTTGACGTTCGAAGTTGTCATTTTGCTCTGTCCTTTCTTGCCTTTGCATGTATATATACGCATACCAATTTATCTCATGCAGGCTTTTACAAATTTAAGTGGCACGTTCATGCGCTCTGCCATCTGTTCCGGCGTCATCCCGCTATTCAAGAAACGCTTACAGACAACTTTCATATTTTCACCAACCTCAATAATATGCATGTCCGGATCATAAAAGCGTACTACCCGCTGTCCCCATGAATGCTCTTTGATTGGATGCACATATTCAACATTACATTCTTTCAGTTTCTCTGCAAATCTGTCAAAATCATCCTCTTCAAAATAAAGTTCAAAATTGTTTCCACCAAAAAATATATGATCCGTACTGATAAATTCTTTGTATGTTTCTGCCGTCTGTAATGACAAACCGCCGGTTAATGTTTTGTTTGCCCCAAAATCCATAATAACGTGAAGCCCAAACACTTTTTTGTAAAATTCTACTGATTTATCTATATCAGTTACCACTATCATAGGATTTTTAAATTTCATTCTCATTCCACCCGCTTTCCTTATTACCAGTAATTCTTCTATAGCGCCATAATATATCCTCAAGAACAATTCATTAATGAATCTCAGACTCTGATTTCATAATTAAAATACTGTTCCTGAAAATCAACCTGCGCCTTTATTTCTTCTACTGAATACGTTTTCTCCACAGGTGCCACCACCCATTTTTCTTCTATATCATCATAGCGGTGGATAACAGCAATTACCCTGCCTGTAAATTCATCTACCGGATGATCTACTCCTAATATATATGCATCCTGTTCCTCCCCGTCCGGCGACATTATACCTTTTATGTATCCATAATTAACCGGATAGCATATATCTCTGTGGTTTGGGTGATAACTTCCCAGAGGTCTGTCGACTGTTACTTTTACGATTTTTCCCATCATATCCAAATAACACTCTCTTTTACTTTCTGTTTCACATCGTTTTCATCTGCAGCAACATCTTTCAATTCCATATCTCAGGATTCATCTGCAACCAGTTCTAATATATTCTATTAAAGTTTCCACGTCATCAAAATCATCATAGTCGCCATTTATGCCTTCACGATGATAAACTATTCCTCTATTTTCATTTCTTTCAAGGCAGTCTAAGAGGCAATCTTCACCATATCTTCTGACAAACTCAGTGAACGCATACGGTTTGATTTTACTTAATAACCCTTTTCTACACTTTTCATTGCACTCATAACAATGTTCAATCTTTTTAGAAATTGAACATTTTCTGTTTTCACACCATTCTTTATCAGGACACTCTCCTGAATCGCAGCCTTTACAGCTTATATTTTCAGAACATAAACAGCAGGCAAGTCCGCATCTGGCGATTCCTAATTCTCGTTTCATGACAACGTCTCCCAATACGTACATCTTATCAATTTATCCATTTAAGACAGCATTATAAATCTATCTGACAATTTCTCACCGTCTTTAACATTGAGCACATTTCTTCTTATTTCTTCCTAAGAAATGTCCATCGTGTTCTGACCATATCTGTTTAAAAAGAGTTTTTTCTCCCTAAATTATATAGGCAGATACTAACGCATAAATTACAGTACAAATCTTAATCTCTAATCCAGTGTTTAAACATTTTCCAGAAGTTCCAGTGCTCTTTTATACAGTGGGTCCAATTCGCATCCGCACCATCCTTCCACACAAACAAATTGATCACTGTTGCGGCGTCACTACCGGTTTTCCCTCTTTATCCAGCAATGGCGTAAATCCCGCCGCATTCCCGTTTCTATGAAATACATAATTTACACCTGTTTCTGTGTCGATTCAGATTTCAACCACATCAATAGCTCCCTGCTGATAAACTTTTTTAAATCGTTCCATAAATTTCACCCTCCTGTATAATTTCTTTCAAAATAAAAATTACTGTTTTCGATTCGGTTTTCTCTTAACAGCCAGTAATTTCATATAATCATCAAATTCAGAAGTATCTGTCGGTTCAAACATTACCCATTTTCCATCACGATAGGTCTTTGCTTCATCATACCGCCTGCAGACAGCATCAGAAAGAGTATCCCTTATATCCTCAAATTTTTCTCTTTCATTTTTTCCAAAAATAATCATGAAACCAAGACAATTATTTTTTGCATACAGACTGCAAAGTGTTTTACCGCCCAGGTCATTGTCGAAGAGCCGACAAGAGAGGATGCCGAGTTGAACATCCAGAAATTAATCACCCCGTCACAATGATTCGTTCCGGGAATGAAAAAGAGAGGAATGTGCCAGAAAATCCAAATAACTCCGACTAAAACAGATGCTGAAAAAAAAACATATTTTTTGTCCAACCGGGGCTGCAACACATACATCCATCCTGCTTCCTCCAGTCCGCCAATGATAAGATTACCCGGTAATGAAAGGAAAAACATATACATGGGAAGTATCATTTCCACACGCCCTGCCGCTATCATATGACACCCGAAAAACAGCACGATTCCTGCAGCAATAACCAAATATACAGAAATCTTATTTTTTACAAAAAATACAGTTTTGACCCACTCTTGCACATTTACTGTTCCGCTGCCCTTCAAAACAATATAGGAGGCAATCGCAGGAGATAAAATATAAACAGCAAACGGGATGTTCATCGCAAATTGCTGTATGGAATCAACCAGACCATAAACTCTATACCCAAATTGTCCGAGAGCAATCAACACGCCAGATACGCCATAAGCAATGCAAAAAGTCAACGCTACAAACCGCAATGCAACTTTCTCATCTGTTTTTAATCTCGAATACATTTTTTAATCAATCACTCTTCCATTTTTCATATAATCCGTCTTTCGTCCATTATACCTTTGCCGATTCTTATTGAAAAGCTATTTCACTTACGATATATTTAAAAATCCACAATCGCAGAAAGGGGATCATGACCTCCACAGATCATAATCCCCTTGGTTTTCTCTATTTGACAGCTTTCTGTTTCTTTGAGTAATATGTATCTTCCATCGGCAGTTTCGTCCTGAGCACATGATCCATCGCGTAGTACGCGCCCTGCGCCGCCGGAGCTGTCGGGATGGTCGCGATCTCTCCGATTCCCTTTGCGCCGTATGCGAACGGAAGGAGTTCTTCTTTCTCCACGTAGATTGCATGGATATCCGGGATCTGGGTAGATCGCATCAGTCCCAGTGTACCGTATTTCGCCTGAGGCACGCCGTCTTTAAGCGGAAAATCCTCAGTTAACGCATAACCAAGTCCCATAAGCACACCACCCTCGATCTGCCCCTGTATGGAAATCGGATTTACGACTTTTCCGGAATCATGAGCTGCATACACTTCCTTCACCCGTCCGTCATCGTCGAGGATAACTACATGAGTGGCGAATCCGTATGCCACATGGCTCTTCGGATAAGGCACGTCAGCTCCTAACTTGTCTGTCGGATCGAAGAATTCTGCAAAGTATTCTTTTCCTTCCAGTTTCGACAGGTCGCCGCCCGCCTCCTTCAAATCTTCGTTCAGGTCAGCGGAAGCCATACGAACCGCCTCGCCGGTGATAAGCGTCTGTCTGGAACCGGACGTTGTACCGGAGTCCGGCGCCACCTCGGAGTTAGCGCCCTTGTTAACGATCATCTCTTTTCCCAGGCCGGTCGTCTCGGCTACCATCTGGACGAATACCGTGGCGCATCCCTGTCCGATATCGGATGCCGCACTGTACAGCTCGACTTTCCCGTCATGTACGATCAGTTTTGCACGGCCTTTATCCGGCAGGCCGACGCCGACGCCTGCGTTCTTCATGGCACAGGCGATGCCCGCCCTGCCCGGGTTGCTCTCATAGGCATCCTTTACTGCAAGGAGTGTCTCTTTCAGTGCCGTGGAGCAGTCTGCGATCTGTCCGTTTGGCAGTACCTTACCCGGCTCGATGGCGTTGCGGTAGCGGATCTCCCACGGGGAAATTCCGACTTTCTCTGCAAGCAGATTGATATTGGACTCCAGAGCGAACTCACTCTGGCACACACCAAAACCACGGAATGCTCCTGCCGGCGGATTATTTGTATAGTATCCGTATCCCCGAATATCTGTGTTCTGGTAACAGTACGGTCCTACGGAGTGAGTACACGCCCGCTCAAGGACAGGTCCGCACAGGGATGCATATGCACCTGTGTCAAAATAAATCTCGCAGTCCAGTCCGGTAAAGATACCGTTCTCGTCGCATCCAAGGGTGAATGTCCCCTCCATGGCATGACGCTTCGGATGGAAGTTGATCGATTCCTGTCTGGAAAATGTCACTTTCACCGGCCGGTTCACCTTTAACGCCGCAAGCGCCGCGATATGCTGTGTGGACACATCCTCTTTTCCTCCGAAACCGCCGCCGACCAATTTGTTTTCCACGACGACACGCTCCGGATCCCATCCGAGCATGATGGAGATTTCCTTTCTTGTATCGTAAACCCCCTGATCAGATGAAAGGACTTTAACGCCGTCTTTATATGGAAATGCGACTGCTGACTCCGGCTCCAGAAAAGCATGCTCTGTAAACGGAGTCCTGTATGTCTGCGTGACAACATATTTAGATTCTGCCAACGCCTTTTTTGCATCTCCCCTCGTCACGTGACGGCTCTGGCAGAGATTTCCTTTTGAATGTACTTTCGGTGCATCTTCCGCCATGGCTTCTGAAATCGAAGTGACAGGTTGCAGCTCCTCATAATCTATCTTCACGAGCTTCTTCGCCTTCTCCAGTATCTCCCTTGTCTCGGCAACCACCAGGCAGATAGCGTCACCCACGCACCTTGTGATGCTTCCCTTTGCGATCATCACATCCCAGTCCTGCTGCAGATGTCCCACCTTATTATTCGGGACGTCATCCGCTGTCAGGACGGCGAGCACGCCGGGCAGGGCTTCTGCCTTCTCCGTGTGGATATCAAGGATACGTGCCCGCGGATATTTGGAGCGGACTGCCGATGCATAGACCATGCCGTCCATCTCCACGTCATCCGGATACTCTCCATATCCAAGCACTTTTTCACGCACGTCGAGACGGAACGCATGCTGCCCTACGCCGTAGACATCTCCTTTTTCCAGATCTGTCTCGATCTTCGCGTCTCCCCGCAGGATTGCAGCGGTAAGCTGAATGCCTTCAATGATCTTCTTGTATCCGGTGCAGCGGCATATATTTCCCTTTAACGCAACTTTGATCTCTTCCTCTGTCGGGTCGGGGACTCTGTCGATGAGTGCTTTCCCTGCCATGACCATGCCCGGGATGCAGAATCCGCACTGGACTGAGCCTTTCGATCCGAATGCATAGACAAATGCTTCTTTCTCCTCATCGCTGAGTCCTTCTGTGGTTATAATGTTCTTTCCCACGGCGCGCTTCGTCGTCAGAACGCAGGATTTCACCGCCCTGCCGTCCACAATGATAGTACACGTCCCGCAGGCGCCCTCGCTGCATCCGTCTTTCACCGAATGGAGATGCAGATCATCCCTCAGATATCTCAGGAGAGGTTTATCCTGATCCGTACTTCTTTCAATACCGTTTACTGTAAAAGTGTAAGTCTCTTTCATGATCACACCTTCGCTTCCCGGACCGTAAAGATCCCGTTATAGTCTCTGATCACCCCGCGCGGACATTTCACAGCGCACATGCCGCAGGTGATACATTTTTCCTCATCGATCACAGCATGATTATTCTCAATGCTGATCGCGCCCATCGGGCAGTTCCTGACACAGATCCCGCAGGCGATACACCCGGTATCGCAATTCTTTCTCGTCTGCGCCCCTGCGTCCTCACTGACACATGCCGGATAAATATTATATTCTTCTGTGGTGATCCGGATCAGACCGCGGGGACAGGCTTTCGCACATAATCCGCACCCCACGCATTTCTCCGGATCCACTTCGGCAGCGCCTCTGTCATTGATGTGGATTGCCTCAAGCCGGCAGGCTTCCACACAGCTGCCGCCGCCCAGGCATCCACACTCGCACGATATCACAACAGACTCTGTCTCGATCATCTGCTGACAGTTCACACCGTTCTTACTTCCGCCCTTCTCCTTTTCCTGCTTTCCATCTGCCAAAGCGCCCGCTGTATCTGCGGACTGCACCGCCATCTGTCTGACGCAGCCGCCCAGACACTGTACGACCGCCACTTTCTTTTTCCGTACCCGCGCCATACGACTCATCTCCTCTCTTTTATATCAAATCTTCCCGCCTGTCGATATCCTTTAATTCTTCGGGATCTGCCTGTACGATTTTCACTTTTTCTCTGTACTTTCTCATGATCTGTCTTCCCCCCTCATCTCCTTCAAGAGTGAGGAGTTTCGGGAAAAACGTCCGGTCCCAGCACACAGGATTGCCGGTCCGTTCTCCGCTCCCCGCACATACGATACTTCCCGGATGACGGGATGCCGTGCGGAAGATCTGCTGCATAGTCGACGTATCAAGTCCCGGCTGATCGCAGACAGTAAAGAGAATGCCTTTTAATCCAGGTCTGTCCTCTAACGCCTTCTTAAGGCCGAGCGTAAGGGAAAGCGCTATGCCTCGTTCCGGCTCTTTGTTCCACACCGTCGCGATGTCTTTCTGTTCTGCTTCCCGGGCGATTTCCTCTGATCCGGTGACAATATATGCCGGAAATGCACTGAATGCCTCTACTCTCTCTAGTGTATGCTCGTAAAGAGGCTTATTCCTTACAAGTGCGTTCAGCTTGTTTCCGCCGAACCTTGTTCCCGCTCCCGCGGCAAGGACGACAATGGCAAACTCATCTTTCATCCGCTCAAATCCCGTGACTGCTTCGAGCACGCCACCCCCGATGGCTCTCGCCTTGTCGGAAATCGTATAGCAGTGAGAGATTTCCGCCCTTGCATCGATATCCCCGATCTTAAGATTCTTACTCACCTGTACACCGGGTTGGAGCATCCCGCGCACAATCCCTGTCATCTGTGCATATACCGGTACTCCCCCTGTCACTGCAACAACTGAGCTTTTCTCAACATAATCACCAATCTTTGCTTTCGGCTCCAATATACCGGCAGCTTCTGCACGGATCAGACGCTCAATTGTATATCCTGCCACATTTCCCGGAACTCCGGTATTTGGAATAGCCGCTCCTCTCCAGATAATATTTCCCAGAGTGTGACCTCGTTTTGTCTCCACCACACAGTTACAGTCAACTCCGGCTGTAAATCCCGGGCCCACGCCAATGACAAACGGAGCGTCCGTGATCTTCGTCCCGAGATTTTTCTTTGCAAGGATCGCGTCCACGATCACATCCGGTCGGAACCATTCACAGCAGACGGCTTTTTCGTCCACCACGACCGCAATATCACCGTTCTCCATGACTTGCTCTGCCCCCGCCTGGTCTTTCACAAGGACGCCCTTCATCTCCTCTACCTGCGCGCTCCCCTCATAAACTGCTCTCGAGAGCGCTACCGTACGCCGTACAGTGAGCGGAACAGCTATCTCGGTCATAAGGATCTGATGCCCTGCCCCGTAGAGTCTGGAGGCGATCCCTGTCGCCAGGTCCCCGGCTCCTCTGATCAATATTTTCATTCGTCTGTATCTGCCTTTCTGCTGTACCGTTCCAGTCCCGCATGACCGGACCAGTGTTACTGTTATATAGTCCCCGCCCTCTGTGCTCCGGACTCCTGTCCGGTCACGATCACCTGCCGGATTCCTCTTTTCCTAAGCTCCCGGCATATCTCAAGGGCGGTATCTATTCGTCTTTTATCGTCTGCTTTATTCAAAACGACTGTATATACGGCTGAACCAGGACATCCTTTTCTCCCCGCAGATCTCGCTGCGGCGAGCACTGCAATATCCTCAGCCGTAACACATTCGGTTCTTTTCTTATTCAGTAGTTTCTCCGCCAATTCCGAGCGGAATACGGTTTCCTCTATCCTTTTCCCGACACTGTCCAGACCATACACGGACAGGACATGCGTCGTCTCCGGCAGGATGACCGGTTCATGGTCTGCAGGCACTTTAAGCGGAAGCCTTTTCGCCCCATCCGCCTCTATGAGCAGGGGAACTTCCCACCGCAGGAGTTTCTCAATCTCATGATCGGAAAGCCTCGCAAGCTTCCCGCCGGGCGCAGGCGCTCCAATCCACACCTGACCTGCCTTCTGTAATTGTTCTCTTATCTTCTCTTCCAACAATCCGGACAGGAACCACTCTCTGTCCTCTTTCATGATATGTGTCGTGGTCGTCACGATCACAGGAATACCCGCGCGGACATACTCATCAGCTAACCGGTGCAGGGTTGTTGTCTTTCCCCCTGCTCCGACCGCCGATACGACCGGGCGCTGTCCCCGGATCCCTTCGGTCTCCAGTTTCAGCGCCTGTCTTAAGGAGTCTGTCTCACACAGCCTGTCCTCATTGTAAATATAAATCATCTCAGTTGATCCTGAACTGTTATTTCTCTCACTCTGCTCCGTGGCGGACATACACACCGCTTTTTTCCTCAAGCACTCTGCCGTTCTCCGCAGCCAGCCTGCCTCTTAAATAAACCTGTTCCGCTCTTCCGTGGATCTCTGTTCCTTCCATAGGGCAGTAATCACATGCAGACTGCTGCTCCTCTGCCGTCATCGTCCACTCGGTATCCGGATTCCAGACAACGATGTCCGCATCACTTCCGGGGATGAGGGCTCCTTTCCACGGATAGAGTTTATAAAGCTTCGCAGGATTCTCCGACAGATAGATACACATCTGCTCTGCCGTGATCTTATTCTCCTTTACACCGAACTGCCAGATGAGCGCCGGACGTTCCTCTGCCCCCGGCATACCACAGGGCGTCTTTGAAAAGTCTTCGGCTCCCGCCATTTTCTGCTCCTTCGTAAAGCTGCAGTGGTCAGTCGCAATTGTCTGGATACGTCCTTCTTTCAACGCCTGCCAGAGCACTTCCTGATTTTTCTTCTTGCGAAGCGGCGGCGCGATCATGTAATGTCTCGCTTCCTCTGCGGGAAGGGAATATTTGCTCTCGTCCATCACAAGGTACTGCGGACACGTCTCGATATAGACAGTCTGCCCCGCCTCTCTGGCGCGCAGGATCTCGCGGTATCCCGCCGCAGTGCTCAGATGTACGACGATGACCGGTGTATCTACGCATTTCGCGATCTTGAGAAGCCTTGATACAGCTTCAGCCTCGGCTTCTTTCGGGCGTGTCCACGGATAATCCGATACATCCTTTCTGCCGCCTTTTGTCTTCTGGACTTCTTTCAGCCTTGCCTGGATGATGCCGTTATTCTCACAGTGCACTCCGGCGATCCCGCCCAGTTCTTTCAAACGGGAGAGGATCTCGTACATTGTCTCATCGTCCACCATCGTATCATAGGTCATATACAGTTTGAAAGAGCATGTTTCCTTCTGCACGATTTCTTCCAATTCGCGGCTGATGTCTTCATTCCAGTCTGTAAGCGCCAGGTGAAATGCATAATCGCAGGAAGACTGTCCGTCCGCCTTCTTATGCCAGTTATTGAGCGCTTCTCTCAGGCTCTCACCCGGATACTGGGTGGCGTAATCCACGATACAGGTCGTTCCTCCTGCAAGTTCCGCCTTTGTTCCGGTTTCAAACTTATCCGCCGTGATCGTATTGCTCACTTCAAGCGCCATGTGGGTGTGTGCATCAATAAATCCGGGGAAGAGAAGCTTCCCGCGAACATCAACGATCTGAGCGTCTCTGAACTCCAGATCTTCACCAACCGCAAGGATCTTTTCTCCTTTTACCAGTATGTCCAGTTTCTTCATGCCGTCGCCGCTGACGATCGTACCGCCTTTAAATAAAAGTTTCATGCCAACTCCCTCTTTCTGTTATCTCAAAAGATATGCATACTCCTTGCAGACCGTCTCCATCAGTTTCTGAAGTCCGTCCGGTATCCTTGTCTCCTCGCCTTTTGTCCAGATATATGTCTCGCCGAAGAAGCGTACCTTACATTTCACCTGATCTTTGTCGAGCACCGTGAATCCCTGGTTCCTGCTGTCTTCCATATCTTTCTCATCTGCGAACAGTGTGAATTTATCAAGATACGGAGCGCTGTCATACGGACAGAAGCTCTTACAGTTGCCGCACTCGTTGCACATGTAGTCCACATGGATGATCTGATGTTTCTCCATGCCCGGCACACGGATGGAGATATTTGCCCGGTTTGGACATACCTCGACGCAGTTCTCGCAGATACCGGAGCATCCGAGACATCTTCCGCTCTCCTCTCCGCCGTCTTTCTTGTCGGAGATATTGCCTTTTCTTCCGTAGATCGTATCTTCGTCTGTCTCCGGCTCAAAGTCTCTGACCAGAGTCTCACCGAGGATTGCCTGTGCAGCTCTCAATGCATCACTGATGCCCTCTACTACAGTGGCCGGTCCGCCCAGTCCGTCTCCTGCAAGATAGACGCCTGCACGGCTCGTCTCACATGTCTCCTCGTTGACAATGGCACGTCCTCTCTCATTTACATTGATACCGCAGGACTCATAGAATGCTGTCGGCACTCTCTCGCCTACCGCTGCGATAACTGTATCTGCCGGGATCTCTTTCTCTTCGCCGGTCTCCACCACGCCCCTTCTTCCGGAAGCGTCGTAGTCGCCCAGTTTCATCACTTTACAGAGGAGTTTGCCGTCTTCCAGTTTCACCGGGGAAAGCAGTTCCATGAACTCTACGCCGTCGTCCACTGCCATGACAAGTTCTTCCTCATCGGCAGGCATATAGCGCTTTGTCCTTCTATATACAAGGTACGCGTGCTCCACGCCTTTCGTGCGCTTCGCAGCTCTCGCCGTATCCATCGCCGTATTTCCGCCGCCGATGATGACAACATTCTTACCGATATCAAGATTTCCGTCCTTCGCCTTGAAGTCTGAAAGGAACTCAAGCGCATTGATCGGCTCACCTTTTTCCAGTTTCAGAACACCCGGCTCGGAAGCACCGACTGCCAGGACGACTGCTGTGTATCCTGCATTTTTCAGCATGTCCAGATCTGTGATTTCTGTGTTGAAGCAGATATTCACGCCCATTTTCTCAAGAAGTGCCGCATCTTTGTCGATAGCGCTGTCGGAGATACGGAATCCGGGGATCACGTGGCGCACTACGCCTCCGAGAGCATCTGTCTTCTCGAACAGCGTCGTCTCCATGCCTGCACGGCGGAGGAAATATGCCGCAGCCATTCCAGCCGGTCCGCCTCCGATCACAGCCGCCTTGCCGCTCTTTGTCACAGCCGGAGCTGTGAGACTGTCTGTCAGGGCATCATATCCGTTCTCTGCCGCGATCAGTTTCATGCCGCGGATATAGACGGACTCTTCGTAGAAGTTACGGGTACATTTGCTCATACACGGATGCGCACAGATCGTTCCTGTAATGAACGGAAGCGGGTTCTTCTCCGTGATGACTTTCATCGCTTCTTCATATCTGCCTGCTTTTACAAGCTGTAAGTATGCCGGAATATCCTGATGGATCGGACATCCTTCTTTACATGGTGCCACGAAGCAGTCAAGGAGCGGCACCTGTTTCTTCATCTTTCTGGACGGAAGCGGTTTTACTGCCTTCACATGATGAGGGTTTGTTCTTGCATCATCTGCAAGCTTACGCACCGCTTTCGGATCTACGCCTGTGAATACGACATTTTCCTTTTCCAGAAGTGATACCATCTGGGACATTCTGTCATATCCGCCCGGCTTTAACAGCGTTGTAGCCACAGTTACCGGCCAGATACCTGCATCAACGATCTCTTTTATATTATGATAATCTGCGCCGCCGGAGTAGGATATGCGGAGTTTCCCGTCAAACTCTTCCGTGAGCTTCGCTGCCAGTGAAATTGACAGAGGATACAGGGATTTTCCCGACATATACATCTCTTCACTCGGAAGTTCGTTCTGCTTTACATCCACCGGGAATGTATTAGTAATTTTTACACCAAACTCGAGATTTCTCTCCTCACAGACTTTCATCAGTCTTGTCAGCATGGGCACTGCATCCTCATACTGCAGGTCGTCCTTAAAGTGGAAATCTCCGAATGCCACATAATCATAGCCCATTTCGTCCATGATTTTTCTGGCAAATTCGTATCCGAGCAAGGTCGGGTTGCATTTAATAAATGTGTGGAACCCTTTCTCCGTGATCAGATACATAGCGATACGCTCGATCTCCTGCGGAGGACATCCGTGCAGTGTTGAGATCGTGACGGAGTTACAGATATCGCCTGAAATACTCTCAATATCTTCTTTTGTCACTTTTTCGAACAGATCTGCATGACCCATAAGATATTCCTTGCAGGAATTAAAAATATCCGAGTCCTGTGCATGCTGCATCGTATTTAAAAAATTGTCGATCTTCTCGGATTTGATACCGGCAAGGTCGTATCCCACACTGATATTGAACTGAAATCCGTCCATGCTGCCCAGCTCAAACTCCTTTGCGATCACTTTGCACAGGAACCACGCCTTGATATACTCTTCCATTGCCTGGGGAACATAAAGTTCTGTTGACCACTCGCAGTTATAACACTCGTCATCCGCTTTGATACACGGTTTATTCACACATGCAGAAAGCTCCTCTCCGTCCATGATCTGCACCGTCTTTAATTCGAAGAAACGGCTGCCAGTGTAATATGCTGCCACAATATTCTGTGCAAGCTGCGTATGCGGTCCTGCCGCCGGTCCGGCAGGCGTCTCAAGCGGTCTCTCAAAAATCGTCCGGTTATACTTTGAATCCGCATGATAGGGATGATGTTCCCCGAATACAGTTCCGTTCTTCTTATATTCTGTCAAAGTCCAGTTTAAAAGCTGTTCAAAAGACATTGGTCTCATAATATCACTCATTATCATTTCCTCCTGTTATTATGGCCGGATTTCCTGTCCGGCAGCCGCTGCGTCGGCACCGTCCGGTATCCGGCCTTATTTCCGATATGCATTTTGTCTACTGTGCGTCCGGTTTGTCTTTTGGCAGAATCAGGTTCAGAATTACTGCAAATATCGTCGCCAGTACGACCGGCGATGATGCAAATGTATTGTTGATAATGGACTGGAAGCTCTCAAGGCTCATGCTCATGTTGAGTGCGTCATGGATGCTTGCCGTCATCTGGTTTAAGCAGCCGTCGCTTAAGGATACGCCCATTCCGATGGCGATGGACAGTCCGGCAACTGTTGTATTTCTGTAAGTCAGTTTCTCAGTCACGAGTAGTTTGATACCTGTCATAGCAATGGATGCAAATACCGATGCAACTGCGCCGCCGAGTACACACTGCGGGATCGTACGGAGAAGTGCTGAGAACTTCGGGATCAGTCCGGCGATAAGCAGGATGACTGCTGATGCCGTGAACACTTTTCTCGCAACAACCCGCGTGGAACCTACGATACCTACATTCTGGCTGTATGTAGCCGTCGGCGGGCATCCGAACAGAGCGCCCACGATGTTGCTGACACCGTATCCGATGATACCGCCGTTCAACTCATCATCTGTCGGCAGCCTGTCCATACCGCCTGTCGTCGTCGCGGAGAAGTCTCCCATTGCCTGGATCGAGTTCACGAGGAACAGGATCGCCAGCGGCAGGATCGCCGATATATCAAACCTGATGCCAAATGCAAGCGGCATCGGAACCTGGAACCATCCTGCGGAAGAAAGCGCGGAGAAATCTACCATCCCGAAACAAAGAGCCACTATGTACCCGCAGACAAGTCCGATCAGGATAGAAGCCAGTTTGAACAGGCCTTTTCCATAATGATTCAAAAGAACTACGATCGCCAGTGTGATAAATGCCACCAGCCAGTTCTGCCATGAGCCGAATACAAGCGCCTCAGTCTTTCCCTGCTGCTCCACAATCACCTCATATGTATTAGAAGAATTTCCTGCCATATAATTGACTGCCGTACTGTAGAGCGACAGACCGATCGCAAGGATAACCGTACCGATGACAAGCGGCGGGAACACCTTTCTGATCTGCCTGATAAAGAGTCCTACGAGAATCGCTACCACACCGCCTATGATCATGGCGCCGAAGATCGTATTAACGTCTTTTGCCTGTGCGGCAATGGCTGTCATTGTAGGAACATATGCGAAGCTGACACCAATGATGACCGGAAGCCCGCTTCCTAATTTAATCTTCTGTGCATATAACTGTAATAGTGTAGACAGTGCAGCGAACACAAGAGATACCTGAATCAGAAGTCCCATATCTACATTTCCGCCCGCATTATTTGCAGCATTTGCCACAAGGATAGCCGGCGTCACGCAGCCAACTACCGCTGCGAGCACATGCTGTGCCGCCAGGGGAAGCACCTGTCCGAACGACGGATTGCCGTCCCATTTAAATAACTCTGCATTGTCCTTTTTCTGCTTTGTATCATTCATTTTTATTCACCCTATATTGCCCCCGGCAGATACATTGCCGGGCCCTTCCTTACTCAAATTATGTCAGCCCTTATGCTGCTTTTGTCTGTTAACCGTTGATACGGCCGGCAAGTTCTTTGGCCGCCTGTCTGCAGTCTGCCATCACTTTAGCCACATCGATCTTCGTCAGTCTCCGGTCTTTCATCAGGATTTCACCGTTTGCCACTGTAGTTACAACATCATGTCCGGTCACGCCAAACAGAAGATGGCTGTTGATATTGTCCGCAGTAAGCGGTGTGAGCGGATCATATGCGACAATGATTACATCGCCCGCAGCGCCTTCTTTGAGGACACCAAGTTCCGGGGCAAAGTACCTGCCCGCAATCTTCGCATTGTTCTCAAAAAGCATCTGCGGCACCTCTCCCCAGGCTGCATTCGGATCACAGAGATGATGCTTGTGGAGAATGTTCGCAACTTTCCATGATTCCATCATGTCATGGGTATACCCGTCTGTTCCAAGGCCGGTGAGGATTCCTCTGTGCACCAGCTCCATTGTCGGAGGGCATCCGCATGCATTTCCCATATTAGACTCCGGATTGTGAACGACCATCGTGTCTGTTTCCTTAATGAGATCCATCTCATGGGAGTTAATATAGATGCAGTGTCCGAGGAGTGTCTTCTCGCCCAGAATACCGTGATCCATCAGACGGTCCACGATCCTTTTCCCGTAATGCTTCAGGCAGTGGTGCAGATCTTCGATCCCCTCTGCCACATGGATGTGATATCCGACTTCATCCGGCTTGTTTGCAGCGGCAAGTTCCATTGTCTCATCCGAGATAGTGAACTGTGCGTGCATACCCATCATTCCGGCGATCATTCCGGTATCGTCCTGAAGCGCATGGCGGATGAACTCGGCATTTTCCATAACAGACTCTCTTGCCTTGTCCATACCATCCCTGTCAGAAATCTCATAGCAGAGGCAGGAACGGACTCCTGTCTCTTTTGCCGCTTTCTCAATTTCAAAGAGTGAGCCTCTGATCGAGCCGAAGCTTGCATGATGGTCAAAAATTGTCGTTACACCGTTTCTGATACAGTCGATATAAGTAGCCATAGCGCTTAAATATGTATCGTTCAGTGTAAGATTACGGTCAATCGTCCACCACTGTCCGTCCAGGATATCGAGAAATCCCTTCGGGTCATAACCTTTTATGGAAAGGCCTCTTGCAAACGAACTGTAAATATGCTCATGTACATTAATAAAGCCGGGCATGATCAGGCCGCCTTTGGCGTCGATGTACTCTGCTTCAGGATATGCATTTTTGATATCCTCAGTACTGCCCACCTTGCAGATCTTGGTTCCGTCGATAGCAACCGCACCGCCTTCGATCAGCGGACATGCAGCATCTCTTGTGATAACTTTTCCATTACCTAAAACCAGCATGTCATTTTCTCCTTTTTATTTATTTTCCACATACTGTCCTCAATGTGCTTTTACATTTATCTGTGCAATTCGCACATTAAGACCTGTCACTATCTATAGAATACCATTAATATTGTATAAATGCAACATGAATTCTAAATAATTTTTAGAGTACCTAAAAAATTTTTAGAAAAAGTATTGACTCTGTATTTTTTTATGCTATGATGGGTTTAGAGACACACAGCAGACACACTTTTCCTCTCGAAAGAGAGTGAAGAAAAGGCAGGTGAAGTAATGGATCGGAAACTCGACTTTCTCAAGCAGCTCGCACATGGACTGGCAGCTCAGTTCGGGAGCTCCTGCGAAGTCGTCATTCATGATCTGACAAAAAAAGATCTGGATAAGTCTATCGTTTATATCGAAAACGGACACGTATCCAACCGGCATACCGGAGACGGGCCGTCAGGCATCGTCCTCGAGACGCTCAGATCTGATCCGGGAAAGATAAAAGACAAGCTCGCTTATCTCACAAGAACAGACGACGGCAGGATCTTAAAATCCAGTACACTCTATATTCGCGATGAAAAAGGGAAGATCATTTATATCTTTTCCATGAATTATGACATCACCTCCCTGCTCGCGGCAGAGAACTCCATACGCGGCCTGATCCAGACAGAACCGGAAAACGATACGGAAACAGACAGTTCTGCCACACCACAGCGGATCACCCACAATGTAACCGAGCTTCTCGACCTTCTGATCGAGCAGGCAATCGCCCGGGTGGGAAAACCTGTCGCAATGATGAACAAAGATGACAAAGTAGCTGTGGTACAATACTTAAACAACGCCGGTGCTTTCCTCATCACAAAATCCGGCGACAAGGTCTCTTCCCTCCTCGGGATATCAAAATTTACTTTGTATAGTTACATGGACAAAGGGTAAGCAACAACATTTCACATATTTAAGGAGGTTCCACAATGGACGCAATCAAATGGGCAGTGAACAAGATGCCGAAAACGGAAGATTCCAACCTGAAAGTAATGGGGTTGGACGAAATCAAAAAGGCGCGCGCTTTCCATGAGAGTTTTCCCCAGTACAGTGTCACACCGCTGGCAAAACTGGATCACATGGCAAAACGCCTCGGACTCGGTGAAGTATATGTAAAAGATGAGTCCTACCGCTTCGGGCTCAACGCTTTTAAAGTGCTCGGCGGTTCATTCGCTATGGCGCGTTACATAGCAAAGCAGACCGGGAAAGATGTATCCGAGCTGCCATACAATGTCCTCACTTCCGAGAAACTTAAGGAAGAGTTCGGGCAGGCCACATTCTTCACCGCCACGGACGGTAATCACGGACGCGGTGTCGCATGGGCTGCAAACAAATTAGGACAGAAGTCAGTCGTCCTCATGCCGAAAGGAAGCACACAGACGAGACTGAACAACATTCTCGCCGAAGGCGCTGAGGCGACGATCGAAGAATACAACTATGACGAATGTGTCCGCATGGCAAACGCTATGGCCGAGAAGACAGAAAACGGCGTCATGGTGCAGGATACTGCATGGGACGGATACGAGGAAATTCCGTCATGGATCATGCAGGGATACGGAACAATGGCTATGGAAGCGGATGAGCAGCTCCACGACTATGACTGCGAGCGCCCGACACACGTCTTCATTCAGGCAGGCGTGGGATCTCTCGCCGGAGCAGTCCAGGGATACTTTGCAAACCGCTATCCTGAGAATCCGCCGAAAGTAGTCGTTGTGGAAGCCGAAGCCGCCGCATGTCTCTATAAAGGTGCATGTGCGGGAGACGGAGATATCCGCATCGTGGACGGTGACATGGTCACGATCATGGCGGGACTCGCCTGCGGAGAGCCGAATACGATTTCCTGGGATATCCTGAAAAATCATGTTGATACATTTATCGCATCACCCGACTGGGTGGCTGCAAGGGGCATGCGTATGCTCGCTGCTCCCGTCAAGGGCGATCAGCCGGTAACATCCGGCGAATCCGGTGCCGCACCGTTCGGAACACTTGCGTGTATCATGACAATGGATGAGTACAAGCCTCTCAGAGAGCATCTCGGACTGGATGAGAACTCCAAAGTCCTCCTCTTCTCCACCGAGGGAGACACTGATCCCGAGAGATACGAATCCATAGTCTGGGGCGGGAACGACAGATAAACCGTCTGTTCCATATAAATAAGGAAACTATTCAACTCTGTCTGTTCAGGCCGTCCGGATCTGCGCCCTCCGCAGTCCGGCGCCTGATGAAACACGTTTTATAATTCAGAGTCACACCGCAAAGGGTGTGCCACTATGCCGTATAAAGCACGGCAGCGACAAAGAAAGGAGAATGAAAGCTATGGACTTCAACAAAATCAAGGAAGCTGCACAGGGTTATCAGAAAGACATGACCGCATTTCTTCGCGCTATCGTGAAGAATCCGGGAGAGAGCTGCGATGAGAAAGCTCACATCGACACTATCGCCGCTGAGATGAAGAAACTGGACTTCGACGAGGTCGTTATCGATCCTCAGGGAAATGTCATCGGTTACATGGGAACAGGCGATAAGATCATCGCTTACGATGCACATATCGACACAGTAGGTATCGGAAATATCGACAACTGGGACTTCGATCCGTACGAAGGATATGAGAATGACACGGAAATCGGCGGACGCGGCGTATCTGACCAGTGCGGCGGCCTTGTATCCGCAGTTTACGGCGCAAGGATCATGAAAGACATGGACCTGATCCCGGAAGGATGCAAGATCATGGTTGTCGGAACAGTTCAGGAAGAGGACTGCGACGGTCTGTGCTGGCAGTACATCATCAACGAGGACAAGATCCGTCCTGAGTTCGTTGTATCCACGGAGCCGACAGACGGCGGTATCTACCGCGGACAGCGCGGACGTATGGAGATCCGCATCGATGTCAAAGGTGTTTCCTGCCACGGTTCCGCTCCGGAGCGCGGTGACAACGCAATCTACAAGATGGCTGACATCCTCCAGGATGTACGTGCCCTCAACGAAAATGACGACGCAGACGAGACAGAGATCAAAGGTCTTGTAAAGATGCTGAATCCTAAATACAACCCGGACTGGGAAGAGGCGCGTTTCCTCGGACGCGGTACCGTAACTGTATCCCAGATCTTCTATACATCACCGAGCCGCTGTGCGGTAGCTGACTCCTGTGCGGTATCACTTGACCGCCGCATGACATTCGGCGAGACATGGGAGAGCTGTCTGGACGAGATTCGTGCACTTCCGAGCGTACAGAAATACGGCGACGATGTAGTCGTATCTATGTATAACTATGACCGTCCTTCCTACACAGGATGCGTATACGAGATCGAGTGCTACTTCCCGACATGGGCAATCCCGAAAGACCACAAAGTGACAAAAGCGCTCGAGAAAGCGTACACATCACTCTACGGCGACAAGAGGATCGGCGCGGAGGAAACTCTGGAAATGCGTCAGAGCCGTCCGCTCACAGACAAATGGACATTCTCAACAAACGGCGTGTCCATCATGGGAAGAAACGGAATTCCGTGCATCGGATTCGGACCGGGTGCTGAAGCTCAGGCACACGCGCCGAATGAGAAGACATGGAAACAGGACCTTGTAACATGTGCCGCTGTATACGCTGCACTGCCGAACTGCTACTGCGAGTAACACAAGCTGAACTGTTATAATTTTCAGGAAGTATTTTAATTTTATTTATATCAAGGAGGATAAAGAACAATGAAAACATTACAGGACTATATCGATAAGCTGAACGCCCTGAACTTTAAAGATATGTACAACGGAGACTTTTTCCTGACATGGGAGAAGACAGACGAAGAACTGGAAGCCGTATTCACCGTAGCTGACGCTCTCCGCTTTATGAGAGAGAACAACATTTCCACAAAGGTATTCGAGAGCGGTCTCGGAATCTCCCTCTTCCGCGACAACTCCACACGTACCCGCTTCTCCTTTGCATCTGCATGTAACCTGTTAGGTCTTGAGGTTCAGGATCTGGACGAGGGCAAATCCCAGGTTGCACACGGCGAGACAGTTCGCGAGACAGCAAACATGATCTCCTTCATGGCAGACGTGATCGGTATCCGCGACGATATGTACATCGGCAAAGGAAATGCTTACATGCATGAAGTTGTTGACGCTGTAACACAGGGAAATAAAGACGGCATCCTCGAACAGAAACCAACGCTCGTAAACCTTCAGTGTGACATCGACCACCCGACACAGGCTATGGCTGATATGCTCCACATCATCCACGAGTTCGGCGGTGTCGAAAACCTGAAAGGCAAAAAGATCGCTATGTCATGGGCTTACTCTCCGTCCTACGGCAAACCGCTCTCCGTTCCGCAGGGAATCATCGGTCTGATGACACGTTTCGGAATGGACGTTGTGCTTGCTCATCCGGAAGGATACGAGGTATTCCCGGAAGTTGAGGCTGTTGCTGCCGAGAACGCAAAGAAATCCGGCGGTACATTTACAAAGACAAATAATATGGCTGAGGCATTCAAAGATGCCGATATCGTATATCCGAAGAGCTGGGCTCCGTTCGCTGCTATGGAGAAACGTACAGAGCTGTACGGAAACGGCGACTTCGAGGGAATCAAAGAACTGGAGAAAGAACTCCTCGCTCAGAACGCACAGCACAAAGACTGGGCTTGCACAGAGGAACTGATGAAGACGACAAAAGACGGAAAAGCGCTCTATATGCACTGTCTGCCGGCCGACATCACAGGCGTAAGCTGTGAGGAAGGCGAGGTTGACGCAAGCGTATTCGACCGTTACAGAGATCCGCTCTACAAAGAGGCAAGCTACAAACCGTACATCATCGCGGCTATGATCTTCCTCGCAAAATTCGCAGATCCGGCTGACATTCTCAAGAAACTTGAAGAAAAAGGCACACCGAGAGTGTTTAAATAATAGTTCAGCCATCTGGCGTCAGTCAACAGTTTTATGCTCGCATAAGGATCTGTTGACTGGCAGACAGATGTGTTGAGCGTCTGGATATGAGCAAAGCAGCGACAACGTCGCAGTAAGCACGTAAGTGCGGCTTTGCGAATGGCGCGGGCTGAACATACTGAACAGTTACTAATCTAAAAGAATCATTAGGAGGTATTTATATCATGTTAAAATATGTAGACACAAAAAACGCACCTGCAGCTATCGGACCATATTCACAGGGAATCGTTCTGAACGGGATTGCATTCTTCTCAGGACAGATTCCGCTCTCACCGGAGACAGGCGAAGTCGTAGGTGCTGACATCACAGAGCAGGCTGAGCAGGTTATGAAAAATGTAGGTGCTCTTCTGGAGAGCCAGGGCGCATCTTTCACAGATGTAGTGAAAACAACCTGCTTCCTCGCAGATATGGCTGACTTCGCTGCATTCAACGAAGTATACGCTAAATACTTCACAGGCAATCCGGCACGTTCCTGCGTTGCTGTAAAGGCTCTTCCGAAGGGAGTTCTCTGTGAAGTAGAGACAATCGCCGCTGTAAAAGAAGGCTGATTCCGGGAGGCAGCTTATGGAAAAGAAAAAACGTATCGTCATTGCCCTGGGCGGAAACGCCCTCGGCAATACTCTGCCGGAACAGATGAAAGCCGTTAAGATCACGTCCCGCGCTATCGTGGATCTGATCCAGGAAGGCTGCGAGGTCGTCGTTGCACACGGCAACGGACCCCAGGTGGGCATGGTAAATAACGCCATGATCGCACTTACCCACGAAGATCCGCAGCAGCCGAACACACCGCTTTCTGTCTGCGTTGCCATGAGTCAGGCATATATCGGGTACGATCTTCAGAATGCACTCCGCGAAGAGCTCTTAAACAGAGGAATCACGGACATTCCGGTAGCGACTATGATCACGCAGGTGCGCGTTGATCCGGATGATCCGGCATTTGAGCATCCGTCCAAACCGATCGGCCGTTTCATGACAAAAGAACAGGCTGATGTAATGGCAGAGAAATATGATTACATCATGAAGGAAGATGCAGGCCGCGGTTACCGCCGAGTGGTAGCATCACCAAAGCCGCAAGAAATCATCGAGATCGGAACGATCCGCAATATGGTGGACTCCGGCGATGTTGTCATTGCCTGCGGAGGCGGCGGTATCCCTGTCACACGTCAGGGTAACCACTTAAAAGGCGCCAGTGCCGTCATCGATAAAGACTTTGCAAGCTGCCTGATGGCAAAAGAACTGGATGCCGATTTCCTCATCATCCTGACTGCTGTCGAGAAAGCAGCTATCAATTACGGGAAACCGAACGAGAAATGGCTCGGCGACATTACCGTGGCCGAGGCAAAACAGTACATAGATGAGGGACATTTTGCACCGGGTTCTATGCTCCCCAAAGTGCAGGCGGCTGTTGAATTCGCAGAATCAAAGCCGGGCAGACAGGCTCTCATCACACTGCTTGAAAAAGCAAAAGACGGAATCCTCGGCAAAACCGGTACAAGGATTCATCTGTAGAACAAATCATCAAACTCCTAAAATATATAATACAAAAGGAGGACATCCGACAGTTATGCCATGTACTGATCGGATGTCCTCTTTTTATTTGATAGTTTCTTTTTCAGACTTCTTACCCCTCTACAAGCCAGACACTCTCAGACTGAAGTTCTCTTTAACAGGGCACTTCAAAACTTCAATTTATTTTATCTGTACTTCCCAGTCTCTTCTTCATCGTCTTCTCCACAGCATTCAGGATATTCTCATACCCTGTACATCTGCACAGATGTCCGGAGAGCAGATTCCTGAGCTCGTCTCTTGTATACTCTTTTCCGCTCTCAAGGATTTCAACGGCGCTCATGATGACGCCCGGCGTACAGAATCCACACTGCACTGCCGCCTCATCGATAAATGCCTGCTGGATATCAGAGAGTTCGCCGTCCGGTCCCATCAGTCCTTCCAGAGTGCGGATCTCTTTTCCGTCCGCCCACACTGCAAGATAGATGCAGGAGTTAAAGCACTCACCGTCAATGATCACATTGCAGGCGCCGCACTCTCCCACCTCGCAGCCTTTCTTGACACTGGTCAGAGAATAATCATTGCGAAGCATATCGGTGAGTGAAGCTCTTACATCGACCATCGTCTCACGCTCCACACCGTTGATACGGCAGCGCACCAGTTTATACTGCTTTCCGCTCTCGGAATCGGTCATGATCGTATGGCGGGATGCTCCTGATGCCGCTCCCGGCTGTTCTTTCTTCTCCGCGGGCTCGACCGTCTCACTGTCCGAAGCCGCCGGATTTTGTTCCGCAGTCATGCCGCCGGCCCTTCTGACCGCCTCACGCAAAGCTCTTTTACAAAGAACTTTTGAGATATGTTCCCTGAACGCCTTGCTGGCACGCCAGCTGTCGCGGGGCGTAACGTCCTCGAGCACAGTATCGCCGAGCTTCTCAATGCTCTCCTCCGTAACTTCAAGACCTCTCCCGGCCGCTTCTGCATGTGCTGCACGCATGGGAACCGGACCTGCAACTCCGTATGCGATACGAATATCTGTAAATGTTTTCTTGTCATCTGAAAGTTTTACATTTACAGAGCATCCCAATGTAGCTATATCCATTGCATTTCTCATTGCATACTTAATGTAATGGCCGGCATAACCCTCATAGGATTCTCTCGGAATCAGGATCGCTGTCTGGATTTCGCCGGGTCTTATATCTACTTTACCTGCCTTTATGTAAAAATCCCTGATCGGAAGCACGCGCACGCCCTCCGGCCCTGTCAGCTCGATCCGTGCGTCCCACGCAAACAGAGTGGACGCCGAGTCTGCCGAAGTCACGCCATTACATGTATTACCGCCGATCGTACCGATGTTTCGGATCTGGGGACCGCCTACCATGTCCACCGCTTCGCCGAGCACACCTATATGCTTCTGAATGAGCGGATCTTTCGTGATATGGGAGAAGCTCGTCAACGAGCCGATCCGGATAGTTCCGTCCTCATCCATCGTCACGCCGCGCAATTCGTCTAATCCATATATGCTCACAAGCTCAACGCCGGCACGCTTCCCCTCTCTCATCTGGACGAGAACGTCGCTGCCGCCGGCAATAACCTGCGCTTCCGGATGCTCCTGAAGCAGCCGGATCGCATCCTCCACACTTTTCGCCTCATACAGTGCCTTCATATCATACATAATCTTTCACCTCATTTCCGCCGTGATCAGATCGTAGCAGTCCTGCTTTTTGGAACTCGTCGAACAGCAGATGCGGTCTCATCGGTATCTCATTTAACGCAACGCCCGTCGCCTGCAGTATTGCATTGCGGATCGCCGGAGCAGGGGAACATGCCGGCGGCTCCCCAAGTGCTTTCGTTCCGTATGCACTGGTCGGCTCATAGTTCTCGACAAATGCCGCGTGAAGATCCGGATGGTCCATAAATGTCGAGAGTTTATAATCCAGAAGATTATTGTTCAGTGGTCTTCCGGTCTTCTCATCATAGAGCAGCTTCTCTGAGAGTGCATAACCGATCGCCATACTCATGCCGCCATGCACCTGCGCCTCAGCAAGCGCCGGATTGATCAGGCGCCCACAGTCGTGGACGTTCAGGATATCCGTCACCTCTGCCCTGCATCCCGGAATATCTACCTCTACCTCCACAAAAGTGCACCCGAACGAATATGCATTATTCTTAATCTGATAGCTGCTCTCCGCCGTGAGATGTCCGTTATTTGTCAGGCTGTACAGTTTCTCTGTCGCCAGTTCGCCAAGAGACATAAGCACCTCTCCGTCCGTCGTTCTGACAATATATCCGTTTACAATGTCAAGATTTTCTTTCATCTGGCGTGTCAGCTCGTGTGCAGTCTCTATGATTTTCTCTTTCAAAAGCTCCCCGGTCTGACGGATAGAGAATCCCGCCATGTAAGTCTGTCTGGAGGCATACGCGCCGGTTCCGAACGGTGTCACATCCGTATCCTGAGTGGAAACGACATGCACCATCTCGAACGGAATCCCCACCGTCTCCGCAGCCATCTGCGCGAACGCCGTATCCGCGCCCTGTCCGATCTCAGTCTCTCCTACCTGCACCTGTATGCTTCCGTCCTGATTGAGCACCATACGGCACGCGGATGTCTCAAGGGAGATGGGCCACACACCAGTGTTATACCAGAAAACAGACATTCCGACGCCACGGCGGACATCTCCTGTCTGATGGGAATATTTTTCAAGTCGCCTGTCGTAGTCGAATTCCTTTCTTCCCTTCTCCATACATTCCCGGAATGTATCATAATAGTTTACATTTTTCGAGAAACCGTCTTTAAATCCCTTCGGCATGACATTTTTCATACGGAACTCATACGGCGGTACTCCGATGGCACGCGCCACATCGTCCGTATGGCTCTCCATAGCAAACATGGCCTGCGGGATGCCATAGCCTCTCATGGCTCCGGAAGCAGCCTTGTTGGTAAATACTGTATATGTGTCTGCCTCAATATTCGGACACGGATAAAGCTGCGGAAAACATCCCATTCCTTTTGCTGCAATGCTGTGTCCGTGTGACGCATATCCGCCCTGATCCGAGAAACTCTCAAATTTCCGGGCCGCATATGTGCCATCTGGTCTTACATACGAGATAATATGGAAATGGATCGCATGTCGTACTCTTGTAGATGCGAATGTCTCCTCCCTGGAAATATCCATTTTGACCGTTCTTCCGCCTACCACCGTAGTCAGATAAGCACAGAGCGGTTCGTAGAGGACGTCCTGCTTATTTCCGAATCCACCGCCAATGTACGGCTTGATGATACGGACTTTCCCCCACGGTACCCCCAGCGCCTGGCCGACAACACGCCTGCAGATATGAGGGATCTGCGTCGACGTAACAACCACGATCCGCCCCTGCTCCATATAGGCATAGCAGACGGGATTCTCTATGTGACAGTGCTGCACAGTCGGAGTCTGATACCATCCCTCTACCTTTGTAAGTCCGGGTTCCTTTATGGCGTTCTCATAATCGCCGTTCCGGATCGACGTGTGTTTCAGGACATTATTGGGATATTTCTCGTGTATCTGCGGGGCATCGTCCTCCATCGCCTTATGTACGTCAAGGACAAACGGCAGTTCCTCATACTCCACTTTCAGTGCCCGGAGCGCCTGAGAAGCCGCCACTTCATTTTCCGCTATCACGGCTGCCACATCGTCACCGTAATATCTGACATGCCGCTCTAAGAGCAGCCGGTCTGCCACATCCTGATGTTCCTCTTCCGTTGACCACGGATGTCCGGCCGTCGGGAAATAATACTCCGGCACGTCAAAGCATGTGACAATTTTGACCACACCTGGAATCTTCTCTGCCCCGGACGTGTCGATAGACTTCACATACCCGTGAGCGATCGTGGAATGGAGCACCTTCGCCACATATGCATTTCTGTCACACAGATCTTCCGTATACTTAGCACGTCCGGTCACCTTTTCAAATGCATCCACACGTTTCACACTTTTACCGATTACATGTTCTTTCCTGACAGTATCTTTTTCTGCCATATCATCACCTCCCGATCTCTGCTATCGGTCTGCATCACTGCTGACAGTAATTACTGGCCATTTCAGAGTTTACACTCAGTTAAGATCAATCTCCTGCCCTTTGACATATTTTGCACGTATCTCCCGGTCGTCTGCCAGATAGATCATACGCTCCAGCCTGCTCCGGATGTCCAGCGGCTGCGGATGCTTTAATCTGCTGTCATCCAGTACGACCGCATCAAACTCGTATCCCGGTTCAAAACTTCCAACCTTACCGAAGAACTCCCCGCCTCCTTTCGTCGCCATATAGAAGACTTCCTCTGCCGTAAGCCCCTCCAGACTGTCATCCTGCAGTCTCCATCTCAGTTTTGACGACTGCACGGCATGCGCCATAGCCCGGAAGAGATTCTCTGTGGAGCCGCCCGCCACATCACTGCCGATACCGACATGCAGCCCTTCTTCCAGGAACTTTCTCACCGGCGCGATTCCCGAGGATACATTCATATTTGACTCCGGACAGTGAGCGATGAACACGCCGTTCTCTTTCATCCGGGCAATCTCGCTGTCATCACTGTATACACAGTGTGCCATAACAGTCCGGCAGTCTGCGCCAAATAATCCAAATCTGTCATATACGTCCCCGTAGAATTCTGACCAGGGACAGAGTTCTTTCACCCACGCGATCTCTCCCGGATTTTCCGACAGATGAGACTGTACCGGAAGATCATAACGCATCTGGAGTTTTTTCAGCTCTTCCATCAGTTCATCCGTACAGCTCGGCGTAAACCGCGGTGTCAGGATCGGATGTGTGTTCTGATATTTCCGATGGTTTACATCCTTGATCCACTCCAATGTCTCATCTGCCGACTCCTGTGTCTCTTCACAAATATATTCCGGACAGTTCCTGTCCATATTTACTTTGCCGACATAGGTATCCAGTCCGGTCTTTTCAAGCATATCCATAAGAAGCAGTGTAGCAGGGCGGTGGACCGTACCGAAAATACATGCTCGTGTCGTGGCGCTTCTTCTTAAGTTCTCCACAAAAATGCCGTATGCCTTTTTCGCGTAATCCACGGACTCGAACTTCGCCTCCTCCGGAAATGTATTCACCTCCAGCCACTCTAAAAGTTCCATATCCATCCCCAATCCCCTGTAGGAATACTGCGGTGCATGGATATGCAGATCCACAAGTCCCGGTATGATCAGACAGTCACCGTAATCCCGGATCGGATTGCCTCCCAGCCTGAATGGAAGTGTCTGATATATTCCGTCAACTTTACCGTTTCTACAGACAAGATATCCATGTTCATATATAGCTAATTCTTTCTCATTTCTGCTGTATACGATATTTCCTTTTAATATAAAAATAGGTTCACTCATCAGTCTAATCTCCTCTCCTGTTCAAATAAATATACCGGTTAACGCACTCTTACGCCCGGCATACTTATAGTCAGCCGTTTCCGGCGGCTGGTAGAGACGTTCAACCGATTATGAACCTATATAAGTATGCGATATTTTCTCTCTGTAAATATGGTAACACTGAAGAAAAAAAGTGTCAATCGCCTCTTTTCCCTCTATTTAAACTATCGTTCCACAGCCTTATACTTTCTCCAACATCACTTCCACAACTCCACCGCAGACCATTCCCTCATCTTCAGCCTCTCCGGCTGTCATGTCTACTCTGCAGATCTGGAAATCCGGCGCTTTCGTGCGCATCATGAGAAGTGCTTTCTGTATGATCTCACTCTCTATGCAGCCTCCGCCAATCGTATCGATCGTTCTGCCGTCCTCGATGATGAGCATTTTTGTCCCCACTCCCCGGGGTGCAGATCCCTTACGGGAAATGATCGTCGCAAGCACTTTCTGCAGTTCCGCAGGATCTTCTCCACTGTTTCCTGCATTCAGGATACAGGAGATGATTTCCTCAGAATAGCCGCCCGTCTTGCCTCCGTCGCTCTTGTTCTGTGTACTCTTCACCTGTATGATCTCAGCCATAACGGACACTGCGATCTCTTCGGGCGTCTCGGCGCCGATCTTAAGGCCGATCGGAGTGTGTACCGCATCCAGCAGATCCCGGCTGATACCTTTTTCTTCAAGCTGATCTTTCACTATGGCAACTCTGCGCCTGCTACCCATCATCCCCACATAGGCAGAGCGCTTCTGCAGAATAGCTTCGAGACACTCCGAGTCATAGCGGTGCCCCCTCGTCACGATAATGAACCAGGAGTCCGAGTCACCTCTGATCTGAGCAAGGCCTGATGCAAATGGCTCACATATCACCCGGTCTGCCCCTGCTGCCCTTGCATTGTCCGCAAATTTCGGGCGGTCTTCTATGACCGTCACAACGAATCCAAGCATTTTCCCCATCCGGATGATCGGCATTGACACATGCCCGGCTCCGCATACGATCAGTTTCGGTGTACGGCCGATACGCTCACAAAATACATCTGGAAATCCGGCAGTTCTATCTGCTTCTGCCGGTCTGGCATGGAGTAAATATTTCTCTCCGGCATGTTCTCCCGACAGGACCGTCTCAGCCCATATATCGCCCTCTGACGTTTCCAAAGCTTCTTTTAGTTCTGTGTAAAATCTGTTCATTTGATAATTATTCCTGGTGCTTACGCTGCCGCCAGTCTTGCCAGCACATCTTTGAGCAGTTCGTAGAACCGTTCAAATGAATCAAGCGGCACATTTTCATCCGGTGTATGAACGTTGTAGAGTGTCGGCCCTACTGCGATGGCGTCCAGCCCCGGAAGCGCCTCAGAGAAGAGGCCGCACTCCAGACCTGCGTGGAGAGCTTCCAGTTTTAGTTCCTCTCCAAACAGCTCTCTGTAACTTTCCTTAAAGACTTCACGTATCTTAGAGTCTTCTTTGAAATCCCATCCCGGATATTCTCCGCTGTATTCAATATCAAATCCGAATGTCTCCGCAAGAAGAGCGAGTCTCTCTTTAGTGTCTTCCTGAAGCGATGCAACAGAAGAACGAGGTGATATAACGATCACAAGTTCGTTTTCATTTGCTCTTACCACGCCCATATTTGACGATACAACTACAAATCCGTCCATCTTGATATTGCGTCTGTATACTCCGTTCGGTACAAGGCGGATCGCGCTGATAAACGCTTTCGCGTCTTCGTCTTTCAGGACTGCCGCCGACTGTCCTTCCTCGATCGATACTTCGCATGCGAAATCCGGCTCAAAGGATGAAATTTCTTCTGAAAATGTTTCTGCCAGTGCACAGGCGAATTTTTCTGCCTTCTCTGCCTCTGCTTTATCTGCGTATAGCAGAGACGCCTCGCACTCTCTTGTGATTGCATTATCTTTTGTTCCGCCCGCAAATGCAACGAGTTTTCCGTCTGTATTTTTCATCAGATTTTCAATCATGCGTGCCATCAGGATGTTGGCGTTCTGACGCTCTTTGTCAATATCTGTTCCGGAGTGTCCGCCCAACAGACCTTCAATCTTGATCTGTACAAGAGTTCCCTCTGTGGTTGTCCTCTCTACCGGTCTTGTAAGCTGGACTCTTAAGCCCCCGGCGCAGCTTATTGTTGCAACGCCCTCTTCCTCTGAATCCATGTTGATCATCGTCCTTGCCGTGATCTGGGATTTATCCAGGGCCTGAGCTCCGTTTAATCCCACTTCTTCTTCTGTAGTAAACACACACTCTACCGGAGGATGCTTAATGTCCTCATCATCCAGCACCATCATCATAAGCGCAATTGCAACACCGTTATCTGCTCCGAGCGTTGTGCCGTTTGCAAAAAGCACGCCGTCTTTGAGCACAAGGTCAATCCCCTCTGTCCCAAAATCATGCTCTACCCCTGCGCGTTTATCGCACACCATATCGATATGTCCCTGCAGCATGACAGGCTCTTTGTCCTCTGCGCCTTCGCTGCCGTTTTTCTTGATAATAACGTTATAACTGTCGTCCTGGTATACCCAGAGACCTCTGTCTTTTGCAAACTTTACAAGGAAGTCGCTGATTCCCTTCTCATTTCCTGATCCTCTCGGAACAGCACATACCTCTTCAAAAAAATGAAATAACTTTTCCGGTTTATATCCGGTAATCTTGTACTCCATGATAGAATCCTCTTTTCTTTGATCTTTTTTCAGCAGTATGAGACCTGCCTTTTTATTATACCAGATTCTGCTCTGTTTTTCACTCTTTTCAGAGACAATATCCGTCTTTTTTTAATTTCCGGCCAGTCTCCACATACGACCAGCTGCTGTCATACAGTTTCCGGCGCTCTTCTTCAGTAAGACTCCTCTTTACTTTTGCCGGGCATCCCACCGCAAGACACCCGTCCGGTATCACGGTGCCCTCGAGCACAACGCTTCCTGCCCCTATCAGGCATTCCTTCCCGATCTGTGCACCGTTAAGGACGATGGCGCCCATACCGATCAGACTTCCATCGCCGACAGTGCATCCATGCACAACAGCATTGTGCCCCACAGTTACACAGTCTCCGATCACCGCAGGATATCCTCTGTCCGCATGTACGGTGCAGTTATCCTGAATATTGCTGCATTTTCCCACACTGATGCTGTCGTCATCTCCTCTTAATACCGCGTGGAAGAGCACTGTAGAATCCTCACCTATCGATACATCTCCGAGAATCACTGACTCTTTTACAATGTTTGCCGAAGGGGCGATGTTATTAGTCTTTGTCATAATATCTGCCCTGCCGCCTTTCTTCACCATTTCTTATATCTGTTTCTTTTATATATTTACCGTTTTCCCTATGCAGCACCGGATCAGAGACCCAGAAATGCACAGATTAGCGCTATGACAATAGCCGGGAGCATATTCGCAACTTTCAATTTCTTTTCCCATAACAGATTGACACCCACACAGAAAATCAGCATGGAACCGGTCAGGGAAAGGTTGGAGAGTGCGCAGTCCTGTCATGATATATACCTCTTGCTGTAATATTTAATAAAGTATACTCTTTTCCAGCATAAATAACAAGAATAACAAGCGGCTGCGCAGATGTATCCCCCAGGGCTAAAGCATTTCCGTCCGCTTGACTTTAGGCTGTACCCTGACTATAATTCTGGATAATCACTGCTGTGATTTACTCAAAATACACTCTGGAAATAACATCTATAGCAAAAAGAAAAGAGGATGAATATGCAGTACGATTTTACCAGTATTCTGGACAGAAAAGGGAAAGATGCGATCGCCGTAGACGCCCCTGATATGAAGAGTGGTTTCGGTGCAGACTATTTTGCAAAAGCAAAGCTGAAGCCGGGATTTGACCGCATTCCCATGTGGGTGGCAGATATGAACTTTCCCACGGTCCCCACAATCCCGGAAGCGATCATTGAGAGGGTAAAACATCCTGCCTACGGCTATTTTGTACCTAGGGATGAGTATTATGAAGAAATTATGCAGTGGCATGAGAAACGAAATAGAGTCACCGGACTGAAGAAGGAGCACATCGGCTATGAAAACGGAGTGCTGGGCGGTGCAGTAAGCGCGCTCAACGTACTCTGCTCCAAAGGGGACTCCGTACTCCTCCACTCGCCCACATATATCGGATTTACCGGAGCCCTTACTAACAATGGTTACAACATAGTTCTCAGCCCGCTTGTACAGGATGACAAAGGCATGTGGCGCATGGACCTCGAAGATATGGAAAGAAAGATCATCGAGAACAAGATCCATGCAGCTATCCTCTGTTCCCCTCATAATCCGACCGGAAGAGTATGGGAAAGGGAAGAACTTGAAAAGATGATGGAGCTCTATCGGAAGCACGATGTCTATGTCGTCTCCGATGAGATCTGGTCTGATCTGATCCTTACAGGTCATAAACATATACCGGCCCAGAGTGTTTCCGAAGATGCGAAACAGCGGACGATCGCGCTCTATGCGCCGTCCAAGACTTTCAATCTTGCCGGGCTGATCGGGAGCTATCATATCATATATAATAAATGGCTCAGAGACCGAATGGACAAGGAAACTTCCCTGCCGCATTATAACGATATGAATGTATTGTCCATGTATGCCCTGATCGGCGCATATAAGCCGGAGGGATATGAATGGGTTGACCAGCTCTGCGAAGTACTCACAGGAAATATAGATTATGCCTACCAATTCATCCAGGATCATTTTGAAGGAGTGAAAGTCATAAAGCCGCAGGGCACTTATATGCTCCTTCTGGACTGTGAAGAATGGTGCAGGGAACACGACCGGACAATCGACGAACTTCAGACTGCAGGGCTGGAAGTCGGCGTACTCTGGCAGGACGGCCGCCCGTTCCACTGCCCGTTCGGCATCCGCATGAATCTGGCACTTCCGCTCTCAAGGGTGAAGGAAGCGTTTGACCGGCTTGATAAATACGTATTTAATGCGAATGTCGTGAACTGAACTGTTACATGTCCAAGCCACGGAATACTGCAGAATTTTTTCTTGACATCGGCATTTCATTGAACTACAATGTACACGTACAAAAACAGAATACATCATTCGGTAGGTGAGGTTACCACAGGGATTGGGATATACCCGAAGATTGCTGCCGCGAGATCGTGGAGACACGATAAGATGGTCAGCAGGCTGTGTCGTGAAGGTGCAGCCTAATGCAATTGATATGCCCTGTGATACTAAAGCTTGAACGATGCATCCCGGTCATGTTTATTTTCATGGGTTTATTATGACTCCGTCATTGTTCAGGCAGTGACGGAGTTTTCTGTTTGTAATTTTGCTCGTTCACACTACCCACCACCCGCATGCGCATTCGTCGCGCTGACGCGCTCCAGTCTCGCACTACGTGCTAAGATTGCTTATTGCGGATGGTTGGTAATGTGAACTGCAGTCAAAGGAGGTGAGGTTATGGATTCTGGTGCCAGTTGCCATTTATGTAGCTTGATAACAAAAAATAACATAAAGAGAGGTATTTATCATGAACAAAGATATTTTTGTAAAACTTCTCCAGCAGCGTCAGTACAAAGCTGTGAGGAGTATTCTGGATGTTATGAACGAAGTGGACATAGCCTCACTGCTCTCAGAGCTGGATGACAAGGAACTGGCTCTGGCTTTCCGCCTGATTCCGAAAGACAAAGCAGCCGAAGTATTCGCCAACATGGACAGCTCTATGCAGACATATCTGGTTGAAATATTTTCAGAAAAGGAATTGAAAGAACTGCTTGATGATCTGTACATGGACGATACCGTAGATCTTCTGGAAGAGCTTCCTGCGAACCTGGTCAACCGTATCCTTGATACTGTCAGCACATCAGACAGAGCTCTTATCAACCAGCTTCTGAACTATCCGGAAGACAGCGCCGGAAGTATTATGACTACAGAATATGTAGATATCAGAGAAAACATGACTGTTGCCCAGTCCATGGCTCATATTAAAGAAACCGGAATACATAAAGAAACAATCTACACCTGCTATGTAACTGACAGGCGAAGGCTGATCGGTATCGTCAGCGCCAAAGACCTGATGACAACAGACGATGATGTACTCATAAAAGATCTGATGGAGACTGAGATAATCTCTGTAAAAACGCACACAGACAAAGAAGAAGTGGCAAAGCTTTTTACAAAATATGATTTTCTCGCCATCCCGGTCCTGGATACGGACGGACTGATGGTCGGCATTGTCACATTTGATGACGCCATGGACGTTATGGTAGAGGAAGCGACCGAGGATATCACAAAGATGGCTGCCATCAATCCGAGTGAAAAGACGTACTTTGAGACGTCTGTATTTGCTCATGCAAAGAACCGCATCCCATGGCTCCTCATCCTGATGTTTACATCAATCATTACGGGAACGATCATCACGAAATATGAAAATGCATTTGCTGCGATTCCACTTCTTGTATCGTTTATACCAATGTTGATGGACACAGGCGGAAACTGTGGTTCCCAGAGCTCAACTCTGATCATTCGGGGACTTGCTCTGTCGCAGGTTCGTTTTAAGGATATCTTCCGGGTAATATTTAAGGAGTTCCGCATCTCCCTTATTGTTGGAGCGGTTCTCGCCCTGACAAACGGCATCCGGATCATGATCCAGTATGATAACGCCGGGCTTGCGCTCGTCATCGCATTATCACTGATCGGAACTGTCATTGTCGCGAAAATGGTCGGATGTATACTGCCGCTGCTTGCAAGCAAAATTCATCTTGATCCGGCGATCATGGCTTCTCCTCTTATCACGACACTGGTTGACATATTCTCGATACTGATCTACTTTAATATTGCAACTATGTTGTTTAATCTGTAATAAAATGAGGTAATGACAAATGGGAAACTATATTCTTGAAGCCTGTGTAGACTGCGTAGAATCAGCACTGGCTGCTGAAAAGGGCGGTGCAAGCCGCATCGAGCTCTGCAGCGATCTCGTAATAGGCGGTGTATCGCCTTCGCTTCCGCTGTTCCGTCAGATCCGGAAATATACCGGACTTAAAATCAGAACACTCCTGCGCCCCCGCTATGGCGATTATTGCTACGACAAATATGAGTGCGATGAAATAAATGAAGAGATCCGGATGTTCCGCGAGGAAGGCGCCGACGGCGTCGTTGTCGGTATCCTTAATCCGGACGGCACTCTCAACACAGAACAGCTTGAGCGTTTCAAAGAGACAGCGGGTAAAATGGAAATCACGCTCCACCGCGCATTTGATGTATGTCTTGACCCCATGCAGGCAATGGAGCAAGTCATTGAACTGGGATATGATACAATCCTTACAAGCGGACAGAAACCTACCGCATGGGAAGGTCGCGATCTACTGAAAAAACTACAGGAGGAGAGCCGGGGACGGATTGAGATTCTCGCTGCCAGCGGAATCAGCTGTGAAATAATCGAAAAACTTGTCCCCTATACAGGGATTTCCTCATATCATATGTCAGGGAAAATCGAAGCAGACAGCGCAATGACTTTTCGCAAACCCGGAATCGGACTCGGACTCTCCGAGCAGGATGACTATAAACTATTCCGCACCGACAGCTCTGCCGTTAAAGCATCCGTCGATTATTTGCATAAGACATTTGTCTGACTATCACAGTATTCTTTCAGACCACATCCTGTAAAAGAGCGGGAACGCCCGGACCGCTATCCGTCCGAATGTTCCCGCTCTTTTATGTTGGGGGGCCAAAACCCCCAACTATGATGCCTACGGATTGTTCCGTGCTGCGCAGTCTTCGCTGCCGCTTCGGTCGGCGCTAAGCGAACGTCCACCGGACGTTCAGCGCCCCTCAATCCTACCCAATATCATATAGAATAATTACTCGATTACTTTGATCCATCCTTCCGGAGCCTCAATGTGTCCCATCTGGATACCTGTCAGCGTATCGTACAGTTTCTGAGTAACCGGTCCCATCTTCTCCATACCGCTCGGCAGGCAGATTTCCTCGCCGTGGTTTACAATCTTTCCTACCGGTGAGATTACGGCTGCCGTTCCGCAAAGTCCGCATTCTGCGAAATCTTTCACCTCATCAAAGTATACGTCTCTTTCTTCCACTTCCAGTCCAAGATAATGCTCAGCCACATACATGATAGATCTTCTCGTGATAGACGGAAGGATCGTATCAGAATGAGGTGTTACGACTTTATTGTCTTTTGTGACGAAAATAAAGTTCGCACCGCCCGTCTCTTCTACCTTCGTCCTTGTAGCAGAATCAAGATACATGTTCTCATCAAATCCATTTGCGTGGGCTGTGACAATCGCATGCAGACTCATTGCATAGTTCAGTCCTGCTTTAATGTGACCTGTTCCGTGCGGTGCTGCTCTGTCGAAATCTGAAACGCAGATCGTGATCGGCTTTGCACCGCCCTTGAAGTACGGTCCTACCGGAGTTGTAAAAATTCTGAACTGGTACTCATCCGCCGGCTTTACACCGATAACCGGATTGATTCCGAACATATATGGTCTGATATACAATGTAGCGCCTGACCCGTACGGCGGAACATACGCTGCATTTGCTTTAACAACCTGCTCTACAGCATCTACGAAACGCTCCTCCGGGAACGGCGGCATTTCGAGACGTTTTGCAGAATCTACCATACGAGAGGCATTCAGATCCGGACGGAATGTCACGATATGTCCGTCTTCCGTTGTATATGCTTTAAGTCCCTCAAAAACAGACTGTGAATACTGAAGCACTCCGGCACATTCATTCATCACGATATTCGGATCGTCGATCAGAGCGCCGTCATCCCATTTGCCGTCTTTATAGTTTGCCACATACCGCTTATCAGTCTGCATGTAGCTGAATCCCATATTTTCCCAGTCAAGATTTTTCTTCTCCATTGTGTTTTCCTCCTCTGCTTGGAAAAGTCCGTCATTACTCTACGGTGACCATTATAATACTGTGATTAATAAAAATCAAGAGTGCGCTCGGTTTTTTGAATATCTTTGAACAATAGTTCAGCCCGCACCATTCGCAAAGCCGCACTCCGTGCTTACTGCGGCTTGTGCCGCTTCTTTACTCATGTACAGGCGCTCCCCTAATACATATGTCCGTTCGCGGAAATATGCAAGCATCTTTCCTTCTCACGTCCAATGTATTGCTGAACTATCGTTCCATCATGCTGATAGACTCGATTCCGACGCTCCCGCCTCTTACGACTTCGATGCTCTTGAATTCCTCTTTCATAAGCTTCACCACAGCATCATTCTTAGTCGCAGTCTGCACGAACTCTACAAGCACGCTGTCCCTGCCGTAGTCGATTACTTTTGCCTTAAATGTCTCCGCGATCTGGAACACTTCTACTTTGTCCGCAACAGAGCATTTGAGTACTTTCACATAAAGAATCTCTTTCATTCGCACAAAGATATCTGTAAAGTCAATTACCTTTATCACCTCTATCATACGGTTAAGCTGCTTTTTAATCTGCTCAAACGTCTCATCGTCGCTTACCGTGGCGATCGTCATCCTTGATACGGTAGGATCTTCGGTCGTTCCCACGGTCAGACTGTCCAGATTGTATGATTTTCCGGAAAAAAGCCCGGAAATCTTAGAGAGCACGCCCACCTGATTTTCTACATAAAGTGAAATCCATCTTTTTTTCATAGTATTATCCATTCTCACGCACTCCTTTCTAACAATCCATGATCATCTCTTCGAGCGTTCCGCCCGGCTGAATCATCGGGTAGACCATTTCTTCCGGATCTATGATAAATTCGATCAATGTAGGTGTCTTTGTATTTTTCTTCGCTTCTTCGAAAGCGGCTGCAATATCTTCTTTTTTCATTACGCGGATTCCCTTTGCGCCGTAGCTTTCTGCCAGTTTCACAAAATCCGGAGTGTATTCCGGCATCTCTTCTCCGTTTGTCCTGCGGAACAGAGCACCCGAACGCAGATTTGTCATTCCATAGCGCTTCCCATAGAAAAGCTTCTGCCACTGACGCACCATGCCGAGATATTCATTGTTGAATACGCACAGGATGAGCGGAAGTTCCTCAAGTACTGCTGTGGCGAACTCCTGAATATTCATCTGCATGCCGCCGTCCCCGGAAATTGCGATTACCGTCTTATCCGGATTTCCCAGTTTTGCACCGATTGCCGCCGGAAAGCCGTATCCCATCGTTCCGAGTCCGCCGGATGTAACGAGCTGCTTCTTCTCTGTTATCTCCGCATACTGTGTAACAAACATCTGATGCTGTCCGACATCCGTCGCAATGATCGCATCATCAAACTGCCGGTTCATCTCCTGAATGATATCCATCGGGCTCATCTGGCCGCGGTCTTTCATTGTCAATGGATGCTCTTCTTTCCATTCTTTAATCTGTTCCAGCCACTTCTTTGTCTCACACGGTTCCACATATTCGTTCATCTTTGTCACGGCCTCCAGGGCATCAGCCACGATCGGTACATGAACATGGATATTTCTGGAAATAGACGCCGTATCGATATCAATATGGACGATCTGCGCCTTTGGAGCAAAAGCATGAAGTTTCCCTGTGATACGGTCATTGAACCTTGTTCCGATAGAGAACAGCAGATCACACTCACTCACAGCCATGTTTGCCGCATACTGACCGTGCATCCCGAGATTTCCGATGAAAAGCGGATGGTTCGTGGGCACTGCCCCCCTTCCCATGATCGTCGTCACGACCGGTACATTCGTCTTATTGACTACTTCTGTAAACGTCTGATTCGCACGGGCAATATTCACTCCGCCTCCCGCGAGGAAGAGCGGTCTCTTCGCTTTCTTGAGCATCTTGAGTGCTCGTTTGAGCTGTCCCATATGAACACTCGTATTCGGTTTATATCCGCGGATATTGACTGTTTTAGGATACTCTGCGCTGCCAAGTTCACACATCACATCTTTCGGCAGATCGATAAGCACCGGTCCCGGGCGTCCCGTTCTCGCAATATAGAATGCTTCTTTTATAATACGACCAAGATCTTCGCGGTTTCTCACCGTCACGCCATACTTTGTGATACTGCGTGTAATGCCCACGATATCTACTTCCTGGAACGCATCGTTCCCGATCAGATGCTTTGCCACCTGTCCCGTAAAACATACAAGCGGTACACTGTCGTAATTTGCCGTTGCCAGCCCTGTGACAAGGTTCGTAGCGCCCGGTCCGCTCGTGACCAGACATACACCGACTTTCCCCGTTGTCCTGGCATATGCATCCGCTTCATGCACGAGTGCCTGCTCGTGTCTGGGCAGGATAACTCTGATATCGTCCTGCTTATACAGCTCATCGCTGATATCTATCGTACACGCTCCCGGATACCCGAAGATCGTGTCCACTCCCTCTTCCTTTAATGCTCTTACCAGCAATTTGTTACCTGTAATCTGTCTCACACTTCTACCTCCTCTTTCTATAATTACGATATCCGGAAAAAGAAAACCCTGAGCATCATATGCCCAGGGCGAATCTTTCATCCGTGTTACCACCTGAATTCAGAGACAAATCTCTGCTCTTAGCCGGTACGGGAATTCCTCTTTCTCACCGCTTTCGCTGCGCTGTGTCTGTCTTCCGATACCGTTTCCCTATAACGTGGGAATACGTTGGAGCCTACTGGTACTCGTCCGGTACGTTCAGTCCACTGCTCGAAGGCTACTTCCATAATCCCGTCACGAAGATTTACACCTGCCATCTTCTCTCTGTGCATCTGAAGATTATGTACTCCTCCTTGTCACTGCATTTCTGATAGTTAAAAATTTAAATACATTATAGTGTGTATTTTTATCCTTGTCAATCACGTTTTCTTGATCTTTTTTAATCAGTGAGATTTCTTTTTCGTCATTACATTCTTCTCATAATCCTTAAGAGACGTCAGAGCCTTCGGAGCAAGAGGGATGAGAGCGATCATATTGAACACGGTCATAAGCCCTACTCCAAGATCCCCCAGATCCCACACAAACTGGTACGCTGCCAGACCTCCGATAAAGAGCATGACGAGCGCCAGCACTTTATACAGTGTCTGGGAAATCCAGTTGTCGCCGAAGAGATACGCCACATTCGATCTGGCATAGAACAGGATGCCGAGAAATGTGGAGAAACTGAACAGCCACAGAATTACCGCGATAAATACAACTCCGAACTCCCCAAGATGATACTGCATTGCTGTCTGGAGCAGGTCCATCCCCTCAAGACCTTTTGTCATGGCCTCCGGTGTCAGCAGCATGATCATAGCAGAGCAGGTACAGATTACAAGAGTATCAATAAAGACACCAAGAGCCTGTAAGAGTCCCTCTTTTGCCGGGTGGCTGATGTCAGCCGCCGCAGCCGCACATGGTGCAGAACCCGATCCGGCTTCATTGGAGAAGAGACCTCTCTTTGCCCCATTCATGATCACTGCCCCAATTCCACCGCCTGCTACCTGGCGGATACCGAATGCCTCTGAAAAAATTCTTCCAAACACTGCCGGAAGCTGACCCGCATTTGTCACAATAATGAAAATCGTAATAAAGAAATAGCACGCCGCCATAATAGGAACGATGATGTCAAGCACTTTAACCGTCGCATTCTTTCTCAAAACGATAATTGCAGCTATTACCACAAGAACAACGGTGGAGTAAATCGGCGGAACGTGGAATGCATTCTCAAAAGAAGATGAGATAGAGTTACTGATCACCTGGCTGATCCCGCACCAGCAGATCAGACCGGATACAGCAAAAAGCACTGCCAGTATGGATTTCTTCTTTTTGCTTCCTTTTTTGATAAACAGTGCATGGATGTAATACGCCGGGCCACCCCGGTATCCGCCGTAGAGCGGATCTTTCTCTTTATAGAGCTGTGCCAGCGTAGCCTCGATAAAGGCAGTCGAAGAACCTACAAGAGCAATTACCCACATCCAGAATACAGCTCCCGCACCGCCGGCGGAGATTGCAGCTACCACACCGACCAGATTGCCCATGCCCACACGGCAGGCTGTTGAGACGATCAGCGCCTGTACACCGGAGATTCCCTCCCGCTCTTCCTCTTCAATCTTCCTGTTATTCTCCAAAGTTACTTTCAGCATCTCGGGGAAGAGACGAAACGGAAGAAATTTTGTGCGTATTGTAAAATAAATACCCGCCGGGACAAGAATCAGTACAAGAAGCGAAAGTCCCAGCGTACTGCCGCCCGGCAGAGGAATTGTAATCAGATCTCCCCAGAGTATATTATAAATTGCATGAAATAATGCCATATCTTTTTATCCTCTCAATTCTATCATTCAGCAGCAGTCCGGTCATCAGGAACGTTTCGACCGAACCGTTACAACATCTATATCCACAGCCGCATTGCGAAAAGATACACAGCCGCATAATACAGAAGCAGTACAAGGGCACCGCACACCACGCTCCTGTGCTTTCCCAGTCTGTTTCTGCCAAGAAGCACATCAGAGACCGCAAAACAAAGTCCGCCCGCCGCCGGAATCATTCCTTTAGCTGCACTGATGCCCCCAGAACCTCCGAAGCCCGCGCGGACGCCTGCCGTCACGGCAAGAGCCGCCATCATGCTTAGAATCAGGAGATACGCCAGCATGGGATAAAACAGTTTCTTTTTCTGCAGCGAATAAAAATAACAGTGGAGAGCAGAGCAGGCTGCTGCCGCAAAGACTGCGCAGAAAGCCAGCGTCAGACCAAGTAATCCGGTATCAACAGCAAAGGGGCCGTTTTCTCCCAAATGGAGCACAGACTCTCCGCTTAACAGAAAACCAGATGCCATACATATATGGCCGATACTGAAACATACCGCCCCCCATATGAATCTGCACTCCAGCAGTACATCCGCAGCCAAATAAAACAGGATTGCCAGGAGAGTAAACGCATATGCCGGTTGCAGGCAGACGTCTATTCTGTCCGCCAGTTGCAAATACCTTTCTCCGCACAGGCTTCCTGCCAGCAGAAAGCCCGGAACAGACGTGGCGAGCGCTTTACATAGAAGTGCGTTCTTTCTTTTTCTTTTCTTATTCTGAAAATAGTAAGTTCCGAAAGCCGTCATAAGGACAGCCCCGAAAATTCCTGCAATAATCATCATTTTCCTTTATTCCTGATCAGTCCGATCAGAGAGTAGACCAGAAGCGCCGCTATATTTGCCATAACTACGCTCGCCCCTGCCGGAGTCGCCCATACATATGAGACCGTAATGCCGGTCACCAGACATACGACAGAGATTACCGCCGAGTTGATCATCACACTCTTAAATGTCTTGCACACGCGCATAGAAGTAAGTGCCGGAAAGATAATCAGGCTCGAGATAAGGAGAGCTCCCATCATACGCATTCCCAGCACGATCGTCACTGCCGTCAGCACCGCGATCAGCGTATTGTAAAGATCCGCTTTCACCCCGGTCGCCTGTGCGAATGTTTCATCAAACGTAATGGCAAATATCTTATGATAGAAAAACACAAACAGTACCAGCACGATAACCGCCATGGCAACGCTTAAGACTACATCTCCTTCACTCATGGCAAGTATACTGCCGAACATATAATTATATACATCTGTATTCATTCCTGTAGTCATAGATATCACCATAACTCCCACCGCCAGGGAACTGGTAGAGATAAGCGCGATCGCCGCATCTCCCTTGATCCTGCTGTTTCCCCTGATGCGGAGAAGCAGTACGGCAGCCAGGATTACGACCGGGATAGCTACGGCAAGCGGAGCCATATTGAGGGAAGCCGCGATCGCCAGAGCACCGAACCCCACATGTGAGAGGCCGTCCCCGATCATAGAATATCTTTTCAGGACAAGGCTCACTCCCAGCAGGGCAGAACACAGCGCAACGAGCGCGCCCACGGCAAATGCGCGCACCATGAAAGGATATGAGAACATCTCAAAAATCGTTTCCATCATGCACACCTCCCAGAAATTTTCTGCCGATCCGGCTCCTGCGGTAATCTTCTGTCGTCCCAAAGAACAGCGCTGTCTCCTGCAGGTGCAGGATATGAGTCGCATCTTCCACCGCACTCTCAATATCGTGGGATACCATCACCACCGCAATACCGGAATCCCGGTTGATTCTCCGGATGAGCTGGTAGAACTCGCCCGTCACGATCGGATCCAGACCTGTCACCGGCTCGTCGAGCAGGAGCAGGCTTTTTGTGGCGCACAGCGCGCGCGCCAGGAGCACCCTCTGTTTCTGGCCTCCCGAGAGATCCCGGAAGCACTGCCGCTCCAGATCCCGTATTCCGAGAAGTTCCATTTTCTCCACTGCTTCCCGCTTATCGCCGGATGTATAGAAGGGGTGGAATCCCCTGCTGTTAAGCCTGCCGGAGAGAACCACTTCATAGACACTCGCAGGAAAGTCTTTCTGCGTATCATTCTGCTGCGGAAGATATCCGATCTCATTCTGTCTCAGTCCGTCTCCGAATGTAATGCGCCCTTTTTCCACGCTCTTTAGTCCGAGCAGACTCTTGACAAGAGTACTCTTTCCCGAACCATTCTCGCCGACGATACACAGGTAATCGCCTTTTTCTATCGCAAAATTCAGATCTTTCACCACCGTCTGCCCTTCGTAGCCGATGGAGACATTTTCGCATTTTATCAGGGGCATCAGTTCAGGACCTCCTTCAATGTCTCAACGTTTTTCTGCATCATAGAAAGATATGTCTCGCCGCTCTCAAAGTCATCTGCCGACAGATTATGACAACTGTAAAATACTTTTACCTCTGTTCCGGTTGCCTCTGCGACCGCATTTGCTATGTCATCATTGCTCAGCTCCATCTTGAGCACTGCAGGGACATTTTCTTCCCTCACTTTTTCTATCAAAAACACCATAGTTGCCGCGCTCGGCTCCGTGTCACCGGCGCATCCCGGAAATGCCGCATAATACTCAAGACCATACTCGTCTGCAAAATACCGGAACGGGAAACGGTCCCCAAAGATCATTACGTCCCTTTTTGCATTGTCCGCTATATTCCGGAACTGACGATCCAGATCCACAAGCTTTTCCTGGTAAGCAAGAGCATTCTCCGCATACAGCTCACTTCCGGACGGATCTGCCTGGGAAAGCACGTCTTTAATATGCTCCACGATCAGTGAAGCATTGACCGGAGAAGTCCATACATGTTCGTCAATCTCATGGACCGACTCTTCTTCCTCTTGCGGATCTTCTGTCTCATGGGCATGACTGTGTCCCCCGCTTCCCTTCATGCCCTCGACTTCTTCCTCCTCAACCGTATCCACACAGTCTGTCAGACGCAGAGTCAGCATATCCGACTCCGGCATGGAACTGAGAATGTCTTCCACCCAGACATCATTTTCCCCGCCTGTGTAGATAAACACATCGCTGTTCTGTATATCGATAATATCCTGAGGCGTTGGTTCATAAGAATGTGTCTCTTCACCCGGCTTAAGAAGCATCGTAAGATTTACTTCGTCTCCCGCAATCTCCCGCACAAAATCATAGGGCGGAAAGATCGTCGTCACAACACTGATCCTGCCGTCCTTTGACATACTCCCGGACGATTCGGTACTGACTGAAGGATCCTCTCCTGCGCCTGTTCTGCCTGTCCCCGTACAGCCTGCCGTCAGGACCGCTGCACTTATAGTCAGCAGCAATGCATCGAATATCCTTCGCCGTGCTCCCCGCCTTCTTCTATGGTTTATACACCTGTTACCTGCGCTCATATTTCGTAAAACAAAATTCCAGATCAAAACAGGTCTGCTCCTCGCTTTCTTCTGTCATCACCCATTCGTCCATCTCGTCCAGATTCGGGAAAAAAGTATCCGCCTGGAATGCCCTGTCGATCTTGGTGACATAAACAGTATCACAGTATGGCAGCATCATGCGGTAAACGCTTTCCCCGCCGATCACATAGATATCATCTGCATCATACTTTTTCAGTTCCTCCATCAGCTCGTCCTCTGAATGGACAATGACGGCATCCTTCACCTGGTAGTCCTGATTTGCTGTCAGAACAATATTTGTCCTGTTCTTCAGAGGCATGCCGTTCGGGAAACTCTCCAAAGTCTTTCTCCCCATGACAACCACCTTTCCGGTTGTCGTCTGACGGAAAAATTTCATATCAGAAGGGATGCTCACAAGCAGATGGTTATTGTAACCGATCCCCCAGTTCTTATCTGCAGCTAATATTGCCTTCATATATACTTCACCTTTCTATGCATGTTATACAGCGACCGGAATGTTTTTCATCTGCGGATGTGTCTGATAGTCATCCAGCGCAACATCGTCCGGCGTAAAATCATAAAAGTCCGTGATTTCCGGATTCAGCCGGAATTTCGGCGCCGGATAAGGTTCTCTTGCGATCAGCTCTTCCACCATCGGAATATGTCTGTCATAAATATGTGCATCCGCGATCACATGGACCAGCTCGCCCGCCTTCATGCCGCACACCTGCGCAAGCATATGGAGGAGCACTGCATACTGACATACATTCCAGTTGTTCGCCGTCAGCACGTCCTGGGAGCGCTGGTTGAGAATGCCGTTCAGAGTAAGGATATCACTGTCAGCCTCTTTTGTCACATTAAACGTCATACTGTATGCACACGGATACAGATTCATCTCATGCAGATCCTGATGTACATAAATGTTCGTCATAATACGGCGGCTGTACGGATTGTTCTTAAGGTCATAGATCACACGGTCCGTCTGATCCATCATCCCTTCCTTGTACTGGTGTTTCACACCCATCTGATATCCATAAGCCTTGCCGATAGATCCTGTCTCATCTGCCCAGCTGTCCCAGATATGACTTTTTAATTCATGCACATTGTTAGACTTCTTCTGCCAGATCCACAGCATCTCATCCACACAGCTCTTGATAGCAGTGCGTCGCAGTGTCAGCGCCGGGAACTCTTTCGAGAGGTCATAGCGGTTCACAACACCGAACTTCTTGATCGTATAGGCAGAAGTTCCGTCCTCCCACACGGGGCGCACTTTTTCTCCCTCTGTGCTTGTACCGTTCTCTATGATATCCCGGCACATATCGATAAAAACTTTATCTGCGTAACTCATGTTCTCCTCCTTATCACGGATCTGCTATATTGTACAGCAGTTTTTCCAGATTTCTCCTCAGCGCATCAGTCTCCCGCTTCGTCATTCCGCGCGTAAGCTCTCTGTCAAGTTTCCGACGGTCAATATCCATCCTTCGCTGGATATCATATGCTTTCTCGGTGAGATAAATATTCTTCTTCCTTTTGTCATGCGCGTTGGGCACGCAGAGGATATAACCTTTTTCATCCAGACGCTGCAGTATCCCCGTAACCGTCGGATTCTTCAGATTCAGATTTTTTTCTACATCTCTCTGGCTTACTTCCTCTTTGCTCGTGCGGAAAAGGTAATCCAGCACAGCGCACTGGGACGATGTAATACCGATCTTTTTCAAACGCTCGTTCAGATCCTTCTCATATACATTATTGATCTGTTTTATCAGAAACCCGATGGGCTGACTTCTCTTCTCCATCTGCGCTCCTCACTTTTCCGTACTCTATTCCGGTCATCACGGTCAACATCTTAATATTCGCGTATCACACTGCTAATCTCGTAGATGCTGTCCATATTTTTCAGTTCCTCTGTAGCGTCTTTCATGTGCCGCTCTTTTACTCTCTCTGTCACAATGACAAGTTCAGCCTTCTCTAAATGTACATTCTTTTGGACAACCCTGGCAATACTCACTTTATGGCCGCCGAACACCTGGGCAATCTGCGCCAGCACGCCCGGCCTGTTCTTCACCTGCATACGCAGGAAAAATTTATTTTCTATTTCCCCGAAATCTTTCACCGGGATCTGCCGGTAGCAGGTACAGCTTATCCTGCCCGTGCAATCGTATGCCAGATCTCTGGCCACATCGATCACATCTCCTACAACCGCACTTGCTGTAGGCATCTCCCCGGCCCCTCTTCCGTAGAACATGGCGTCGTCCACAGCGTCGCCATGAATGAATACTGCGTTAAAAGACTCCCGTACAGATGCCAGCGGATGGTCCTTTGGCAGCATGACCGGATATACACCGACCTCGATCCCGCTCTCTGTATTGCGCGCTACGCCGAGCAGCTTTATCACACTGTCAAATTCTTTTGCATAGGCAATGTCCGCTGCCGTGATCTTTGTGATTCCTTCCGTATATACATCGGAAAATACAACTCTCGAATGGAAAGCGATGGATGCCATGATCGCCACCTTGCGCCCCGCATCCAGCCCTTCTACGTCCGCTGTCGGGTCAGCCTCTGCATAACCGAGCTTCTGTGCCTGTCTCAGGGCATCTTCAAACTCCATCCCCTCTTCAAACATTTTCGTGAGGATATAGTTCGTCGTACCGTTGACGATACCGAGCACATCTGTTATCTCATTTCCTGCCAGACACTGCTTCAGCGGGCGGATGATCGGGATTCCGCCTGCTACTGCCGCCTCAAACAGGAAATCCTTCCCGTATTCCTGAGCTGTATCAAGAAGCTCACGTCCCTCCTCTGCGATCAGATCCTTATTTGCGGATACTACGTTCTTTCCAGCTTTCAGCGCTTCAAGGATCATCGTCTTTGCCGGCTCAATACCGCCGATCACTTCGATCACGATCTGAATCTCTTCATCCTCAAGGATATCCTTCCAGTTGTCAGTGAGCAGGCTTTCATCAACGCCCTCTCTCTTCTTATTTTTATTGTGTACAAGTATCTTCTTGATCTCAAGCTGCGCTCCGATCGTACGTTCCATGACATCCGAGCGCATGCGGATCAGTTTATAAACTCCGGTTCCGACTGTTCCAAGGCCGAGCAGGCCGATCTTGATCTTTTTCATACAGGCACCTCTGTTTCTGCTGTCAGGCGGCCTCAGTGCAGCGATACACCAGGCCGCGTTTTCAAAGTAACATTCTTCTGTTCAGTATCCACAGTATAGCATAGCCGCGTGCGATACTGCAATGGCTATCATATCGAAATTGATTATCATTTACATTTCTCTGCAGAACCTGCGCACCGCAAGACCGATCACAAGCCCCGCGATGGCCGGACATACCCAGCCGAATCCCTGCTCTGAAAACGGCAGGAGCACGGCAGCGCTCTCCGTGATATTTCTGATCATCTCCGAAGAACTTATCCCTTCCGGCAGCGCCCGTAGAAAATCAAATACCGCTGCCACAGCCGTAAATGACATTGTCCACTGATACACGATCCTGTCCCCGCCAAAAAAGCGGTCAGTAAACGTAAGCACAATAAGCATGACTGCCAGCGGATAAAGGAACATCAGCACCGGCATAGAATACGCAATGATCGCATCCAGTCCGAGATTTGCGATCAGGAATGACAGAACGCAGAACACAGATGCCCATATCCGGTAGGACGGACCTCCGGGGAATAGTTTTTCAAAAGTTCTTCCGCAGCTTGTAATAAGGCCAACAGCAGTTTTCAGACACGCAATCGTGACCGTCACAGCCAGGATCACCGCTCCCGCGGGACCGAAATAATGCCCGGCAATCTGAGCGAGCGCCTCGCCGCCATTTTCCGCGGACGCAAATATCCCTCTGCTCTGCGCACCCATCACGGTCACGAGGACGTAGATAAGCGCCATCAGAAGAGAGCTGAATACGCCTGCCTTTACTGTGCTCTTCGCAATCTCTCCCGGTTCCTCTACACCAAGCCCGCGTATCGCTTCTATTACAACAATACCGAATGCAAGCCCTGCCAGGGCATCCATTGTATTATATCCTTCCAGAAGTCCCGTAAAGAAGGCTCCCTGCTCATACTGCGCAGCCGGAGGGATCTCGCTGATCACTCCTGCCGGCGACGTCAGAGCCCTGAACACAAGTATGCCAAGAAAAATCAGGAACAGAGGATTCAGCACTTTCCCGATCCAGGTCATGATCTCGCCCGGACGCAAGGAAAAGAACAGAACAAGAGCAAAAAAGAGGAAAGAGAACACAGCGAGCCCTGCCGTATGGGCAGCTCCCGACGTTATTCCCTCCACTCCTACCGTATATGAGACCGTTGCACATCTCGGAATTGCAAAAAAAGGACCGATCGTCAAATACAGGAGGCAGGTGAAAAACAATCCGTAACGCTTTCCTACTCTGCTGCTCAGTTCCAGCAGTCCGTCCTGCCGGCTGATGCCCAAAGCCGCTACGCCAAGCAGCGGCAGTCCGACTCCCGTGATAAGAAAGCCCGCTGCCGCCTGCCACATATTGCTCCCCGCCAGCTGCCCCATAGATACCGGAAAGATCAGATTCCCCGCTCCGAAGAACATACCGAACAGCATGCTTGCAACTAATATAATTTCTCTCATATTTAACTTTTTCATAATATCCGACTCCTGTCTATAAGTCTGATCTGCTGTAGAAAAAGAAAAAGCACCTGAACCCCATTCCGGAATCTCAAGTGCTTATTTCAGAGCGACAGACGGGGTTCGAACCCGCGACCCCGACCTTGGCAAGGTCGTACTCTACCAACTGAGCCACTGTCGCATTTCTGTGTTTCTGTGTTCCGTTGACCGGAACAATATGTACTATACTACACCCCCAAGGAAAAGTCAACAACTTTTTTTATTTTTTTTAATTTTATGTAACAGTTCAGCCATCTGACGACAGGAGGCGGATTTATGCTTGCATAAGAAGCCGCCGACTGGCAGTCAGATGTGCTGAGCGCCTGTCTATGAGTAAAACAGCGGCGACAGCCGCAGTAAGCACGAAGTGCGGTTTTACGAATGGCGCGCACTGAACTGTTACATTTTATTTACTGCTTTCCCGTCCGCTCCGATAATATGCTTCTGAGAGACTCAATATCCGACTCACTGTGAGCATCGCTTTCAAGATAAGATGAGACAAACGCTGTGATATCTCCTTTAAAATAATGCTCCACAAAGGAAGAACTCTTCACCTTAAGATACTCGCTTTCTTCAACCGCTGGAGTATATACAAACACACGCCCCTTTTTTTCATAGGTAAGAGCCCCCTTCGTGACCAGCCGGCGGATAAGCGTCTGTATCGTCTTCGGGCTCCATTCCGTGGACTGTACAAGCTGTTCCGTGATTTCATTCGTATTGACAGGAGCCTGGTCCCATACCAGTCTCATAACCTCAAATTCTGCTTCTGATATCTGCGGAAGTTTCACCATATCGTTATCCTTTCTTTTTCCTACACCCGTAATAATGTTAATTATATAATTACCGCACGCTTATGTCAAAGAAAAGCTGTCATATTTCCCTCTGTTTTCCTGCAAACCCTCTATACAAACAGTATCTCTTCTTCTATAATAATCTGGATTGTGTGTCAGAAGGGATCTGATCCCGGACAGCGACACCTCAGATATTTCAGCGACGGAGGAATCTTCATTGAAACAGACATATACACGCACACTTATTGCATGTTATACAGGATATGTGGTGCAGGCCATCGTAAATAATTTCGCACCGCTTTTGTTCCTGACATTTCAGAGTACATACAACATTTCCATGGGAAAGATTACTCTGCTCATATCAATTAATTTTATCATACAGCTTATGACTGACTTTCTCTCTGCAGGATTTATCGACCGGATCGGCTACCGGGCTTCCATGATCATCGCTCATGCCGCATCGGCTTCCGGGCTCATCTGCCTTCCAATCCTGCCGGAGCTTCTGCCCGATCCCTCTGCCGGACTCCTCATTGCCGTCGGCATCTACGCTGTGGGCGGCGGTCTGCTGGAAGTCCTTGTAAGCCCTGTAGTAGAAGCGCTTCCGACAAAGAATAAGGAAAAGACTATGAGTATGCTTCATTCATTCTACTGCTGGGGGCATGTGGCGGTCGTGCTTCTCTCGACTGTGTTCTTCGCTCTGTTCGGCGTGGACAACTGGCGGATCATGGCAGTCATATGGGCACTCGTCCCACTCTATAACCTTTTCGTCTTCCGAAAAGTACCTATGTGCACACTCACAGAAGAAGGCGAAAAAGGCATGTCCTTTGCCGATCTTGTCCGCAGACCGGCATTCTGGATCCTGATGGTGATCATGGTATGCGCAGGGGCCAGCGAACAGGCGGTCAGCCAGTGGGCGTCCACCTTCTCAGAACAGGGTCTTGGCGTCAGCAAAACAATCGGGGACCTGACCGGTCCCATGTTCTTCGCCGTATGTATGGGAAGTTCCCGTCTTCTATACGGTCTGTATGGTGAAAAGCTGAACCTGAAACGGGCGATGATCCTGAGCGGGATCTTATGCATTTTCGCTTACTGCATGATCTCACTCTCCCCGCAACCCACCTTAAGCCTTCTGGGATGCGGCATCTGCGGTTTCTCTGTGGGCATCATGTGGCCGGGTGCATTCAGCATCGGCGCAGCTGCTTTAAAAGGCGGCGGAACAGTAATGTTCGCCTTCTTCGCCCTTGCAGGTGACCTGGGATGCTCCAGCGGTCCGGCATATGTGGGACTGATTGCAGAACACGCCGGGAATAATCTGAAAGCAGGGATCCAGTGGGCGGTGATCTTCCCGCTGCTGCTGATGCTCGGAGTGATGATGATACGGAAATCGTATGATAAATGAATATAGCTCTGGTACATACACAACATATACCAGAATCTTGTCTTTTCCCCAAATTTATACTATACTTACAGCAAATCACTATTATAAAAGGAGTTATCAGTTATGAAATTCATATATCCTGCGGTTTTCCGCAAAAATGAAGATGGTGGTTACCACGCATTCTTCCCGGATCTGGAATGCTGTGAGGCTCACGGAGAAACACTTGACGACGCCATCGAAAACGCCAACGAGGCATGCCGCACATGGATCACGGTTGAGCTCGAGGAAGATGAGCCTGTAATGCCTTATGTGTCCGATATCGAAGATATTGAGGTGAAAGACGGAGATATCGTAAGAAACATTTCCGTGAACATCCGGTTCTATGAAGGATGGGATGAATAAATTCCGGATTTATCAGACTGAGAAAA
>NZ_VMSO01000016.1 GCF_008691045.1 Mediterraneibacter catenae
AGTCGGTTCATGTATTCGGCCCCGAAGAGGACGAAGTATGGTATGACTATACAATGCCGGACGGGGAGCATATCAGAAGACCTATGAGCCGGGAGAGAGAGTTCCCGGATGGCAAGACAGGCATGTCAGACCGTATAGCGTATTATGATTATGAAATAGGTATAGAGTCTTTGAAGATAGTCACTTTTACCTTGAATAAGGACGGCACTGTTACGGGGGCGGTCTATATTCCAAAGGAGTTTCAAGTGAATCAGACGGAGAATACGATGAAGTGATATATGCAATATGCTGCAGAGACATCAGGACAGCCATAAGAATGACGGCAGAACTGATGTCTCTCTTTCTATGAAAAATTATAAATTATCTTGACTTCATACAACTTATGTATTAATATAAATACATAAGCAAAACCGAAACGTTTCGGTTTAAAAAAGAAGGAGGAAATATTATGCCATTAGTTACTTCGGAAAAAATGCTCTTAGATGCTCAGAAAGGCGGTTATGCGGTAGGCGCATTCAACGTCGAAAACATGGAGATGGTCAAGGCAGTACTCGCAGCTGCTGAAGAGCTGAAGGCTCCGGTCATGCTTCAGACGACACCTGGTACAATTAAATATGGAACAGTTGAGACATACGCCGCAATCGTAAAAGCAGAGGCGGAGAAAGTATCCGTTCCTGTGTGCCTGCATCTGGATCACGGCAATAGTTTTGAGCTTGCTGTGCAGGCAATGAAGGCGGGGTACACATCTGTTATGATCGATGGTTCACATGAGGATTTTGAAAATAATATCGCAATCACAAAGAAAGTTGTGGATGTGGCAAAGGCAATCGGTATCCCGGTTGAGGCAGAACTTGGAAAAGTCGGCGGAAAGGAAGACGATCTTGAGGCTGATGCAGATACCAATACAGATCCGATGGAAGCAAAAGAATTCGCAGAGCGTACAGGTATCTCTTCACTTGCAGTTGCGATCGGTACGGCTCACGGGTTCTATGTAGGTACACCGGTGCTTGACAAACCGAGAGTAAGCGCGATTAAAGAAGTTGTATCCGTACCGCTGGTGCTTCATGGAGCATCGGGACTCAGTGAAGAGGATGTCAGGGAATGCGTAGAGCGCGGTATGTGCAAGGTCAATTTTGCAACTGAGCTTAGAGCTGCATATACGGCCGCTGTCAAGAAACTTCTCGAAGAGAAGCCCGAGACATACGATCCGAAGAAGCTGGGCAATGTAGGAATGGCGGCAGTAAAAGAACAGGTTAAGATCCGCATGAAGATGTGCGGCTGTGACGGCAAGGCAGAATAGGCATCTGATTGAGTAAAGGCGGTGGTAAAATGGGAGCTACGATGAAGGATATCGCGAAGCGCACCGGTCTTGGACTTGCCACTATTTCGTCTTACCTGAACGGCGGAAACGTCCGTGAGAAGAACCGGATTAAGATCGAAGAAGCTATCAGGGAACTGCATTTCGAAGTAAATGAAGTCGCGCGGGGACTAAAGACGAATCGGACGAAGACTATAGGAATTGTAATTCCCGAACTGAACAATATTTTCTTTGCGGAGATTATCACTGAGGCAGAGGATATTCTGAGAAGCCACGGATATGCCACAATGATCTGCGACTGCAGATCGGACACGGAGCGTGAAAAAGAAGCGGTAGATTTTCTGTATCACAGGCGTGTCGACGGACTTATAGTTATGCCTACGGGAACATCAGATCCCGGATTTCAGAAATTTATCAGGGCAGGAAAGCCTATTGTGATGATTGACCGGAAAATGAAAGACGTCTGCTGCGACTGTATACTGGTAGATAATGAAGGCGCGGCGGAAGATGCAGTGAACAGGCTTGTGCGCGCCGGACACAGGAAGATCGGCATGATTGCGGGACCGGAGGACGTCTATACGGCGCGGGAGAGACAGCGCGGATATGAGAAAGCACTCCGCGAAAACAACGCTGTATACGAAGAGGGGCTAATGGCCCGTGGTAATTATACGATTGCCGGAGGCGCGAAAGCAATGCGCCAGCTGTGGGAGAACAATCCGGATATGACTGCCGTGTTTATCTCAAATTATGAGATGACGGTAGGAGCGATGATGGAGATTAATGACCTGGGAATCCGGGTTCCCGATGAATTGTCGGTAATCGGATTTGATAACGTTGACTTCGCGAAAGCATCCGTTCCCCGGTTGAGCATTGTCACACAGCCTACAGCACAGATCGCGCAGGAAGCGGCGGATACTTTGATTGAAAAACTGCAGGAAAGAGACAGCGCCGTAAACCAGAAGGAAGATGGGCAGGACAGAGAAAAAACGACGGTAACGGTTACATTAAAAACCGGTTTTGTCGAGGGCTGCTCAGTCAAAGCATCGGAGAAAGTTTCCTGATAGATTATAAAGGAGAAAGATATGGGCGAATATTTGTTGGGAATTGATATCGGAACAAGCGCCTGCAAGATTGCCGTATTTACAAGAAACGGACAGGCAGCGGCGTCCGGCAGCGGAGATTATCCGGTATATTATCCCCATCCGGGATGGGCAGAGCAGAATCCGGATGAATGGTGGGATGCTGTGTGCAGAACCATACCGGAGGTGTTGAAAAAAGGCGGAATCGATCCTGCCGAGATCAAAGGTGTAGGGATTGACGGACAGAGCTGGTCTGCCATTGCGGTTGACCGCGATGGAAATGTCCTGACCAACACCCCGATCTGGATGGATACAAGAGCAGTAGATATCTGTGATGAATATAATGAAAAGATCGGGAAAGAGAAGATTTTCGAATTGTGCGGAAATCCGCTGCAACCGTCATATACGACTCCGAAGATCATCTGGTATCAGAGAAATCTTCCTGAAGTATATAAAAAGACATATAAGATCCTGCAGTCTAACAGCTTTATCGCATACAGGCTGACAGGCGTGCTGAGTCAGGATCTGTCCCAGGGGTATGGCCTCCACTGTTTTGATATGAGAAGAGGCAGATGGGATGAGGAGATGTGTGAAGCTTTCGGCTTTTCCCCTGATATCCTTCCGGAAATCCATGCATGTCATGATATTATCGGAACCGTGACTGAAGATGCGGCGGCACAGTGTGGACTGGCGCCGGGAACACCAGTGGCGGCAGGCGGCCTGGACGCGGCCTGCGGTACACTTGGAGCCGGAGTCATCCACAGCGGAGAGACGCAGGAGCAGGGCGGACAGGCCGGAGGAATGAGCATCTGTACGGATACATATCAGGCGGATGAGAGGCTGATTCTTGGATATCATGTCATCCCGGGTCACTGGCTCCTCCAGGGGGGCACGACCGGAGGCGGCGGAGTAATGCGCTGGCTGGAGAAAGAATTCGGTGCTTATGAGAGAGAAGAGGGAAAGAGACAGGGAAAAAGTTCTCTTGATCTTTTTAATGAGGAGGCAGCAGGCGTTGATCCGGGAAGTGACGGGCTGATCTTTCTTCCTTATATGTCCGGTGAGAGGACTCCGATCTGGGATCCGGATGCCAAAGGAGTGTATTATGGTATTGATTTCAGCAAGACGAAAGGGCACTTTATACGGGCGGCTATGGAAGGTACAGCCTACGCCCTGAAGCATAATCTTGATGTTGCGGAAGAGGCGGGTGCCAGAGTTACAGTAATGCGCGCCATGGGCGGATCAGCAAACTCACTGCTCTGGACACAGATCAAATCCGATATTACAGGAAAACCGATCATTGTTCCCTCATCGGATACGGCGACCACGCTGGGAGCCGTGATTCTTGCCGGCGTGGGGATCGGAATGTACGCTGATTTTGAAGAGGCAGTGAAACTGACGGTGCATGACCGCAGATCCCATGAACCGGATGAACAGAAGTGGTCGGTATACGACAAGAATTACAAGACATATATAGAACTTTATCAACAGTTAAAAGGTATCATGAAACAAAGAGGAGGCAGATAAACATGAAAGCAGCTGTTGTATGTGCAAATGAAGATGTGCGTTATATGGATTATGAAGAACCGGTGCCAGGTCCGGGAGAGGTTAAAGTCAGAGTGATGGCTTCCGGTATCTGTGGTTCTGATATCCCCCGTGTGCTCAACCACGGCGTGCATTTCTATCCGATCGTACTGGGCCATGAGTTTTCAGGCTATGTGACTGAAGTGGGTGAGGGCGTGACGAAAGTGAAAGCGGGCGACCATGTGACATGCGCTCCGCTGAAACCCTGTATGAAATGCGATGACTGCCAGAACGGTAATTTCTCCTTGTGTAAACACTACAGCTTCATCGGATCAAGAGAACAGGGGAGCAACGCGGACTATGTGGTAATACCGGAGCAGAACGCCATCGTATTTGATCCGTCTATCCCGTATGAGGAGGCGGCGATGTTCGAGCCGGCAACAGTAGCGATCCACGGCCTGTACCAGAATGATTATCAGGGCGGCCAGTATGTGGCAATCCTGGGCGGGGGAACAGTCGGTATGTTCACGATGCAGTGGGCGAAGATATTCGGCTCTAAGAAAGTGGTCGTATTCGATATCAGTGAGGCAAGACTGGAGCTGGCAAAACGTCTCGGAGCAGACGAGGTGATCAATACAACAGAAGAAGACTTTATGGAGAAAGCGATGGCGGTCACAGGCGGAAAGGGATACGGATATGTATTCGAGACAGCCGGGCAGGTGCCTACGATGCAGATGGCATTTAAGCTTGCGGCAAATAAAGCACATGTCTGCTTTATCGGAACTCCTCACGAAACGCTGTCCTTTACACAGGATCTCTGGGAACAGATGAACCGCAAGGAGTTTAAACTGACCGGTTCATGGATGTCCTACAGCGCTCCGTTCCCGGGCAAAGAGTGGGATCTGACCGCTCACTATCTTGCAACAGGGCAGCTCAAGGTCGATCCGGAATTTATCTATAAGAAGATGCCGATGAGCCAGGCGCAGGAGGCGTTCCAGATGTTTAAGACGCCCGGACTTGTCAAAGGAAAACTGATGCTGGTCAATGAGGATTAGGAGGCTTTTGATATGATACTGACAGTGACACTGAATGCCGCGATCGACAAACGGTACGTGGTGGACGGATTTCAGGTCGGAGAGGTGAACCGTGTCAAAGAATGTGCCTATACGCCGGGCGGAAAAGGACTCAACGTCTCTAAACCGGCATCCATCGCCGGAGCAGATGTGACGGCCACCGGATTTGTCGGGGGACATGCAGGTAATTATATTGTAGATTCGCTGAAACCATTCGGGATCAAAAGTGAATTTTATCACATGGAAGCTGAGAGCCGTTCATGCATCAACATTTGGGATGAAGTGAATCACGTGCAGACAGAGTTCCTTGAGCCGGGATTTACTGTTTCGGAAGAAGATTTTCAGAAATTTGAAGACAAGTTTTCAGAGCTGGTAAAGAAGGCGGATGTTGTCGCCATGTCCGGAAGCGTGCCGAAAGGACTGGACGGCACTGCATATCAGCGGCTTGTAAAGATTTGCAAAGAAGCCGGAAAACCGGTCATCCTGGATACAAGCGGAAAGCTTCTGGAGATGGGGATCCAGGCGTGTCCGACGATGATCAAGCCGAATATTGACGAGATCCGGATGCTTACCGGAAAGTCCTGTGACCATATGGAAGATATGATCGAAGCGGCAAAGGAGATCCATAAGAAGGGCGTAGATATCGTTGCAGTTTCTCTTGGAGGCGACGGTTCGTTTGTAGTTTGTGATGAGGGAATCTTCCGGGCAGAAGTGCCGAAGATCGATGCAGTCAATACTGTGGGCTGCGGGGATTCCATGATCGCGGGCTATGCCCTGGGAATCAGCGAGGGGCTTTCTGTCAAAGAGACGCTCCGGAAAGCAAGCGCTATTTCGGCGGCAGCTGCCCTGAGAGAAGAGACCGGATTCTTTGTACAGGAAGATATGGAACGGATTCTTCCTCAGATAAAGATCACGGAACTGTGATGCAGCAGATGAAAATAAAGATATTATAAGGAGGAAAAGATGGGAGAATTTATTGATCCGGCTATCGTGCCGAAAATGAAAGTTAACACCGGAGAAGAGATCCCGGGGATCGGAATGGGAACATTTGGCTCTGACCGCGTCAGCCCGGAAGAAGTATCAAATGCAGTAGCGGGAGCAATCCGCTGCGGATACAGGATGTTTGACTGCGCTGCATGCTATGGGAATGAAGACCAGATCGGAAAGGTATTTAAAGATGCTTTCGATGAAGGCGTCGTAGAGAGGAAAGAGCTGTATATCATGACAAAAGTCTGGAATGATATGCACAGGAAAGTGGAGGAGTCCTGCAGGAAGAGCATTGCGGATCTGCAGTGTGACTATATCGATATGTTTTTCATCCACTGGCCGTTTCCGAACTATCATGCACCGGGGTGCGATGTTGACTCCAGAAATCCGGATTCAAAACCGTTCAGTGTGGAAGAGTTCATGGATACATACAGACAGTGCGAGAGTCTGGTGGAGAAAGGTCTGATCCGTCATATCGGTATTTCCAATATGACGATTCCGAAACTGGAGGCCGTACTTCCGCTTATGAAGATCAAGCCGGTCGCATGTGAGATCGAGCTTCATCCATGTATGCAGCAGAAAGAACTTTTCGATTACCTTGTGGCACATGATATTCAGGTAGTCGGCTATATGCCGCTCGGATCGCCGCAGAGACCGGAGAGGGATATCATGCCCGAGGATGTAGCAGATATGGAACTGCCGGAGATGAAAGAGATCGCGGCGGCACATAACTGCCATCCGGCGCTGATCTGCCTGAAATGGTCTCATCAGTTAGGCGCAATCCCGATTCCGTTCTCTGTTCGTGAGAAAAACTATGTGAGCAACTTAAAGTCTATGACGGAAGATCCGCTGACAGACGAGGAGATGGCAAAGATCGCCACACTCGAGAGAAACAACCGCCTTGTAAAAGGTCATGTGTTCCTCTGGCCGGGGGCAAAAGACTGGCATGATCTCTGGGATGAGGATGGGAAGATAGTAACAGTGGAAGAATAATTTAATCATACGGACATATAAAATCCCGGGATGGAAATTACGGAAAGTATCCATCCCGGGATTTTATGAGACTTCAGGAATAATCAGAACAGATTCTTAAGGTATGCTACTGCCCCGAGCAGTCCTGCGTTATTGCCCAGTTGTGCAGATTTTATAATGAGATCTTTGCAGAAACCAGGCATAGTATAAGAAAGAATTTGTTCCCGAAGCGGCTCAATAAACAGCTCCTCTTGCTGACTAACACCCCCGCCGATTAGTACGAGCTGTGGATTAAAGATGTGAATTAGCCCGACAAGTCCGAGAGTTATTGAAGTAATCCATTCCGAAACAACGGAACGCAAAGCTGTATCACCCTGACTAACCCGGTTAAATATGAGTTGACCGTCTATATGATCAGCAGAAATGTCTGGAACAAGCTCATCGGCCCGATCGCGTACCATGTTGACAAGAGCTGTTGTAGAAGCATATTTTTCATAACACCCTCTGTTTCCGCAGGAACAAAGTTCTCCATCCGCCCTGATAGGAAAGTGTCCTAGTTCTCCGGCAATTCCCCGGACACCTGTGAGCAGTCTCCCTTCTGTAAGTATTCCTCCGCCAATTCCAGTCCCGATAGTCACCATGACAACATCCCTGTATCCACGGGCGGCGCCAAGCCAGCATTCACCCATGAGAGCGCAGTCAGCGTCATTTACAACAGATACAGGAAGGTGATAACTATCTTTAAAAATCTGCGCAATAGGCGTTTGGATCCAGTTAGCAATATGGCCGGCTGTTCCAGATACTACACCTTCCTTCGTGTCGATTTGACCGGTCGCCGAGATACCGAATCCAGACAGCTCTGCAAGTGTGATATGCTCCAATGCGAGAAACTGATCTACAGCGTTTTTTACAGTTACAATGATCGGCGTTTGATAGTGATCAAAATCAACGCGTTTTGAGTCGGTCGCAAGAAGTTCTCCTTCGGCTGTTACGTATCCGATTTTTACTGCAGTGCCGCCGATGTCAATGCCGATGTATCTCTTACTCATTTGTATTCCTCTTTTCTATGGCAGAAATGAAACGAGATGCAATTTCAAGAGGGCGTGTGATCGCACCGCCCACAACGACTGCATATGCGCCGGCATCCAGCATCTGAACAGCCTGTTCAGGATAATGTATTTTCCCTTCTGCAATGACCGGGATATCAAGATCTGTGCTTAACCGGCTCACCAATTCCAGATCAGGCCCCTCGTGATGCGGCGAATAGTCCGTGTAACCGCTCAAGGTGGTTCCTACAAGATCAACTCCGCATTTCCATGCATTGATACCTTCTTCATATGTGGAAATGTCGGCCATAAGTATAATGTCAGGATATTTTCTGCGAATATCTGAGAGAAAATCATTAATAGTAGAGCCATCTCCGCGTTTGCGCAAAGTACAGTCCAGTGCGACGATATCGGAATCGGCTTCTACCAGCTGATCTACCTCTTTCATCGTCGGAGTAATGTAGGAATCATACCCGTCATAATTGATCTTGATGATTCCGATAACCGGAAGGCCTGTCTCTTCTTTAATGGCTTTTACATCTCGAACGCTGCTCGTGCGGATGCAGGGGGAACCAGCCTGCTTAGCAGCACGCGCCATGAGATACATGATTGATTTTTCTTCAACATAGAGCGGTTCTGACGGTAAAGCCTGGCATGATACAATAAGTTGCCCCTTGATTTTAGTTAGAATTTCTTCTTTAGACCATTTCATTTTGTTAGACCTCCACTTTGATTTTAAATACAATTTTATTAGCAGGTGCGGGCTGTCCTAACGCTATAGCAACCTTATGTGCATCCGAAGGATAGCAGACCATAAACTGTCCGGAGCTTAAGTAATAACGTCCGTCTTCCTTCCCACTGTAGAAAGCGATGTCTTTCTCCTCAGAATAAGGAGTTACTTCGGTCAGTACAGATGTATCGGCTGTCGCAATTCCTTCAATGCCCGATACGATATAATGAACATCGATATATTTTCTGTGCGCTTCATACATGCATTCTGACTCCGGCCGTGTCGAAAGCGAGACAGGATTGCAAAATAAGATGTCGGGAATAAGTACCGTATTGGCTTCGGGCAGTGCGTCTGGCGGCAGTTCATCCAGAAAACACAGAGCCTGATAGAGAAAAGAATTCCATTTATAGTTATCTTTGTTTTTGAGAGAATCGAAAATCATGTTCAGTCTGCCTCCTTTTCGAATAAAATATATTAGTTGATATCATTATAGGAAATCTACTCTTGCAATAATATAGAAGGAAAAGTTATTAATAGCATAAGAGGCTTAAAAAATAGATTTATTGTCTTGAAAAAAACTGTAGCGGAAGTTATCATAAAAATGATATTGAAAAGGAGGGAACAAAGAATGGTGAAAAATGAGATTGATAATGTGAGATTTAATTTTCTTTATATAGACACATATTCGTTTGGTCCAACCTGGGTATATCCTGAGAGCGTAGTGCCGTATAATATGTTGAGATATATTATTTCGGGAGAAGGCGTGTTTTGTATTGATGATGAGGAAGTGAAAGTGAAGAAGAATGAGATTGCTTACATCCCGCGGGGATGCCGTATGTCATGCCATTCACTTACAGATAATTTTTCATTTTGCAGTATCCGATTTACTACAGCAGTATTCTTTGAGGGAGGGGACTTCCTTGCTGACTATTATGGGATACCGCGTGTGATGGAAAATACAGGAGAGGATAGATACTTTGAACTGATTTATAAGTGGGTAAAGAGCGAGAGTCCGGCGAGAATGTTTTTTGTCCGCGGGTATCTGGAAGTTTTGATTGCAGAGCTGATCTTCCGTGCAAGTAAAAATCGAAAACCAGAGATATCAGGCGGCGGTCTGAGAAATGATGAGGAAATTACTATAGAGAAACTGCGCCAGAGAATAAAAAAGTCAGATAGTCGGGCTGATGGGCGAATTCAGGTTGTAATGGATTATGTATCCCTTCATCCTACGGAAAAGTATACGCCAGCCAGAATGGCAGAGATAGCCGGATTGAGCAAACAGAGGTTTACGCATCTGTTTAAAGAACAGACTGGAAAATCTCCGATGGTATACATAAAAGAACTTCGACTCACTATTGCGGCAAGGCGGCTTTTGGTAAGCAGTGAAAATGTCAGCGATATTGCATATGAGGTCGGCTATGAAGATCCCAATTATTTTATACGTGAATTTAAGGCGGCGTTTGGATACACGCCGAATCAATATAGAAAGGCTGCCAGAGAATAATTTGATTACTTTGATGTCTGCTTTCGAATGTGGAAGGCAGACATTTTTCATGTGCGAAAGGCATATGTGTTTGTACAAATAACATCATAAAATAAGTGCATTGTGCTATTATTAGGTTTGCTCGACATGGAATTGCACAAAAAACAAACGTATAATCTTAATAGAACAAGCAAAATGACGAGAGAAGTGTTATAAGCCGGCTGCACTTCATAACTGGTCAGACAAAGTTTCTCCGCGGTGCGGAGATTTTATGAAAAGGAGGAAAGTAAGAATTATGAAGAGAAAATTAGCCATGTTACTAGCGGGAGTGATGCTGGTTGGAAGTATTTTGTCGGGATGCGGCGGTAGGTTTTTTTAAAACAGTGCCAGTCGGAATTGAGGAGGCGGCACGTGTGGATGGAGCAAATAAAGTACAGGTTTTTGTAAGAATCGTATTGCCTCTTGTCCTTCCAGGAATCGTGGCAACAGCAATTTATACGTTTATTAATGCTTGGAATGAATTTTTATATGCATTAATCTTAATAAATAGTCAGGATTTAATGACAGTTTCTGTTAAACTACGTTCTCTTCAGGGAGCAGAGATACTGAATTGGGGAGATATGATGGCAGCCTCAACACTTGTTGTTGTTCCGTCGGTTATTTTCTTTATGATAATTCAGAATAAGATAGCAGGCGGAATGTCGGATGGAGCAGTAAAATAGTATAGATAAAAAAATAGTAGAATGGAGAATAAAAATGATTAATTATGGTGTGGTTGGAGTAGGATATTTCGGAGCTGAACTGGCAAGGATCATGAAAAAAGAAAATGATGCAAAAATCGTAAGTGTTTTTGATCCGGAGAATGGGGAAAAAATCGCGCAGGAGTTAGGGTGTGACGCAGAACAATCTTTAGATTCTCTGGTATCAAGAGAGGATATTGATTGTGTGATTGTTGCAACACCTAATTATTTGCACAAAGAACCAGTTATCAAAGCAGCAGAACATGGAAAAAACGTATTCTGTGAAAAGCCGATTGCCCTTTCATATAAGGATTGTGACGAGATGGTACGTGCGTGTGAAGAAAACAATGTGATATTTATGGCAGGACATATAATGAATTTTTTCCATGGAGTACATTATGCAAAAGAGCTTATAAACAAGGGAAAGATTGGCAAAGTATTATATTGTCATTCGGCAAGAAACGGATGGGAAGATGTTCAGCCGTCTATTTCCTGGAAAAAAATCAGGGAGAAATCAGGTGGGCATCTCTATCACCATATTCATGAGCTGGACTGCGTACAGTTTATCATGGGCGGGATGCCTGAAGAAGTAACCATGGAGGCGGGAAATGTAGCACATCAGGGTGAAGCGTTCGGAGATGAAGATGACATGCTATTTATTACGGCTCGCTTCAGCAATGGAAGATATGCAGTGATGGAGTGGGGATCAGCTTTCCACTGGCCAGAACACTATCTGCTGATCCAAGGAACAAAAGGTGCGATTAAACTGGATATGTTTGATGCAGGAGGAACTCTGAAAGTAGATGGAAAAGAGGAACACTTTTTGCTTCATGAGTCAAAAGAAGAAGATGAAAACCGAACGAGTATTTATCACGGTACAGAGATGGATGGGGCAATTCAATATGGTAAACCGGGCAAGACGCCGCCGCTGTGGCTCCAGGGTGTTATGAACAAAGAAATGAAGTATCTTAATGATATTATGCACGGTATGGAACCGGACGATGAATTCAGACCGCTGTTGACAGGAGAAGCGGCAAGAGCAGCAATCGCAACAGCTGATGCTTGTACTAAGTCAAGAGTTGAAAACAGAAAGGTCAAACTGAGTGAAATTGTAGGTGAATAAGTACACTTAGTTGGTTGAAATGAGGAGATATCAGATATGGATAATCTTGAAAAATATAAAGGTGTTATTCCTGCCTTTTACGCCTGCTATGACGAGCAGGGAAATATCAGTCCGGAACGAGTCAGAAAATTGACGGAATATCTGATCGGCAAAGGGGTTAAAGGAGTATATGTTAACGGGTCTTCCGGTGAATGCATTTACCAGAGTGTGGAAGAGCGGAAGACTGTCATTGAAAATGTGATGGAGGTGACGAGGGGCAGGATAACCGTCATAAATCATGTCGCTTGCAATAATACGAAAGACAGTGTTGAACTGGCACGGCATTCAGAGGAAGTTGGGGTTGATGCCATAGCTGCTATTCCGCCGATTTACTTCCATCTTCCAGAGTATTCTATTTCCAAGTATTGGAACGAAATCAGTGCAGCAGCACCTAATACAGACTTTATTATTTATAATATTCCTCAGCTTGCTGGAACGGCTCTTACAATGAACCTGTTTAAAGAAATGCTCAAGAATCCAAGGGTAATTGCCGTAAAAAACTCCTCTATGCCAGTTCAGGATATTCAGATGTTTAAAACCGAAGGCGTGGAGGAAAAAGGCGAATTCGTCGTATTCAACGGACCAGATGAACAGTTTATTTCAGGGCGGATGATCGGAGCCGACGGAGGTATCGGCGGAACTTATGCCGTGATGCCGGAGCTGTTTCTGGCGGCGGATAAGGCGTTCCGCGAAGGCAGATGCAGCGATGCTCTTGTTATCCAGAATAAAATTGATGAAATTATTTATGCTATGTGCGAATGTCGCGGGAACCTTTATGCAGTAATGAAGGAAATCCTGAAAGACAGAGGCGTGGATATCGGAAGTGTAAGAGCTCCTCTCGAACCTGTGTCCAGTGCGGATATGGAGAAGATCAAGAAATGTTCGGTCATGATCAATGAAGCTATAAAGGCCTTTGGATAAGTAAGGCTATGCACAGCAAATTCCTTGACTGTTATATGGAATATTGCTAACTCCGGAAGTTCCGGCGTCTATCCAGCAGCTCCACAGTGATGTTGTGATTGTTGCGGATGAGGCGGCTCTGTCGAAGATTCCGGAGTAGAGATATGAAGGGGATTCTGAAGATTTGCGTGGACAGCGCAGCATCGGCCATAGTTGCCCAGTATGGCGGGGCGGACCGGATTGGACGGTGTCCTCCTCTTTAGCTGGAATACGGAACAGTTACCTTGTTCGGAGAAATAAAAAAATACTTGCAAAAGAGAGAATAATCTGGTATATATAAATATGTATTTATTATACCGACAGAGTCAGAAACAGGCAAATACAGACAGTCCAAAGAGGGATAACATTTTGTTATCTCTCTTTTTTTCGTGACTGCAAACGATGAACGGGAGGTAATCTTTATGAGAAAAACAATGAACATCCGTTTTGATTCCTACGACATGATCGAGAGATTTTCCAGGGACATTGCAAATGTAAAAGGAGAGTTTGATCTGGTTTCAGGAAGAAAAGTAATTGATGCAAAATCATTTCTCGGCATATTCAGCCTGGATCTCTCCAAGCCGCTGGTACTCGATGCAGTAACAGATGAAGTCGAGATATTTGACAAATTCAGTTGCTATCAGATATAAAATAACAGTGCAGCCGTCTCTTTCTGATGGCTGAATCATTGCAAAAATAGAGCGTAATCGGTTTTTCCTCTTGACAAATCCTTCCGGCACGTTTACCATTAAACCGTTAGCATTTATCAAGGAGGAGTTATTATGAAAATGTGGAAAAAAGCTGCGAGCGTTGCCCTTGCGTCAGCTATGGTATTTTCTCTTGCTGCGTGTGGAAGCGGTAACGGCGGAAGCGATGAAGGCAATTCGGATGCAACAACATTTAAGATCGGCAGTATCGGACCGATTACAGGAGATACAGCAATTTACGGTACCGCAGTTCAGAACGGTATCCAGCTGGCAGTTGATGAGATCAATGCAGACGGCGGAATTAACGGGTATCAGATCGAGTATCAGTTTGAAGACGATCAGAATGATTCCGAAAAATCCGTAAATGCATACAACACACTGAAGGACTGGGGTATGCAGATGCTGGTAGGTACAGTTACATCTACACCGTGTACAGCAGTTGTCGAGGAGTCGCATGCAGATAATATGTTCCAGCTCACACCGTCGGCTACGGCTGTAGAAAGTATCCAGTATGACAATGCATTCCGTATGTGTTTCTCTGACCCGAGCCAGGGTACAGTTTCTGCAGATTATATTGCAGACAACGGACTTGCAACAAAAGTAGCAGTTATCTATGACAGCTCTGACACATACTCAACAGGTATCTATCAGAACTTTGCTACGGAGGCAGAAGCAAGAGGTCTTGAAGTTGTAGCGGCAGAGGCATTCACTTCTGACAGCAGCACAGACTTTTCAGTACAGATTCAGAAGGCAAAGGATTCAGGAGCTGAACTTGTGTTCCTTCCGATTTATTATCAGGAGGCTTCTCTGATCCTTGCACAGGCTGACAGAGCAGGATTCGCTCCGGAGTGGTTTGGCGTGGACGGTATGGACGGACTGCTTGACGTAGAAGGATTTGACACAGCTCTCGCAGAGGGACTGATGTTCCTGACACCGTTTACACCGGATGCAGAGGATGAAGCAACTCAGACATTCGTTGCAAACTATGAGGAAGAGTTCGGCGATACACCGATCCAGTTTGCAGCAGACGCATATGATTGTCTGTACGTGATCAAAGCGGCAGCAGAGAAGGCTGATATTACGCCGGATATGAGCATTTCAGATATGTGCGATGCTATGAAAGCTGCTATGACAGAAACTACTATCGATGGTCTTACAGGAAAACAGATCACCTGGGGCGAGGATGGAGAGCCGTCCAAAGAACCTACTGTAGTAGTTGTGGAAGGCGGAGCATATAAAGTCCTTCAGGCTGAATAATAAAGCTTTGACGCAGGAAATAACGCAAAATAAAAATCAGGAAACCGTTTTACCGGCTTCCTGATTTTTATTTATTCAATGATCGACGGACTGCAGCCCGCAGTTTCGGTCCCGTAATCGCTGCTATAATGATTTTGATTGCATCACCCGGAAGATAGGGCAGTACGCCGATTGTCAGAGCTGCAGCGAAGCTCTGTCCTGTCTGCAATGCCAGCCATGTGGTTCCCAAAGCATAACACACTGCCATTCCGATGATCATTCCCGGGACGGCGGCATATTTTTTACCCGGAAAGCGTTCAAGAACGAATCCCTGTATGAGAGCGAGGAGAACAAAACCTGCCAGATAACCGCCGGTCGGACCGGCAAGTTTTGCCAGACCGCCGCTGAAAGAAGAGAAAACCGGGAGTCCTGCAGTTCCAAGTATGAGATACAGGACCACACAGATTGAAGCAGATCTCATTCCCAGTATGTAGACGGCTATAAATATGATAAAATTCGTCAGGGAAATGGGAACAGGGCTTATCGGAATCGGAATGGAGAATGGAGCTGCGATGCAGATGACAGCCGTCATAAGACCAATTACAGCCATATTCTTTGTTCTGCTCATCCGGTCACAGTTAGTGTTAGCATGATCTTTCATAGTTATATACCTTTCTTATACTGAAGTTTATTGTAGTTAGCAGTATATAGAATAAAACAAGAATTGTCAACCTGATATTTGAAATGGTTTACAATTGTAGCGGATATACGCAGATTATTCAGAAAAAAATCATATCACAGCGGCGGGACGCATGGTATAATGCTTAGCAGGGACGATACCAGGATAGAAAGATATGAAGACAGGAGCAGTATATGTTTGGTTATGTTACGATATGCGAGCCGGAACTGAAAGTAAAAGATCTGAAGAAGTACAGAGGGTATTACTGCGGGCTCTGCCGTGTGCTTAAGGAAGAATACGGTTTTATGGGACAGATGACGCTTACTTATGATATGACGTTCGCGATCATTCTTCTGTCGTCATTGTATGAGGATACTGCAGATATGGAAATGCACCGATGCAAAGTCCATCCCGTAAAAAAGCAGCTGATGTTAAGAAACGAGATTACATCCTATGCGGCTGCCATGAATGTGCTGCTGGCCTATTACCATTTGGATGATGACTGGCGGGACGACAGGAAGATCAGCAGTTTTATGGCGAAGAGCGTGATCCATGGAAAAGTAAAGAAAATAATAGAACAGTATCCAAGACAGAGTGAGGCAATCCGGACCTCTATGGCAGAGCTTTCGGCATGCGAAAAGGAAAATAGCATGGATATCGACCGGACGGCGGGATGCTTCGGCAGGCTGATGGAAGAACTGTTTCTCTACCGCAATGATATGTGGGAGAAAAATCTGCGTAAAATGGGATTTTTTCTTGGAAAATTTATCTATCTCATGGATGCGTATGAAGATCTGCCGGAGGATCTGGAAAAAAACAGATATAATCCGCTCAGGAAGATCTGCGGGGAGCCGGGGTATGAAGATCGGATCAGGCAGATTCTCTGTATGATGATCGCGGAGAGCACGGCGGAATTTGAACGTCTTCCATGCCTTGTAGATGTGGACATTTTGCGCAATATATTGTATGATGGGGTGTGGAATCGATATAATAAGATACAGATGAAGAAAAGTGAGGATCAGAAAAAATGAATAAAAATCCATATGAGGTGCTCGGAGTATCTCCGAACGCGTCAGATGAGGAAATAAAAAAAGCTTACCGCGAGCTGACGCGGAAATACCATCCGGATGCCAATGTGGACAATCCTCTGGCAGATCTGGCTGAGGAAAAGTTCAAAGAAGTGCAGGAGGCATATGATACCATCATGCATGAGCGCTCTTCCGGAAATGCCGGGGGTTATTCCTACGGAGGCGGCTCCTCTTCAGGCAGCTCAGGCGGGTACTCCTATGGAGGTTCATCTTACGGAAATTACGACGGTTATCAGAACGCGCAGCAGGATCCGAGACTTCAGGCAGCGGTTAACTATATCAATAACAGACGTTTCCGGGAAGCTCTTAATACGCTGGATCAGGTATCTGAAAGGTCTGCCCTCTGGTATTATCTGAGCGGCTGTGCGAATGCCGGGCTTGGAAATAATATACTGGCGAGAGACCACGCGGCTCAGGCAGTTAATATGGAACCCAATAATATGCAGTACAGACAGCTTTTAAATCAGCTTGATTTCAGCAGCAGGAGATATCAGAACAGTCCCTATGGAAATGGTTACGGCATGGGAGGCAATACATCCTGCGGTACAGGAAATTTCTGTTGTGATCTGTGGCTTGCCGATACGTGCTGCGAATGTATGGGAGGAGATCTTTGTTCATGCATGTAAAGGCGAAGACAGTGGCGCTTGGGGGACTTTTTCTTGCGCTGACCATTGTTTTTATGGCGCTCGGGAGCGTGATCGAGACAAGTACGCTTTTTCTCCTTGCGGCGGCCTCCTTTTTCGTGGGGATCGTGGTCCGTGAGTTCGGACTTGCGGCGGGCGCTGCATTTTATCTGGCGGCAGTACTGCTCGGATTCTTTGTGGCTCCGAATAAATTTTATGTGCTTACATTTGCGGCAATGGGATTTTACATCCTGGGGATTGAAGCGGTGTGGCGCTGGCTCCTCAGGCGGGATGAAATACAAAAACGATATCTTATATTCTGGATTGGAAAATATGTCGTATTTAATATTGTATATATTCCGATCGTGATTCTTTTCCGTGATATGCTTTTTGCACAGGCGGTATCAGACACGCTGCTTGTCATCGTAATTCTTGGCGGACAGATCGGGCTCTTTATTTATGACAGGGCTTATGATTATGTACAGGAGCATATATGGGGAAAGATGAGAGGAAGATTTCTGTGAGACGGAGCGGATCTGTCTGGTGAACCGGATGGAGATATTATGGACAATAAAGAACTGTTTAAACTGACTGAACATGAAAAGAAGATGAAAAACTTCTATCAGACAACCGGAAGAGAGATCCTGACAACACCGCTGAATTTTGAACAGTATGAGCAGCTTATGGATGAACATCCGGAATTTCCGGATGTCAGGGAGTTCTACCGTACCACGACTTCATTCGGATACGGAACAACGCTGGCAAGAGAAGGTGTATTCGCTGATCGGAACGAGGTTGATATGAATATCAATGGGCGATATTCATACCCTCTGCTTCATAATCATACATTTTTTGAAATTATCTATGTATACAGAGGCTCCTGTATCAATTATATCGAAGATACTTTCATTGAGATGAAGCAGGGGGATTTCTGTTTTCTCGCGCCGGATTCCATGCATACCATTGTCTCGGTGAATGATGAGGATATTATTATGAACCTGATCCTCAGCAGGGACAGTTTCGAATGCTTTTTTCTTGAGATGCTCAGAGAAAAGAATCTGATTTCTGATTTTTTCAGGCGTGTGCTTTATGACAGGGCGGCAACGCCGTTCATCCTGTTCCCTACGGGCGGTGATTTCAGAATTGACGGGCTGTGGATGGCGATGTATCAGGAACGTATATCCGGAAAATACGCATATGAGAAATGTATCGCTCTCTATGCCAGGATCCTGTTCCTTTATCTGATCCGAAGTTATGAAATGATGGCGGTGGTTCCGGGATACGCCAGTGCGAAAACAGATCACCATATTGTGGCTATGCTGGGGTATATTGCGGCGAATTACAGTAATGTAACTCTGCGCAGTCTGGCGGAATTCTTTTGTTATAATGAGTCATATGTCAGCAGGATGCTCAAAACACATACAGGGAAAACATTCAATGAAATCGTTAATGATCTGCGCATGGAACATGCGAAGGAAATGCTGGGGAACACGGATAAAACAATCGGCGAAATCAGCCAGGAAGTCGGCTGCTTTGATTCGAGCCATCTGAGCAAAAAGTTCCGGGGAAAATATGGAGTATCACCAAAAGAATACCGAAAAAAATTGAAAGAAGATTTGAATTAATTAAAAATGTACTGTAAAACAGAGGAAATTCTGCTTTGCAGTATTTTTTTTATTATCAAAAAAATACCGTTAATGTTATCAAAAATATACAATATTTTACTTCCATGTATTGTTATACTTTTCCTATCCTAGAAGCAGTGTGTGCAAACGTAAAAGTAAAAGAAGTGTGAGGTGCAATGAAATGAAAAACAGTCAGGTACATATCTTTCCGTTTTTGTGGATGCGTGGTGAGGAAGAAAGCGTTTTACGGACAGAACTGGAGAAGATCAGTGAGTCCAGCATTAATGCGGTATGTCTGGAGGCAAGGCCCCACCCGGATTTTGCAGGGGACGGCTGGTGGCATGATTTTGACATCGTGCTGGACGAGGCAAAGAAGCGTGATATGAAAATCTGGATTCTCGATGATGCTCATTTCCCGACCGGTCAGGCAAATGGTCTGCTCCCTAAAAAATATCCGGAACGCGCAAGGAGATATCTCTATACGCAGTTCGTAGAACTGACAGGACCGGTGCCGTGCGCTCAGGTCAATGTGGATCTGATGACCACAAAGCAGATCACATGGATGGATCTGGGTAAACCGATTGTGAAACCGCTGATCGATGAGAGCCGGATCGTGAGCGTGACAGCATGCCGTCTGGAAAAAGGGGAAGTGTTAAGCGGTGAAGTGGTGGACCTGACGGGAAATATCCGGGACGGCATTCTGACATGGGATATTCCGGCAGGAACATGGCGGATCCACGTCAACTTCGTCACCACAGATTTCGGCGTAAATCCGGAGTATATCAACTATATTGATGAGGATTCCGTAAAGGTGCTGATTGAGAGTGTATACGAGCCGCATTATGAGCGCTATAAAGACGAATTCGGAAAAACGATCCTCGGATTTTTCTCAGACGAACCGGGATTTTATAATACGAACGGTCTGGAAATGAATGATAAGATCGGAACAAAACTTATGCCTCTTCCATGGGGAAAAGAGATGGAAAAAATGTTCGCTGAGGCATGCGGGGATGACTGGAAGGAAAAGATTCCGTATCTCTGGTACGAGGATGCAGATGGTGAATTCAGTGATCTGAGATTTCACTATATGGACTGTGTGAGCAGACTGTATGCGAAGAATTTCAGCGGTCAGCTTGGCAGATGGTGCAGGGAGCACGGCGTAGAATATGTCGGACATGTTGTGGAGGACGGCCGGCAGCATTCCAGACTGGGCAGCGGAGCAGCTCACTATTTCCGTGCCATGCTGGGACAGGATATGGCCGGAATCGATAACATCGGAAACCAGCTGATCCCGGGCAACCCGGACAGTTCGAGACACAACGGTGCGATCCTCTGGGATCCCACGTTCTACCATTTCGGCATCGGAAAGCTGGGAGCCTCTGCGGCAGCTATTGACCCGAAGAAGCAGGGGCGTCTGCTGTGCGAGAACTTTGGGGCATACGGATGGAGCCTGGGGATAAAGAACATGAAATGGATGGTGGACAGCTTTATTGCTCAGGGGGTAAACCGTTTTGTACCCCATGCATTTTCCATGGCAGAGTATCCGGATGACGACTGCCCGCCGCACTACTATGCAAGAGGAAATAACCCGCAGTTTCCGTTCTTCGGGAAGCTTATGGAATATACGGACAGACTGTGTCAGATTTTTGACGGCGGCATGAATGTCCCTCAGGCAGCAGTGCTTTATGAGGCGGAAGCAGACTGGGCGGGTGAGACGATGCCGTTTTACGCGCCGGGCAGAGAACTTCTGGAGCATCAGATCGACTATGAAGTAATTCCGGCGGATGTGTTTGAGGACAGTGAGTATTACGGTACAAAGGTTGAGAACGGCAGTCTTATCGTTAACGGCCGCTGTATGAAAGCGCTCATCATTCCTCAGGCAGATCATATTTCTGAAGAGGCGGTTAAATTTATTACTGCCAATTCGGATCTGAACGTCATTTTTGTAAACAGCAGGCCGAAAGCAGTGACCGGGGGAAAATTCAGCGCCGATGTGCTGGAGAAATATCCGGCAGTTCCGCTCGAAGAACTGGCGGATACACTAAGGAATGCCGGAATATTTGACATACAGACAGAGAATAAATATAAGACTTTGAGTGTATATCACTATAAAAAGGAGAAAGATTTCTACTATTTCTTTAACACCTCTTTGTCGGAAACAATTTCCACAGAGGTAACCCTGAGAGAGAACGGCTGCTTTGGAATGTATGATGCGATGACTGACAGGTGGTACAAAGCAGACCAGAAGGGCAGCAGCTTCCGCCTGGAACTGAAGCCGTATGAGTCTGTGGTTCTGGCAGTTGACCCGGATCACGGGCTTGAAGAGAACCTGAAAGCCAGATCCACCGGGGCTGTTGATATTTCAGGCAGCTGGAAATTCAGGATGTGTCCGGCCGGAAGCAAGGAATGGACAGAGATGGAAGAAATGGACAGCCTGCGTCCGGTATCGGAAAAATACAGAGATTTTTCCGGCGTGATGGAATATACAAAGATGGTAAATGTGAAGAAAGACGGCAGCAGATATATTTTCAGTCCACAGTATGTTTTTGAGTGCATGGAAGTATCCGTAAACGGAGCTGCCGCAGGGACAAAGATCTGCCCGCCCTACGATGTGGATATTACGGATGCGCTGACAGACGGTGAAAATGAGATCAGAGTCAGGGTGGTAAATACACTTCTCAGAGACGCAAATACAAAGCCGGGAATCTTCGGACCGGACAGGGCGGTCATGGAGCCGTCCGGCATGTTCGGAACGATCTGCCTTGTGAAAGAAAGGATGCATGATCCGGCAGAGTAACATTGACGCGCCGAGGATTGTTCTGTGTCTTCTTTTGAATTTCCACTCAATCAGTTCTCTGTACGGAATTCGTTATAGAGCTGGATCCGCAGCAGGAACAGAGCAAGTATCGCGGAGAGGACATCGGATACAGCCTGTGCGGCGATGATTCCCGTATATCCGCCGACACGCACCGCAATCAGGAGTACAGCAAGGAATACTACGCCCTGTCGGCTGATCGACAGAATGAATGATCCTGCAACTTTTCCTGCCGACTGGAAGATAATGGTAATAAGCAGAACAACTCCTACAAAGACCATGGAAATTACCTGCCAGCGGAGCATCAGTGTTCCCTCGCGTACAATGCTTTCATTGTCGATGAATATCCTCATCAGAACGCCGGACAGGATGAATACGGCCGCGGTAAGTATAATCGCGGTAATGCTGATAAAAATCATGCAGAATCTGAGAAGTTCACAGAGTTTTTTGTGGTTCCCGGATCCGAAGTAGTAGCCGAACATCGGCTGGCCGCCGAAGGCGAGACCGGTCAGGACAAGCAGAACGATCATGCTGACTTTCAGAACGATTCCCATTGCTGCAATCCTGTCATTCCCGTAGGAAAGAAGAAACTGATTGACAAGGATTACACTGATACTCTGCATGACGTTTACGATCGCAGCCGGAATCCCGATGCCGAAGATCTGGCCGACGTAGCCCAGAGGTATGCGGATCTTTCCGGGATTCATGGAAAGGCTCCGGCTTTTTGAAGCTACGATCAGGATAAGGAAGATATCTGTAAACAGGTAACCGATCACAGAGGCGACAGCCGCTCCGGCAGCGCCCAGTCCGAGGAGTGTGATCAGGATCGGATCAAGAATGATATTTACCACGGCGCCGCCCACACTTCCGATCATGGATTCTTTCGAGAGGCCTTCCGACCGCAGGTGGTTTGTATGCACATAGGATGCCACAATTGCAGGTGAACCGAGTACAATCCAGAAATAGTAGTCGGATGCATGCCGCAGAGTTTCTGAATTGGCGCCAAGCAGAACAAGGACCTGTGATTTAAAAGCCAGCAGAATGACGGTCACTGCAAGCCCGACGATCCATGCGGCGTAAAAGCAGAAGGAGCTGACCCGGTTTACACCGTCGCTGTCCTGCCGGCCCAGCAGCCGGGAGATCATTGAGCTTCCGCCCTGTCCGAATATATTTCCGAAAGCCATTAGCAGCATGAAGACCGGAGCGCCGAGTGAGACACCGGCTACCAGGTTGGTATCCCCGGTCTGCGCGACAAAGAATGTGTCCGCGAGATTATAGATAAGTGTGACAACAAGACTCAGCACCAGAGGAATGGAGAGTCTGAAATAAGCTGTTGACAGTTTTTCCTTTTCAAATAATTCATTTCCCATTTTTTCAACCTCCTGACCATAGTTTATACGAGCCGGTTGATTTTTTGTGTGACATATGTCACAATAAGAAAAAGACTTTTGGGTGGAAACTGATATGAAGGAGATCAGGGATAAAAGACTTATTGAAAAATGGCTGGATCAGTGCGGAATCAGAGATCATTTTGATACACCGGACCTGGAATTCCGTGCGGTTCAATATGAGAAGGGAGAAGTGATACTTTCTCCGGATACTATGCTGGAGAACATTCTGTTTCTTGCGGAGGGGCAGATTTCGATATACGGCATCCGGGATAATGGTATGATGTCACCCATCACTGCCATATCGGGAACAGCGCTGCTGGGAGATATGGAATTCTGTGAGGAAAAGGCCTCTCCATTGTTTGTGGAAGCCAGATCTGCAGTGATATGCCTTGTCCTTCCACTGAGACGATATCGCGAACAGCTGCATCAGGATGTATCGTTTCTCCATCTTGTCCTGCATTCTCTGTCAGATAAACTGAATATGTTTGCTTCCATGGAAGCAGTTTCGGCCAATATCGAGGACCGTGTGCTCTTTTATATGAAAGAAAATTGCGGCGGTGTGCTGGACGGAGTTGAGGCTGCAGCGCTTCATCTGCGCTGCAGCCGTCGTCAGCTTCAGAGGATTCTCCGGAAACTGACGGAGGAAAGCAGAATAGAAAAAACCGGGCGGGGCAGGTATTGCCTTACAGATGACAAAAAATGAATGCTTAAAATTGACCAATGATTAAACTTATGAGCTTCTGAAAAAGAACAGGTCAATTTTATTGTTGAGAAATGTGAATTCGTGAGAGGTTTTAAGATTTATTTTGTTTTAGGATAATAGTAACATATGTATAACGCGAAGAAAGGAATTATCTATGGAAAGAAAAATCAAAAACCCAATTCTTCCGGGATTTTATCCGGATCCGTCAATCTGCAAAGCCAATGGTGAATTTTACCTTGTCTGTTCAAGTTTTGAACTCTATCCGGGCATTCCGGTTTTTCGAAGCAGAGATCTGGCCCACTGGGTACAGATTGGAAACGTCATGACAAAGGATAACGGCTTTCATGTCAAGGCCAATACATTTACCGGAGGCGTTATGGCGCCTACAATCCGGTATTACGATGAAACTTTTTATATTATTAATACAAATTACAGTGACAAAGGAAACTATATTGTTACGTCAAAAAATCCGGCCGGTCCATGGTCCGAACCTCATTGGCTGGATGATGTCCCGGGAATTGACGCATCTCTCTTTATTGATGATGACGGGAGTGCATATGTTCTGGGAACCGGAAATGTGGTTGAGCGGGCAGACGGAAGTATGGACAGGGGAATCTGGATCGCAGAATTTGATCTGAAGGAAATGAAGCTTGCCGGAGAACCGAAAGCTATCTGGGACAGTGCTCTCAGAAATGCGGCATCTCCTGAGGCGCCTCATGTGTACCATAAAGACGGCTGGTATTATCTTGTTATTGCAGAGGGAGGAACCGAGCATTATCATTCAGTGACAGTTGCCAGAAGCCGTGACGTGAAAGGCTGGTATGAAGGTTTTCCGGGGAATCCGGTTATGACTCACAGGCATCTGGGGTACGGCTGTGAGATTGCTAACGCGGGACATGCAGATCTGGTTGAGACAGATGAAGGAAACTGGTATGCGGTAATGCTCGCATCCAGAACCATTGGCGGCTATTATAAAAATCTGGGACGTGAGACTTATATATGCCCGGTTATCTGGGAACGGGACTGGCCGGTATTCAGTCCGGGGACCGGAAAGCTGGAATGGGAATATGATGCGGATGAAAATCTGCCGTGGATGGAAGTTTCGAAAGAAAACCAGAAGAGTCTGGACAGCGGTGTTACCGATGAATGGTGCTTCTGGGGAACACCTTACGGGGATTTCTGGAAAGCGGAAGATAAATCGGTATCGCTTCGGTGTCTGCCCAGACAAATCAATGAACCGCTCAAATGTCTTCTGGATGAATCGGAAAACGGGCGCAGGGATGACTGTGTAAGCTTCATCGGGCACAGGGTGACCGGTGTGGACTACAGATTTTCCTGCCGCATGAATTTTTCTCCTGAAGAAGGGGAGTCAGCGGGAATTGTGCTTCTTCAGGCAAGCAATCATCAGTATCGGCTGGAAAAAGTGCGCAAGGGAGAAAGTGAAGTCCTTCAGGTGGTTCTGTCTACCTGCAAAATGGATGTGCCGCCGCATTTTCCAGGGTTCACAAGCGAGACAAAGGAAAAGATTCTGGCGGAAATCCCGTGGTTTTCCGCAGATGCAGAGCTGGCTGCCGAAGTTTCGGAGCAGGATTTCAGTTTTTACTATGTCAGAGCGGGCAGAAAATTTCCAATCTTCGAGCATGCGGACGGAAGACTGATCAATCCGGAAATTGTAGGATGTATGACAGGTATGCTGGCAGGAATATTTGCCAGTGGAAACGGAACCGACAGCACGAATACGGCAGTGTTCACAGATGTCGTCTATGAAGATAAGTAAGACCGTTCCTGCGTAAACAGGACAGCCGTGAGGGGGCAAAAAGATATAAATACTACAGTAAGGAAGGCACAGAATGAAGTACGAAGAGATTATAGAGTGTCAGTTTTCGACAATGAAGGATAAAGAACTCCATTTCCATCAGGAACCGGAGATTATCTATCTGCTGGACGGGGAACTGACAGTATCGGGCGAGAATATGTCCCATCTGCTGAAAAAAGATGATTTCCTTGTGGCCAACTCGAATGTAAGACATGAGTGGCACGGGTCCGGAGATCTGCTGATCGGAAGTATATTCATCAATTATAATCTTCTGACTGAGATGTTTAGCGGCGAGCAGATTTATTTCCTCTGCGATTCTACAAGGGAAAAGTCGGAAGAGTACGAGAAGATGCGGTATTATATCCGTCAGATTTTTAATTATTACCAGACGACGGAAGGGCAGGCGATTCTCCTGAGGAGGAGCATATCATATCAGATGCTTTATCTGCTGACTTCGGCATTTATCGTGAAGAAGGGGATGAGTCATTATGACTCAATGAGAGGGATATCAGATGAAAGAATGAGTGAGATCCTGAATTATATCATGTCTCATTATCAGGAACAGATCACGCTCCAGGAACTTGCGGACAAACTGTATCTTTCGAATGCATACCTTTCAAAATATATTAAACGTAATTTCGGGCTGAGCTTCCTGAAACTGGTCAATAATATCCGAATGGAGTATGCCATGGGGCAGTTGATCTACACAGATAAGTCCATTATCAAAATAGCCATGGACAACGGATTTTCCAACCTGGCGGGATTTAACCGTACCTTCAAAGAAATTTATAAACAGACACCGGCTGAATACCGTGAAGAAATGCAGAAAAAGGCGGAGAAGCCGCGGCAGGAGGAAAACTCGGAGGAGATACTGGAACGTGTCGAACAGTATCTGACCCGGAACAAGGTCAACGCGCCTGAAGAGGCGGATCTGACTGTGTCTGCTCTGGAATGTGATGTTAAGCAGGAAACCAGTTTTGAAAAAAACTGGAAACGGATGATCAATATCGGCCCCGCGGAGGCGCTGCTTCAGTATGATGTCAGAGAGCAGCTTCTCTACCTCAAAAGTTCTCTGGGATTCGAATATGTGAGATTCTGGAATTTTCTGTCCGACGAGATGATGATATTTCTGGATGAGAATAAGACAAAATTTAATTTCACAAGGATAGATAAAATCTTTGATTTTCTGGTGCAGAACGGAATCCGTCCCTATATCGAGATGGGATTTAAAGCGAAAGAGGTCTATCAGAATGTACATAAAATGCTGATTGACACGGACAATAAGTATCAGCTTGAAATCATTGAGAAGAACAAAGGGTTTCTGGAGGAACTCATCCTGCATCTTGTGATGCGGTACGGGGTTGAGGAAGTAAAGCACTGGTATGTAGAGCTGGAAAAAAATTCAATTATGCGCGCCTATGTGGAGCCGGAAAAATATTTCAACAGTTTTGAGATCATCTGCGGAATATTCAAAACCTATGTGCCGGAAATACGGGTCGGCGGAGCAGGGTTCTGTCTGAATTATCCGGATGAAGATCTGAAAGTTATCCTCGAAAAATGGAAAAAACGGAAAATACAGCCGGATTTTATCAGTCTGTACAGTTATCCTTATATAATGGATGAAAAGCTTCTGGAGGCCGGGCGCAACTCTTACGCATCGGACCGGAACTATCTCCGCAACCAGATTCAGGAGGCAAGGGAGATTATGGATGAAGCGGGGTTCAGCGCCGAACTCCATGTGACAGAATGGAGCAATACTCTTTCCAACAGAAATGTCCTGAATGACGGATGCTACAAAGGCGCTTATGTTATGAGAAACCTGATCCAGAATACGGGGGAGGCTGACCTGATCGGTTACTGGCTCGGCTCAGACCTTTTTTCGGATTATTATGACACCAAGAGGATCCTGCACGGAGGCTGCGGGCTTCTGACAAAAGACGGGATACGGAAACCTGCCTATTATGCGCTGAGGTTTCTGGCTTCCCTGGGCAGTTACTTTCTGGGTATGAATGAAAATGCAATTGTGACTTATACGGAAAGAAAGCAGATCAGTATCTGCTGTCATAATTACAAGCATTTCAATTTTCGCTATTATCTCATCGAGGAAGATGAGATTGAGATCGAACGTCAGGCGGGAATGTATGAGGATAATGAGAAACTGCAGATGACATTCCGTTTAAAAAATCTTTCCGATGGAAAGTATCAGGTCAAAATCTGTTCTGTTAATGAAGAATTTGGGAATATACAGACGGAATGGAAGAAGATGGGGTATTATAACGAGCTGACGCTGGAGGAGATGAACTATCTCAGAGCAGTATCACAGCCCAATATCCATATCTCCCAGAAAACCTGCAGCGATGGCGTGCTTCTGGTCGAAACGACGCTCAGTCCTCAGGAGATCCAGCGTATCACTGTTACGGAAATGATGTAGAACAACGTCCATTCCCCGGCGGCCGGCCGGGGAATTTTAATGTGGAAAATTGTGAAAAGTGCCAAAGGATTGTTTTGAATCTGATATTTTCTGTGCAGGACATATAAAAACAAAAATCATATGTGAGAATTTGCTCTCATTTTTGAAAGAAAGATTTTTCGGCAAAACTGAACAAAAATTGCGCAATATTATGACTATCAGGCGTTAGTCCGATACGGCATCAGTTGATAGAATGATACCATCAAGAAAGGAAGAGGAGGTACTTTATGGAAAACCAAGTAAAAGTACAAGAAAAGACAAGCATGAAGACTGCGTTCTTCTACAGCTTCGGTGAGGTGGGATCCCAGTTGAGCTGGGCTATGATCAACACCTATCTGACGGTTTTTTACACTGACGTTGTAGGGCTGACAGCGGCAGCTGTATCGATCATTATGCTGATCGCCCGTGTGTGGGACGCTATCAACGACCCGATGATGGGTGTTATCGCGGACCGTACCAACACAAGATGGGGTAAATTCCGCCCGTATCTGATGTTTGCACCACCGTTCCTGGCAGTGTTCAACGTATTAACCTTTACCGTATTCCCGGTTGAGGGTATCGCGAAAGTTCTTATCTGCCTGGTATGCTACATTGGGGCGGGTATGGCTTACACCGCTATTTGTATCACATACGGCGCTATCGTAAACAGGATTGCAAGAGATTCTCAGGTACGTATGAATTACACATCCGCACGTGCCATCGGATCTTCTGTAACGCAGTTCGTTATCGGAGCAGCTGCAATGCCGCTGATCCTTTACTTCAGCGGAAGCGATATGCCGCAGGCAAGAGGATATTTTATGACAGCGCTTATCTGCTCAATAACCATGGTTCCGATCTTCTGGCTGTGTGCTTATAACTGTAAAGAGACGGTTGTTGTGGAAAAAACTGAACAGATGGAAGGACCGAAAGAAAAACGTTCTGTTCTCCAGTCCCTGAAACTGATGAGTAAGAACAAGATGCTCCTTATCACAGTGTTCTGTGTATTCATCGGCGCTGCTTCCACGATGGGACGTATGAGCCTTCTGTCCTATTATGCAATTTACGTTGTTGGATCGCCTATGTCACTCTCGGCTATTTTCTCGGCTATGAATATTTTCAACTTTATCGGATGTCTGCTCCTTCCGATGGCAACAAAAATTTTCGGAAAGAGAAACTGGCTGATCATATTGAATGTGGTTCAGATTGCTGCATTTGTAATTATGTTCCTTGTTCCGGCGAACAATATGATATTCCTGGTCGGCGTCAGCTGTGTGATCGGTATCACAAACTCTGCTGCCAATGTATGTACAGGAATGCTTTCTGACTGTATCGAGTACGGCGACTGGAAATACGGTATCCGTGAAGAAGGTCTTACATATGCCTACATGAGCTTCGGCGTTAAGCTGGCTACAGCAGTTACAGGTTCTGTAGGTGTCCTTCTGCTGGCTGCTACAGGATTCGTTCCGAACGCAGAGCAGACTGAAGCTGCAAAGACAGGAATCAATGCGATCGTCAACCTGTTCCCGGCAGCGCTGGTATTCATCTCCATGATCCCACTGTTCTTCTACAAACTGAACAAGAAGACAATGGACAAGATCGTGGCTGAAATTGATGCAAGAAACGCTGCAAAAGAAAAAGAAAACTAAATAATAACGTGAACGGGTCCCCGGGGATGTCAGAATGAGAATTGTGTGTCTCCGGGGATTATTTTATAGAAAATAAAATGGAGGTGTCAGGATGACGCAGCTTACAAAGCAGCAGGAAGCAAAGATCAAAGAACTGTTAAAGGAGATGACACTGGACGAGAAGATCGGACAGATGAACCAGGAGTCAGTCTCCATTGTGGGAGGGTTCGACGTTCCGTTTGAGGAACTCATCGAGATGATGACGGACGGGCGGATCTCCCAGGAAGAATTTGAAAATATTATGAGCAATGCGAAGCAGGATTATCATGAGGATGATATCCGTGCCGGGAAAGTCGGTTCTCTGATGGTCCAGGAACCGGAAAAAGTCAATGAACTTCAGAAAATTGCCGTGGAGGAGAGCAGGCTTGGCATCCCGCTGATTTTCGGTCTGGACGTGATCCACGGTTTTCGTTCGGTATATCCGATTGCCATCGCGGAAGCGGGCAGCTTTGATACCGAACTTTTTGAGAAGACGGCTCAGATGGCGGCAAAAGAGTCAAGAGCCCACGGTGTGGCATGGCATTTTGCACCTATGATCGATGTGGCAAGGGACGCCCGATGGGGGAGAGTGTCCGAAGGACCGGGCGAGGACCCGCATCTGGTGTCCGAGTTTGCGCGGGCGAAGGTACGGGGACTCCAGAATGATCACAGTACCCCGGAAAACTATGTGGCAGCCTGCCTGAAGCATTATGTGGCGTACGGTGCATGCGAGTCCGGAAGAGACTACAATACAACCAGCATGGCTCCTCATATCCTGTACAACAATTATCTCGCTCCTTTCAAGGCGGCGGTGGAAGAAGGCGCCCAGACGGTTATGGCTTCCTTTAATGATCTGAATGGTGTTCCATGTACGGTGAACCCGTTTACCCTGCGGAAGATGCTGAAGGAAACATACGGACTGCAGGGATTCGTGGTAAGTGACGCCAATGCCATCCGGGAGTGCGTGGTTCACGGGATTGCGGCAGACGAGCCGGAGGCCGGAATACAGGCTGCCAATGCGGGACTGGATATGGATATGGGAACCGGCATCTACAGGGATCACCTGAAAAAAGCGGTGGAGTCAGGAGAAGTTTCCATGGAAGTGATCGATGAGGCGGTTGAGAGAATTCTCCGTGTCAAGATGTGGCTGGGACTCTTCGACCATCCGTATGTACCTGCAGAACTGATCGGGAAATACGAGGAGCTTCCGGAGGAGAACAAGACTCTTGCGAGAAGATCCGCTGAGGAATCCATTGTTCTCCTGAAGAATGAAGGAAATATCCTCCCTCTGAAACAGGACGCAAAGATCAGTCTGGTGGGTCAGCTGGCAGACAGCCGCGAGGAAGTGATCGGCGCCTGGGCGATCAGCTGGAAAGAGAAGGACTGCGTCTCAATCCGCGAGGGAATGGAAAGCAGGTTTGACAGCGTGGAGTACTTCCCATGCGGTGGTCCGTCCATGGATCTGAACGAGGAAGATATCCGGAAAGCCGGCGAATACGGCGATGTGATCGTAGCGGTCGTCGGCGAGCTGGTGAGCATGTCCGGGGAGGCTTCTTCGCGCGCAGACATCACTCTTCCGGGACAGCAGAGAGAGCTCCTGGCAAAACTGATGGCGACAGGCAAGCCGGTAGTGGCTGTACTGATGAACGGACGTCCTCTTGCCCTTGGCTGGGAGGCGGAGCATGTTCCGGCGATTGTGGAAGGCTGGCATCTGGGAATCCAGATGGGGAACGCGGTGGCAGAGGTACTTGCGGGAGACGTGAATCCGTCCGCGCATCTGGCGTCCTCTTTCCCGGCAGTGACAGGCCAGTGTCCGATCTATTACAACCACCCGAATACGGGGAGACCCGGCGGAAAGAGCAAGTTTACATCCCGCTATCTGGACGCGCCGTTTGACGCTCTGTATCCCTTCGGATATGGTCTCAGCTACACAGAGTACGCATTCAGCGATCTGAACGTGAAAGAAACGGACGATTGTCTAAATGTCACTGTATATGTGGAGAATGTCGGAGACAGAGAAGGGACGGAAGTTGTCCAGCTCTACATGAGAGATGTGACAGCGTCAATCGTGCGGCCGGTAAAAGAACTGAAAGATTTCAGAAGAGTATCTCTCAGGCCGGGTGAGAAGAAAGAAGTTGCTTTCACCCTTAAGAAGCAGGATATGGGCTTCTATAATAATGAAGGAGAGTACCGCCTGGAGAGCGGTGAGTTCCGGATCTACGTGGGCGGAAACTCAAGAGACTGCCTGGAGGTTTCAATGACCCTGAAGTTTTAGTTTTAGGAGGACAACAGAATGAAAATAGAGAAATTTCAGCTTTTTGAAGACAGAGAGAAAGTAACACTGACAACTTACATTCAGGAGGATTCTGACGAGATCCTGAAGGGCGGCAGAAGACCGCTTGTGCTGGTCTGCCCGGGCGGAGCGTATATGTTCTGCTCCGACCGTGAGGCAGAGCCTGTCGCTCTCCGGTTTGCGGCTATGGGATACCATGCGGCTGTGCTCAGATATTCCGTGTACAGCAACTCCGGCATCGATTTTCCAAATCCGCGGAAGAGTCCGGCTTATGAGAAATCTGTTGTGCCGGGTCCTATGCGTGAGATTGGCAGTGCGATTCTGAAGATCCGGGAGCATGCTGATGAGTGGCTGGTGGATATGGATCGGATTATCCTGACCGGGTATTCTGCCGGGGCAAACAACTGCGCCCTTTACTGCGTGAACTGGGATAAACCGGTGATCACAGATTATCTTGGGGTTGACAGGGAGATGATCCGTCCTGCAGCGGCAGTGCTTGGCTACGGTGTGTATGACTATCCGGCTATGGAGAAATCTCTTATAAAGATTGGTGATAAGGGACGAATTTCCGCAAATGAAGGGTTCTATCTCGCGGCTCTCGGAACACCGGAACCATCGGAGAGCGACAAGATTGCGGGAAGCCCGGCATATCACGTGAGCGAAAATACTCCGCCTATGTTCCTGTGGACGACGCGCCAGGATAATGTAGTTCCTGTACAGCAGACAATTATTATGGCGAATGCGCTGACGGAGTACGACATCCCGTTTGAAATGCATGTCTTTTCCAGAGGTATGCACGGATTGTCCCTTGCGTCACAGGCGACATCTCAGGCGAAGGAGCAGAACATGGCTGAGATTGCCCAGTGGCCGGCGATGGCCCAGAGATGGCTGGAGGAGATGTTTCCGTTTGATGTGCCGGATGTGTGCCCTGTATGGGTAATGCCGGAAGATTAAGTGAACAGGTTGCAAGGACAAAAATATATGTAGCATTTTTGTCCTGACGTTGTTTTTGAGTATCAAAATTGTTTTTTAGACAAAAATTGAAGAAAAAAATGCTGAAATCAGAAAGGTTTGTTCTGACTGATTCAGATAAAATGTAGTTACAAAGTGAATCACACGAAAGGAGAACAAAGGTTATGAGAAATGGTAAACTGCAGGTAGCTGTGATCGGTTGTGGAGGAATTGCAAATCAGAAACATTTTCCGGCTCTGAAATCTCAGGCAGACAAATGCGAGATCGTTGCATTCTGCGATATACAGGTTGAAAGAGCGGAAAAGGCTGCCAAAGAGTATGGTACAGAAGATGCAAAGGTTTATGAGGACTATAATGAGCTGCTTAAGGATGAGAATATCGATGTAGTCCATGTATGTACACCGAACGTGGCACACTGCCCGATCACGGTTGCTGCATTTGAGGCAGGAAAACACGTAATGTGCGAGAAGCCGATGGCCGCTACAACAGAAGATGCACAGAAGATGATGGATGCATGGAAGAAATCCGGCAAGAAATTCACCATCGGATATCAGAACCGTTTCCGTACAGACGCACAGGCACTGAAACGCGCATGTGAGGAAGGAAAACTGGGTGAGGTTTACTTCGCGAAAGCACACGCAGTAAGAAGAAGAGCAGTTCCGACATGGGGCGTATTCCCGGATAAGTCAAAACAGGGCGGCGGTCCGCTGATCGATATCGGAACGCACGCACTTGATATCACACTGTGGTGCATGGACAACTATGAGCCGGAATCTGTAACAGGTTCCGTATTTGAGAAACTGGGCCACCTTCCGGAGGCGACAGAGGGAAATATGTTCGGACCGTGGGATCCGGAGACTTATGAGGTAGAGGACTCTGCATTCGGGTTTATTAAGATGAAGAACGGAGCGACGATCTTCCTTGAGTCCGCATGGGCACTGAATGTTAAAGATTCCAGAGAAGCCGCGACAACGCTCTGCGGAACAAAAGCAGGTGCTGAAATGATCGGCGGAATGAGCCAGGAAGGATATGATCTTGTATTTAACGAAACAACAGGCGGAGTACTGACGGAAGAGCACATCTCCGATACAGGCGCAATCGCATTTTTCGAGGGCAACGGCGACGGGGCACCGGAAGTGAAAGAGTGCAAGCAGTGGCTTGAGGCAATCCTTGAGGACAAAGAGCCGCTCGTAAAGCCGGAGCAGGCATTTGTTGTAACAGAGATCCTGGATACGATCTACAAATCAGCAAGCGAAGGAAAAGAGATCAAGCTTGGTTAATCAAAAGCAGTATCTGGCAGGCCGGCCTCAAACAGCCGGCCTGAAATAACATGCAGGAGGTAATAGAATGTCTAAGATTAAAACATGTGTAAGCCTTTACAGCTTGCAGGATGAATATCTGAACAAGAGAATGAACTTAAGTGAAATTATGCACTATGTAAAAGAAAAAGGCGCAGAGGGCGTAGAGATCCTTCCGGACCAGATGCTGAAAAATGCTCCGGACGTCTCTGATGAGACCGTTGCAGAGTGGAATAAGCTTGTTGAAGAGACGGGGCTGAAGCCGGTTATCGCGGATGTATTTCTTAACACAAACCTGTATAAAAACAGGACACTGACAAAAAGAGAGTGTATCGATCTTCTTGTCAAGGAAATCAAACAGGCAGCGCGTCTCGGTATTCACCTGATCCGTCTGGTATCCATGGTTCCGGCGTGGGTTGTTGAACCGCTCCTTCCTTATTGTGAGGAGTATGATGTTGCTATCGCCATCGAGATCCATGCAGCCATGGCATTCGATGTGCCTGAGACAATGGCTTTCATCAATGAGGTAAAGAGGCTGAACTCCAAATATGCAGGACTTGTGATTGATACCGGTATTTTCTGCAGAAAGTTCCCGAGAGTCGTAAGAGCTTATGAGACGAACAACGGAACCAGCTCTCAGGTATTTGATTATATTGATACTCTGTTTGAAAAGGGAACAGACCTTCACAGAGTGCTGATCGAGAATGACGGCAAATATCCTGCAGAACTTGAGGCAGCGATCCAGTCTGAACATGACCGGATGTTTGTACCGCTGTGCGACGGCTATGAGAATTATGACTACAGTGTACTGGATGAGTATATGCCGTACATTAAGCATTTCCATTTCAAAATGTTCGAGATGACACCGGAAGGACCGGAATACTCCATGGATTACAAGGGACTGCTTCAGTATCTGCATGACCATGATTATGACGGATATGTTTCCACAGAATATGAAGGAAACCGTTTCACTCTCCCGGGCCATCCGATGATGGAGAAACAGCAGGTTGCAATGCAGCTCAAATATGTTAATGAATGTCTGAAAGAGATCCAGGGTTAAGGAGGCGTGAGTAAATGTTTGATAATAACGTTTTTAAAGAAAATACATTCACAAATGTAACAGAGGACGGCAAAGTCATCGGTTATGAGATGGAGACAAACATCACATACTACCGCGGAATTCCGATGTCTATGATCGAGTACGTTAAGGTTGCTGTGGACGGAGTGGAAGCGCCGGCTGAGGATATCCGCATCTCCATTGACAGGATTGACTGGTTTACGCTGAAAGAAGCAGAGACAGTGACATCCTACAAATGGGAGTACGGAGAGCCTCTTTATGTGCGCGTGCTCAAAGACGGCGGAGTTCCCAAAGGAACCCACAAGGTAAAATTGACAGTAGCTACAAGAACCGCCTATATTCCGGTTCCGCTTGAAGGAATCAAAGAGCGTGAAGTCGAAATCGTATAGCAGAGCAGGAGAAATAAAAATGGCTAAAAAGAAAGTTTTAGGTATATCATTCGGAAGAAAAATGGCAAATACGGATGTCATGGTAAAAACAGCGCTTATGGAATGCGAAAAGGCGGGATGTGACGTACAGTTTATCCGGGCGGATGATCTTGACATCAAACCATGTACAGGATGTATCTCATGCGTAGTGGGAATGACCACAGGCCGCGGAAAAGGAGGATGCCCGATCAAAGATGATTTCCATATAATTGATGAGGCTATGATGGAATGTGATGCTGTGATCGTAGGATCTCCTACTTATGAGACTTCACCGACGGGACGTTTCAAAACCGTATGTGACCGTATGGGACCGTCCCATGATGTGACATTCAGAAAAGCAACTTATGAAGAAGGACTTGCTGCAGGAAAAGCTCCGGAGCAGCTTCCGGATCCCCGTTCCTTCAAGAAACGTGTGGGTGCTCTTATCTCAGTGGGCGGAGCAATGACAAAGAACTGGCTGGCATTCATGCTGCCGGTTATGTATGAGTTTACGATGTCCATGGGAATTGATGTTGTGGATATGCATGAATACCACGGCGCAATGGCATACGAGCATGTGCTTGGCAATGAGGAGCAGATGGAACGTATGAAAAAGATGGGACAGAACATCGCCGCAGCTCTTAATGCAGAGACTGAAGAAGAGCGTACAAAATGGAGAGGCGACGAAGAGGGCGTCTGTCCGGTATGCCACCTCAACATGCTGAATGTATCCCCGGACAGAAAATCTGTCGAGTGTCCGGTGTGCGGTATTAAGGGTGAATTTGAAGTGAAAGACGGGAAACTTGAGGTGTCCTTCAGTGAGGAAGAGCAGAACCGTTCCAGACTCCGCTGGGCAGGAAAACTTGAACATTCTACAGAGATCAAGACTCAGGCAGTGGGACCGGGACAGATCCCCAATCTGAAAGAACTGAAAGCTCCGTATATCGGATATGCCGAGAAATAAGAAAGGAGAACACAGATATGAAATTAGGACTGATCACCTCCATCTGTGAGGGTATGACATTTGAGGAAGTCGTTGATTTCGCAGCAGAGAACGGGCTGGAGTGCCTGGAAGTGGCATGCTGGCCGCAGGGGGGCGCACAACGCAGATATGCGGGGGTGAGCCACATTGATGTTGCAAATCTGAACGAGGAAAAAGCAGCTTATATCAAAAATCTCTGCGCTGAGAAAGGCGTTGCGATCTCTGCGCTGGCTTATTATCCGAACACACTGGATCCGGATCTCGAAAAACGTCAGAGCTATATTGATCACCTCTACAAACTGATCGATGCTTCCGCTATGCTGGATGTGAACATGATCACTACATTCGTGGGACGTGTTCCGGATAAGACGGTTTCCGAGAACCTTGAGATTGTGAAAGAGGTATGGCCTCCGATTCTCGAGTACGCAAAGGGCAAGGGCGTGAAAGTTGCCATCGAGAACTGCCCGATGCTGTTCACGGAAGACGAGTGGCCGGGCGGACAGAACCTGATGACTACGCCGGCAAACTGGAGAAAGATCTTCGAGATCCTGCCTTATGACAACTTCGGAATCAACTATGATCCGTCTCACTTTGTATGGCAGCAGATCGATTATATCAAACCGATCTATGAATTCAAAGACAAGATCTTCCACGTGCATTATAAAGACATTAAAGTGTACCAGGATAAGCTGGCTGACGTTGGTGTAATGGCTACTCCGCTGCAGTTCATGTCCCCGAAACTTCCGGGACTGGGCGATGTAGACTGGGGTAAATATGTCTCCGCTCTGACGGATATCGGATACGACGGATACACATGCATTGAGGTGGAGGACAAGGCGTTCGAGAAGAGCCTGGACGACGCCAAGAAGGCGGTCATCCTGAGCGCGAAGTATCTCAGAAATTTTGTGATCTAAGGAGGCAGAGAATGGAAGATATCAGAATCGCAATCATCGGTCATGGCTTTATGGGCCATGAGCACGAGAAAATGCTGACGAAGATGGACGGCATTAAGCTGCTCGGATTCTCTGACATCGATCCCAGGCAGCTGGAGGATGTGCAGGAGGGCCTCAGGAGATACAGCTCCAATGAAGAGCTGATCAACGATCCGGAGGTACAGGTAGTCCTGATCGCAGCAAACAACAACCAGCATCATGATCTGGTGCTTCAGGCAGCCCGGGCAGGCAAAGACATTATCTGCGAGAAACCGGTGGCAATGAGTCTGGAAGAGCTGGATGACATGGTGAGAGTAACTGAGGAGTGCGGCGTGAAATTTACCGTACATCATCAGAGAAGATTTGATCCGGATTTCCGCACGGCAAAGGAAGTGTTTGACTCGAAAACTCTGGGCGATGTCTTTACGATCAAGAGCAGCCTGTACGGATTCAACGGAAACATGCACGACTGGCATGTATACATTGCTGAAGGCGGCGGAATGCTCTATGACTGGGGCGTACATCTTCTGGATCAGATCCTGTGGATGATGCCGGGAGCAAAGCTCAAGAGCCTTTATGCGGATATCAGAAACGTGATCAACTTTGAAGTAGACGACTACTTTAAGATTATGATGCGTTTTGACAATAATATTACCGCGGAAGTGGAACTTGGAACTTATTATCTGACAGATAAGATGCATGACAAGTGGTTTGAGCGTCACTGGTTTATCGGAGGAAATAAGGGAAGTGCTTATGTGGACGGATTCGAGCCGGAAGGAAAGATTGTCCGCACGGCAGGGCTCCTTCAGAATGTAGGCGGACAGAGGACTATGACGGCAGCAGGACCGACCCGTTCATTTGGACCGCCGCCGGAAGGAAAGATCCTTACCGAAGAACTTCCGCAGGTTAATACCTGTCATGAAAACTACTTCGAGAATTATATGAAAGCCTACCATGGCGAGGAAGAGTTCCTGGTAAAGATTCCGGAGACAAGAAGAGTCCTTGCACTGATGGATGCAGTGAGAGAGTCCGGAAGAACAGGAAAATCTATTGATTTTGAATAAGATTTGAGGGGGGATATGCATTGCCGCCGGCGGGGAATCTACGGCGGCGGGCAGTCCCTTCACAGGAAAAAACTACAGGGAGTTTTATCATGACCCGGAATTTATATTTCCGATGAGTGAGGGCTGCCTGTATCTTAATATATGGGTTCCGAAATGCAGAGATACGGAAAATGACAGATTTATCAAAAGATTGGAGTAAGGAAATGAAAAGATATGCGTTTGGGGTGGATATCGGCGGAACTACGGTAAAAATGGGCTTTTTTACCACAGGAGGAGAACTTCTGGAGATGTGGGAAATTCCCACCAGAACGGAAAATGACGGAGAGTCTATCCTCCCGGATATTGCGGAGGAAGTTAAGAAAAAACTGGATGAAAAGAAAATCACAGCCGATGAGGTGGAAGGACTTGGGATCGGTGTTCCGGGACCGGTGGGACCGGACGGAACGGTGCTCAAGTGTGTGAATCTCGGCTGGGGCGTTTTTAATGTAGAGGAAAAGATGAACGCACTTACCGGGCTGAAAGTGAAGGCGGGAAATGACGCAAACGTGGCGGCTCTCGGTGAAATGTGGCAGGGAGGCGGCAAAGGCCATCAGGATATTGTAATGGTCACACTGGGAACCGGTGTCGGCGGCGGTATTATCATTGGCGGGCGTATTCTTGCAGGCGTAAACGGAGCGGCCGGCGAGATCGGACATATTCCCATGAAGGAAGGCGAGACGGAATGCTGCGGCTGCGGAAAGAAAGGCTGCCTGGAGCAGTATGCTTCCGCCAGCGGGATTGCGCGAACGGCAGGAAAGCGGTTGGCTGCGGATGCCGGAATTGAAACATCCCTGAGGGATATCCCGGATGTGACGTCCAAAGATATTTTTGATGCCGCAAAAGCAGGCGACGGTTTTGCACTTTCTCTGGTAGATGAAGTCGGAAAGCTGCTTGGAAAAGCATTGGCTTCCATTGCATGTGTGGCCAATCCTGAAGCATTTGTGATCGGCGGAGGAATGTCAAAAGCCGGAGAAATATTAACAGATGCTATTCAGAAATACTATGTGGAGTATGCGTTCCATGCAGAGAGAGCGACAGAGTTTAAGCTGGCGGAGCTTGGAAATAATGCCGGAATGTTCGGATGCGTGAAGATGGTTCTCGGCTAAGAAAGGTTAAAAAACAGCAGTTAATTTTTAATCTCCAGAACCTTTCGGACGCCGGGCGTTAAAATATCATCCCGATCACATTAATGAACGCACAGTAATCTGTACCCCGGATTTTTTATAATATGTGTATAAGATAAATCATTGAGGAGGACGAAATGGAGAAAAAAATCAAACGCGGAGTGGCAATCTACAGCTACTCCGGAGAGTACGGCAGGACCATGAACCTGGAAGACTGCTTCAAAGACATGTACGACATGGGAGCGACAGGAATTGAGATTCTTGCAAATTCCCATATCGACAGCTACCCTGAACTGAGTGACGAATACGTGGCGGAATGGAAACGTCTGTGCGCAAAGTATCAGATCGAGCCTGCGGAGTACGGGCACTGGGTGGACACGCGTCTCTATAAAAGCCGTGGAATCAGTCTGGAAGAGGCAAAGGAAAAACTGGTCAATGATTTCAGAATTGCCAACCGTCTCGGGTTTCATATTCTGCGGACAAAACTCGGTGTAATTAACGATGAGCTGGCGCCTGTGGAGAACTGGAGAGAGATTATCAAAAGTGTACTGCCTGAGGCGGAAAAGTACGATGTGGTGATGTGTCCGGAGATCCATCTAACCACGGTTCTTGCAGATAAATTCGTTTCAGATTACGTAGAGTTTATTGAGGAAACGGGAACAAAGAACTTTGGACTTAATATTGATCTGAGCGTGTTTCAGAACCGGTTTGACGTTCCGGGAGTTGTTGTATTTAATCCGGACTGCAAACATTCACAGCCGGAGGAGATTATCCCGCTGCTGCCTTATGTAAAATGTATCCATGCCAAATTTAATAAGATGGATGACAGTTTCAATGAGCTGACAATTCCGTATAAAGAAGTGATCCGGATTCTGAAGGATCAGGGCTGGGAGGGTTATCTGCTCAGCGAATATGAAGGGGAAAAGAAGGATGTTCCGGGATATGTATCCCATGAACTGAGGAAACACCACGTCATGTTAAAGAGAATGCTGGGATACTGACCGGCATGAGAGGAGGCAGGATATGTTAGAGTCAAATGTAATTCAGTACAGAGGATTTCATAATATTGTTGAAGATGGAAAGGTAACCGGATTCCAGCTTTGCATCCGGTCCGATTATTACCGCGGCGTGTGGCTGAGTCAGCTGCGTCCGGGAAAGGTCGTGGTTGACGGTGTTACTTATCCAAAGGAGAGTGTGATCTGGCAGATCAACGGAAAAGATTATACTGTAGATGAGCTTGCGGAAGCGGGAAATGATTTCTGGAGGATTACTGATACAGCCACACTGAAGATTCCGAAAGAAGGGGGACTGGAGCAGGGCTTCCACAATGTTTCCGTAAGGTTTGCGGCGAGCTGCTCCTACATGCCGCCTTTTCTGGATCAGTTTGATGAGGACGGAGATGACAGGTCTTTCAACGGAGGAACCTATACAAGAGAAAATATGATCATTGTATAGTCCCATTCCGGAAAAGAAATCGGCCGTAAGAGAAGACAGTCGGGAAGGATATCGCAGATACGATATCCTTTTTGGCGTGTGCGGCAAACAGAAGGGGGAACAGAAACTTGGAGTTTAACAACAGAACGGTGAAGATCGAGATTCTGACAGAGTCTGCGCCCGGGGACCTTACGCATTCGGATATAAAACTTTTTTTCTGTCTGAAGGGGACCACAGAGATTATCTGCGGGACTGAGATAAGCCTGCTTGTTAAGGAAGGAATAAAACTGGTCAATGAACGGGAAAAGCACCGGTATATTCTGAAGGAGGACAGCCTTGCGGCAGTATTCTATATCAATTCCGCATATATCAGTTATATTACCGCAAAGCCGTCTATCCGGTTTCAGCTGGATTCTTCCCGCCCGCCTGAATATGACTACGGTCTGCTGCGTAGTCTTCTGAAACGAATCCTGGCGGTGCATACATGGCAGAGATGGCAGGAAAAGCTGAAAGAGCAGGAATACTTCTGCGGGCTGACAGAACTTCTGCTGAAAAATTATGCTGTATGGGACTTCCGGAATCAGCAGGAAGACGAAAATTCGGAAGACAGGACGAGGATGATCATAGAATTTATACACGGTAATTACAACCGTCAGATCGGTCTTGGAGACCTGGCGGAGCAGTTCCATCTTTCTGTTCCATATCTGTCCAAATATATTAAAAAGAACCTTTATGCCGGGATGACATTGCTTCGGGATTATCTGACAGAGAATGACAAGCAGATGCCTGAGATCGGAGTGGAGACCCGTGTAAAATGTATCATAGATGCAGCCCTGTCAAAGAATTATACAAGGATATGGGAACAGCTCTGGAATCTTGGAAGTGCAGAAGAACTCCTCCGTGCGGACGTGCAGAGACATATTCTTTTAATGCAGAAAGAACTGGGGATGAAAACAGTGCATATCTGGGGACTGTTTTCGGAGGAAATGCTGATCCGGCTGGAAAAAGGAGAGAACTATAATTTCAGCAGGATTGATCAGGTTCTGGATTTCCTTGTATTACATCATATGTCGCCAATGATTGATCTGGGATTTCATCCTGTGGAATTGTACAGTGCGGGAAAAACGATACTGTACAGAGAAAAGGAAAAGGGATACGAAGAACCGGAACAGTATCTGTCACTGATCCGTGAATTTGCGGACCACTGCGTTGCAAGATATGGAGAATATGAGACGGCCGGCTGGCAGTTTGAAATATCCAAGGACGACAGGCTGTTTCTTCACGGAGGAGCGTCTTTCTTTCAGATGTATGAGTCCGTGAGCCTCATTATCCGGGAAAGGATTCCGGAAGCCAGGGTAGGGGGCGGAGCAATTTTTGTGTACGACGACCTGAGTATTTTGAAAGAATTTCTGTCAGGATGGAAAAGCCGGAGGTCCTACCCGGATTTTCTGTCTGTATGGGTTTACCCCTACGAGCTTGTTCTGGATGATGAAAAAGAGAAAAAACTGATTGTATCGGGAAATCCTGATTATATCTGCAGCAGAATATCGGCCGTACAGAATATTCTGAAAGAATATGGGAACATACCGCTCTATGTTACACGCTGGGATATCTCCCTGTCCTGCAGGAATTATCTGAACGAGAGCTGCTACAGAGGTGCTTCGCTTATTAAAAATATTGTTTCCTGCCTGGGGAAGGCGGAGGTAATGTCCTGCTTTGGAAGCACGGATCTTCTCTGTGATTTTTATGATACAGCGGAATCTATTTTCGGAGGCTATGGGCTGATCACAAAGGACGGGATCGGAAAGCCGGCATTCTATGCACTACGTTTCCTGCAGAACATGGGAAAGTATTTTGTTGCCAGAGATGAAAATTATTTTATTTCAAAAGACGATCGGGGAAATTATTATATGATTGTATTCAACTGCTACAGAATGGATATGCTCTTCTATCAGAATCAGAAAGAAGATATCAGCGCGGAGGAAGTGGAGCGTCTTTTTGAAAAGGATACCCTTGAGATACAGATTGTTTTCCGGAATATGAAAAAAGGAAAGTATCATATAAAAAAGAGCTGTCTGGGATCAGGAAAAGGGAACATCCTGGACAACTGGAAACAATTGGGATATGGAAAAAGACTTGAAAAGGATGAGGTCAGATATCTTTCTTCCGTGTGCATACCAAAGCTGGAGTATGAGGAATTGGAGGCAAAGAAGGATTCCCTGGCTGTCAATGCGTCTCTTTGCGCAAACGAGATACAGCTTTATAAAATCAGATATATGGGAAATACCGTATAGCGGTTACTGTACTTTTCTGAATTGATCGGGCGTCATCCCGACTTCCCGGCGGAAAATCTGTCCAAAATAGCCGGGGCTTTCAAAGCCGCACATTTTTGATATTTCTGATATTTTTTTATCCGGATACTGGACCAGGCAGATCCGTGCATGACTGATCCTCAGCGTGAGGAGATGATGCATGATCGTCTGGTTCATTTCTTTTTTGAAAAGAAAGCAAAGGTATTCCTTTGTAAGTCCGATATTGTCTGCAAGATCCGACAGCGTAACAGGCCGGGAATAATTTTGTTCCAGATAATTCAGGACAGCCTTCAGAGTCTGGTTTTCTACGGCAAGATCTGACGGGGCGAGATACGCGATCTCTCTTGAAAGCCGAAGCAGGAAGGTATAACATTCGGAAGAAAGTGCGATTTTTTTTGAGTCAGAATCGGAATTTCCCCGGTATAATCTGTACAATCGGTTCACAGCATTCCGAAAGACTTCCGGATCAGCCAGATGATACACGCCGGATCTGTTCATGGAAAGTGAGAGGAGCAGATCCGGACAGACAGGGCCTGAAAACCCGATGAAATCTACAGTCCAGTCGTCACTGAGACTGTGGTAAATATGCGGTATATCCGGATAGATCAGAAGCCCCTGCCCCTCTGATACGACAGATCTCTGCTGGTCGGAGACAAATTCGCCCGAACCTTTTACACAAAGAAACCATTGGTACAGGGGAATTCCCGAAGGACGGTTGATCGGTTCCTGCCGATGTCCTATCCCAAGCATATTCAGATTGAGAGGAAGGGTTCCTGTTAATGATCCGACAGATAAAATCATATAAACTCCTTTTTGACAATATTAATATATTTATATAAATATTATGATATTAATATTGAGATCAAATGTCAACAGATATTATAATGAAAGCGTAGAAAGTCCGGACAATTAAACTATTGAACATGAGTTGACAATTAAATCATTAAAAGTAGAGGAGAGAGCAGAATGAAAGAGATACCGCAGATCAGAGAAGTAAACGGAATTCAGACGCTTTTTGTAAACGGGGAACCGTTTTTTATTCTGGGTGGAGAGCTTCACAACTCCGCAGCTGCCAGTCTGGAATATATGGATCGGAATGTGTGGCCTAATCTGCAGGAAATGAACATGAATACAGTTGTTCTTCCGCTGTACTGGGAGCAGATTGAGCATGAGGAGGGAAAATACAGTTTTGATCTTATGGACGGACTGATATATAAAGCCCGGGAAAACGGGATGCATCTGGTATTCCTCTGGTTCGGGCTGTGGAAAAATGCAGAATCCATGTATATCCCGGCGTGGATGAAGAAAGATACGGCAACTTATTTCCGTGCGGAAAAGCAGAACGGGGAAAAGACGAACACTGTTTCTCCGTTATGTAAAGCAGCGGTGGAAAAGGATGCGGCAGCATTTTCGGCGGTGATGAAACATATCAGGGAGGTGGATGAACAGGAGTCCACTGTCATTATGATGCAGGTAGAAAACGAGATCGGGCTGATGGGTACGGACAGGGATCATTGTGCCGCAGCGGAGCAGGCGTTTGCTGGAGAAATTCCGGAAGAACTGGAAGACTGCTGTCAGAAGTCCGGAACATGGGCGGAAGCTTTCGGGGAGGATGCGGCTGAAGCTTTTATGGCGTATCAGTTTGCATCCGCTGTGGAACGGATTGCATCAGCCGGAAGAAAAGAGTATGCACTGCCCTGCTATGCAAATGCATGGCTGAAGCAGTATCCATGGTATCCGGGTTCCTATCCTATGGGAGGACCGGTGAAGGAAATGCATGGAATATGGAAGAAAACAGCCCCGTCGCTGTTTACTCTTTCTCCGGATATTTATGTACCGTATGTGGCAGACATACTGGATCAGTACGGATATGACGGCAATCCCCTGTTTGTTCCGGAAGTCCGGAAGGACGCAGTGACTTCCTCCTACTGCCTGTATGCCTTTGCCGGCAGGAATGCTGTAGGGTATTCGCCTTTCGGTATTGAAGAGCTTGCGCTTCCTCCGGAGGCTGTGGACAAGCCGCCTATGGAAGTAATGATCGCGCTCAATATCGACCCGTCCGCCTTTGATATTACCGGAAGCCGGGATTATTTGAAAGCGGCATATGGAATCATTAATGAAATGAAACCGCTGCTTCTGAAGTACAGGGGGACGGAGCATATGAAAAGTTATGTGAAGAAATCCGCTACGGATTTTGGAACGTATCTGCAGTTTTCCGATTTTGATATTCTTGCGGCATACTCACCTCAGCAGAATGCAAAACCCCTTTCTGCCGGAATTGTACTGGAATTGTCAAATAACCGATTTCTGCTGGCCGGAATGCGGACGGAATTTACTTTTATGGCGAAGCCCGGAGAGAACGTAAAGGCAGATTATCTCAAGATTGAGGAAGGTATTCTGCAGAACGGAGAGTGGAAAACCGCACGGGTGCTGAACGGCGATGAAAAGATGGCGGTCAGACTCGGGGATATGCCCGGCTGTCTGCTGGTTGAACTCTACAAGTTCTGATTTACGGAATTGAGTCAATATTGACTGAAACAAAAGATCCGACAGAAGATTACAATACAGTAATTTGTTCTGCCGGATCTTTATTATGATTTTTCTGTCTGATTTTTGAATGTTTTAAAAAGTCCGAAATGCATGTTGTCGGTCATGATTGTTTCGACTTCCTGCCTTGTAACGGTGGTATAGTACTGGAACCACCACTGAATAAGCGACATCATATTTGAAGCAAAAATGAAGGCGTAGAGGCTGGCGCATTTTTTCTGGTGAGGCGTCTGTTCAGATGAGGATTTCATGGCCGTAATAATGCTGTCGCGGATGATTCCCGTCATTTCATCATAAATCCTCCGATCTGTGGAAGCAGTCCACAGAATTTCATATTTATCTTTATTTTTTTCAATAAATTCCAGAGTGGCATCAAAATTATTGATATAACAGATATCGTGTATGCGGGAAGGTTCCGCGTTAATAAATTCCACATTGATATGCTGTCTGAATTCTTCCATTGTCCTGTTCAGATATTTGTCCAGCAGATCATACTTGTCAAGATAATACTTATAGAAGGTGGACCGGTTTATCATGGCCCTGTCGCAGATCATGCTTATGGTAATTTTCCGGAACGGACAGGCGGCCAGATTTTCCAGCAGTGACACATCAATCTGTCTCAGTGTTTTGATGATTCGTAAATCGCTCTTTCCCATTTTATTCTCCTTATTCCGATAATTCTACTTTAGCTGTTTTTTCCCTTTCTTTCAAGCAAAATATTCCCAAAAAGCAACAGAATAAAACAAAATGTTGCATATCATACAAATAAAAATAAACTGGTGATATGCACAAAAAAGGCAGATTGATAACATAGTAATATAGGAAATCTCTACAGAAATATATTCTGTCGGGATCAGTAAAAATGAAAGGAAGAGAAGCAATGGAAGTTACGATTCAGATCGACGGAAAAGAGCTCCATGTGGAGCAGGGAAGCAACGTCCTTGAGGCGGCTCTGACGAACGGAATCTATATCCCGCATTTGTGCCATCATCCGGATCTTCCGGATATCGGTTCCTGCAGGCTGTGCATCGTGGAGGTGGAAGGCCGGGAGGGAGTATGGCCGTCCTGTAAGCTGGAGGCGGAGGAAGGGATGAAAATCCGCACGGACAGTGAACAGATCAGTCATTTGAGAAATCTGTCCATGGAACTGATCCTGGCGGCACATCCGGAAGACTGTTCGACCTGCCCGAAATACGGACAGTGTGAGATGCAGACCCTGATCCAGTATATGGGTGTCTCAGCAACGAGAATGAATACCCGGGTGAAAGGGATTAAAATGAATGACAGCAATCCACTTATCATCCATGATATGAACCGCTGTGTGCTTTGCGGGCGCTGTGTCCGCGCCTGCGCGGACTTAAGAGGGGTGGGCGTGCTTCAGTATAATAAGAAAGAGATGGAGACATACATAGGAACCCTTCATGACCGTCTCCTGAAAGATTCAGACTGCCGGTTCTGCGGCGCCTGTGCGGAAGTATGTCCCACAGGCACGATCAGAGATATGGTGAATTATACGGCAGTTGAGAAGCGGGATACTCTCATCCCGTGTCAGGCGGCATGCCCGGCACATGCCGATGTTCCAAGATATGTAAGATATGTAAAAGAAGGAAGAATGGAAGAGGCGACAGCCGTGATCCATGAAAAGATTCCATTCCCCGAATGTCTTGGACATGTCTGCAATCATGCGTGTGAAGCGGACTGCAGGCGCGGAGAAGTAAATGAACCGGTATCGATCCGCAATATTAAACGTTATGCCGCGGAACACGCAAATAATGAACTGTGGAAGAAGAACAGCAGACATCTTCCGGCTACAGGGAAGAAAGTCTGCGTGATCGGCGGAGGTCCGGCAGGAATGACAGCGGCATATTATCTTGCCAAGCAGGGGCATGAGACTGTACTCAAGGAGGCTATGCCGAAACTTGGAGGTCAGATGCAGTATGGAATCCCGTCCTACCGCCTTCCGAGAGAAGTGGTAGATAAAGAAGCGGATTATCTTCAGGATGCAGGCGTCCGTGTTGAGACCGGGTGCAGAGTGGAAGATCCCAGGATGCTTCTTCAGGAATATGACGCAGTTCTGATGGCCATCGGGACTCACATGGGTGTGAGGCTTCCGATGGAAGGCAATGAACTTCCAGGTGTAATACTGAATGCGGATTTCCTGCAGAATGCCTCTATGGGGCTGGAGACCGGGATGGGAGAGCGCGTGATCGTGCTCGGCGGCGGAAATGTCGCGTTTGACTGTGCGAGGTCGGCTGTCCGGCTCGGCGCGAAAGAAATCCATCTGGCGTGTCTTGAAGCACGGGAAAATATGCTGGCGGATGATGAGGAGATCGAGCAGGCACAGGAGGAAGGTATCCATGTTCATCCGGCCCAGACTTTTGAGCGAATCTGCGGCGTGGATCATGTAACGGGTGTGGAGTTCTGTAATGTAAAAAGCTTCCGGTTTGATGAGAACCGGCGTGCCATTATTGAGAAAGAAGAAGGTTCGAACCATGTGATCGAGGCTGACACTGTGATCTTCGCGGTGGGTCAGCGTGCGCAGATTACGGCTGATGCCGGTCTGGAGCTTGGAAGAGGAAATTCGATTGCCGTGAAAGAAGGTTCGCTTGCCACCAGCGTGGATGGTATTTTTGCCTGCGGCGATGCGGTATATGGAACAAAAACAGTGATTCAGGGCGTGGCGTCCGGACGGAATGCGGCGTCTGAAATTGACCGGTATCTCGGCGGTGACGGGGATATTTCCGAAGTCCTTGTGCCGGTTGAGAAGAGGGATGCCCGGATCGGCCGCATTGAAGGGTTCGGATATCTGGAAAGAGCAGAGGAGGTATTTCTTCCGGCTGATCAGAGAAGGGACAGCTTCCGGCCTGTCAGCAGCGGAATCTGTGACGAGAAAATCTGTGCGGAGGCAGGCAGGTGCCTGAAGTGCGATCTCAGATTTGATATCACCGGTCACAGACTGTGGAGTGATTATACCGATCAGGAAAAGGAGGCAGTAAGATGAGTTTATTAAGCAATAATTCAGAAGCCCTTGCAATGGCAGGCAGGCTCAGTCAGGCCGAGCTGGAAACGAAGCTGGGCAGACTGCCGGAGACGGAAGGAAGAGTTCTGGCCGCGCTGTACAATGCAGATACGGAAGGAAAGATGAATATGCTGCTCCACACCAACCCGGCGGGGATCGTTGCCGGGCTGGCGGCTGCGGTGAAGCTTTCCGGAGCAAAGGGGGCTGTTCTTGTCACAGACTGTGATATCAATGAACAGGAATATACGGCCGCTGCGGCCACTGCAGGTGTTGAGCTTGAAATTGAGCACGCGGAGATGGTTAATAAAACTGCACACAAGCAGGATCTGATGATGACTTTCGAGGAACTGGCCGCTCTTGCGGAGCGCATGACAGGAAATGAACCAGGGATCTTTCTTGCAGTGGACGATGAAGTGCCTGTGGAGGCAGACCCGCAGGCACCGGTAAAGAGTTTCCTGCCGGCGGAAGGATGCAGAGGTATCCGGACGGGACATTGTCTCTATACACTGGCCGAGCTGGAAGGAGTGAAGATAAAAGATCTTCATACATGGGGCGGTGTGATCCGGACCATACGTGAAACAGACTGTGCGGTGGATCTGGCAGCGAAAGAAGTGTTTGCGCTGCGGAAGAAGAGCTGCGGCAAATGCACCTTCTGCCGGGAGGGACTGTATCAGATATCCCAGATTCTTCATGCCGTTACGGCAGGCCGGGCGGAGCTCAAGGATCTGGAACTTGCGGAAGAAATCGGCCTGGCCATGGAAGTGTCCTGCAACTGTACGCTGGGCGACCGCGCAGGCGTGCCGGCAGTTTCCATGCTGAAATCCTTCCGGGATGAGACGGAGGCACATATCCGGAGGAAAGAGTGCCCTGCGGAAGTCTGTCTTGCGCTGACCAAGTTCTATATCGATCCGAAACTGTGTACCGGAACAGGCGCGTGCGTGGATGTCTGCCCGGAACACTGCATTGAAGGGAAAGACGGGTATGTCTCACAGATCGATGAGTTTGACTGCACCCGCTGCGGAAAATGTCTTGATGTCTGTGCAAATCACGCTGTGAAGAAAGTATCCGGACGTATGCCGAAGCTTCCGCCGAAGCGCGCGAGACTGAAAGGCGCAGCGGCTGCATCGGAAGCGCGCCGGAGCTCTTCCGGCCTGCGGGAGAGAAGTGCAGGGAGAAAACGTGCGTACGCGGCGCCGGGTATACATATGGCAGTCCAAAAAGCTCAGAAAGCCGAACAGAGAGTTCATACAGAAAAGAAAGCGGAGGTTAAGATAATGAAAACATTACAGACAGATGTGGTCATTGTTGCAGGAGGCCCGGCAGGTCTGGCAGCAGCCATTACTGCAGGAGAAAACGGCCTGAAGTCTATTATACTGGAAAAATCCGGTACCACGGGCGGCGCGGCCAATATGGGAATGGGACCGCTGGGAATTGATACGAAGATCCAGAAGGCAAACTTCAACAATATCAGTGTGCAGGAAGCGCTGGATATGCATATGCAGTATACTCACTACCGTGTGGATGAGGATCTGGTACAGACCTATTTCAACAAAAGTGCGGAAACCATTGAATGGCTTCAGGAGATGGGCGTAGAGTTTGCGGGTGCGTTCCGCTACTTCAAGGAGTCTGAGGCTACCTGGCATATCGTGAAGCCGGAGAACGGTGTGATCGGGCCGCGTGCGGCAGGCCCCATGATCAAGAAGATGACCGAGCGCGCGAAAGAACTGGGAGCAGAGATTCTTCTGGAGACTCCGGCAGTTTCCCTCATCACAGAGAATGGTAAAGTCTGCGGCGCTAAAGCGGTGGATAAGGACGGGAACGGCATTGAGGTGAGAGGAAAAGCTGTTATCGTTGCAACCGGCGGATTTGGAAACAATAAGGAGATGCTGAAGGAGGAGTTCGGCCTGAACCTTGGCGAAGATTTCTTCCCGTTCCAGATTCCGGGCATTACAGGAGACGGCCTGCGTATGATGTGGGAGGTCGGAGCAGAGAAGTTCGGCGCCAACATCGAGGCTATCTATCAGATTCCGGACAATCTGAACTGGTTCCTGCTTGATGCGGTACTTCGTCAGCCGAATCTGCTGATCAACCAGCTGGGAGACCGGTTTATGAACGAGGGCGATATGGGAAATACCACGTACGCCGGAAATGCACTTCATCTGCAGCCGGGCAACTACGGATACTGCATTATGGACGAGGGGATTCTGAAAGAATACAAGAAGAACGGTCCGGACATTGTAGATATCGTACACCCGGCAGAGGCATTCATTGCATTTGACGGACAGGCCGCACAGGCGGTAGAGCAGGGGTATCCGGGATATATTGAAGCCGAGACGGTGGAAGAACTGGCAGAGAAGCTGCGAATTGACGCGGAGAAGCTTCAGGATACGATCAATGAATATAATGAGATGTGTGAGAACGGCGTGGACACGAAGTTCCACAAACCTCAGAAATACCTGCACCCGATTACCGGAAAAGGGAAATATCTGGTTGGCAAGTATTATCTGGCAGCCTATGGAACTGTCGGCGGCGTCCGCATCAACAAGTACTGTGAAGTGCTGGATGAAAATCAGATGCCGATCGAGGGACTCTACAGCGCCGGATCAGATGCTAATACAATTTACGGAGACAGTTATAACTTTACTCTTCCGGGAAACACAATGGGATTCGCCATCAATTCCGGACGTATGGCAGGTGAGAGTGTGGCAGAGTATATCCATGACTGTGAAGCATAAACGTCAGGGGGCAGTGGGTAATGTCAAAAAAATGGGATAATCTGACACTGGCACTGTGCATTGCACTGCTGCCGCCCATCTGGGCGGTGCTTGCGCCCCATATCCATGTATCCACCGGTGCAGTCGCGCTGATCTGCGCAGGGGTATATGTGGCGAACGGTAACCGGGCTTCCGATGGAGTAAAAATTTCCGTTGGTTTTCTGTTGGGTGACTTCTGGGCATGGGCTGCACTGCACATTATGGATCTGCTTAAATGGAATCCGGAGCTTGAGCTGTTCCTGACGCTTTTTGTCATGGGCGGTCTTGCGGTACTGATCTCAGGTCTTGCGCCAAAGTGGATCTACTGTCCGTCCTGGCTGTGCGGATGGGCCATTGGGCTTACAATCATGTCGCCTCTTGGAATGGAAGGCATGAAAGGATATCCGCTGCAGATCGCTGCGGCAATGCTTGCAGGCGTGTGGTATGTCGGTGTCCTTCTTGATAAAGTACAGAAGAAAATGTTGAAAATTATTCAATGCAGATTCAGTAAAAAATAAAGAAAGGCTAAGATAAAGTTATGGGAAAAGTCGGAGTGAGTGCGGAAGAGAAAGCACTTCCGTATTATAAATATTTTGAACAGGACCTGGCGCCGATCCCTGCGGAAAAGCTTGTGATCCTTGCGGAAGGAACGGGGGATGAAAAGAAAGCGGTGCCGTTTGAAAGGAAAGACCTGTTTCTGGCGGGAATGGATGAAGATTACTGTCAGACCGGGTACGGTGTAATGGACGACGGGACAGGGTTTGTCTGCAATACCACCTATATGCCGGGTGTGACCGGGGAGATGCTGGACTGGTGGTTCCCGTGGCACAGTGTGGGTTCGGATCTGCGCTACAAGATCTGGGATCCGGAAGACCACTACTTTGCAAGAGCGGACAGGGCGGACTATGTATGTGATCCGAATGTACCGATGAATCAGAAGACCTGGGGGGTCAACCATTATATTATGGAAGATGTGGGACCCGGACCCGAGTTCCTGAAACTCTGTTTTAAGAATCCGGCGGATTTCGGATATGATATATCCAATATCGGAACGGAAAAATGCCAGTCCATGGTGTGCGCGATCGGGGAGAGTTCCTGCGCGGCGGCCATGACGCATAAGTGGTATCCGTACGAGGATGGCGTCATGTTCTGCTCCAGATTCTGGATCGGCTTTGGCGTTGTGGACGGGAAAATTGTGAAGACACTGCCGGAGGGCGTGCGGATTCCGGATATAGTGCCAAAAGGACTGTTTGCACATAACATTAAAGAATTTTCCAATCTGGCGGCAATTCTGCCTCAGGTATATAAAGAGAACAAAGGAGCACTGTGATGCCTTGTCTGTGAGGCAAAGAGCAGTGCCGGACTGGAATATCTTTTTCCGCAAAAAAGGAAGAGCCACATCTCTGTGGCTCAAAGGGGGAAAAAGTTTATGAAAAAGTGTTCTTTTTAAGAACAGTTATAGTATAGAAAAGAGTTGTGTAAAAAGTGTGTTCAACTTTTGAATGGAGTATGAACAATGCGTAAAAAACTATTGCAATCCTGTGTATAAAGAGTTATATTATTACACGTAAAAGGAATAAAATCTTCGGGGTCGGGTGTAAGTCCCAACCGGCGGTATAGTCCGCGAACTGCTTCACAGCAGCCGAACCGGTGACCTTCTGATAAGAAGGAATTCCGGTACCGACAGTATAGTCTGGATGAGAGAAGAGATTTATAGTCGTCCGTATATATTTTGTGTATCAGACGACAGTCCATTGCATGAGAGATTAACCCCGGAAAGAGATTTCCGGGGTTTTATTTTGCGCGATACGGCTGATGGACGAAATTTCCGTGAAGATTGCCTTTTTCAAAATAATTTGCCGCATGTGCGGCGGAAAAAGGAGAGAAGAAAGATGAGTACAGAAACAAAAACAACAGTGCAGTCACAGGTGAAGGAGAGGTTCGGCGTCAGAGCCCTTGTGAATATCGGCATGCTTGCGGCAATCGCGGTCATTTTGATGCTTTTTGAGATTCCCCTGCCGTTTGCTCCGTCATTTTACGAGATTGACTTCAGCGAGGTGCCCGTCATGGTAGGATGCTTTGCGATGGGACCCTTTGCAGGAGCTCTCATAGAGTTTGTAAAGATCCTGCTCAATTTTGTTTTTACAGGTACAGATACAGCCGGAGTAGGTGAGCTGGCGAACTTTATCATCGGTTGTTCGCTCTGTGTTCCGGCAGGTCTGATCTACAGGAGAAAACGTACAAGAACAACAGCGCTTATCGGTATGGCTGCAGGCACGGTTACAATGACGGTGATCGGATGCGCAGTGAATGCATTTGTCCTTCTGCCGACTTATGCTACAGCGTTCGGAATGCCGATCGATGCTCTTGTGGAAATGGGAACAGCAGTGAACCCGGCGATCAATAGCCTGACCACATTTGTATTCTTTGCGGTTGCACCATTTAATATCCTGAAAGGCGTGCTCGTATCCGCTATTGTGTTCCTTATCTATAAAAAGATCAGCCCGATCTTCAGGATGCGTCTGTCATGAGAGGGCGAACAGTAAAACTGGTTAAAATGGGAGCGATGGTAGCGATATCGGTCGCGCTGGTTTATCTTATCCATTTTCCTATCTTCCCGGCAGTTGCATTTCTGGAATATGATCCGGCAGACATCCCGATCCTGATTGGTACTTTTGCTTTTGGACCTCTTGCAGGGCTGGCCCTGACAGTAGTAACTTCTGTGATCCAGGGGCTGACAGTGAGTTCCGGAAGCGGACTTTATGGCATCCTGATGCATGTGATCGCGACAGGGATGCTGGTCATCGTATCCGGGTCAATCTACGGTCGCAAGAAGACAAAAAACATGGCAGTTGTATCGCTTCTCTGCGGTATGGCTGCCATGGCGGTCGTTATGATGGGCGCCAATATTGTCATTACTCCTCTTTTTATGGGAGTTTCGGCAGAAGCCGTGTGGTCTCTTATGCCATTTATTGTCGGATTTAATTTGATCAAGGCTGGAATCAATGGCGGAGTTACTTTTATCCTTTACAAACGGATTGCCAATTTTTTGAGGAGATAGATGACTCCCGCTTCTTTATGGAGAAGCGGGAGTTATTTTGCGCGATACGCCCGGAGGGCGACCGCCGTGCTTGCACGAGCGGGCATCCGACGGGCAACGGTCATCGAGCGGCAATGCCGTGAGATGAGCGAGGTATCGCGGTGATTGGGTAGGGGAAGGAATCTTCCCCTACCCGATTGAAAATAACAGTTCGGTCTGCGTCGTTAGCAGAGCAGTGTTGGCGTGCAAAACAGGATAGAAATAAAAAAGTTGACAATTCAAAAAGTTTGTATTAAAATACCGCCTGTAACAATTTTGTAATATCTGTAATAAAACTGAAAATAATAACATATATATTTAAAAGAAGTTTGTAAAGATATTGCAATATGTTAGAGGAGGAGTATATGAAATATAATCAGAACAGGCGGATTTTTCGTATGTTTTACGCCGCCACTGCCAGTGTAACTTTGTTAACAGGATTTACGAGCCTGGCTGCGGAGAAGGATGCTTTTACGGCAGATACCGGCCTTGTACAGGAGGAAGCAGAGGAAGGAGCTTCGTGGGATTTTGCAGATACTGTAACGGATATTCAGGAAGATGCCGTGGATCAGACAAAGGCTGCGGCAGAAGAAGCAAAACGGCTTGCAGAGGAAAAGGCGGCTCAGGAAGCTGCCGCCCAGGCTGAAAAAGAAGCACAGGCTCAGGCAGAGCAGGCTCAGGTTTCATCGGCAGTCAATGCATCGGCTTCCGAGCAGGAGCTTTTGGCGGCACTGATCTTCTGTGAGGCGGGAAATCAGCCTTATGACGGACAGGTAGCCGTAGGTGCGGTTGTTATGAACCGCGTGCGCAGCGGATCATTCCCAGATACGATCACAGACGTGATCTATCAGTCCGGACAGTTTACCCCGGCGATGACAGGATGGCTGGATTCAGTCCTTGCAAGCGATGGTTATACAGACTCTGCGATGCAGGCAGCGGCAGATGCGCTGGCAGGGAGCAACCCGATCGGAGACTGTCTTTATTTCAGCACAGGCGGAGGCGGGTACCAATTAGGGGATCATTACTTCCGTTAAACGGGGGTTCCGTTAAAATAGTGGATGGTAATAGCAGTATAATTATGATAAAATAGTCCGGTATTAGTAAAATTACTGTGTATGTTCACGATACCAGAGGAGACAAAAGATGGCAGTCCGGATAAGAGAATATGAAAAAAATGATGCTCATGAAGCGGTAAATATATGGAATCAGGTCGTGGGGGATGGAGAAGCATTCCCTCAGACGGAATTACTGACGGCGGAAGCCGGAGACGAATTTTTCCGGGAACAGTCGTTTACCGGCATTGCTTACGATGAAGAAAGCGGTGAGATTACCGGTCTGTATATCCTTCACCCGAATAATGTCGGGCGCTGCGGGCATATCTGCAATGCCAGCTACGCTGTAAAAAAGGGCATGAGAGGACAGCATATCGGGGAAAAGCTGGTAACACACTGCATGCAGAAAGGAAAGGAACTGGGGTTTCGCATCCTGCAGTTTAATGCAGTGGTCGCCTCCAACAGATATGCGCTGAGACTGTATGAGAAGCTGGGATTTGTCCGGCTCGGGACGGTTCCCGGAGGCTTTCTTATGAAAGACGGACATTATGAAGATATCATTCTGTGTTATCATGAACTGTAAAATTCCGGATTTATCGTACAGGCTCATAATTGAAAAACAGCACAAAAACAGATTGATACAGCACAGACAATTCACGTATCCACG
>NZ_VMSO01000017.1 GCF_008691045.1 Mediterraneibacter catenae
CTTTCTCAGACCGATAAATACGAATTTTCCTCTGGACGCAGCTCTCTATTCGATGTAAAATTATAGCATATTCAAAGGAAAGGAGATAACATTATGAGATCGATTGCTTATGTTATCACCGACAGGGTGGGGATTCATGCAAGGCCTGCCGGAATCGTCGTGAAGACGGCGCAGAAATACCAGTCAGAGATTTTTATCTACAAGGACGGGAAGCAGGCTGATGCCAAGAAACTGATGCAGCTTATGTCACTGGGAGTGAAGGGCGGCGAAGAAATCAGTGTGACAGCAGAGGGACCGGATGAAGAAGAAGCCTGTGCTGCCATGGAAAAAGTGTTAAAGGAAAATCTGTAGGAAAACTGCAGAAAAAACAGGAGGATGTTATGGGAAATATATGGCATGATATCAATGAAGACAGGATTTTCCCAACGGACTTTATCTCAGTGATCGAGATTTCCAAGGGAAGCAAGAAGAAATATGAGCTGGATAAGGAGACCGGGCTTATTATTCTTGACCGGGTTCTTTATACTTCTACACATTATCCGATGAACTACGGATTTATACCGCGCACCCTGGGCGACGACGGAGATCCTCTGGACGTGCTGGTCATGTGTTCGGAACCGCTGGAGCCGATGACGCTGGTAAGATGTTACCCGATCGGCGTTATGAAGATGACAGACGGCGGAGCAGGGGATGAGAAAATTATTGCAATCCCGTGGGCTGATCCAACTTATGAGGCTTATACAGATATCTCGGAACTGCCGAAACATATTTTCGATGAAATCCGTCACTTCTTTAGTGTGTATAAAGATCTGGAAGGCAAGAAGACTGCTGTGAACGAGTTTGAGGGGGCTCTCGGTGCTGTTCAGGTGATTGAAGAGTGTATCGACAGGTATAAGGAGAAATACGGAGCTCAGGCCGAGAATGCTGTGGCTGGGGATAATACGGAAGAAAAATAATCTCTGATACAGACGGGCATCAAGTATTACATAAGAAATGAAGGGAGAGATTTTATATTATGGAAAAATTCAGCGATAATATTAAAAAAGTTATACTGGCCGGAATCGGTGCGGTAGCCGTTACAGCGGAGAAGTCAAAAGACCTGCTGGACGAGATGGTCGAGAAAGGCGAGCTGACTGTGGAGCAGGGAAAAGTGCTTAACGAGGAGCTGAAACATAATATCAAAAAGACGGTGAAGGAGACGGCAGATAAAAAAGAAGCAGATAAGACTGTATCTGACAGTGATATTTCAGATCTGATAAGTCGGATGACGCCGGAGCAGCTTGCAGCACTCAAGGAGAAACTTGCAGAGAAAGAAACAGCAGGAGAAGGCAAAAACGAATGAGTACGATAGAGCCGATCGAATATAATTCGAGACTGCGCGAGATCACTGCCGTACTGCGGAAACATAATATTACGAGGGGAGTTACTCCGAAGAAACTGAGGGCTATCCTGGAGGATCTGGGACCGACGTTTATCAAGCTTGGTCAGATCATGTCCATGCATTCAGACATTTTGCCGAAGCGTTACTGTGATGAGCTGATGCTGCTGTGTTCGGAAGTGACTCCCATGCCGTTTGATGAAGTGATCTCTGTGATCGAAGGGTCCTATGGCCGCTCATGGAAGAGAGTATTCTCTTCCATAGAAGAGACGCCACAGGGCTCTGCTTCTATTGCCCAGGTTCACAGAGCCGTGCTGAAAAGCGGGGAAGAAGTTGTAGTAAAAGTCCAGAGAAAAGGCATCTATGAGAAGATGGCAAGAGACATAGATCTCCTCCACAAGGCAGTGAAACTAATGCCGCCTATAAGTATCAAGGGCATGGCTGATCTTGACCTTGTACTCGATGAGATGTGGTCTGTGACGAGAGATGAGATGAATTTCCTTACAGAGGCGGCAAATATGGAAGAGTTTGCCCGGAGAAATAAGGATGTTACCTTTGTGGGGACTCCGATTCTCTATCAGCAGTACACGACAGTTAATGTGCTGGTCATGGAATATATTGACGGATTCGGGATTGATGACAAAGAGGCACTGATTGAGCACGGATATGACCTCAAAGAGATTGGAAGCAAACTGGTCGATAATTATATAAAACAAGTGATGGACGATGGATTTTTCCACGCTGATCCCCATTCCGGCAATGTGAAGATCAGGGATGGAAAGATCATCTGGATTGATATGGGGATGATGGGGCGTCTCACTGAGCACGACCGGGAGATGATCGGAAAAGCAGTACAGGGCATTGCGTTAAATGACGTCGGTCTGATCCAGCAGGCGGTACTTGCCATTGGCGAGTTCAAGGAACGACCGGATCAGAGAAAACTTTATGAGGATATCGAGGGGCTGTTGATGAAATACGGCAATACTGAGATGGGGCAGATCAATGTGGCGGCAATCACTACAGATCTGATGGATGTCATGAAAAATAACAAGATCAAGATGCCTCATGGTCTTACGATGCTGGCGCGCGGACTGACACATATGGAAGGTGTACTGGCAAATATTGCTCCGGATATCAACATGGTCGAGATTGCTACGGCTCACATGTCAGGAGAGTTTTTCCGCAACTTTGATTTGAAAAAAGAATTGAAAAGCAGCGGCAAGAGTGTGCTTAAGTCATTCAGGAAAGCTCTGGATATTCCGTCTATGGTATCAGATATGATGAGCGGCTATCTGAAAGGTCAGGCGAAAGTCAATCTGGATCTTCAGGTGACAGATGAACTGGCGCGTCTTCTGCGCCGTCTTGTAAGAAATATCGTTATGGGACTGTGGGTGATGGCTCTGCTCATCAGTTCGAGTATCATATGCACAACCGATATGACGCCGAAGATCCTCGGGATTCCGGCATTAGGGGCATTCGGGTATCTGCTGGCATTTCTTATCATGATGTATGTATTTATAAGACATGTCCTGACACGTAAAAAATAAACCGGAGAAAAGGCTATGAAGAATAAAAAGAATCCGCTGACAGAGAGTTTCGGATATGCATTTGAGGGAATATGGACCGGTATCCGCAATGAGAGGAACATGAAGATACATTGTCTTGCTATTATTGTCGTCACGCTGACAGGTACTTTGTTTCAGATCACTGCCATGGAGTGGTGTATCTGCCTTCTGCTGTTTGCTCTGGTTGCGGCTCTGGAACTTGTAAACACGGCAATCGAAGCAGTTGTCGATCTTGTTACGGAAGAGAAAAAGCCACTGGCAAAGATTGCGAAGGATACGGCTGCAGGAGCCGTGCTTTTTGCCGCGATAATATCGGTGATTATAGGCTGCATTATTTTCCTGCCATATGTATTGGAACTGTTTGAGAAGATATGATACAATAACAGGGCAGGTGTGCTGTCGGGGCACATCCGGAAGAACCGATATCAATATTACACCAGATATAAAATGCGGCACATGGAAAGGAAAGACATAATATGAGTGATAACAGTACATCAGTCACAAAACAGGAGACGCTTGCTGCTCTCCGGAATCCGGGAGAACTTTATGTGGTTATGTCAGCGGTGACAAAACTCCCTTTTGTAAAATGTGATGAAGAGACATATGATGATGAAATATTTTTGTATTACAGAGCGGATGACGCAAAAGAAAAAGCGCAGGAGCTCTTAAAAGACAGGTATCTGACAGCGGTGGCAAAACTGGAGGATAAGCAGCTTCTCCCGTTTTATACAAGCCTGTATACGATAGGAGTGAACTGTCTGGCTGTAAATCACGGGACAGATACTCAGATCAGTATTCAGCTTTCAGAACTGGTTGTGAGGAAAAATCCGGCGCAGCTGGATGATGGAAAGAAACTGATCGAAAATCCGGCGCTGCAGTTGACTGCGATCTATTTTATGCAGGAGATGCGCCGACAGGAGAAACCCCAGCCGACGGAGGAGCTGAAAGAACTGCAAGAAGAGCTGCTTGCCCACTACAGTAAGGCGTCTTTTATCATAGCAGTACAGGAGGATAAGCAGATTCCGATATTAAAACAGAAAAACGGCGATATCTATCAGCCGATCTTTACTGATCTTCTGGAACTTCAGAAATTCAGCAAAGGGCAGAAGATGCGGACGGCAGTCATTCCGGCATCAAAGATTCCGGATATTCTGGTCAGCGCGGCGAAGGGCGTAGTAATCAACCCCCTGGGGGTCAATGTACAGCTCCAGGTAGCAAAGAAAAAGAAACCGGCTGCAGATGCGTGACCGGGAAGTCCTTCACATCAACAGGAGGAGAATATGGCAATAGCAGTATACATAAGAAAAGAATATTTCCGTGCTGTCACTATTTCAGATAAGAGCGCGCATATTCTGGAATTCCAGTACCGTCCGCAGACAGTGGATGTGTTTGAAGACGGATATCAGGTGTTCCATATGGAATATATCCTTGAGAGCAAGACAAAAGCACAGATCATGGAGTTTTATCTGACTGATTTTACCCTGCGGGGAAAAGGATACGGTACTGTATGCATGAATGAGATAGCTGATCAGCTCGGCAAAAAAGGTGTCACGCTGATCACTGCGCCGACGGGCTATGAACTTGCACCGCTCGGCTATACCGGGCCGGATCAGTATCGCGAGCTGATGGCAGGGTTTTATGAGAAAGTCGGTTTTTCAATCAGTGGAGACGGCGATATTGCTATGAAAATTATAGAGGTACAATAACTATGTATAAATTGCACAGATTTTGAAAAGAAATTTAGGCAATATTGCTGAGTTGACTATTGAGACAAAAACTGTATATACTAAATACGGAAAATGAATACGTCAGATAGTGTGTTACTGTATATCAGGCATAAACTATCCTTTTAACAGAAATAAAAGGATTAGTTTATGCTTTTTTTGCGTGAAAGCTACAAGCCGTGCACCTGAGTGAAGAAAGAGGAAAGAAAGCTTGCTTTCGTAGGCTCTTTCTCACTCAGGTATAGGGCGCCAGCCCGCGACCGAGATGGAGCGGAGGCGGAATCGAGGTGCGCAGCACGGCTGGAAAGTGCAGGGCGCCAGCCTGCGACCGAGATGGAGCGGAGGCGGAATCGAGGTGCGCAGCACGGCTGGAAAGTGCAGGGCGCCAGCCCGCGACTCATATGGAACACAGGAAAGGACGCATTCAGAGATGAGAGTTAAAGGAGGAAAGAAAATGAAAGACAAGATTTTCGGAGTTTTGCAGAGAGTCGGACGAAGCTTTATGCTTCCGATCGCAATCCTTCCCGTGGCCGGACTTCTGCTCGGGATCGGAAGTTCTTTTACCAATGCAACTATGATCGAGACATATGGGCTCGAGAGCATCCTGGGCGAGGGGACAATTCTGAATGCGCTGCTTACGATCATGAGCAGTGCAGGAAATGTTATTTTTGATAATCTGCCGCTGATCTTTGCAGTAGGCGTTGCCATTGGCATGGCAAAAAAGGAGAAAGAGGTTGCAGCACTTGCAGCAATGATTTCATTCTTCGTTATGCATATCTGCATTAATGCGATGCTGGAGATACAGGGGGATATCCTGGCTGACGGCACGATTGCGGAACATGTACTGGACGGTACGATCACCAGTGTGTGCGGCATTCAGTCACTGCAGATGGGTGTATTCGGAGGAATTGTAGTAGGACTGGGGGTAGCGGCGCTGCACAACAGATTCTATAAGATCCAGCTTCCAAACGCACTGTCATTCTTCGGCGGCTCAAGATTTGTACCGATTATTTCTACTATCACTTATGTCGGCGTGGGAATTCTCATGTATTTTGTATGGCCATATGTGCAGGAAGGAATCTATGCGCTGGGCGGACTTGTCACAGGTACCGGATATTTCGGAACACTGATCTTTGGTATTATCAAACGTGCATTGATTCCGTTTGGACTTCATCATGTATTTTATCTTCCGTTCTGGCAGACTGCAGTGGGCGGTACAATGGAAGTGGCAGGACAGCTTGTTCAGGGCGGACAGAACATTTTCTTTGCACAGCTTGCTGATCCGAATACAGTACATTTCAGTGCGGATGCAACAAGATATTTCTCTGGTGAGTTTATCTTTATGATCTTCGGGCTTCCGGGAGCGGCTCTGGCGATGTACCGCTGCGCAAGACCGGAGAAAAAGAAACAGGCGGGTGGACTTTTGCTCTCTGCAGCACTTGCATCAATGATGACAGGTATTACAGAGCCGATCGAATTTTCTTTCCTGTTTGTAGCACCGATGTTGTTTGTAGTGCAGGTCATTCTTGCAGGAGCGGCATATATGATCGCGCATATATTGAACATTGCAGTGGGACTTACATTTTCTGGAGGTTTTCTGGATCTGCTGTTGTTTGGTATTCTGCAGGGCAATGACAAGACGAGCTGGCTGCTTATTATCCCTGTGGGAGTAATTTATTTCTTGCTGTACTATTTTATCTTCAAATTCCTGATCCAGAAATTCAATCTGAAGACACCGGGACGTGAGGAGGATGACGAAGAGACAAAGCTGTTCACAAAGGCAGATTACCGTGCAAAACAGGGGGCAACAGCTGCAGGTGCCGCCTCTCAGGCAGGCGATGATGAGAAGAGCATCCTGATCACACAGGGACTCGGAGGAAAGAAGAATATCTCTGATGTAGACTGCTGTGCGACAAGACTGCGATGCACGGTCGTAAAACCGGAGCTTGTAAGCGAGAGTATCTTAAAAGCAACATCTCCGTCAGGTATTATCCGCAAAGGACAAGGAATTCAGATTATTTACGGACCGTCAGTAGCAGTGATCAAATCAAATCTGGAGGATTATCTTGAGACAGCCCCGAATGAGGAGTATATCGCGGATGAGGCGCCAGAGGAAAATGCTGCTCAGATTCGGACAGCGGACAAGGAAGACGGTACAAAGAAAGAGACGGAAGACACGCACACCGGAGGTAAGGTAAAGAAGGTCCTCTGCTCCCCGGTGCTCGGAGAAGCAGCAGAGATCACTGAGGCGTCCGATGAGGCATTTGCCGGAAAGATGATGGGAGATGGATACATTGTAAGACCGGAAGAGGGGATGGTTTATGCTCCGGAGGATGCAACGGTATCGTTTGTATTTCCGTCAAAACATGCGGTCGGGCTGCTTAGTGACGACGGAGTGGAGTACCTGATCCACATAGGGGTTGATACAGTCAATTTAAATGGTGAGGGATTCGAGGCGTTTGTTAAAGACGGAGACCGTGTGAAAAAAGGTGACAAGCTCATTGGTTTTGATATAAAATATATAAAGGAACATGCGAAGTCCGACGAGTGCATTATTGTATTTACAAGTCTTCAGGAGGGTGAGGAGATCCGCCTTGCAAAAGCAGGAGCAGTAAATGCTCTGGATGAAGCGGCGGAGATTATTACTTTTAACTGATTGTTTTATGAAGATTTCGCACGGGGAAAATAACGGTTATCTACTGAGCGGGAAAGGTTATGAGAGGGTATGTATCGAATCATAAAAGTGCTGAACAATAATGGGATCCTTGTGTATCACAATGAAACAGGAAGAGAATTGATTCTGATGGGAAATGGTGTCGGTTTCGGAAAGAAACCGACACAACAGATCGAAGATATGCCCGGTGCGAAAGTTTATTCCCTTGTCACAAGACAGAAACAGCAGTCCGTATTAAAAGTAGTCAACGGTATACAGCCGGGGTTTATCGAAGCAGCCGGCCGCATCATCGAAGAGGCGGAGAAAGTATTCAGCGAAGTGAATCATGAAATCCTGCTTCCTATGGCAGATCATATCGCTCTTGCGGCTAAGAGGGCAAAAGAGAATCGTCAGATCCCGAATCCGTTTACTCCGGATATCCGTGTGCTCTTCTCTAAAGAGTACACAGTCGCTATGCGCGGCCGGGATATCATCCGGGAAATGATGGGGTATGAGATATCAGACGATGAGGTCGGGTTCCTCACACTCCATATTCATGCAGGTTTGTCGGATGAACAGGTATCTGTGACGCTGGATACCACGAGAATCATCAACGAGGGAATACGGATGATCGAAAAAGGGTTCAGTCGGAAACTCCAGGAGGATTCACTGGCGTATACTCGTCTGATGAGCCACCTTTACTATATGGTGGCGCGGACAAGAAACGGGGAGTCTACAAAGGTAGATTTTAATGACTTTATCTTTACAAATTATCCTGAGACGGGCCGGGTGGCGGAGATGGTCTGCAGCTATATGGGAAACGAGCTGAAAAAACCTGTTGCAAAAGAGGAAATCGGATTTCTGGCGATCCATATTCAAAGGGTAATATCTCCGGAAACGTTGTAGAAATAGAAGAATGTTGATATACTGATCGGTGTATGGCAGTTGTCCGGCTGCCGTATGCCGATTTGTCTGTTTCAGGCAGATACGGCGCAGGATTTATGGCGATATTTTCTTAAGATCATGACTGACAGGGAGGGCTTATGTACAAGATACTTATCGTGGAAGACGACCTGCCTATGGCGCAGGCAATACAAAAAGAGATGGAGATGTGGGGGAACGAGGCGGAATATGTGCAGGATTTCCAGAATGTAATCTCTGCATTTACGGGATATGATCCGCATCTGGTGCTCATGGATATCACACTGCCATTTTATAATGGCTATCACTGGTGCAGCGAGATACGTAAAATTTCCAATGTGCCGATCATATTTATCTCATCTGCCGCTGATAATATGAACATCATCATGGCGGTCAACATGGGCGGGGACGACTTTGTGGCGAAACCATTTGACCTGAGTGTGCTTACGGCGAAGGTACAGGCAGTGCTGAGACGGACGTATGATCTGGCGGGAAAAATTCCTGTGCTGGAACACCGGGGAGCGATACTGAACCTGTATGATACAACACTTACATATGATGGAAATAAGATTGATCTTACGAAAAACGAGTTCCGCATATTGCAGACGCTGATGGAGAACAAAGGGCGTCTTGTGAGCAGGGATACACTTATGACAAAGCTGTGGGAAACAGATGATTATATCGAGGAGAATACACTGACTGTCAATATCGCGCGACTGAGGAAAAAACTGGAGAAGGCAGGGCTTACGGAGTTTATCACGACGAAAGTAGGAGAAGGATATATTGTCACAGCGGAGACAAAAGGGGAGACGAAGCTATGAAACAGTTTTTCAGATATCTCTATGACTGCCGTTATGTGTGGCTGTGGGCACTGCTGAGCGGGGCAGTATTTTCGATAGTGTTTGCCCTGTACGGGATTCCGGCAGGTGCTGTCGGGTATCCGCTCCTGATGAGCGCGATATTCGGGTTGATCTTTCTTGTGCTCGGCTTCCTTAGATACCGGAAGAAGCATCTTGGGCTGAACAGCCTTAACCCGGAGGAAGCGCCGTGTGCAGAGTATCTTCCGAGGGCGGACAGCCTTACAGAACGGGATTATCAGACACTTGTGTTTCGAGAAGAAGCGGCGAACCGTGCGGGAAAGGAAGCGTGGGACAGTGCACGAAAGGATATGAATGATTACTACGCCGCATGGGTACATCAGATCAAGGCTCCCATTGCAGTCATGCGTGTTATGCTCCAGCAGACTGATACCCAGGAGAACAGGGAACTTGCGGCAGAACTTTTCCGCATTGAACAGTATGTGGAAATGGCGCTCTGCTATGTGCGGCTGGGAGAAGGCTCATCCGATCTCGTTATCCAGGAGTATGATCTGGATGATATTATACGTAAAGCTGTGCGCAAATTTGCAGGACAGTTTATACGACGGAAGATCAGGCTCGTATATAACGGGACGGATGTGCGTGTGCTGACAGATGAAAAATGGCTCTTATTTATCATTGAACAGCTTCTCTCCAATGCAGTGAAGTATACGCCGGAAGGCGGAACAGTGACGATCACAGTAGATGATAAAAAACAGCTTGTGGTCACGGACACAGGAATCGGTATCTCTAAGGAAGATCTGCCGCGTATTTTTGAGAAGGGATATACGGGATATAACGGACGGCTGGATAAGAAGTCTACCGGTATCGGCCTGTATCTGTGCAGGACTGCGGCGGATAAGCTTGGACACAGGCTGCTGGCGCAGTCAGAGCCGGGGAAGGGCAGCAGGTTTATTGTGGATTTGGATATGTATCCGTTTCAGGCGGAGTGAGCGGCGATCACAGTGCGAAGCCCGTCCGCTCACCCGCGCCGCTACAGACAATTCGCAAAATCGTACCTGCGGTACTAACTGCCGCATGCGCGGCTTTTTTGCTCATTGAGCGGCGCTCCCTGCACACAGGAACAGATTCGGCTTCTTGTGCAAGCACAAAGCCGAGCCTGTTCCTGTGTGCGTGAGCTGGTGTGACAATAGTGTCACATGAGGCGGCCGGAATGTCACAGGATTCGATGTCGGCATTCCGGCCGCCTTGCTATACTGAGTCCAGAAAACTTAAAGGAGGTCAGTTTCATGACTGTTTTAGAGGTAAAGAATTTAAAAAAGATATACCGTACCCGGTTCGGCGGGACTCAGGTACAGGCTCTCTCATGTGTGAATTTTTCTGTGGAAGAGGGAGAATATGTAGCAATCATGGGAGAGAGCGGGAGTGGTAAGACGACGCTTCTTAATATGCTGGCAGCTCTTGATAAGCCGACGGAGGGGGAAGTTTATCTGGACGGGAAACCGCTTTCATCAATAAAAGACAAGAATATCTCTGAGTTCCGGCGTGACAATCTTGGTTTTGTATTCCAGGAATTCAATCTGCTCGATACGTTCAACGTAAAAGATAATATTCTGCTGCCGCTTGTGCTCAAGGGGGAGAATTATAAGGCGATGATGCAGAAACTCATGCCTATTGCAAAAGATCTTGGTATCGCGCCTCTTTTGGAGAAATATCCTTATGAGATTTCCGGCGGACAGAAGCAGAGAGTGGCGGCGGCAAGGGCACTGATCACAGATCCGCGCATTATCCTTGCCGATGAGCCGACAGGAGCGCTTGATTCCCGGTCTACGGATGAGCTTCTCGCGCTGTTTGCGAAGATCAACCAGAAAGGGCAGACGATCCTCATGGTGACCCATTCGGTCAAGGCGGCGAGCAGAGCGGGAAGAGTTCTCTTTATCCGGGATGGAGAAGTATACCATCAGGTCTACAGAGGCAATATGTCGGATGAACAGCTCTATCAGAAGATATCTGACACGCTTACAATACTCGCGACAGGTGGTGACAGACGATGAAGGGCGGATTTTATATCAGACTGGCGAAAGACGGGATATTAAAGAACAAGAAACTGTATTTCCCTTACATCCTGACCTGTATCTGCATGATCATGATGTTCTATATCATTTATTATCTGGGACTGAGTGCGGATTTTGCGAAAGTGAGAGGCGGAGATATGCTCCAGTCCTTCCTGAGCCTGGGCGTGTTTGTTATTGCAATTTTTGCACTGATCTTTCTTTACTATACGAATTCATTTCTGATCCGCAGACGGCAAAAAGAATTCGGCCTTTATAACATCCTCGGAATGGGGAAAAGAAGTCTTGTAAAAATACTCGTGTGGGAGAATATCCTCACGGCGGTGATTTCGATTGCCGCGGGCCTTATGGCAGGCATTCTTTTTTCCAAACTGGCAGAGCTTGCCGCACTTCACATTCTGGGCGGCGAGACAGGATTCGCTATCAAGGTTGACCCGAAAACGATCATAGTGACTACGGCACTTTTTCTGGTACTTTTCCTGCTGATCATGCTGCGGATGATATTTTATATCTTCCGGCTGCGTCCGGTTGAGATGCTGAAAAGTGAAAATGTAGGTGAGAAGCCGCCGAAAGCGAACTGGATTCTGGCAGTTATCGGAGCCGTATTACTGGCAGGGGCTTACTATCTGGCAGTTGCGGTAATAGACCCGGCATCAGCGCTTTTTATGTTCTTTATTGCGGTGATTATGGTCATCATAGCCACATATCTGCTGTTTATTGCCGGATTAGTAGCGATGTGTAAACTTCTTCAGAAGAATAAGAAATATTATTACAAAACGAAGCATTTTGTCTCGCTTTCATCCATGGTCTACCGAATGAAGCGCAACGGCGCAGGACTTGCATCGATCTGCATCCTTTCTACTATGGTGCTTGTCACGCTTTCGTCTACGATGTGCCTTTATGCCCAGTCAGAGGACAGCATACAGAACAGATATCCGCATGACATTTCTATGGATCTGACCTCGTCAGATTACAGTGAGACAGAACCGTATCGGGAGATTACGGCGGAGGTGCTCGACGAGTACGGTGAAAAGGCGGAAGATGTAGAACAATTCCATATGTACAGTGTTGCGGGATTCCAGCTCAGGGATAACCTCCGTCTGAGTATGGGCGGGCTTGCGGAGACAGGAACAGGAGAAGTCGAGTCGATCAGGAGCGTCTATATGATCTGCCTTGACGATTACAACCGGATTACAGGCGAGTATAGAGCGCTTGACGAAGACGAACTCTTTCTCTATCCCTATAAGACGGGATATGACTATGACACAATTACGATCGGTGACTGTGGTACATGGCAGGTTGATCTGATGGATGAGCAGCCGTTCCCGGTAGGAACTGCGCAGACGAACATGATGGGCGCGTTTTTTATCGTTGTGAAAGATATATCTGTAGTACAGCGGATAGAAGAGTATAGAAATACGCTCGCTGAACAGGATGAGAGCATGGTGCCGGATTATATCAGTGAGAGTTATGGCTTTGACCTGTCCTGCGACGACGAGAAACAGGTTGAGATTTATAATACGATCCTTGAAAGGATCAGTGAACTGACCGACGGAGAGAAAAGTATATCAGACGGAACAGAGACGGCCGTGGATTATCCGTCTTATTACATTGAATCCAAGGCTGCCGGGAGGATAGATATTATCGCTATAAACGGGGGACTCTTCTTCCTTGGCGTACTGCTCGGTGCGGTATTTCTTTTCGGCACAGTGCTCATCATGTACTACAAGCAGATTTCGGAAGGATATGAGGATCAGAACCGCTTTGATATCCTGATGAAAGTGGGAATGACGCGAAAGGAAGTAAAACAGAGTATCAATTCACAGGTGCTGACCGTATTCTTCCTGCCGCTTATTACTGCGGGTATCCACCTTGCTTTTGCATACCCGCTGATCTCCAAGATTCTGCTCCTTCTTTCTGCTACGGAAGAGAAGCTTCTGATCCTTGTGACTGTATGCTGCTATCTCGTGTTTGCGCTCTTCTATGTGATTGTATATGTGATTACATCGAAAGGGTACTACACAATTGTCAGTGGAAAAGAAAATAGATAGAAAATTTAACAAAAACATCTTTAAAATACTGTCCAATTTGTGCAGAATGATGGTATAATCTAACTGTGAATAAAAGACCGGGGGTTCAACATAGGCTGAGAGCTTCCGGTGCGAAAAATACAGCGCTCGTAAAGCGTTTCGCAGAGAGGAGTGACACATATGATGCAGCATACGATCATAACGATCGGAAGACAGTTTGGCAGCGGAGGACACGAGATCGGAAATAAATTGTCCGAGAGACTGGATATCCCGCTTTACGACCACAATCTGATCCGCATGGCGGCGCAGGAGCTTCGCATCAGCAATGAGGACGCGACAAAGGTGGATGAGACGATTCTGGGACGGTTTTTGTCAGCTTATGCTTCAAGCAGTCTTGAGTACCGGGTGTTCATGAACAGCGATGAAGCAGGGAAGACATTGACTGACCGTGTCTTTGACAGGCAGTCTGCGATCATCCGTAAATTGGCGGAGGAAGGTCCGGGTATCTTCGTCGGACGATGTGCAGACTATGTACTCGGAGATTATACCAATTGCATCAATACTTTTATTTATGCGTATAAAGAGGACCGTATCCGCCGGATTATGAAGCTCTATAAGCTGACGGAGAAACAGGCGGCCGATAAGATCAGAAAGACGGACCGGGACAGAAAGAATTATTATGAGGCGCGCACGAAGAGAGAGTGGGGCGGCATAGACGCGAACAGTATGATGTTTAATGCAAGCCTGCTCGGAATTGACGGCGTGGTAGACGCGCTGGAGGCGATATACCGCAAGTGGGAAAACCGGGAGTGAAAATGTGAAATCCTGAGGGGGCGAAAGCTCCCTCTTTTTATTCTGACTGTCAGTCGCCGGATTTTTATGCAAGCATAAATCCGGCGACTGACATCAGATGGCTGAACTGTTGAATTAAAAACCGAGTGTGCTCGATTTTTTTATTGATTAGTCTTATGCATGTATGGTATAATCAGATGATATCGTTAATAGCGCCGTCTGATATCGGACAGGAGACGGTAATGCCGCCGGTTATAAAGAATGCGCGCTATACAGACTAAACAACAGGAATGGAAGGGAAGGAATATGAGCTTTATATCGTATTTAATCAACGGATTAAGTCTGGGAAGTGTCTATGCGATCATCGCTCTTGGATATACCATGGTCTATGGTATTGCGAAAATGCTGAATTTTGCGCATGGCGATGTTATCATGATCGGAGCATACATGGCTCTGCTTGCCATGACTCAGGCCGGAATGTCGCCGGTCATCGCGGTGCTGATCGCAATTGTAGTATGTACCGTGCTCGGCGTTGTGATCGAGAGGATCGCGTATAAGCCGCTCAGGAATGCTGCTTCATCGCTGTCGGTTCTCATCACGGCAATCGGTGTCAGTTATCTGCTGCAGAATATCGCGCTTCTCGCGTTTGGATCAAATGCAAAGACATTCCCGTCAGTGATCAAATGGAGCGGGATCACGCTGGCTGACGGTCAGCTTAATATTTCAGGGGTTACGGTCGTCACGATTGGTGTCTGCCTTGTAATCATGGTCGTGCTTGTCGCATTTGTGCAGAAATCAAAGCCCGGACAGGCAATGAGGGCAGTATCAGAGGATAAAGGTGCTGCACAGCTTATGGGAATCAATGTGAATGCGACTATTGCGCTGACGTTCGCAATCGGGTCTGCTCTCGCAGCAGTTGCAGGTGTTCTGTACTGCTCAGCTTATCCGAGCGTAACGCCATATACAGGGGCAATGCCTGGCATCAAAGCGTTCGTTGCGGCTGTGTTCGGCGGTATAGGATCGATTCCGGGGGCATTTATCGGCGGACTTATCCTCGGGATTATTGAGATCTTCGGAAGAGCATATATTACATCACAGCTTGCGGACGCACTTGTCTTTGCCGTGCTCATTATCGTACTTTTAGTGAAACCTACGGGACTTTTAGGCAAGAAGATTCAGGAGAAAGTGTAGGTGGACGGTATGTTAAAGAAAATGAATAAAACTACAAAAAGTAATTTTATCACATATGGTATTGTCATTGTGGCTTTTGTCGTCATGCAGACACTGATCAGTACAGGAAGCATCTCCAGTCTTCTGGAGGGAATTATGGTGCCGATCTGTATATACGTGATTATGGCAGTATCACTGAACCTTGTGGTCGGTATCCTCGGTGAACTGAGTCTCGGCCATGCCGGTTTCATGTGTGTTGGGGCGTTTTCCAGTGCATTTTTTTCAAAATGTATGAGAGATGTGATCGAGAACGGTGCACTCCGGTTCTTCCTTGCCATGCTTATTGGTATCGTGGTAGCGGCAGTGTTTGGAATCCTGATCGGAATTCCCGTACTGCGGCTGAAAGGCGACTATCTTGCCATTGTTACACTGGCATTTGGCGAGATCATTAAGAATCTGGTGAATGTATTATTTATCGGGAAAGATTCAAATGGCTTCCATTTTTCCACGAAAGATGTGATGGCTCTGAACATGGAGCCGGACGGAACCGTTATTGTAAACGGACCGCAGGGAATAACCGGGACACCCCAGGATTCTACATTCCTGATCGGATTTATCATGATTCTGATTACCCTGTTCATCGTGCTCAACCTGATCAATTCCAGAGACGGACGTGCGATCATGGCGATTCGAGACAACCGCATTGCGGCAGAGTCCGTAGGGATTAATATAACGAAATATAAACTGATGGCGTTTACGATTTCTGCAGCCCTGGCAGGCGGAGCGGGCGTGCTCTATGCGCACAATCTGTCCACGTTGACAGCGAACACAAATAACTTCGGATACAACCAGTCGATCATGATCCTTGTATTTGTCGTACTCGGCGGTATCGGAAATATCAGGGGATCAATTATTGCCGCGGTGGTTCTGACACTTCTTCCGGAACTCTTAAGAGGACTGCAGGATTATCGTATGCTGATTTACGCTATCGTGTTGATCGCGATGATGCTTTTTAACTGGGCACCAAAGGCGATCGAGTGGAGAGAGAAATATCTCTCTTTTGGAAGAAAGAAAAAGGAGGCTGTGAAATAATGGCATTACTGGAAGTGAAGAATCTGGGCATTTCATTTGGCGGTCTCCGTGCAGTGAATGCATTTGATATTTTAATAGAAAAGGAAGAACTCTATGGTTTGATCGGACCGAACGGAGCAGGGAAGACGACTGTGTTCAACCTTCTGACGGGAGTGTACCGGCCGGATACTGGAAAAGTGATCCTGGACGGGAAAGATATTACAGGAAAGAAGACTATCGATATCAGCAAGGCGGGTATTGCGAGGACATTCCAGAATATCCGTCTCTTTAAAGAGCTGAGCGTTCTGGATAATGTAAAAGTCGGGCTGCACAACAAGCATCATTACTCCACTCTTGAGGGGATCTTACGCCTTCCGAACCACAGAAAAGTGGAAAAAGAGATGGATGAGCAGGCTATGGAACTACTGAAAGTGTTCAATCTGGAAGACGCAGCACACAGAAAAGCGTCCAACCTTCCCTATGGCCAGCAGAGACGTCTGGAGATCGCGAGGGCACTGGCAACGGAGCCTAAACTTCTGCTTCTGGACGAGCCGGCTGCGGGAATGAATCCGAACGAGACCGGCGAGTTGATGGATATGATCCGCTTTGTTCGTAAGAATTTCCATATGACGATCCTTCTGATCGAACATGACATGAAACTTGTAAGCGGTATTTGTGAGAAACTGACAGTGCTGAACTTTGGAGAAGTGCTCTGTCAGGGTACGACGTCCGAGGTACTGAACGACCCGCAGGTTATTACTGCATATCTCGGAGAATAGGAGGAATCTGGTTATGGCAATGCTTGAAGTTAAGGATCTGGAGGTATATTACGGGGTTATCCAGGCGATCAAAGGCATTTCATTTGAAGTAAATAAAGGCGAGGTTATCGCCCTGATCGGTGCAAATGGTGCAGGCAAGACAACGACACTTCACACGGTCACAGGTCTCCTCACTCCGAAAAAGGGGCAGGTCATCTTTGAGGGCAAAGATATTACGAAAGTACCTGCGCATAAGATCGTATCTATGGGAATGGCTCATGTCCCCGAGGGACGCCGTGTATTTGCGGAATTGAGTGTGTATGAGAACCTTAAGATGGGTGCTTACACACGAAAGGATAAAAACGAGATTGAAGAGAGCCTTGCAAATGTATATAAGAGGTTCCCGCGTCTGGAAGAAAGAAAGAACCAGATGGCAGGAACATTGAGCGGTGGTGAGCAGCAGATGCTCGCTATGGGACGCGCGCTGATGTCGAAGCCGAAGATTATCCTTATGGATGAGCCGTCCATGGGACTTTCCCCGATCCTCGTCAATGAAATTTTTGATATCATCCGTTCTGTGAGCGAGAGCGGGACTACAGTTCTTCTTGTAGAGCAGAATGCGAAGAAAGCGCTGTCTATCGCTGACAGGGCGTATGTACTTGAGACAGGAAAAATCGTGCTGGAAGGAAATGCAAAAGACCTTCTTGAGGACGATTCTATCAAGAAAGCTTATCTGGGCGAGTGATATTTATGATTTGAGGAGGTGCATCTATTATGAAAAATATTGTCATCACGATCTCAAGACAGTATGGAAGTGGAGGAAAGACGATTGGCGCAATGCTTGCCAAAGACTTGGGGATTAACTGTTACAGCAGGGAGATCCTGCGTATGGCATCAGAGGACAGCGGTATCAACGAAAGACTCTTCGGCATGACAGATGAGAAGGTCCGCCATGCATCATGGTTCCGCATCCTGAGCCGCCCTTATGACGGGGAATTGCTTCCTCCGGAAGATAAAGGTTTTACGTCAGATGATAATCTGTTTAATTATCAGGCTAAAGTGATCAAAGAACTGGCAGCGAAAGAATCCTGTGTTATTGTTGGAAGATGTGCAGACTATGTGCTCCAGGATTATCCCCATGTGATGAGTGTGTTTATTCACGCAGATAAAAAGTTTTGTCTGGAACGTGCGATGGAGCGCCACAGTATGACTGAGAGAGAGATGCAGAAATATATTGAAAAGACGGATGCATACAGAGGTGATTTCTACCGCTACCATACAGGTCATGAATGGGCGGATGCAAGAAATTATGATCTTTGTCTGAATAGTGGAAAACTGGGATTCGAGAAATGCGTGGAAGAAATCAAAGCGTATAAAAAGATCCGCTTTGGAGAGTGAAATTCCGGATTTATCTGACTGAGAAAGAGTCCGCCGGGAGGTATGTATTGTTAGCGCACACGTTTTCACTCGGTCGCGGCGTAACGGTACATAAGAGCGCAGAAGACGCGCTCTAAGTGCCGACGCCGCTCCAACGGTGCGTACACAATACATATCTCCCGGCTGCTTTATTTCCCATCCCGAAAATCGAATTTCAAACGGAAGGAACAAGGCCGGTTATCCATCTGACTTAAAAAGATTCGGGAAATAATTGTAGAGTTATCAGCCATTTACAATAAAGCTCCCACTTCTTTTTGTTTGTATGAGGATTTTTCGGATTGGTTTGTTAGTCGGTAAAACGTCAAAATGGACGATTACAGACGTTTGGATGCACCTTACGTAGAGGGAGAAAAAGGTTGAGAACGGCGACTTTGGAAGGAAATTAGGAAAAGTTAAAAGCAGGGAAATGGTGTTAAGTGAAAAAATGATGCTGTCTGAGCTTGCGAGTTCGTCATTTTTTCACTTGCTTTTAACCATTTTCCTGCTTTGTTACTTTGAGTTATTTCCTGTAACCGGAGCCGGAATCAACCTTTTTCTCCGCCTGCGTACACGTGAGTCGGGGGGCTGTATATTACTGTATTTCGGACGTTTTCCGTACTATCAGCCAGTACGATAAATCCGAAGTTTTCAATTTTGAGTAAATATGCTTGAAATCTCTGCTATATATTTATAAGATAGGAATGTGACACTGTATGCAGTGATAAAACTGGAAATGAGGATGGGGATATGGAAGAACCGGAAAAGAAAGAAATTGAAAACAATATACAAACTGCGGAGGCAGAGGCTGCTGAAAAAAGCGGAAAATCCGAACAGGATATAACGCGGGAAGAAAATACAGAAGCTGAAAATGAAAAAAACACGGAAGATGCTCCGGAAGCGTTATGTCAAGAAACGGCGGCAGAGACGGACAAGACGGCAGATACAGACAAGACGGCAGATGGCGATGAGACGACAGGTGAGGGAGCCGGAGAGGATACCGCTGAGAAAACGAACGGAAGGCGGAGAAAAATCTTATACATAGCAGCAGGGTGCGTGGCGGCGCTTGTTTTTGTGTATCTGGGGATTGCTGCTTATTTCAGCAGCCATTATCTTTTTAATACAGAGATAAACGGGCATGATATGACCGGAAAGACGGTGAAGCAGGCGGAAGAACTGCTGAAAGAAGATATCGATGAATATGTGCTGGAATTAAAAGAAATAGACGGCAGCAGTGAGACGATAAGTGGAGGGGAAGCCGGCCTTATGTATGAAAGTGCGGCAGGACTGCAGCGGAATATGGAGAGTCAGGATATATTTTTATGGCCGCGTGCACTGTTCAGGAGCAGTACGGATGAGGTGGAGATAGAAGTGGCTTATGATGCGGATAAGCTGGGCGAAAAGATTGATTCACTGCATGCGGTTACAGGAGAGCAGACGCCCCCGGTATCGGCTTATCCTAAATTTGACGGGAAACAGTATGTGATCGAACCGGAGCAGTATGGAACTGCTATACAGAGAGATGTGCTCGAGGAGAAGATTGCAGGTGCAATTGAAAAACTGGAGGGATCACTTGATCTTGAAGCAGAGAAATGCTATGCGGATCCGGCGTATCTTTCTACATCCAAGGAGGTAAAGGATGCGTGTGATCTGATGAATCAGCACTGCAGTGCAAGGATAGTCTACCCGATGAATGAAGAAGTTGTCGTGGATGCTCCTGTTATTTCCGGCTGGATCACTGTGAATGATAAAATGCAGGTTAAGATCGATGAAGAGGCGGTCAGACTCTGGCTGGAAGAGTTCGGTGACAAATACGATACCGTGGGAATAACAAGGACTTTCAAGACTCCTGCCGGAAAAGAGGCAACGGTGAGCGGAGGTACGTACGGCTGGTCGATCAACGAAGATGCTGAGTTTGATGTGATCATAGATGCGGTTAAAAACGGGAAATCTCTGGAAAGAGAGCCGGAATATTATATAGGCGGCACTGCGGCAGCCCATGCGATGCCGGATTGGGGCGATACATATGTTGATATTGATCTGAGTGCACAGCATATGTGGTATGTGGTGGACGGAAGCATTGCCCTTGAGACAGATGTGGTGACCGGACAGCCGATCCCGGAGAGGATCACTCCTGAGGGAACCTATTCGATTTTGGAAAAAGGAAGAAATCAGGTGCTTGTAGGTTCCATCGATCCTTCCACCGGAGAACCTTCGTACCGGACACCGGTGTCCTACTGGATGAGGGTGACATGGTCAGGTATCGGCCTGCATGATGCTACCTGGCAGCCGGCATTTGGCGGTACTTTAAACCAGATACCGGGGAGAGGATCACATGGCTGTATCAATATGCCGCTTGATCAGGCAGCGGCGCTGTATGATATGCTCGAAATGGGAACACCGGTCGTTATCCATTATTAGGAATTAGTGACGAATTGATGAAAGATATCGAAAAAGGCGGGGTGAATGTCACTCCGCCTTTTGGTATGCCATACGTTCACTTCCGTCATCAGTATAGATGATGCCGCAGTATGTGAATCCGTTTTTGTCGAGAAGATGCTGCATGATCCGGTTATCTTTATGTGTGTCGATCTTTAAGTTGCCGCACTGTTCAAAGGCCCAGTTCAGACAGAACGAAGCGGCCCCTTTTACCGTTCCGTCGGAAGTGATGCGGTGGACTACGCCGTAAGGACGCTGATTCAGCCAGTCGCCGCTGTAAATCCTGCGGTAAGTGTCATCAGGTCCTTCTTTGTAATAAAAGGTGGCAATGATCTGTCCGTGTTCTTCGCAGACATAAGAACAGCCCGAATTAATATCATCTGCGATAAGTGTCTGCTTGGGATAGGATTGCCCCCATTGTGCGGGATTCCCGTGACCTGCCATGAACAGGCGGGCGTGTTCGTACATTTTCATGAGTAAATCCAGCTCGTCTGGACGTGTTTTGCGTATTATCATACCGGTATTCTGCCTTTCGAATTACATGGAAATTTATACATGTGTGCAGGATATTAAAAAAATGATTTGATTTTATTACTACCTGCTTCTCCGATGTATTATAACAGAATGTGAAAATAGTATCAATCCACTATAAAAAGTATTCTGGTTTTATATATAGCACAATATATTGTGAAAATGAGCTTGTTTTGTATAAAATGAGATACAAAGCAAAAAATGATAACTATTATCAAGATAAGCCTTGCATTTTTACAGTTGTAATGCTATACTAGCGCATGGCAATAAAAGGATTAATGGATTCAAAGATTTCAGAGGAGGTTTTCAGAAAATGGCAAAAGCAAATTTTGACCAGTGGGAAGGTTTTGGCGGACATCTCTGGAAAGAGGAAGTCAATGTGCGCGATTTCATTCAGCACAACTATACTCAGTATGACGGAGATGAGTCTTTCCTTGCAGATCCCACAGAGGCGACAAATAAACTTTGGGGAGAACTCTCCAGGCTTCAGAAAGAGGAGCGCGCTAAAGGAGGCGTTCTCGATATGGAGACAGAGGTTGTTTCCGGACTGACAGCATACGGACCGGGATATATTAATGAAGATATGAAAGAGCTGGAGCAGGTAGTAGGACTTCAGACAGATAAGCCGCTAAAGCGTGCATTCATGCCGTACGGCGGAATCAAGATGGCGGAGCAGGCTTGTACGACTTACGGATATACTCCGAGTGAAAAACTGCATGAAATCTTTACAAAATATCATAAAACACACAACCAGGCTGTGTTTGATATCTATACACCTGAGATGAAGAAAGCCCGTCACAACAAGATCATCACAGGACTTCCGGACACATACGGAAGAGGACGTATCGTAGGCGACTACCGCCGTGTGGCTCTCTATGGTATTGATTACCTGATCGAGAAGAAACAGTCTGACTTTGTTGAGTATGAGAGACACGGAATGAAGGGAACAGATTTCCGTCTCCGTGAGGAGATTGCGGATCAGATCCGCGCTCTGAACGGAATGAAAGAGATGGCAGAGGCTTACGGCTATGATATTTCCAAACCGGCGACAAACGCAAAAGAGGCTGTTCAGTGGCTGTACTTCGGGTACCTTGCAGCAATCAAGACTCAGAACGGTGCGGCTATGAGTGTGGGACGTATTTCTACATTCCTTGATATCTATATCCAGAGAGATATGGAGAAGGGAATCCTGACAGAAGAGCAGGCGCAGGAACTCATCGACCATATGGTAATGAAGTTCAGAATGGTGAAGTTTGCAAGAATCCCGTCTTACAATGAACTGTTCTCAGGAGATCCGGTATGGGCTACCCTTGAGATGGCCGGAATCGGAATGGACGGACGCCACATGGTTACAAAGAATGACTATCGTTTCCTCCATACACTGGAGAACATGGGACCGTCACCGGAGCCGAACCTGACAGTCCTGTACTCTTCACACCTGCCGGAGAACTTCAAGAAATATGCAGCATATATTTCTGTTAAGACAAGTTCCATTCAGTATGAGAACGATGATGTGATGCGTCCGGTATGGGGTGATGACTACTCTATCTGCTGCTGCGTATCTGCAACAGAGACAGGCAAGGAGATCCAGTTCTTCGGAGCGCGTGCGAACCTTGCAAAATGCCTTCTGTACGCGATCAACGGCGGTGTTGACGAGAAGACGAAACAGCAGGTATCTCCGTTGTACAGACCGATCACATCAGAGTATCTTGACTATGATGAGGTCATGGAGAAATATGACCAGATGATGGAGTGGCTGTCCAAGCTGTATGTAGATACACTGAACATGATCCACTATATGCATGACAAATATTATTATGAAGCTGCTGAGATGGCGCTTATCGACACAAATGTGAGACGTACATTTGCGACAGGTATCGCAGGATTCTCACATGTAGTTGACTCATTAAGTGCAATCAAGTATGCGAAGGTAAAAGTGATCCGTGATGAGGACGGCGTGGCAACAGACTTTGAAGTTGAGGGTGATTTCCCGAAATACGGAAATGATGACGACCGTGCAGATGAGATTGCGGTATGGCTGCTCCGCACATTTATGAGCAAACTGAAGAAGTGCCACACATACAGAAATTCCGAACCGACAACATCCATCCTTACGATCACATCCAACGTTGTATATGGTAAGGCTACAGGATCACTTCCGGACGGAAGAAAAGCAGGCGAGCCGCTGGCACCGGGAGCAAACCCGTCTTACGGGGCAGAGAAGAACGGACTTCTTGCTTCGCTGAACTCCGTGGCAAAACTGCCGTACGAGCAGGCACTTGACGGAATCTCAAATACACAGACGATCAGCCCGGGAGCACTGGGACATAATGATGACGAGCGCAAGAACAACCTTGTCCATGTGATGGACGGATATTTTGATCAGGGAGCACATCACCTGAACGTGAATGTATTCGGTACAGAGAAACTGATCGATGCTATGGAGCATCCGGAGAAAGAAGAGTATGCGAACTTTACAATCCGTGTATCCGGATACGCTGTGAAGTTCATCGACCTGACAAAAGAGCAGCAGCTTGATGTAATTGCAAGAACCTGCCACGACAGAATGTAATATATTCGGGGACGTAGTAAAATCGAATTTTACTACGTCCCCGATCAGGATTTACCCTGTCCCTTTTTATAAATTACCCTGTCCCCATTAGAAGATTGCACAAAAGACAAACGATTTAAACATATGTCTTGATGATGATTTTAGTGATTCTTCCATAGGGGACACGATAAATTAAAAAAGGGGACAGGGATATTTTTAATTCGGGACGTAGACAAATTGGATTTTACTACGTCCCCGAAAGGAGAAAGTATGAACGGTTATATTCATTCAACAGAGAGTTTTGGCTCTGTCGACGGACCGGGTGTCCGTTTTGTTATTTTTGTCTCAGGATGTCCGATGCGCTGTCAGTTCTGCCACAACCCGGATACATGGAACATGCAGGTGGGAGAAGAGAGGAGCACCGAGGACCTCCTTGCGCAGGCGCTGCGTTATAAATCTTACTGGAAAGACGGCGGCGGGATTACGGTAAGCGGCGGGGAGCCACTTATGCAGATGGATTTCATGATAGAACTTTTCAGAAAGGCAAAAGAAAAGGGTATCAATACGACGATCGATACGAGCGGGGCGCCTTTTACGAGAGAGGAACCGTTTTTCGGGAAATTTAACGAGCTTATGAAATATACAGATCTTCTGCTCGTCGACATCAAGCATATTGATGACGAACAGCATAAGCTTCTGACAGGACGGACAAACAGCAATATCCTGGACATGGCGCGTTACCTGTCGGATATCGGGAAGCCTGTATGGATCCGGCATGTTCTTGTCCCGGAGAGAAGTGACAAAGACGAATATCTTGAAAAGCTGTATGATTTTATAAGTACGTTAAAAAATGTGGAAAAGACAGAAGTTCTCCCGTATCATACGTTCGGAGAATACAAATGGAAAGAACTCGGATATGAGTATCCTCTGGCAGGAATCGAACCTCCGGCGAAGGAACGGATTGAAAACGCTAACAGAATACTGCATACGGGACAGTAAGATCAGGGACAGGGCTATGAAAGAGCCCCGTCCTTTCTGAATAAGAAAATAAGTGCCAGTGCGCACACAATCGCTTCTGTTACTGGAACCGCCATCCAGATGCCTGTTAGTCCAAACAGTACAGATAAGATCCAGGCAACCGGGATGATGAGTACAAATCCCCGAAGGATGGAAATGACAAAGGCCTGTTTCGGACGGTCCGCCGAACTTAAAAATGCTGCAGCAACGATATTGATGCCTGAGAAGAACAGGCTGACAAAATAGATCCGCATTCCATTTGAAGCGATATCAGTGAGGATCGGATCATGCTTGCGGTTAAACAGATCTGCCAGCGGTACTGCGAAGACAGCAATCAGCAAATAAGACAGCAGCGCAAAGCTCAGGGAGGTTGCCAGTGCATACCGGCGCAGACTCCGGCGCTGTTCTTCTCCGTCTTTTCCTGCATACCGGCTTACGATGGGCTGTACGCCCTGGCCGATTCCGGTGTAGATAGATACGAGCACAAGAGCGATGTTTGCCAGAATGCCGTATGCCGCCACACCTGTATTTCCGTTTAATCCAAGGATCAGATAGTTAAATACGATGATCACGACACCCGACGATAGTTCCGTGACCAGAGAGGAGACTCCCAGTGTGCAGATGTCGCCCCAGCGGACAAGGGAAAGCCTTGTCCGGACTGGCCGGAAGTGATTTCTTTTCTTTATAAAGTGTACGGACATGATCAGCATACTGACGACCGGGGCAGTTGCGGTCGCAAGAGCGGCTCCGGTCATACCCATTCCCAGAGGATAGATAAATACATAATCCAGAACGATATTTGTAAGGCTGCCGACGATCATTCCTGTCATGGAAAGACGCGGAGCACCATCGTTCCGCACAAAACTGAGCAGCAGATTGTTCCCAAGAAACAGAGGGGAAAATATCAGCAGGATGCGGATGTAGTCGGTTGCATATCCGATCGTATCAGCGTTGGCTCCGAGAACCGCGGCGATCCTGTCCGGAAGGAAGATTCCGGCCGAGGAGAAGATCACGGCAGCGAAGGCGGCGAGATACAAGGCCTGGGTAAAGATTGTGCGGTGCAGCGTCCCTTCCGGCTTTGTCGAGGAGATCGTATATCTTGAGGCGGCTCCCATACCGATCATCAGCCCCGTCCCGTTCATCAGACTGTAGGCGGGAAGCACGAGATTCAGCGCCGCGAGGGCATCAGCTCCGATTCCCCTGGCGATGAAAAATGTGTCGGCAAGGATGTAGCAGGAATAGCCTATCATGCCAAGCACGTTTGCAGATACATATTTCAAAAAAAGATTGCCGATTCTTTCTTTCATGACATTTACTCCGTGAGATAATAAATTTTTACCTGTCTCTGCTCAGGATCATATGATGCGTGGCTATGTTACCACAAAATGGCGGGATAATCAATTGCTTCTATTTTCTCTTTTTGACTTAATCTGTGTTCTGCGGTATGATAGCGTCAGTGTATAAGGGGACAATACGGTCGCTGAAGGGCTGATTTGGGCTCCTTCCGCGTTACTTTCCCTCCGCGTACGTCTCTGTACGCCGATTGAGGATAACAAAGAAAATCGCCGAAATTATGCGGTTTGGAGCGTATTGCCCCTTGTACACTGACGCTAAGTAAGATTTTAGTAACAGTTCAGCTTTGCGAATGGCGCGGGTTGAGCTATTACAGATTTCAAGAGAGGAGTATAGCCATGAACAAGAAAGAAATACTTGAGATCCGTAAGCAATTTACGCCCGCAAACTGTGCGATCACGAGGATCTGCGGGTGCTATGTGGATCATGAAAAGAATAAAAAACTGGAGTCGAAGGATGCCTTTCTCTCGCTCCCCGAAGAGGAAGCCTTCAAATATTTCGATATCTTTAAAAAGACACTTTCGGGGACCGTCGGAAAGAATATGCTCAATATGGAGTTCCCGATTGACGCGGAGATGCCGGGCGGGACGCAGGAGTTCCTTTTAAAGCTGCGCAACAGTAAACTGGAAGACGATATGCTTCTGGAGGAGTTTTATGATAAAGTGATCGCTACATATGAGTATGCAGAGAATTATTATATCATTCTGATTCATGCGATGTATGATATCCCGGGAAAGGGTTCGGATGATCTGGAAATGTTTGATGCTTCGGATGAAGTGTACGAGTATCTTCTTATGAGTATCTGTCCTGTTTCGCTGTCCAAAGCAGGACTTTGCTATAACGCGGAGGATAACCGGATCGAGGATCGGATCAGGGACTGGATCGTAGACATGCCGGATAAAGGATTTCTCTTCCCGGCGTTTAATGACAGAGGAACAGATCTTCACAGTGTGCTTTACTATACGAAGAAGTCGTCAGAACTTCAGCCGGAGATGATCGATCAGCTTCTCGGCGCCAAGATGCCGATGTCGGCCGACGATCAGAAAGAGACATTCCAGATGATCATAGAAGACACGCTCGGCGAAGACGGGGATTATGAGACTGTCCGCAATATCCATGAGACGCTCAACGATCTGATAGAGGAACATAAAGAAGAGCCGGAACCGCTCGCCCTCGATAAGATCGAGATGAGAAAAGTCTTTGAACAGAGCGGTGTGGATACAGAGAAGATGGAGAACTTCGACCGCAATTTCGAGGAGAATGCAGGGGAGAAAGCAACACTTCTGGCCTCGAATATCGCGGAGACGAAGAAGTTTAATATTGAGACGCCGGATGTAGTCATTAAAGTTAATCCCGACCGGGCGGATCTGATCGAGACGAGGATCATTGATGGACGCCAGTGCCTTGTGATTCCGGTTGATGACCATATTGAAGTGAACGGGATCAATGTAAGGACGATGAAACGGCAGGATAATTCAGACAGGGAAGAGATGTCTGAACTGCCAGAAGAGTAGAAAACTGCCAGAAGATAAATTTGTATTGAATAAGAATACCGGAGAAAGTGATCCGGCACATTAAACAACAGTGCCGTTTCCTTTCTCCGCTATTTTATATAGATATCCTGCAGGCATTTATTTTTCCGGAGCTGCAGCTGATGTGTCGTCCGCAGCATCCAGTATCACTTCCATCCCCACTTTCTGTGGCTTCAGCCCACAGCTCTCATAGAACTTCATCGCACTCTCATTGCAGCTCCATACGTTCAGAGTCACGTTGTAGCATCCCTGCTTCCGTGCAAAATCAAGCACTGCTTCATAGAGTGTCTTTCCGATATGCATTCCCCGCTTTGTCTCATCCACGCAGAGATCATCGATATACAATGTCTTGATATCTGTCAGTATATTGTCATCTAAATGCTGTTGGAAAATACAGAATGCATATCCCACCAGACAGTCATTCTCATCTACAGCGGCAAAGATGGGACGCTTTTTGTCATGAAGGATTTCCATCAGCTGCTCATCGGTATACTTTCTCTGTCCGTATTTAAACAGGTCGGGACGTCCTTTGTGATGCACAAGTGCAACCTGCGAGAGCAGATCGTGGATCCTCGGGATGTCTCTTTCTTCAGCCATACGTACGTTCATCTGTAAATCTCTCCTTTCCCAATTCATTTTACTATTATACCGCCAGGGGAGTAATATGTAAAATATAACAGTTCAGCCATCTGATGCCAGGAGACGAATTTATGCCTGCATAAGAATCCGGCGACCGGCAGACAGATGTGCTGATAAACTCTTGACCTTATACTATGTATAACCTTTATAATTAGGGGGAACATGAAAGGAGCGGTGGCATATGGGAATCAGGGAAGCGGAAGAAGCAACCGGCATCAGCCGTCAGAACATTCGGTTTTATGAGAAGCAGGGGCTTCTGCATCCTGCAAGAAATAAACGGAACTCTTACAGGGAATATTCGGATGAGGATATCCTGCGGCTCAAGCAGATCAGACTGTTTCGCAAACTGGGGATGCCGCTAGATGAAATACGGCGTCTGCTGGAGGGAGATGTGGATCTTATGCAGGCTCTGGAGGAACAGGAGCGCCGTCTGGCAGTGGAAGCTGAACATCTGAAAGCATCCAGACAATTTATAAAGAAGATACATGACACAAGTCTCGAGGAGATGGATGTGGACCGCTGTCTTCAATCGATGGAAGAGGAAGAGAAGAGGGGCGCAGTCTTCGGGAAATTCGCAGAGGATTATAAAAAGACAGCTTTGGCGGAAACGAAACGGTCTTTTGGATTCCATCCTGACACGATGTGCGGGAAGCCGGAGGAGTTTACGCTGGAACTGTGTAAATACGCCAATGAAAATGATCTGAATCTCGTGATCACGAAAGAGGGCATGAATCCGGAATTTACGATAGACGGGATCGAGTACACGGCATACCGGTTTTCCGGAAGATATGGAATTACTATCGGGTGTGAGATGAAACATCCGGAGGATTATATTCCGGCAGATATGTCCGAGGACAGATACAATCGTGTCCGCAGGATTTATCGCATAGTCAATGTGTGTTTCTTTCTGCTGATCATTGTGGGAGGCGTGTATTCTTGGAAAGGAAATGCAGGAGCACTTATCATTCCACTTCTGGCATTTGCTGTTTATATCGGAATACTGATCCGATGGCATCAGAAGAATAGATGATATCTGCCATATAATATAAATGAAACAGGTGAATGAAAGAATGAAGAAAATTTTAAACTATTTTTCAGTAGACGGGGCAGTCGGAGGCAATCAGGAATGGTTCAAAAATGTAGTTATGTACATCGGCGGCTGTGCGGCGGCGACAGCCTGTGACTGCTGTATCTATCTGGCTCTGCGCCGGGGCATGGAACATTTGTATCCGTACGACGTCCATGCGCTGACGAAGCAGGACTATATCGACTTTTCCATGAAGATGAAGCCGTATCTGAGGCCAAGAGTGAACGGGGTCAATAAGCTCTGGATGTTCACGGAGGGCTTTGAAAATTATCTGAAAGATGTCGGAGAGACCGGCATAGAGATGGAAGAGTTGCCGGGAACAGAGGATATCCGGACGGCAGAACTCTTTATCAGACAGCAGGTCGACAGCGGATATCCCGTGCCTTATCTCATGCTGAGACACAGGAAAGCATACTACAAAGACTTTGTCTGGCACTGGTTTTTGTGTTATGGATATGAGGAGCGGGAAGACGGCTTGTGGATTACGGTCGCGACATATGGGGAGATGTATACTTTCTTGCTCAGAGATCTGTGGGACACAGGGTATGAGGAAAAAGGCGGACTGATCGGACTGAAATGTTGATTAAAAGTTGTTGTAAAAACAACATAAATATAGTTCTTCTCGTGTTATACTTCAGCCATAAACGTCAGAGAGGAGAATCAACATGATACGCAAGATCATACAGATTGATGAGGAAAAATGCAACGGATGCGGAGCCTGCGCTGCTGCCTGCCACGAGGGCGCGATCGGCATGGTGAACGGAAATGCGAAACTTTTAAGAGATGATTACTGTGACGGATTAGGGGACTGCCTTCCGGCCTGCCCGACAGATGCGATTCATTTTGTGGAGCGTGAGGCGGCAGCTTATGATCATGAGGCTGTAATGAAGAATAAAGAGGAAAAGATGAAGGCGGAGCGAGAGACGCTTTCCGGCGGCTGTCCCGGTTCCCGTGCCCGGACGATCGAACACTCTGAGGAACGTGTAAATACCGCCGTAGCCGGCAGCGGAGCCGCAGAGCCGGTGAGCCGTCTTACACAGTGGCCGGTTCAGATCAAACTTGCTCCTGTGAAGGCCCCCTATTTTGACGGTGCGAAGCTGCTCATTGCCGCTGACTGTACTGCGTACGCATATGCCGGATTCCATGAGCGGTTTATCAAGGATCACATTACTCTCGTGGGTTGTCCGAAACTGGATGCTGTGGACTACGCGGAGAAGCTGACGGAGATTATCAGGGAGAACGAGATCAGCAGCGTGACGGTCGTGCGCATGGAAGTGCCGTGCTGCGGCGGCCTGGAACACGCGGTAAAGACCGCTCTTAAAGACAGCGGGAAGCTGATTCCGTGGTCGGTCGCGGTGATCTCCACGGACGGGAAAGTGATCAGCGAACTTTAAAGTTGAACTGACAGAAAGTAAAAATATAGTTCAGACTGGAAAAGGTACTCCAACGCTATGGAAGAAACGTATAATATGGGGAGAAGTGAAGCAGAAAAGGGACTGGAAGGATTTCTTGAAAAATTAAGAGCCGCAGGTGTGCTGCAAGAATAGTTATTCTGAAATAGAGACTGTCGCATCAATGATCAGAAAATCATAGATACGGCAGTCTTTTTCTGCGTTAAAAGATATTCGCATTAATAATTTAATCGCACATATTTGTGAATAAAGTATAAAATAACTGTGAAATTATACAAAAATTACTTGACTCAATTGTATAATAGTACTAATATACTGTTTAGTTAACTAACTAATTTGACATGGAAAGGAGTAGAATATGCAGTGTGATGTAAATGAGATGCCGGTATTTGGAGTTATGGGGCTCGTAATGCACAAGATGATGAACCGTGCAAAAGAAATGTATCAGGAATTTGACCTGAATAAAAGTCAGGCAGGAATATTGTTTGCTCTTCACCGCAACGCTTCTATGTCCCAGAAAGAGCTGGCTGCCCGTCTGAATGTGACGCCGCCGTCCATTACATCTTCCATCCAGAAAATGGAGAGGGACGGCTATCTGACAAGACATACGGATCAGGATGACCAGCGGGTAATGCGTCTGACGCTGACCGAAAAAGGCGAATCCTGTATCCAAGGAGTCTATACAGTGGCTGAGCAGATGGAACAGCTTATGTTCCGGGGCATGAGCAGGGAAGAAATCCTGCTTTTAAAGCGATTGCTTCTTCAAATCAAAGACAATCTTAGTGAAAGGAAAGACATACAATGAAGAATTTATTTAAATATGCAGCGGAGCACTGGAAGTCTCTGATTGCCATCATTGTTGTTCTGTTCATTCAGGCATACTGCGATCTGTCGCTGCCGGCCTACACGTCTGACATTGTCAATGTAGGTATTCAGCAGGCAGGAATCGAAGACCGGATACCCGAGGCAATCTCATCGGAGGAGATGGAGCGTCTGCTTCTGTTTGTTTCCTCTGAGAATCAGGAGACGGTGATGAATGCCTATGAAGAGGATAATGACGCGTATGATACAGCGGCTTATGTGCTGAAAGAGGATATTTCAGAGGACGACACAGAAGAACTCACGGATATCCTTGCCGGCCCGATGATGCTGACAGCGGGATTTGAGTCGGGAAGCGATATGACGCAGCAGATCGAAGAACAGTTAAAGTCGGCTATGCCGCAGGAGCTGGTATCGGACGACATGGAAGTATTCGATATTCTGCAGATGCTTCCGGCAGAGCAGAAAGAGGCAATGATCCAGGAGATGGAAGAGCAGATGGACGACATCCCCGAGACGATCCTGGAGCAGGCAGCTGTCAGCTATGTGGGAAGTGCATATGAAAATCTCGGTATGGATATGGATCAGATACAGATCACCTATCTTATCACGACAGGAGGTAAGATGGCGGGGCTCGCACTTCTTGGAATGGCGGCGAGTATCCTCGTAGGGTTTATGGCTTCCCGCGTAGGTGCGGCTACAGGCCGTGACTTAAGAGGAAGAGTATTCCGCAAGGTTGTGGGATTCTCCAACAATGAGTTTGACCACTTTTCTACAGCTTCCCTGATCACGAGAAGTACAAATGATATTCAGCAGATTCAGCTCATCATTGTCATGCTGCTGAGGATCGTACTGTATGCGCCGATCCTTGCTATCGGAGGAATCATACAGGTATTCCAGACGAATGTGTCAATGTCATGGATCATTGCACTGGCAGTCGTGATCATTGCGCTTGTTATCCTTGTGTTGTTCCTGGTGGCGATGCCGAAGTTCAGGATCCTGCAGACTCTGGTCGACAAGGTGAATCTGGTCATGAGGGAGATCCTCACCGGACTCTCGGTTATCAGAGCATTTAGTACGCAGAAACATGAAGAAGAGCGTTTCGATGATGCAAACAGGGCTCTCACGAAAACGAACCTGTTCGTAAACCGGGCGATGACATTTATGATGCCGGTGATGATGCTTGTCATGAATGGTATTTCGGTTCTCATCATGTGGACCGGAGCCCACGGTATCGACAATGGTGAGATGCAGGTCGGCGATATGATGGCATTTATCCAGTATACAATGCAGATCATTATGGGATTCCTGATGCTGTGTATGCTGTCGATCATGCTGCCGAGAGCTGCGGTCGCAGCAGACCGTGTCCAGGAAGTGCTTGACAGTAAGACAGTGATCCATGATCCCGAGAAACCGGAAGAATTCCGGAATGAGGAGAAGGGACTGCTCCGTTTCGACCATGTCTCCTTCCGGTATCCGGGAGCGGATGAAAATGTGCTCCATGATATCACATTTACAGCGAGGCCGGGACAGACGACGGCTATCATCGGAAGCACCGGAAGCGGTAAGTCCACACTGGTCAACCTGATTCCGAGGTTCTACGATGTGACTGAGGGAAGCATCACTCTGGACGGAGTGGATATCCGGCAGGTGTCACAGCACGGACTCAGGGGAAAGCTGGGATACGTCCCCCAGAAAGGAATCCTGTTCTCGGGCGATATTGCTTCTAATATCATGTTCGGCAATCCGCACGGAAGTGAGGAGGAGATGATTGAGGCGGCTGAGATCGCACAGGCGACAGAGTTCATCGACCAGAAACCGGATAAATATGAAAGCCCGATCGCTCAGGGCGGTTCCAACGTATCGGGCGGTCAGAAACAGAGACTTTCCATTGCGAGAGCGATCGCAAAACATCCGGAAGTATTTATTTTTGACGACAGCTTCTCAGCGCTTGACTTCAAGACCGATGTTACGCTGAGAAAAGCGCTGAAACAGAAGACAAAGGAGAGCACGGTCCTGATCGTGGCTCAGCGTATCAGTACGATCCTGAATGCAGAACAGATCATCGTTCTTGACGACGGACGGATCGCGGGAATCGGAACTCACAAAGAACTGCTGAAGAACTGTGAAGTCTACCAGCAGATCGCGGCGTCCCAGCTCTCCGAATCAGAGCTTAAGGCAGGAAAAGCAGCAGAAGACGGAAAGGAGGTGTCTGTCAATGCCTAGAGGGATGCGCGGCAATGCGGCCGGAGAAAAAGCAAAAGATTTTAAGGGCACGATCAAGAAACTGATCAAATATATGAATGCATTTAAGTTCCATATGCTGTTTGTCGCAGTTTTTGCAATCTGCGGAACTGTTTTCAATATCCTTGGACCAAAGATACTCGGTAAAGCAACGACAGAGATCTTTAACGGACTGGTGAGTAAGGTGTCCGGAGGCAGCGGCATGGATTTCGGTAAGATCGGACAGATCCTCCTGCTCACACTGGGACTCTATGTGATCAGCGCTCTGTGCAGCTTTATCCAGGGCATTATCATGACGGGCGTCTCCCAGAAGACGACGTACCGTTTGAGAAAAGAAATATCCGAGAAGATCAACCGTATGCCGATGAATTATTTCGACACGAAACCGGTAGGAGAAGTGCTCTCCCGTGTGACAAACGATGTGGATACACTCGGACAGAGCTTAAACCAGAGTGCGACACAGTTGATCACTTCCGTGACGACGCTCATCGGTGTGCTCGTCATGATGCTGTCGATCAGCCCGCTGATGACACTTGTGGCAGTCCTGATCCTTCCCATCTCCGTGATTCTGATCTCATTTGTTATGAAGCACTCCCAGAAATATTTCCGCGGACAGCAGCAATATCTGGGAAATGTAAACGGTCAGGTTGAGGAGATATACAGCGGACACAACATCATCAAAGCATTCAATAAAGAAGAGGATGTGATCGGTGAGTTTGATGCGATAAACGGAAAACTCTATGATTCCGCATGGAAATCCCAGTTCTTTTCAGGGATGATGATGCCGGTCATGCAGTTTATCGGAAATCTCGGCTATGTGGCAGTCGCGATCCTCGGCGGATTCCTTGCAATCCGCAATGCGATCGAGGTCGGAGATATCCAGTCCTTTATCCAGTATGTAAGGAACTTTACACAGCCGATCCAGCAGGTGGCTCAGGTGACAAATATGCTTCAGCTTACCGCTGCGGCTTCAGAACGTGTCTTTGAATTTCTTGAGGAGAAAGAGGAAGACCAGACAGTACCGGATCCGGTATCTGTAGAAGGTTTACAGGGAAATGTTGAGTTCGATCACGTACATTTCGGCTATAACCCGGATAAGATCATCATCAACGATTTCTCCGCTAAAGTAAAAGAGGGACAGAAGATTGCCATTGTCGGTCCTACAGGAGCCGGAAAGACGACCATGATCAAGCTGCTCATGCGTTTCTATGATGTGAACAGCGGAGCGATCAAGATCGACGGACACGACGTCAGGGACTTCAACCGGAGCGAGCTCAGAGAAATGTTCGGCATGGTGCTTCAGGACACATGGCTCTTCCATGGCTCTATCATGGAGAACATCCGGTACGGAAAACTGGATGCCACAGATGAAGAAGTGATACAGGCGGCTAAAGCGGCCCATGTACACCGCTTCGTGCAGACACTTCCGGGCGGCTATAATATGGAGCTCAACGAAGAGGCGAGCAACGTATCTCAGGGTCAGAAACAGCTTCTGACGATCGCCCGTGCGATCCTCGCAGATCCGAAGATCCTGATCCTCGATGAGGCGACCAGCTCCGTAGATACAAGAACAGAAGTGCTGATCCAGAAAGCAATGGATAACCTGATGAAAGGAAGAACAAGTTTCATCATCGCCCATCGCCTGTCAACAATCCGTGACGCCGATCTGATCCTCGTCATGAAAGACGGCGATATCGTCGAGCAGGGAACACACGAAGCCCTCCTCGCTAAAAACGGTTTCTACGCCGACTTATATAATTCACAGTTTGAATCAACAGATCAGACCTGCGCATGATGGAAAGGGTGCAGCCTTGTAAGCAAAGCTTACAGAAGGCGGCACCCTTTTTATCATGCATAGGGCGGACGCCCCACAGCGAGATGAAGCACGAAGTGCGAAATCGAGCTGAGGTCTGATCGGACGATTGGGAAACAAACCTGCGCGCTAACATGCATAGGGCGGACGCCCCACAGCGAGATGAGCACAAAACCGCATTGACGTGCTAACTGTACCCGAAGCAAAATTGAGGATGGAATCTCATATAAAAGTGTGTTAGAATACATGCAAAACATTATGTCTCAGACAGAAGTCCGATATATTTAAGTTATCTCTGAAAAGATCAATATAAAGTCTAAACTGTTACGACATATTACGCGAAACAAAAGAAAGGATAAGCGTCATGGGATTTACACATTTTGACGAAAACGGCAAGGCTGTCATGGTAGATGTTACGGCAAAAACCGAAACGGTAAGAGAAGCCACGGCAACTGGAAAGATTACTGTAAACCGCGAAGTTTTTGATGCGATAAAAGCGGGGACTGTTGGCAAGGGAGACGTACTTGGCGTGGCAGCTACAGCGGGGATCATGGGAGCCAAGAAAACTTCTGATCTGATTCCTATGTGCCACATCCTGCCGATCACCAACTGCAAAATAAATTTTGAGATGGATACAGACGAGTGCGCAATTTATTGTGCCTGCACGGTGAAGGTGACAGGGAAGACCGGTGTGGAGATGGAAGCTCTGACAGGAGTCAGTGTGGCCCTTCTTACGATTTATGATATGTGCAAAGCAATGGACAAGACTATGGAGATCGGTGAGATCTATCTTGTTCAGAAGACGGGCGGAAAAAGTGGAAATGTATATAATAATCTTCACTCTCATAAAGTAAAGCTGCCGGAGGGGAAAAGAGAATTAAATATACTTTGAGCGGACGGAGATGAAATTATGGCTGAATATAGATGGAAAGCAGCAGTTGTGACATTAAGTGATAAAGGATATGCAGGAGAAAGAGAGGACAAAAGCGGTCCTCTTATTTGTGAAATACTCACAGAGAGCGGATACGATGTGCAGGAAACGATATTGTTGCCAGATGAAAAAGAAGAAATAAAAAAATGTCTTTGTGAATTGTGTGATAAAAAAAGAATGGATATAATTTTCACCACAGGTGGCACGGGATTTTCGCCGAGAGACTGTACACCGGAAGCGACGATGGATATCGCACAGAGAAACGCGCCGGGAATCGCGGAAGCAATGAGGCTTGCATCTCTTAAAATAACTCCTCGCGCAATGCTGAGCCGCGGGGTGTCTGTCATCCGCGGGAAGACGCTGATCATCAACCTGCCCGGAAGTCCGAAAGCCGTCAGAGAGAATCTGGAAGCGGTGCTTCCGTCGCTGGATCATGGCCTGGCTATTCTGACCGGCCGGGACGGAGAGTGTGCCAGATGAGAGATCAATTCGGCAGAAATATCGACTACATGAGAGTATCTGTGACAGACCGGTGCAATCTCCGCTGCATATACTGCATGCCGGAAGAAGGTGTCCCCTGCGTCAGCCACAGTGACATTCTTACTTTCGATGAAATCAGGAGAATATGCGGTATCGGAGCAGAGCTTGGAATCAGCAGGATCAAGCTGACAGGCGGAGAGCCGCTTGTGCGCCGCGGCCTGCCGGGACTTCTCGGGATGCTGAAGAAAATACCGGGGATAGAACAGGTTACGCTTACGACAAATGGCATACTTTTAAAAGATAATATAAACGAATTAGTTTCTAATGGCTTGGATGCAGTTAACATAAGTATCGATACTCTGGATCCGGAATATTATCATAAGATCACCCGCAGAGGGGGTATAGAGGAAGTACTTTCCGGGCTTGACGCTGCTCTTTCTTATCCGGCTCTGAAGGTAAAGGTCAATTGTGTGCCTCTGAAGGGAATGCCGGAAGAAACGTATGTACAGCTTGCATCGCTGGCAAAGGACCGGGATGTGGATGTCCGTTTTATTGAGATGATGCCGATCGGACTGGGGAAAGAGTACTGCGGAGTGAGCGGACAGGAGATATACAATATACTGAAAGAGCGTTTTGGAGAGGCAGAGCGCTGTAATGGAAAGTTTGGGAACGGACCGGCCGTATATGTACAGTTTTCCGGATTTCAGGGGAAAATCGGTTTTATTGATGCCGTTACGCATAAATTCTGCAGCACATGCAACCGTGTCCGGCTCACGTCGGAAGGACGTCTGAAATTATGCCTTCAGTATGAAACAGGCATAGATATGAGAAAGCTGCTCAGAAGCGGAGCGGACGATGAAGTGATAAGGCAGGAGATGAGACGTGTAATATATGAGAAACCGGCCTGCCATCATTTTGCTGACGGACGTCCGGATACACCGGCCTCTTTGAGTGGAGATGAAAAACTTGAGACGAGGGATATGTCTCAGATCGGAGGATAGATATAAATATGGGAAAAGTAATAACAGTCTGCACAAGTCCTGCGAAAGGTACACAGAAGACGAATGTAAAAGAGGCTGAATTTATAGAGGATTATGGTATAGCAGGAGACGCTCATGCAGGAAAATGGCATCGCCAGGTCAGTCTGCTTTCTTATGATAAGATAGAGGAGTTCCGTGCAAGAGGAGCAGAAGTGGAGGATGGCGCCTTCGGGGAAAATCTGGTGGTGGAGGGCATAGACTTTCGTTCTCTGCCTGTAGGGACGAGACTTTGCTGCGGCGAAGTCATTCTCGAGATGACCCAGATAGGGAAAGAATGTCATCACAGCTGTCAGATTTACCAGAAGATGGGCGACTGTATCATGCCAAGGGAAGGAGTCTTTGCCAGGGTGATCCGGGGAGGTAAGATCCGGATCGGGGACGAGATGAAGGTGGCGGAAGATGAGTAAGTTAAAGTCGTTCGTACTGCTTGTCATAACAGCATTTCTTATGTGCGGCTGTGAAGCTGAGGTTGAGGAGAGCTCTGCAGACGGCGGAGAGGATATCCATATGACAGAGGAAGGGGCGTATTACACGTTTCAGGATGTGGAAGAGAATACTTATGAGGCTCCGCTTCTGTCCGATGTGCCAAAGTGCACGTATGATTTTGAACATCTCAAAACCGATGAAACAACGGGATATAAGAGCTTTTATGATGAAGAGAACGGAGTGACCGCACGTTTCGGCATCGATGTATCAGAGTTTCAGGGTGAGGAGATCGACTGGAAACAGGTGCGTGACAGTGGAGTGGAATTCGTTATTATCCGCTTGGGATATCGTGCGTATGGAGAGAGCGGGGAGCTTGTCCTTGACGCGATGTATGAGGACAACATAAAAGGAGCACTTGACGCCGGACTTGATGTGGGCGTATATTTTTTCTCTCAGGCTGTAAGCGCGGCGGAGGCTGTAGAGGAAGCGGATTTCGTCCTGGAACATTTAAAACCTTATGAGATTACAGGTCCTGTTGTGTATGATACGGAGGAAATCAAGTGGGATACTGCCCGTACTGACAATAACACAAAACAGGAATTTACGAATTACTGTAAAGTGTTCTGTGACACTGTCGAACATGCCGGGTATGATCCTATGATATATTCTAATATGAAGTGGATGGCATTTACGCTTGATATGTCAGAACTTTCGGGATATGATTTCTGGTATGCGGATTACCATGATGTGCCGCAGTGTCCGTATGACTACAAAATATGGCAGTACAGTGAGGAAGGCGCAGTGCCGGGGATCAATGCAAACGTAGACTTGAATCTCTGGTTTCAGAAAGGAGAAAAAAGCAATGAAATGGAATAAATTTCGGTTAAAGACAACGACTGAGGCGGAGGATATCGTAAGCAGTATGCTGATGGATCTTGGAATCCAGGGGGTAGAAATTGAAGACAAAGTGCCTCTGACACAGTCGGACAAGGAGCAGATGTTTGTAGATATTCTCCCTGAGATCGAAGCGGACGACGGAGTTGCGTATCTGAGCTTTTATCTGGAGCCCGAGGAGGATAAAGAGAAAATTCTTTCACAGATCAGACAAGAGCTTGAAGCAATGTCTTCATATGTAAATGTGGGAGAGTGCCGGATCGATGAGTCCGAGACAGAGGACGTGGACTGGGTGAATAACTGGAAGCAGTATTTCCATCAGTTTTATGTGGATGATATACTTATCATTCCGTCATGGGAACAGGTAAAACCTGAAGATACAGACAAGATGGTGATCCATATCGATCCTGGTACTGCGTTCGGTACGGGGATGCATGAGACAACCCAGCTCTGTATCCGTCAGATCCGCAAGTACGTGACAGAGAAAACAAGGATTCTGGATGTGGGATGCGGAAGCGGAATACTCGGTATGCTGGCCCTCAAATTCGGGGCGGCGTATTCTGTGGGAACAGATCTCGATCCCTGTGCTATAGAAGCCACCTATGAGAATATGGAAGTAAACGGCATAGCAAAGGATCAGTATGAGGTGATGATCGGAAATATTATCGACGATAAGGCGGTACAGGATAAAGTCGGATACGGGTGTTACGATATTGTCGTGGCCAACATTCTCGCAGACGTCCTGGTACAGCTTACGCCGGTAGTCGTAAATCAGATGAAATCCGGCGGTATCTATATTACAAGCGGTATTATTGACGATAAAGAGCAGACTGTGACCGATGCGGTAAAGGCTGCTGGGCTTGAAGTCCTTGACGTGACGTATCAGGGAGAATGGGTCTGTGTGACAGCGCGAAAAAACTGACAGGAGAGGAAAACGGCATGCAGCAGTTTTTTGCAGATCCGTCATGGATCAGGGATGGAAAGGTATATCTCCGGGGATCTGACGTGAATCATATCAAAAATGTTCTGAGGATGAGAACAGGAGAAGATGTCCGCGTCAGTGACGGGAGCGGGAGTGTCTATCTGTGCTGTATAAGTGCCTATGAGGAAGGCGCCGCGGTACTGGACATTTTGAAAGAACTGGATTCGGAAGCAGAACTTCCTTCACAGATCACACTTTTTCAGGGACTGCCGAAGGGAGATAAGATGGACTGGATCGTACAGAAAGCAGTCGAACTCGGGGTGTACAGTATTGTCCCGTTTTCGGCAAAACGTTCGATCGTAAAGCTGGATGAGAAGAAGGCCAGGAAAAGACAGGAACGCTGGCAGGCGATCGCCAAAGGAGCCGCTGAGCAGTCCGGACGCAGCCGGATTCCTGAAGTGCAGCCGGTAAAGAGCTTTGCAGAAGCTCTTGATGCGGCATCTGGTCTGGACCTTGTCATGATTCCCTATGAACTGGAAGAAGGCATGGAAAGGACGGTACAGGTGATAGAAAATATCATGCCGGGACAGTCCATCGGCATCTTTATCGGGCCGGAGGGCGGCTTCGAAGAGGAGGAAGTCGAACAGGCAAAATCGACAGGCGCAGAGCCGGTCTCCCTCGGAAAGCGTATCCTGCGCACGGAGACTGCGGGATTGACAACGCTCTCGATCCTCATGTATCATCTGGAGAGCAGAAATCATAATTTATAAGTAAGAATAGTGTAAAGGAAAGAAAGCAATGGAAGTTTATCTGGATAATTCCGCTACGACCATGTGTTATCCGGAAGTAGGGGAATTAGTATATAAAGTGATGTGCCGCGATTATGGCAATCCGTCCTCCATGCACAGAAAAGGCGTGCAGGCGGAGCATTATATCCGGGAGTCGAAAGAGACAATAGCAAAGCTTCTGAAAGTCAATGCAAAAGAGATCTTTTTCACGTCCGGCGGCACGGAGAGCGACAATCTGGCATTGATCGGCTGTGCGCGGGCGAACAGAAGAAATGGAAATCATCTGATCACGTCTTCGATCGAGCATCCGGCGATTTTAAATACAATGCGTTATCTGGAAGAGGAAGAAGGCTTCCGGGTGACATATCTTCCGGTGGATGCAAAAGGGAAGATTAAGCTCGAAGCGCTCAGAGAGGCTCTCTGTCCGGAGACGATCCTCGTGTCAGTCATGTATGTAAACAATGAGGTAGGGACGGTCCAGCCTGTGCAGGAGGCGGCACAGATCGTGAAAGCCTATAAGCCGTCGATCCTTTTCCACACGGATGCTGTGCAGGGATACGGAAAATACCGTATCTGGCCGAAGCGGATGGGGATCGATCTTCTGACGGCAAGCGGACACAAGATCCATGGCCCGAAGGGAATAGGATTTCTCTATATTGACAGCAAAGTAAAGATAAGACCTGTCATGTTCGGCGGAGAACAACAGCAAAATATCCGTTCAGGTACGGAGAATGTACCGGGGATCGCAGGCATCGGTCTTGCGTCTAGGATGATCTATCAGGATCTGGAGATAAAGACAGCATTGATGCGGGAACTGAAAAGCAGGTTCATCGAGGGCATATCCGGAATCGAGAACACGACCGTACATGGCTTTACAGACGAAGGAAGCGCTCCGCATATCATCAGTCTCGGAGTGGCAGGTGTACGGAGCGAAGTTCTCCTCCATGCGCTTGAAGATAAAGGAATTTATGTGTCTTCAGGGTCAGCGTGCTCATCAAATCACCCGGCGGTGAGCGGAGTGCTCAAAGGAATCGGAGCTCCAAGGGAATACCTGGATGCGACGCTGCGGTTCAGCATGTCGGAATTTACGACCAAAGAAGAAATTGACTATACGCTGGAAACACTATATAATTGTATACCGATGCTTAGAAGATATACACGGCACTGATGCGGGAACTGTACGCAGGGAGAGTGTAAACAAAGGAGAGAAATATGACATTTCATTCATTTTTGATCAAGTACGGTGAGATAGGGATAAAAGGAAAAAACCGCTACATGTTTGAAGATGCCCTTGTGCGTCAGATCAGATATGCGTTAAAAGATGTGGACGGAGAGTTTATTGTGCACAAATGCCACGGCAGAGTATATGTGGACTGTGAGGGCGAATACGATTACGAAGAGACAGTGGAGAGCCTGAAGAAGGTGTTCGGAATCGTAGGAATCTGCCCTGTCGTGAGAAAACCGGTCAAGGAGATCGAAGAACTGAAAAAAGATATTGTGGCATATGTGGGACCGATGTATCCTGAGGGGGATAAGACGTTTAAGGTAGAGGCGAGACGCGCCAACAAACGCTATCCCATGAATTCCATGGAAATCAACTGCGAACTGGGAGAAGCAGTCCTCGATGCGTACCCGGGGATGAAAGTGGATGTGCATCATCCTGATATCAGGCTGAATGTGGAGATCCGCGAGGAGGTATATATATATTCCGAGATCATTCCGGGTCCGGGGGGCATGCCGGTAGGGACAAACGGCAGTGCGATGCTGCTCTTATCCGGCGGTATCGACAGCCCTGTGGCAGGTTATATGATCGCTAAGAGAGGCGTGGAGATCGAGGCTGTTTATTTCCATGCGCCGCCGTACACGAGCGAGCGGGCAAAAGAGAAAGTAGTCGATCTTGCCAGATATGTATCAGCTTATGCAGGGCCGATCAAACTCCATATCGTGAACTTTACGGACATCCAGCTCTATATCTATGAGAAATGCCCGCACGATGAACTGACGATCATCATGCGCAGATATATGATGCGGATTGCCGAGCATTTTGCAAAGAAAGACGGGTGTCTGGGGCTGATCACGGGAGAGAGTATTGGTCAGGTGGCGAGCCAGACTATGCAGAGCCTTGCCGCGACTAATGCAGTATGTACTCTGCCGGTTTACCGTCCGCTGATCGGATTTGATAAGAAAGAGATCGTAGAAATATCAGAAAAGATCGATACCTATGAAACTTCTATCCTGCCGTATGAAGACTGCTGTACGATCTTTGTGGCAAAACATCCGGTGACAAAACCGAATGTGGAACGGATTGCAAAGTCAGAGCTGAATCTGGCAGAGAAAATCGATGAGCTTGTACAGACAGCTATAGAGACAATGGAAGTGATCACCGTAGCATACGGAGAGTGATAAGGCTTGAATCTATAGGGGGCGATGGCTTTCCCTATAGATTCTGCAGAATATAAAAAGCTGCCTCGCAGCGAGACAGCTTTTTATATACTGTAATTATTCTTATTATTTGATGATGTAAGCGTCCAGAGCTGCAAGGATGTCATCAACATTGCCGTCAGCGTGGATGTTCAGGTCGATCGGTTTGGAAAGATCAAGGCTGAAGATTCCCATGATTGATTTGGCATCTATAACATATCTTCCGGATACTAAATCAAAGTCATTGTCATACTTTGTGATCTCGTTTACAAAAGATTTTACTTTGTCGATTGAGTTTAATGAAATCTGTACGGTTTTCATTTTAAATAGTCCCTCCTTGAATCATACAATAAAGTAAGGCTTTATGCCTTATGTATATTCTACGGGATGCATCAGGAAAAGTCAAGAAACAAGAGGAAAAAAAGAGGTAAATAATTATGAAAAAAGCAGCGCTGCACAACCTGGGCTGTAAGGTAAATGCATACGAAACAGAGGCCATGCAGGAGATGCTCGAAAAGGCCGGTTATGAGATTGTTCCCTTTAAGGAAGGAGCCGATATATACATCATCAACACCTGTACGGTGACTAATATCGCGGACCGGAAATCCCGGCAGATGCTTCACCGGGCAAGAAAGATGAATCCGGATGCCATTGTGGTGGCAGCAGGATGCTATGTCCAGGCCCAGGAGGGAAAAGAAATCGATCCCTGTATTGATATCGTGCTGGGAAATAACCACAAAAAGGATCTCATAAAGATTTTGGAAGAGTATAGTGCAGCGGAAAGCACCGGCGATGAAAAGACAGAAGACGGACAGGAGACACGCTGTGCTGTAGCAGAGATCGAAGATATCAATAAGACACATGAGTATGAGACTCTGCATCTGACGAGACCGGGAGATCATACGCGGGCATATATCAAAGTACAGGACGGATGCAACCAGTTCTGTACATATTGTATCATCCCGTATGCCAGAGGGAGGGTGCGCAGCAGACGGCCGGAGGATGTGGTCGGGGAAGTGAAAAATCTGGCCGCCAACGGATATCAGGAAATTGTGCTGACAGGAATTCATCTGAGTTCTTACGGAATCGATTTTGACGGTGAGAGACACCTCCTCGATCTGATACGCTCTGTACACGAGGTGGATGGTATTACGAGAATCCGGCTCGGATCACTGGAACCGGGGATTATAACGGAAGAGTTTGCACGGGAACTGAGTCAGATACCGAAGATCTGCCCGCATTTTCATCTCTCGCTCCAGAGCGGATGTGACGCCACCCTGAAGAGGATGAACCGCAGATATACAAGTGCAGAGTATTATGAAAAATGCTGTATTCTGAGAAAGTATTTTGAGCATCCTGCGCTTACGACAGATGTGATCGTCGGATTTCCCGGCGAGACTGAAGAGGAGTTCAGGGAGTCCCTTGCATTTGTTGATAAGGTAGATTTTTATGAAACCCATATTTTTAAATATTCGAGACGCGAAGGGACAAAAGCGGCACGGATGGACGGGCAGATCGATGAACAGGTCAAGGCTGCAAGAAGCGCTGAAATGATCGCGCTTGGAGAGCGGAAAAGAAAAGCCTATGAACAGAGTTTCATCGGAAAAACAGTAGAGGTGCTTGTAGAAGAAGATGCGCAGCTGGACGGAAAAGACGTTCAGGTCGGTCATACAAAAGAGTATATAAAGATTGCGCTGCAATCTGAAGAAAACTTAAAAAATACTATCGTCAAAGTCCGAATTGAAAATGCTTCACAAATTATGCATTGAATTTTGTGAGGGATTATATTATTATTGTAAATAGGGATTTTATGTTATTGGATAATACTTTGAAGGAGGAAGATACGATGAGTGATCTTAGCAATACACAATTCTTTCAGGTAGAGCCAGGACCGCAGATCTCGGCAAAAGATATCCTTGAGATCGTGTTTAAGGCTCTGAAGGAAAAAGGATACAATCCGGTCAACCAGATCGTCGGATATATTATGTCAGGTGATCCTACCTATATTACCAGTTACAACGGGGCAAGAAGCCTTGTGATGAAAGTAGAAAGAGATGAACTGGTCGAGGAACTTCTAAAAGCGTATATCGAACATAATTCATGGGAATAATCTGTTATTATGAGAATTATGGGACTTGACTATGGGACGAAGACCGTCGGGGTTGCGATCAGTGATCCGCTCGGACTTACAGCCCAGGCAATTGAAACGATCAGCCGTAAAGAGGAAAACAAACTGAGAAGGACCTGTGCCCGTATCGAGGAACTGATCAGTGAATATAGTGTGGAGAAGATCGTGCTTGGTTTTCCGAAACATATGAACAATGATATCGGTGAGCGGGCAGAAAAGTCGCTGGAATTTAAGGACATGCTTCACAGGAGGACAGGACTTGAAGTCATCATGTGGGATGAGCGACTTACTACTGTAGAGGCAGAGAGAACTCTGATTGAGAGCGGAGTCAGACGGGAAAACCGTAAAAAGCATATCGATCAGATAGCGGCAGTTTTTATCCTGCAGGGGTATCTGGACCATCTGCATATAAGATCAGATATGGCATCTGAATAAGATGGAAGATCATTCTGAGCAGGAGAATGAAGATAAGGGGCATATTTTATGGAAAAAGTAAGATTTGCTTTTGCAGATGGAAACGGGGAAGACGAATTTTTTGTACTTGAAGAGACAATGATCAATGGAAGTGAGTACATACTCGTTACAGATTCCGAAGATGACGACGCGGAATGCCTGATCCTGAAAGAAACAGGAAAGAAGGGAGAAGGAGAGTGCGTCTATGAAATCGTCGAAGACGAGACAGAGCTTCTGGCAGTTTCGAAAGTATTTGAAGAGCTGCTAGAGGACGTAAATATAGAAATGTAAGGCATTTTCGGCCTTTACAATAGATCTATTTACTGCGGGGAGACGAAAGAACGCGGATGGAACAGCAGAGAAAAACAGAGGATCTGCTTAAGCAGAGACTGAAAGAAAAAGGACTGAAAGTTACGCACCAGCGTATCCTTGTCCTTACAGTGCTTGAGCAGAACAGCGGCATGCATATGACTGCGGAGGACATTTACGAGCTGGTGTCACAGGATTACCCTGATATTGGTCTGGCTACAGTATATCGTACACTGCAGCTTCTCTGGGACATGCAGCTTGTAGACAGGATTAATCTTGATGATGGATGTGTACGATACGAGATCGGTCACCTGTTAAGAGGTGATGCGCAGCATAATCATCATCATCTGATTTGCAGGAAATGTAATAAAGTAATTCCTTTTACGGATGATCTTCTGGATGATCTGGAACATCATATTGAAGAGGTAACAGGATTTCACGTTCTGGATCACGAACTGAAGTTCTACGGTTTCTGCAGAGATTGCATGGAAAAAGAGAATTAACTGTCTTTTGAGAAAGCAGCCTGGATATACTGCTGTTCTTTTTGCGCCCGAAAGTAATGTGATACATAAAACATAATGGAGGTGCTTATTTATTGAAAAAAGAGAAAAAAGGAAAATTGCGTATCATACCTCTGGGGGGATTAGAACAGATCGGTATGAATATCACTGCCTTTGAGTATGAGGACAGTATTGTTGTAGTGGACTGCGGTCTGGCCTTTCCGGAGGATGACATGCTGGGGATCGATCTCGTGATTCCGGATGTGACTTATTTAAAGGACAACGCGTCCAAGGTAAAAGGATTTGTGATCACCCATGGTCATGAGGATCATATCGGTGCTCTGCCATATGTATTAAAAGAAATCAATCTTCCGATCTATACAACGAAACTTACCATGGGAATCATCGAGAATAAACTGAAGGAACACAATCTTCTGCGCAGCACAAAGCGCAAAGTTGTTCAGCATGGTCAGTCTATCAATCTGGGCAAGTTCAGGATTGAGTTTATTAAGACAAACCACAGTATTCAGGATGCATCCGCACTGGCGATCTATTCGCCTGCCGGAGTTGTCGTACACACCGGAGACTTTAAGGTGGATTATACACCGGTGTTCGGGGACGCCATCGATCTCCAGAGATTTGCAGAGATCGGAAAGAAAGGCGTGCTTGCGCTGATGTCCGACAGTACAAATGCGGAGAGAAAAGGATTTACGCAGTCTGAGAGGACTGTCGGTATCACATTTGACCACATTTTTGCAGAGCATCAGAACACAAGGCTGATCATTGCTACATTTGCATCAAATGTGGACCGCGTCCAGCAGATCATCAACTCGGCATACAAATACAAAAGAAAAGTAGTTGTAGAAGGCCGGAGTATGGTCAACATCATTTCCACGGCATCTGAGCTGGGCTATCTGAATGTGCCTGAAAACACACTGATAGAGATCGATGAGATGAAGAATTATCCGCCTGAGAAGATGGTGCTTATCACAACCGGCAGTCAGGGCGAATCCATGGCCGCACTTTCCAGAATGGCGGCTGATGTCCACCGCAAGGTGACGATTCAGCCAAATGACACGATTATCTTCAGCTCTAACCCGATCCCGGGAAATGAGAAATCAGTATCCCGCGTGATCAATGAGCTTTCCGCTAAAGGCGCGGAAGTTATCTTTCAGGATACCCATGTGTCGGGCCATGCCTGCCAGGAAGAGTTGAAACTGATCTACTCTCTTGTAAAACCGAAGTATGCGATCCCGGTGCATGGTGAATACCGTCACCTGAAAGCAAACGCCGAGGTGGCAAAATCTCTCGGGATCCCGAAACAGAATGTATTTATCATCCAGTCCGGAGATGTGCTGGAACTCGACGATGAGTCGGCGAGAGTTGTGGACAAAGTACACACAGGAGCAGTACTTGTGGACGGACTCGGAGTCGGAGATGTGGGAAATATCGTGCTCAGAGACCGCCAGCACCTGGCGGAGGACGGCATTATCATCGTGGTCCTTACACTGGAACGCAGGACGAACCGGCTGCTTGCAGGACCGGATATCGTGTCCCGCGGTTTCGTCTATGTCAGAGAGTCGGAACAGCTTATGGAGGATGCGCGAAAGGCAGTGTCAGATGCACTTGACAAATGCCTGAGCGGACGCCATACAGACTGGAACAAGATCAAACTTACGATCCGTGACGCGATGAATGATTATATCTGGAAGAAGACGAAGAGAAGACCGATGGTGATTCCGATCATCATGGATGTAGATGTATAATGCCGCAAAGGCGCAGAAAAATATGGAAACAGATCAGATGCACAGGGCATGTTCCCTGTGCATCTGTGTCGGATAAGGGTATGATTTTATGATAGTAGATGAGCGTATTGTCACGTTTATCAATTCACTGGATACGAAGAACAGTGAACTCCTGGAGAAGATCGAGAGCGAAGCCAGGGCGGCGGATGTGCCGATCATACGCAGGGAGATGCAGAGCTTTCTCAAGGTGCTGCTGATGTTGAAAAAGCCTGTGCAAGTCCTGGAAGTGGGAACTGCGGTAGGATTCTCGGCATTGCTGATGAGTGAAAATGTGCCGGAAGAGTGCCGGATCACAACGATTGAAAACTATGAAAAGAGAATTCCCATTGCCAGGGAGAACTTCCGGCGTGCGGAGAAGGAAAATCAGATCACGCTGCTCGAGGGTGACGCGGCAGAAGTGCTGAAAACACTGGACGGTCCCTATGATTTTATCTTCATGGATGCGGCAAAGGGACAGTATATCCATTATCTCCCGGACGTGCTCCGGCTCTTGTCTCCGGGCGGATGCCTTGTCTCAGACAACGTGATGCAGGACGGGGATGTGATCGAGTCGAGGTTTGCCGTAGAGCGCAGGGACCGGACGATCCATGCCAGGATGAGGGAATATCTCTATGAACTGAAACACAATGACAATCTTGTGACATCGATCATTCCGCTGGGAGACGGCGTCGCAGTGAGTATTAAACAGGAAAGGATATAAAAATGAGCAGACATCCTGAATTACTGATTCCGGCGAGCAGCCTGGAAGTATTAAAGACAGCGGTCATTTTCGGAGCAGATGCTGTGTACATCGGCGGAGAGGCTTTCGGCCTGCGCGCAAAAGCCAAAAACTTCTCTATGGATGATATGAGAGAAGGTATTGCTTTTGCACATGACCATGGGGTGAAAGTATATGTAACCGCAAATATCCTTGCACATAATGATGACCTGCCGGGAGTAAGGGAGTATTTTAAAGAGCTGAAAGAAATAAAACCGGATGCGCTGATCATAGCCGATCCCGGTGTATTTGATATCGCGAAAGAAATCTGTCCGGAGATAGACCGGCATATCAGTACCCAGGCGAATAATACCAATTACGGGACTTACAATTTCTGGTACCGCCAGGGCGCAAGCCGTGTGGTGTCGGCAAGAGAACTGTCCATGGAAGAGTTGAAAGAGCTGAGAGCGAATATCCCCGCGGATCTGGAAATTGAAACATTTGTCCACGGCGCAATGTGCATCTCTTACTCCGGACGCTGCCTGCTGAGCAACTATTTTACCGGGCGGGATGCCAACCGTGGCGCCTGCACACATCCGTGCCGGTGGAAATATGCGGTAGTGGAAGAGACAAGGCCGGGAGAGTACATGCCGGTCTATGAAAATGAGCGGGGCACATATATTTTCAATTCCAAAGATCTGTGCATGATCGAACATATTCCGGAACTGATCGACGCAGGCATCGACAGCCTCAAGATCGAGGGACGGATGAAGACTGCCCTCTACGTGGCGACGGTAGCGCGAACATACCGGAAAGCGATTGACGATTACCAGAAAGATCCTGAGCTGTACCGCAAGAATATGCCGTGGTATCTGGATCAGATCTCCAACTGTACTTACCGGCAGTTTACGACAGGCTTCTTCTTTGGAAAACCGGATGAGAACACGCAGATTTACGACAGCAACACATACAATAAAGAGTATACCTATCTCGGCATAGTAGGCGAAACAAAAGACAGTCTGTGCAGGATCGAGCAGAGAAATAAATTCTCAGTCGGCGAGACAATCGAGATTATGAAGCCGGACGGGCAGAATGTAGAAGTGACCGTAAAGCGGATCATGAACGAGGACGGAGAAGAGCAGGAGAGCGCGCCCCATTCGAAACAGGTACTGTGGGTGGAACTGAGCGAAGCGCCGGAAAAATACGATATACTCCGCAGAAAAGAGTAAGAAA
>NZ_VMSO01000018.1 GCF_008691045.1 Mediterraneibacter catenae
GATTGAACAAAATATATATTGATATTTAGCCTTTTTTATGCTATTCTCACTTTACTGATATCGGCGGTGTTCTTGCTGCTGTATCTTCATTGCCCAAAGGCATCTCATTTTCGGCTGGTTCTGTATCGGAATACATACCCGACGATGAATAAGTAACTTTTTGACGAATATTAAACAGAGTATCCGGAAGGAAGGAGGTCTGCGTATGGTTCTCGAATAAGAAAACTAAAATGTTGTTGACATTTTACAATGAGTGTAATACTATAATAGCAGACACGAACAACTGTTCGATAGGAAAAGGAGAATTGATCTATGGCAATAAATGAAGAAAAGAAAAAAGCTTTGGACGCGGCCATTGCAAAGCTGGAGAAAGATTTTGGAAAAGGTGCTGTGATGCGGCTGGGAGACTCCAGTGCTCATGTGGCTGTGGAAACAGTGCCGACAGGGTGTTTAAGTCTTGATCTTGCGCTGGGACTCGGAGGAGTCCCGAAAGGACGTGTCATTGAGATATACGGACCGGAGTCCAGTGGTAAGACGACGGTTGCGCTTCATATGATCGCCGAGGTACAGAAGAGAGGCGGTATTGCGGGATTTATAGACGCAGAGCATGCGATGGATCCAGTGTATGCGAAAAATATCGGTGTAGATATCGACGAGCTTTATATATCACAGCCGGACAGTGGTGATCAGGCGCTGGAAATCGCGGAGACGATGGTACGTTCCGGTGCAATAGATATTATTGTTGTTGACTCGGTGGCCGCTCTGGTGCCAAAACAGGAGATTGAGGGCGATATGGGAGACAGTCATGTGGGCCTGCAGGCACGTCTGATGTCCCAGGCTCTCCGCAAGCTGACTCCGGTGATCAGTAAGTCAAACTGTATCGTTATATTTATCAATCAGCTCCGTGAGAAGGTTGGCGTGATGTTCGGAAATCCGGAAACAACGACAGGTGGACGTGCACTGAAATTCTACGCTTCGGTCCGTATGGATGTGAGAAGGATCGAGACACTCAAGCAGAGTGGAGAGATGGTTGGAAACAGGACACGTATTAAGATAGTGAAGAATAAAATTGCACCGCCGTTCAAGGAAGCAGAATTTGATATTATGTTCGGAAAAGGAATATCCAGAGCGGGCGATATCCTTGATCTTGCAGCAGGTATTGATGTGGTGAAGAAGAGCGGCGCCTGGTATGCATACGAAGGCGAGAAGATCGGTCAGGGAAGAGAGAATGCAAAGACCTATCTGGAGAATCATCCTGAAGTGATGGAAGAGCTGGAGCGGAAGGTTAGAGCCCATTATCATCTGGACGGAGCCGGTGAGGATGCAGAAAATGCAGGAGATGTCGCAGGACAGAAAGCAGCAGATAAGAAAGCTGATGCCAAAAAAGCCGGAACAGAGAGTGATCTTTCGCTTAAAGGTGGTAAGTAAGAATGACCGTCACCGGTGTTGAACCGTTAACAAAAACAAAATTTAAAGTATATTTAAACGGGGAGTTTGCCTTTGTATTGTACAAAGGCGAACTTTCCCGTTATGGAGTCCGAAAAGATGAAGAGATATCGGCAGACATTGTGGAAAAGATCCAAAAAGAGGTGATTCTAAAAAGAGTTAAGTTGCGGGCAATGCACCTTTTGGAAGATATGGACCGCACGGAAGCGGCTCTGCGGGAAAAACTAAAGCAGGGATTGTATACAGAAAATATGATCGACAGAGCTGTTGAGTACGTAAAATCTTTCGGTTATCTCAATGATGCACGCTATGCGGAGAACTTTGTCAGGAGCCGTCAGCGGGCGAAGAGCAGAAAGGAAATTCGGGCGGCGCTTCAGCAGAAAGGAGTATCAGCCGGCCTTATAGACAGGGCTTTTGAAATCTGCTATGAAGAAGACGGTGAAGAGGCGGCAATCCGAGGCATACTCCGGAAGAAAAGATTTGATCCGGGCAGTGCAGACGACCGGGAAAAGCAGCGGATTTACGGATATCTGGCCAGAAAAGGATTCCGTTATGAGACCGTCCGTCAAGTAATACAAAATTGTGAGGACGATGCTTGACATTGTTGTGAAAACAGTATAAAATTTAACTGTTGTATTTAAGTAATATGTACAATGAAAATTAAATAAGGAGGTGCTCCTGTGCAATTAAGTTTAGGCTTATGTATAGTAATTGCCGTGGCCCTCGCGTTGATAGTTGGGATTATCTCTCATTTTGCAACGATATCCAATTTGAAAAGGAATGCTGAGAGCAAGATTGGAAATGCAGAAGCAAAAGCAAGAGAGATTATCGACGATGCCGTGAAAACTGCTGAGACGACGAAAAAAGAAGCTCTTCTGGAAGTAAAAGAAGAATCTATCAAGACAAAAAATGATCTTGAGAAGGAGACAAAAGAGAGAAGAGCAGAACTGCAGCGCTATGAAAAGCGGGTGCTTGCAAAAGAAGAGGCGGTTGAGAAGCGTTCCGATGCTCTGGAACATCGGGAATCTAAGCTTTCGTCGAAGGAAGAACAACTTCGCCAGCGAGAAGCCAAGGTAGAAGAGCTGAGTCAGAAACGTGTACAGGAACTGGAACGAATCTCAGGACTTACCTCCGAACAGGCAAAAGAATATCTGTTGAAAACTGTTGAAGAAGATGTCAAGCATGACACTGCGAAGATGGTCAGGGAGCTGGAAGCTCAGGCAAAGGATGAGGCTGACAAGAAAGCAAAAGAATATGTTGTCAACGCCATTCAGAGATGCGCTGCTGACCATGTTGCAGAGACGACGATTTCCGTCGTCCAGCTGCCGAGTGATGAGATGAAAGGACGTATTATCGGGCGGGAAGGCAGAAATATCCGTACGCTCGAGACACTTACGGGAGTGGAACTGATCATTGACGATACACCGGAAGCGGTGGTATTGTCAGGGTTTGATCCGATCCGTCGTGAAGTCGCAAGGATTGCCCTTGAGAGACTGATTGTAGACGGACGAATTCATCCGGCAAGAATTGAGGAAATGGTGGAGAAGGCACAGAAAGAAGTCGATACCATGATCAGGGAAGAAGGAGAGGCTGCGGCACTGGAGGTTGGAGTGACAGGTGTCCATCCGGAACTGATCCGGCTTCTCGGACGTATGAAGTTCAGAACAAGTTACGGACAGAATGCGCTGAAACATTCGATTGAGGTCGCCCAGCTTGCAGGTCTGCTTGCAGGTGAAATTGGAATCGATGTGAGAATGGCGAAGCGTGCCGGACTTCTTCATGATATAGGAAAATCGATTGACCATGACGTGGAAGGGTCACATATTCAGATCGGTGTGGATCTCTGTAGAAAATACAAAGAGTCTGCAACGGTTATTAATGCAGTGGAAGCACATCACGGAGATGTAGAACCACAGACTTTGGTCGCATGTGTAGTCCAGGCTGCCGATACTATTTCAGCGGCAAGACCGGGCGCAAGGCGAGAGACCATCGAAACATATACAAACAGATTAAAACAGTTAGAAGATATTACCAACCAGTTTAAAGGTGTGGATAAATCTTTTGCCATCCAGGCGGGTAGAGAGATTCGTGTTATGGTAGTTCCGGAGCAGGTATCTGATGATGATATGGTGCTTCTGGCCAGGGATATAGCAAAACAGATCGAATTTGAGCTGGAATATCCCGGACAGATCAAAGTAAATGTCATCCGAGAGTCGCGGGCAACAGATTACGCGAAATAATAAGGATCATAACAGATAATAAGACCGGCCCTTGTCGAAAGACGAGGGCTTTCTTTTTTAAAAGAAAAACGGTATAAATAATATCTGGAAATGAAATAACGGGCAAAAAGAATGAGGAGGAAACTATACTATGGGCGAGCACATTAAACGATTGAACAGAGAACTGAAATTCAAAGGAAAGATCATTGATTTCTACCAGGATACGATCGAGGTTGACGGAGATCATACGGTTATCTGGGATTTTATCAAGCATAAAGGAGCGGCTGCGGTCGTTCCTGTGACAGAGGATGGAAAGATACTTATGGTCAGGCAGTACCGCAACGCACTAGACCGTTATACGCTTGAGATTCCGGCAGGGGCGCTGGATGCGGAAGATGAGCCCGGACTTGCCTGTGCTTCCCGTGAACTGGAGGAGGAGACGGGGTACAGAAGTGAGAATCTGGAGTGGCTGATCACTCTTCGCACAACTGTTGCATTCTGTAATGAGAGGATTGAAGTATATGTTGCAAAGAATCTGATCCCGTCCAGACAGCATCTTGATGAAGATGAGTTCATCGACCTGAAAGCATATTCACTGGAGGAATTAAAGGAGAAGATTTTTGCAGGTGAGATCGAGGATGCGAAGACAGTAGCGTCTTTGATGGCCTACGCGGTAAAGTATCAAGAATAATCATATGACCCCGGCATATAATGAAATATCAAAGAAGTATACAAGCACTGCTGAAGTGCAGGAGGCAGTATGAGACTATTTCATTCGAGGAAACAATTCCTTGCTTTTTTTATGCCGGGGTTTTTGCTCGGAATTATCTATGTAAATTTTATAGCAAGGAAATATATGGCAGAACCGGGAATATTCAGTGAGTTCTTTTTGAATCAGTTTGTAAATGTACAAATTGATGTTAGTGAATATCTCTGGTATCTGCTTCGTTTGCGAGTTGTTCCGTTTATTGCACTGGCAGCTCTTTCATTTACCAGAATACGCAGAGCGGCGGCTGTTCTGTTTCTTGTGTGGGCGGGTGTCTCCGGCGGAATTCTGATTTCCGCGGCGGCAGCCGATCTGGGGATCAAGGGATGCCTTCTCTGTGTGACTGCACTTTTTCCGCAGTTCATGTTCTACATTCCAGCCTTTATCGTGATGCTCTGGTATTGCTATACGGCGCCGCAGAATCATTGGAACAGGCAGAAGACAATTTTTGTTACCCTGACAATGTCGCTGGGGCTTATCACAGAATTATACATAAATCCGGTTATCGTGAAGGTATTTCTTTCTACTCTTTAGAAACGTGTACGGCGAGAACAATAAATGCGAGAACCGACACGGTCAATTGGCTTGCGAGTAGTCCCCAGAGATATCCCTGTATCCCGAAATGCGGAATGATAAAGAACACGCTGCCAATACGGATGATAAGTCCGCAGGCATTGATGAGGAAAGTGGATGTCGTTTTGCCGTAACCGTTGATCGCACTGAAAAGCGAGGTATTTGTGTACAGAAAAGGACAAATCCAGGCCAGGGTAAGAATAAATTTCCCTGCAGTGCTGCTGTGGAACAGAACTGTTCCGATAAGTCTGCCGAAGATCAAAAAGAACAGACAGCAGGCAAGCCCGAGTATGAAGCAGCTCCCCACAGCTTTTTTTAGCAGACGGATAACTGCAGGGCGGTTCCCGGAAGTGCTCGTGGCACTGACCGCCGGCATAAGGACCGTTCCCACGGAATTTGTGATGGCGGAAGGAAATTGGATACAGGGCAGAGCCATGCCCGTGAGAACGCCATACAGACTGAGCGCTGCGGAAGTGTTAAGTCCATACAGCTTCAGACAGACGGGGATAGAAGCGGCTTCCACACTCTGGAGAAGCGTAACAACTGTCCTGTTTGCCGTCAGAGGGAGAGAAAGACCAAGCAGCTCACGGATATTCCGTGTTATATTTTTTGTTGAGAATGTCCGAATCAGGCTCCCCTGGCGGGAAAGCGCATGCGCGGCAAAAAGAGCAGAGACGAATTCGCCCACTGCGATTCCGGCGGCTGCCAGACGGATGGACGGAGTTCTCCCGCTGTTCTGTGTGAAAAAGAAAAGGAGCAGAACAGAGACAATCCGTACGGCCTGCTCGATCAACTGACTGACTGCAGGCAGCCTGGTGTTCTGGAGCCCGAAATAATAGCCGCAGATACAGCTGTGGACAGCAGCACATGGCAGCGCATAAGAAATGATCATGAGCAGATCAGTGCATCTTTCATCTCCAAGAAATGATATGGCGATGAAAGATGCATTTTTTTGAACGACAAGAATCTCTGCGAACGAAATAAACAATGTGATAGTAAGAGAGATCCCCAATATGCTCCTGGCTTCGGATGCTCTTCCGAGAGCTGCTTTTTCCGCCGTCATTCTGGAGAGGGCGGTCTGTATTCCGGCTGTGCTCAGGGAAAGGCAGAGCGCGTACACCGGGAATACAAGCTGGTAGAGACCAACGCTCTCCTCGCCGAATGCATGACTTAAGAAGATACGGAAGAAAAAGCCCATGATACGGCTTATAAGACCGGCGCCCGTGAGAATAATGGCGCCCTCGAAAAGTTTATGTTTTGCTGACATATCTGTCACCTCTGGATTTCTTTACAGTTTAGAAAACACGGGAACTGTAACGACTTTTTATAACATATGTGAATTCACAGCTTGACAGAACCGGCGCGGAATGATATCCTACAGAAGGAAATCCTAGTAAAAAGATAGGGTATAAAACACCGGGAATTAAAATCCGGAAATATAGAAAACAGGGAAGGTGGAGAACTTGAAACTGTCTACAAAGGGAAGATACGGGCTCCGCGCGCTGATCGATCTTGCTCAGTACAGTAGCGAGGCTCCGGTCTCCATTACAAGTATTTCCGCGCGTCAGGACATTTCTGAACGTTATCTTGAACAGTTGATGGCCATGCTGAAGAAAGCCGGCCTTGTCAGCAGTATCAGGGGCGCGGGCGGAGGTTACGTTCTGGCAAAAGACATGAGGGAAATCTCGGTCGGGGATATATTGAGAGCGCTGGAAGGAAGCCTGGAGCCGGTAGAATGTCAGGGGCTTGAGCCGGACGGAGAATGCAAGGCGGCCGACAGCTGCGTGACAAAATATGTCTGGAAGCGGATCAATGACAGTATTAATCGGACAGTGGATGAGATCATGCTGGATCAGCTTGTAGAAGAGAGCAGAAAAAAATGCTGCGGTGATACCGGGCAGCGCATATGCAAAAACTAAATACCACGGAGGTAATATATGAAAAAATTGATTTATCTGGACAATGCAGCCACGACAAAGACATCCCCGGAGGTTGTCAGCGCGATGCTGCCTTATTTTACAGAACACTACGGGAATCCGTCCAGTGTTTACGGATTTGCTGCAGCGAATAAAGAGGTCATCACAAAGCAGCGGGAAATTATTGCCGGAGTCCTCGGTGCTAAATCAAATGAGATCTATTTTACGGCAGGAGGAACAGAGTCCGACAACTGGGCACTGACAGCGACCGCTGAGGCTTATGCTGCAAAGGGAAAACACATTATCACAAGCAAGATCGAGCATCACGCGATCCTTCATACATGCGAGTATCTGGAGAAAAGAGGATATGAAGTGACATACCTCGATGTAGACGAGAACGGACTGGTCGACCCGAAGGCTGTGGAGGCTGCCATCCGCCCGGATACGATCCTGATCTCCGTCATGTTCGCAAATAACGAGATAGGTACGATCGAACCGATCGCTGAGATTGGGCGGATCGCACATGAACACGGCGTGCTCTTCCACACGGATGCAGTGCAGGCTTTTGCACATGTGCCGATTAATGTGGACGAGTGCAATATCGATATGCTCAGTGCCAGCGGACATAAACTGAACGGTCCGAAGGGAATCGGTTTCCTCTATATCAGGAAGGGTGTGAAGATCCGCTCCTTTATCCACGGCGGCGCACAGGAGAGAAAACGCCGCGCAGGTACGGAAAACGTGCCGGGAATCGTGGGTCTGGGCAAAGCGGTGGAGCTTGCGGCTGCATCTATGCAAGAGCGGATGGATTATGAAATTGAACTCAGAGATTATCTCATCGACCGGATTGAGAAAGAAATTCCGTACTGCAGACTGAACGGAGACCGTAAAAAGCGTCTTCCGAACAATGTGAATTTCAGTTTCCGATTCATCGAGGGAGAGTCGCTCCTGATCATGCTGGACATGAAGGGAATCTGTGCATCAAGCGGATCTGCGTGCACATCCGGTTCGCTGGATCCGTCGCACGTACTCCTTGCTATCGGGCTGCCTCATGAGATCGCACACGGATCACTCCGTATGACGCTTGATGAGGAGACAACGCGGGAAGATGTGGATTATGTTGTAGACAACTTAAAAGAGATTGTAGCGCAGCTTCGCAGCATGTCGCCGCTGTATGAGGATTTTGTGAAGAAACAGGCGTGAAAAAGTGAAGTGTAAAAGGAATGGCGTCTGGTCAAAGGCGGTATACGCAGTAAAAACAAGAGAAATATCAGGAGGAATTTATTATGTATACAGAGAAAGTAATGGATCATTTTCAGAATCCCAGAAATGTAGGAGAAATTGAGAATGCCAGCGGTGTGGGCACTGTAGGAAATGCAAAGTGTGGAGATATCATGAGGATTTATCTCGATATTGATGAGAATCAGATCATCCGCGATGTGAAGTTTAAAACATTTGGCTGCGGAGCTGCAGTAGCTACAAGCAGTATGGCGACAGAACTTGTCAAAGGCAAAAACATCCAGGAGGCAATGCAGGTGACAAATAAGGCGGTCATGGAAGCTCTGGACGGACTTCCGCCGGTGAAAGTACATTGCTCTCTCCTTGCGGAGGAAGCGATCCATGCAGCGCTGTGGGATTATGCCGAGAAGAACGGAATAAAGATCGAGGGACTTGAAAAACCGAAATCCGATATCCATGAGGGCGAGGAAGAGGAAGAAGAGGAATATTGATGAGCAAGGTAGTTGTCGGGATGTCGGGAGGAGTAGATTCTTCCGTGGCGGCATATCTCCTAAAAGAACAGGGATATGACGTGATCGGTGTCACTATGCAGATCTGGCAGGAGGAAGATGCCTGTTCTGTGGAAGAAAACGGCGGGTGCTGCGGCCTGAGTGCCGTGGAGGATGCAAGGAGAGTTGCTTCAGCCCTTGAAATCCCTTACTATGTGATGAATTTCAAAAAAGAATTCAGGGAGAATGTGATCGACTATTTCACAGATGAATATCTGAGCGGTCGTACGCCGAATCCATGTATCGCATGTAATAGGTATGTGAAGTGGGAGGCTCTGTTAAACCGCAGTATGGCTATCGGGGCGGAATATATCGCCACCGGGCACTATGCAAGGATAGAGCGGCTCGCAAACGGAAGATATACACTCCGACGTTCCGCAACGCTTGCAAAAGATCAGACGTATGCCCTATACAATCTGACCCAGGAGCAGCTTGCGCATACGCTGATGCCGGTTGGAGCATATGCAAAGGATGAAATCCGTTCTATCGCTGAGAAGATCGGCCTGCTTGTGGCGGACAAGCCGGACAGTCAGGATATCTGTTTCGTCCCGGACGGGGATTACGCTTCGTTTATCCGGGAAAACACAGGCAGGGAGATCCCGGAAGGAAATTTCGTGACGCCGGATGGAAAAATACTCGGAAGACACAAGGGAATCATACACTATACTGTAGGTCAGAGAAAAGGCCTTGGGCTGGCCCTCGGCTATCCGGCATTTGTGTTGGAGATACGGCCTGATACGAATGAAGTTGTCATTGGCACATATGAGGAGTCTCTGACACATACGGTCCGTGCGGACAGGATCAATTTTATGTCAGTGGAAGATCTGACAGAGCCGAGACGTGTATTTGCCAAGATACGTTACAATCATAAAGGTGCGTGGTGCACAGTTGAGAAGACGGGAGAGGATGAGATCGTATGTCGTTTTGAGGAACCGCAGAGAGCAGTGACTCCCGGTCAGGCGGTCGTATTATACGACAGAGAGTACGTGCTTGGAGGAGGGACGATTTTATGAGACTTGACAGTACAATGATACAGGGTGATTTTCATATGCATACAGAATTTTCCACTGATAGTGATGCATCTGTCCGAAGTATGCTGGACGCCTCTGTGGACAGGGGAATTCAGACTGTATGCATTACGGACCATCTGGATCTGGATTACCCTCCGGACGAGGAACTGGGATCCGAGCCGTTTCAGTTTGATCTGAAAGAATATTTTGCTGTGCTGACACAGATCAGGGAGGAATACCGGGGAAGACTTGATGTGCGTATCGGTGTGGAGCTGGGGCTTCAGCCTCATCTCGGCAGAACGTATGAGGAACTTGTCAGAGAGTACCCCTTTGATTTCGTGATTGGCTCTCTTCATCTCGTGCACGGGATGGACCCCTATTACGGCAAAGTCTTTGAGGGAAGAACGGATGGTGAAGTATACAGAGATGCATTCTGTGAGACTCTGCGCTGTCTGGAGTCAGTCTCCTCATTTGATGTGCTGGGACATCTGGACTATGTGGTGCGGTACGGAAGGAATAAAGCCCAGGAGTATTCTTACAGAGAATTTTCTGATGAGATCGACGAAATACTGAAAAAAGTGATCTCGGGAGAAAAAGGACTGGAGATGAACATGGGAGGGATCAAGTACGGTCTCGGATTTACCAACCCACATCCGGATGTCCTGAAACGTTACCGTGAACTCGGCGGTGAAATAGTGACAGTCGGAGCGGATGCCCACAGACCGGAGCATGTAGCCTATGATTTTGAGGAGGCAGGGGAGATCCTGAAATCCTGTGGATTTCATTATTATGCAGAGTTTAGGGAACGGAGGCCTGTATTTAAGAAAATCCCCTGACAGCGGTGGCAGGACGTACTGTGTGTGCCCGCGCAGTCCGCGCTGTTTGAAAACCGTACTGACACACCTGCTTCGTCCGCGGAGCTGTTTTTTCCTATATACTGGCGCTCGGTTCATGGAACTGTTTGAATAAAAATACATTTAGGTCTTGAATTTTTGTTTCTGTTTTAGTACAATTATTTTAGTTGATGAATCCTTAACAATCATGATTTTGTAAGGATTCATTGCCATGACTGTCTTACAGTCAAATATTTTTTAAACTTTTAGGAGGAATTAATCATGGCAGTAAAAGTAGCGATTAATGGATTTGGACGTATCGGACGTCTCGCTTTCAGACAGATGTTTGGAGCAGAAGGATTTGAGATCGTAGCAATCAACGACCTTACATCTCCGAAAATGCTGGCTCACTTACTGAAATATGACTCAACACAGGGCAAATACGCACTGGCTGATAAAGTTGAGGCAGGAGAGGATTCCATCATTGTTGACGGAAAAGAGATCAAAATCTACGCAATGGCTAACGCAGCAGAGCTTCCGTGGGGAGAAATCGGCGTTGACGTTGTTCTGGAGTGTACAGGATTCTACACATCCAAAGCAAAAGCACAGGCTCATATCGATGCTGGCGCTAAGAAAGTTGTTATCTCCGCTCCGGCAGGAAATGACCTTCCGACAATCGTTTACAATGTAAACCACGAGAGCCTTACAAAGGATGACAACATCATTTCTGCTGCATCCTGTACAACAAACTGCCTCGCTCCGATGGCAAAAGCACTGAACGACCTTGCACCGATCAAATCTGGTATTATGTGCACAATCCACGCTTACACAGGCGATCAGATGACACTTGACGGACCGCAGAGAAAAGGCGATCTGAGAAGATCACGTGCAGCAGCTGTTAATATCGTACCGAACAGCACAGGCGCTGCTAAGGCTATCGGCCTTGTTATCCCGGAACTGAACGGTAAACTGATCGGATCTGCTCAGCGTGTTCCGACTCCGACAGGATCTACAACAATCCTGACAGCAGTTGTTGAGGGAGAAGTTACAGTTGATCAGATTAACGCAGCTATGAAAGCAGCAGCTAACGAGTCCTACGGATACAACACAGACGAGATCGTATCCAGCGATATCGTAGGTATGACATATGGTTCTCTGTTCGATGCTACACAGACAATGGCTCTGCCGACAGGCGATGGAAATACAGAGGTTCAGGTTGTTTCATGGTATGACAACGAGAACTCTTACACAAGCCAGATGGTAAGAACAATCAAATACTTCGGAAAACTGCTTGAGGCTTAATTCATTCTAAAGATGAGGACAAGCACTCGGAAGATAATTCTGAATAATTGACTCACAATGGGGTCCGGTCTTGTTGTAGGACCGGACCTTATTTAGTGTAAATGTGTGTGGAAGATATTTCCGGCACAATTGGTTTAAAAAGTATCAGGAGGCTATACAAAATGGCAGCACTTAACAAAAAATCAGTAGATGATATCAATGTAAAGGGAAAAAGAGTCCTTGTAAGATGCGACTTCAACGTACCGCTTCAGGACGGAAAGATCACAGACGAGAACCGTATCGTGGCAGCGCTCCCGACGATCAAGAAACTGATCGCTGACGGAGGAAAAGTAATCCTCTGCTCACACCTCGGAAAACCGAAGGGAGAGCCAAAACCCGAACTTTCTCTTGCACCGGTTGCAGTAAGACTTTCCGAGCTGCTTGGACAGGAAGTTAAATTTGCAGCTGATCCTGAAGTTGTAGGCCCGAACGCAAAAGCCGCTGTAGAGGCTATGAACGACGGAGATGTTGTACTTCTTGAGAACACACGCTACAGAGCAGAAGAGACAAAGAATGGCGAAGCATTCTCCAAAGAGCTTGCATCTCTCTGCGATGTATTTGTAAACGACGCATTTGGTACAGCTCACAGAGCTCACTGCTCAAACGTAGGTGTTACACAGTATGTTGACACAGCAGTTGTGGGATACCTGATGCAGAAAGAGATCGATTTCCTCGGAAATGCAGTAGAGAACCCGGAGAGACCGTTCGTGGCTATCCTTGGCGGATCCAAAGTTTCCAGCAAGATTTCTGTTATCAACAACCTGCTTGAGAAAGTTGATACGCTCATCATCGGCGGAGGAATGTGCTATACATTCACAAAAGCTCAGGGCGGAAATGTAGGAAATTCTCTTCTTGAGGAAGATTACCTTCAGTATTCACTTGATATGATCAAGAAAGCAGAGGAGAAAGGCGTTAAACTTCTTCTTCCTGTTGATGCTGTTGCAGCAGATGCTTTCTCCAACGATGCAAATACAAAAGTAGTTGCACAGAATGAGATCCCGGACGGATGGATGGGACTTGACATCGGACCTGAGACTGCAAAAATGTATGCAGAGGCTGTAAAATCAGCTAAGACAGTCGTATGGAACGGACCGATGGGATGCTTCGAGATGCCGAAGTTCGCAGACGGAACAAAGACAGTCGCAGAAGCTCTTGCAAACACAGACGCGGTAACGATCATCGGCGGCGGTGATTCCGCAGCAGCAGTAAACCAGCTCGGTTACGGCGATAAGATGACACACATCTCAACAGGCGGCGGCGCTTCCCTTGAGTTCCTCGAAGGAAAGGAACTGCCGGGCGTAGCAGCAGCAAACGATAAGTAAGATCAAGGAGAAATAGTAAAATGGCAAGAAAGAAAATCATTGCAGGCAACTGGAAGATGAACAAAACTCCGAGCGAGGCAGTTGCTCTTGTAGAAGAACTGAAACCGTTAGTAGCAAATGAGGAAGTTGACGTAGTATTCTGCGTACCGGCTATCGATATTGTTCCGGTTGTTGAGGCAACAAAGGGAACAAACATCCAGGTCGGAGCTGAGAATATGTATTTCGAGGAGAGCGGAGCTTACACAGGCGAGATCTCCCCGGCTATGCTCGTAGATGCAGGCGTGAAATACGTAGTTCTCGGACATTCTGAGAGAAGAGATTACTTCGGAGAGACAGATGAGGATGTAAATAAGAAAGTCCTCAAAGCATTCGAGCACGGTATCACACCGATCATGTGCTGCGGCGAGACTCTGGAGCAGAGAGAGCAGGGTGTGACAATGGACTTCATCCGTCAGCAGGTGAAAGTTGGTCTTCAGAACGTAACTGCTGATCAGGCTAAGGCAATGGTCATCGCTTACGAGCCGATCTGGGCAATCGGAACAGGCAAGACAGCTACAACAGAGCAGGCTGAGGAAGTATGCAAGGGCATCCGTGAGTGCGTTGCTGAAGTATACGACGAGGCTACAGCAGAAGCTATCCGTATCCAGTACGGCGGATCCGTAAACGCAGGAAATGCTGCAGAGCTGTTCGCACAGGCTGACATCGACGGCGGTCTTGTAGGTGGCGCTTCTCTGAAGGCTGATTTCGGCAAGATTGTAAATTACAAATAATACAATGATTTCTGTCATAAGATGGAGTAAGGAGCACAGCCCGGAGGGAATATGTCCTTCCGGGCTGTGACTGTCTTACTGAAAAATGCAGAAAATGAGTGTATAGTTATTGTGTAAATTTACTAAAATTAAGTTCCCTAATTTAGCTGATATGACAATAGACATAAAATATTGGTCAGGAAACCTCCGACTGGGGATGGCAGATCGATCCCAAGGGGCTTAAGTATGCGCTGAATGACCTGAGCGACAGATACCGCCTGCCTCTTATGGTGGTAGAAAACGGACTGGGAGCAAAGGATGTGATCGAAGAGGACGGGACGATCAACGACGATTACCGTATCGATTATCTCAGAAAACACATCGAGCAGATGAAGGAGGCTGTGGATGAGGGCGCAGACCTGATGGGGTATACGCCGTGGGGATGCATTGACCTGGTATCAGCAGGTGATCCGGGCGATGGCGGATTATGTGACGGACGACGTGGAATGTGACGGACTGCGGAAGGCGTTTTCCTATCTGGGACTGATCTAGATACTCTGTCTGAGCAGCTATATTATCGTTACTGTTAACAGTAACATATTATCTGTAACGATAAAATATTAGGATGCCTGTCTTGAAAATTATGGAGAAAGCGGGTACAATAGTTTACGGGATAAATACCCAAATGTACAGATAAAGGAGATATGGATATGAGCAAGAAACCAACCGTATTGATGATATTAGACGGCTACGGCTTGAGAGATGACAAGCATGGAAACGCAGTGGCTGAGGCCGCTACTCCGGTCATGGACAAGCTGATGGCTGAGTGCCCGTTCGTGAGAGGAAATGCCAGCGGTATGGCAGTGGGACTGCCGGACGGACAGATGGGAAACTCTGAGGTCGGACATCTGAACATGGGTGCGGGACGCATCGTATACCAGGACCTGACGAAGATCACAAAGTCCATCCAGGACGGAGATTTCTTTGAAAATAAAGCGCTCGTGGCAGCGTGCGAGAATGTGAAGAAGAATGATTCTGCGCTTCACCTGATGGGACTTGTCTCTGACGGAGGAGTACACAGCCACAATACACATATCTATGGTCTTCTGGAGCTGGCAAAGAGACAGGGGATTGAGAAAGTTTATGTGCACTGCTTCCTGGATGGTCGTGACACACCGCCGGCATCCGGAAAAGAGTATGTGGAAGAGCTGGAAGCAAAGATGAAAGAGATTGGCGTCGGCGAGGTTGCTACAGTGGCAGGACGCTACTATGCAATGGACAGAGACAACCGCTGGGACCGTGTGGAGAAAGCTTACAGGGCCCTTGTAAAAGGCGAGGGAGACCAGGCTGTTTCCGCGACAGAAGGAATCCAGGCTTCCTATGATAAAGACGTGACAGATGAGTTCGTTGTGCCGATGGTAGTTATGAAGGACGGAGCTCCGACGGCGACAGTGAAAGATGGAGATTCCATCATCTTCTTCAATTTCCGTCCGGACCGTGCAAGAGAGATCACAAGGACATTCTGTGATGATGATTTCACAGGATTTGACAGAGGCGAGAGAGTAAAGACGACATATGTATGCTTTACAGAATATGACGTGACGATCCCGAATAAGCAGGTTGCGTTTGTGAAGGAAGAGATCACAAATACATTCGGTGAGTTCCTTGCTGCAAACGGACTGAAGCAGGCACGTATCGCTGAGACAGAGAAGTATGCTCATGTGACATTCTTCTTCAATGGCGGTGTTGAGGAGCCGAATCCGGGCGAGGACCGTATCCTCGTGAAATCACCGAAAGTAGCGACATACGATCTGAAACCGGAGATGAGCGCATACGAAGTGTGCGATAAACTGTGCGAGGCAATCAGATCAGATAAGTATGATGTGATCATCATCAACTTTGCGAACCCGGATATGGTAGGACATACAGGTGTTGAAAATGCTGCCATCAAGGCGATCGAGGCGGTTGATGAGTGTGTAGGAAAAGCAGTTGACGCCATCAAAGAGGTGGACGGACAGATGTTCATCTGTGCGGATCACGGAAATGCAGAGCAGCTTATCGACGAGGAGACAGGAGAGCCGTTCACAGCGCATACGACCAATCAGGTTCCTTTTATCCTTGTAAATGCAGATCCGTCTTACAAACTGAGAGAGGGCGGATGCCTTGCGGATATCGCTCCGACGCTGATCGAGATGATGGGCATGGAGCAGCCGAAAGAGATGTCCGGCACATCACTGCTTGTTAAATAATATGTAACCAGCATGACCACAGTCTCCTAATCGGATCTGATGTCAGCTGAAACGGAAAATATTGAATAAAGTAATCAGAAATTCACAGGGGCACGGCAGACAGAGCCGCGCCTCTGTCTGTATGTCTGCAATTGCTGACCGGAGATAGATGACATAAAATAACGTATTGACAGAAAGAAGGATTTTAAATTATGCGTGAGAAGCTTACAAAAAGCGATGTCCAAAAAATTGAGGCAGAGATTGAACACCGTAAGCTTGTGGAGCGGAAAGAGCTTATCGAAGCGGTAAAAGAAGCTCGTTCCCATGGCGATCTCAGCGAAAATTTCGAGTATCATGCAGCTAAGAAGGAAAAGAACAGAAATGAAAGCCGTATCCGTTACCTTGAGAGAATGTTAAAGACGGCTATTATCGTCGAGGATCACTCCAAAGCGGATGAGGTCGGGCTGAACAATACAGTGGAGATTTACTGTGAAGACGACGAGGAAGTGGAAACCTATCGTATTGTCACATCTGTACGAGGAAGTTCCCTGAACGGACTGGTCAGTATAGAGTCTCCGATCGGGAAGGCTCTGCTGGGACACAAAGAGGGCGATCGGGTTTACGTGAAAGTCAATGATGATTATGGCTATTATGTGGTGATACGCAAAGTGATCAAGACAGCGAGTGAAGACGGAGATCAGATCAGAAGCTATTAAATATGCCTTTTGATGAATAATAAAGAAAGGAAGAAAAAATATGAGGTACACAACCGCTATTTTCGACCTGGATGGAACAATTACGGATTCCGGTCCGGGGATTATGAATGCGATCCGCTACGCAGTAAAAAAGCGCGGACTTCCGGAAGTGCCGGAGGAAGTTCTGCGTTCCTTTATCGGACCTCCATTGAAAGAACAGTTTCAGTCTGTCTTCGGATTGTCGGAAGAAGAGGGAACGGTCATGGTCACGACCTATCGGGAATATTACAGTGACAAAGGTATATTCGAGAATCGGGTTTACGACGGTGTACCGGAGACGTTTGAGAGGCTGAAATCAGCGGGTGTCAGGATTCTGATGGCTACATCAAAGCCGGAAAAATATGCGAAACGGATTGCGGAACATTTCGGTTTCTCCCAATATTTTGACTTCATTGGCGGCGCATGTATGGACGGGAGAAGAACGGACAAACATGAAGTCATTGAGTATGTGATAGAGACCTGCGGTGTTTCCAGAGACGCAGCCGTTATGATAGGAGATCGCCGTCATGATATCATAGGGGCTGCAAAAGCAGAGATACACAGTATGGGAGTCCTCTACGGATATGGAAGCCTGGAGGAACTGGAAAAGGCAGGAGCAGAGATGGTCGCCGCTGAGCCAGGAGATATATCTCAAATCCTTTTGAAATAGTCAAAATAATTTTGAATAATTTGCGGGATATCCAATATCGGTTTTACAGAAACTTTGCATTGCCAGAAGAATAGTTTTTACATCCCCTGCTTATAATAAAACAGTAACAGGAGAGGAAGTTACTCTTACACTACCATATGCATATATTGTATATGACAGCAAATGGGGGATGAAAAATGTACAGAGGATTATGGAATTTTATAACAAAACACACAGACAACAGTCATGCGGTATCTGTATTTCTTCCGTTAATGATTATCGGATGGACGATAGCAGGCGTCGCTGCAGGACTCCTTGTGTGTGCCTTTACCAGTACCGATATCAGCTCAGCTCTGGCAGATCTGATCTGCGCCGGCGGATATGCAGGATTGATATTGGGATTATTTGGAGGATGCCTGTTCCTCTATAGGATCGATCTCTAAAATAAATATTTCTTCAAGAGATAAACGTTCGTTCCGCCGGGGAATGCTATAGCACAAAACCGTTCCGCTCTACCTCAAAGATTTGAATGGATGTAACGCCGGAATCAAATGTTCGTCCAACGGGACTCCATTTGACACCGCCTAACATCCAGAACAAATGCTTTTCGGAACGCTCCCACTTAATGTTTTGTTCTATAGCATTCCCCGGCGGAACTGATTTTATCTCTCTCAGACAGTTGAGAATAAAAGGGCACAGTATTCCTTTTATTTGGAAAGAATGGCTGAAGAAGTGTATATAACTTTCCGACGGCGACATACTTAGTTGAACAGAGTCGCCTGCCGGAGCTGACAGAAAATTTTATAGTGGATGAGCCTACGGGAAATACGTCTCTGCTGCGTGAGCAGTGCATTTAAGCGGAACGTTCCGAATACACCCGGTTCTCCATGTTAGAAAAAGGGAAATGCGAGTTCCAATGAACGAGTATTTCCTTTTTTCGTTACATGGATTCTGGGGGATGAGGTAGAGTGAAGCGGGCACTGCGATGCAGCAGAGACGTATTTCGCGAGATATTCTGCATATAAAATATGGGGCTGTCGGGAAATAGATAGTTCCAAACAGGGGCAGGTGTGACTCGCGCGAATCACACCTGCCCCTGAATTTATTATAAATATAGTTCTTTTTCAAGGAAAATATGCTGTCTGTAACCCACTATTTACAGCATGTAAACGAAAAAGCACTTGTGGAACCTCGTCTTTTTGTTTAATATTACAACAAAAATAATCATTATAAGAGGGGGAAATTGAAATGAAGACTTTATCAAAATTTGTTTCTATGCTTTTTGTTCTATTCAGTATTATTCTTTCCAGCAGCACTTCTGTACTAGCCGCTGAGTATGATTCTGAGGCAGTATACGATATGAATATAGGCGGTACTCAAAATTTTGTTCTTGAAGATTCAAAGGGAAAAGAAATATATATAACTATTTTAGAAAATTCTCTTCAAACACGCGCTTTAGAGAATAAGAGTTATAGCATCTCCTTAACTGCTCCCCTTTCATGGACTGCAGGATACAACGTCGTAATCCGAAATAACCTTATTTCTTCTGTAAATTCGCCGCACTACAAATGTTATACCGGAAAGATTTCTTCTGCTGCTTTAAAAAAGGATTCCTCAAAACAGGCTACGTTACGTTTTACTCATACGGTTCTCGGCATAAGCACCCGCGGCGGAGTCCGTACTAACATTGCAGACAATAAATTAAAGGTCAGCAGATTATAAGGACTACTGGATAGTAACAATCCCAAACTTAAAGAATAAGCTATCCATTATAATATAGCAATTATATATATTAACCAAAAAGCATATCAGACAAAGTATATAAAAAATTTTAGGGTAGGAATTTTTTCTGGTTTTAACAAAAATGACTGCTGCTGCCGCAATTCCTATAGGAGGTATTAGGGTAGACGCCAGCATGACTGCCACCGCCAGAAGCATTTCTACCAGTTCTTTAGATACTTTCTCGGTATGGTCAGGTTGCCGCTCTTCCTCTATCGAGTTTCCGACCAGTTCATCTATGGAAACCTTATAGAGCATGGACAAAGATTTCAGATTATTGATATCCGGACACACGCGGTCATTTTCCCACTTAGAAATAGACTGTCTGGAAATATTCAGCGCTTTTGCGACATATTCCTGCGACATATTTTTTGATTCGCGTATTTTTTTTAAATTGTTTCCTATCATAATTTACCTCGTTTGAGAAAGGACTGATCCAATACACACTGTTATAGTTTAACATTTTTTCAACAAAAAAGGAACTATTTTCCAGATAATTAAATCTCATAATTAAATCTCAAAAATAAGCAGATATAAGGAACAGCATGTACTTAACGGAGGGAAATAATCATGAAAAGAAAATTATTATCACTATTATTAACCGGAATACTCAGTCTCTCTTTAGTCCTGCCAGCCTCGGCGGCAGAAAACGAGCCTTCAATCGTTCCATATGCAACAAACGCAAAAACAGTATATACCGATGGCGGAACAAATGGGCGCATCACTATATCATTTCGGGCAACTTGCGTATTGGTATCATACAGCACTAAGTATTCGTGGACTTCGAGCATGACGCCCGAATCTGGGAAATGGATGGATTCATATTACCAGAAAGGAACTATTACCTTTTCGGACTATAAAACATATAATTTCTCCACCAGTAATAGCTCGTACTCAAAGTCTGGTGATAAACCTATGCACGGTGGATATTCTCAGATGAACGCCTATTCCATCGCTTTTGGAAATGCGTCTCAGAGAATGACTGCAACACTTTAAAATTTATCACACATGCTGTTCCTTATAATCTATAATGAAATAAAGAAAGAGGCTGCCTATGCAATATAAAAAATTTTTTGCTTTAACTGCTATTGTTATGATTGTTCTGAATGGATGTTCTTCTCAAAAAACAGAAAATCTTTCCGAAATTTCTTTTGACGGTCTGGACTCTATTGAACGTGAGGAAATAAACTATATGCTGCCGACAAGATTTGCCTCTGACGGAAAGGATATCTTTTTTATCGATTCTCCAACCGGTATGGTTTACCGGTTTGATCTGAGTACAAAAGAGGCGACTATTAATTGCAACAATCCTGTCTGCAGTCACGACAGCGATTCATGCACCGCCTATGCAGAGCGGGATATATCCGGCATCAGACGGGAAAATGATGAAGTCTACCTGTTAGGAAATCAGATTTACAAGATCAGCCGCAATCAAAAGGAAGAAATCGGAAAAGGACACTACGGAACTTCAAACTCTAAAATTATGTTCGGCGGTTATATTGCCTACCCAGAGGAAGAGAGCATTATCGTCGAAAATATAGAGAGCGGAAATATCGTACAGCGTTTTGAAGATGTCGTTCCTTATACTCAGGGGAATTTTTATTATAAAGGCGCTCTATGGTATATAACAGAGGATCTTGAATTAGTACGTCTGGATATCAAAGCCGGAGAGAAGCGCGTGGTCGAAGAAATCGGCGTCACCCGAGCCAGCGTATACGAAGATTTTATTTATTATATACAGGTAGATCAGCAGACGGGCGACAATCAGTTGATCCGCTATTCAGAGGGAGAAGATAGTAAAACTGTGGTAGAAGATAATGTATTTTATTACAATATAAAGGGAGATACTCTTTACTATACTACGTGGCCTGACAGAGATTTCTATTATCGTCCGCTTTATGAATCTTCCGGTGAAAATGAGGCGGTGCAATTATTCAAAGGTCTTGATCTGTTAATTTGGAGCTTTCCTGAATATGACGATCTGCTGGTCAATTTAAGCGAAGATTATTATACTTACTACATATTAGATACCGAAACAAATACGATCGACTATGATCATCCCCTTAAAGTCGAACAGGAGTTGACGCAATGAAACTAAAAATTGTCGGCATCACAAAAAAATACCACAATCTAACCGCGCTAGATCATATTGATCTGGAACTCCATAATGGTATATACGGTCTGATCGGACCGAACGGCGCAGGAAAAAGCACGCTGATGAGGCTGCTGGCTGGAGAACTGCGCCCTACTTCCGGAAACATTTTCTGGAATGGAAAAGATATTTTTAAACTGGATGAAAAATATAAACGGTACATCGGCTATCTCCCACAGACTTTCGGGTTCTACAAGGAATTTACCGGATACGAAATGTTATGTTATATCGGACTGCTCAAAAGCAAAGACAATATAAAAAAGATAAGGGCGCAGGCAAAGCAGCTTTTAAATATGCTTGAGCTTTCCGACAAAGCGGACGCCATGACTGGTAAATACTCGGGCGGTATGAAACAGCGTCTGGGTATAGCTCAGGCGCTTATTGGGAATCCCAGAATCCTTATTATGGACGAACCGACTGCCGGATTAGATCCGATGCAGCGTATTTATTTTAAAAATCTTTTGAAAAAATATAGTTCCCAGAAAATTATTATTGTTTCTACTCATATCATGTCGGACGTTCAGGAGCTTGCAGACCACCTTATATTTCTGAAAAAAGGGCGTGTCGTCTTGGATAAATCAAGGGACGCTGCGCTGGAAGAAAGCGCAGATTATGAGAACCTATATATGCGGTATTATGCGGAAAATATTCCATCAGGAGAGACGAAACATGGGATTAAATAAAGGGATCGGACTTATTTTTTATGAATTAAAGTTTTTGATCAGGCAGAAATTTTTACTGGTATTTTTTTGCGCGGCGATCGTCTTGTCGGGCGTATTAGTATATCAGGCGCCTTCCTCGGTCGATCCTGAAATCTTTTATTCTCTTTCTTCCTATCCCGAAGGAGAACAGAAGGATTTTTTTCTGGAATTAGCCGAAACGCACCCTAAATATGACCTTGGGCTCACGCAGCAGGAGCTTTCGGCCAAAATATCAGTTCCCGATCTTGAGAAAAATATGACGATGCGCGACGCATTGACGATCGCGCACAAGTTACAGGATATTGAAAATACCAGACAGCAAAGACACGCGGTCTACACAGAGGTAAAAGCGGAAAAGGAAGCGCTGTCCTCTAATAACGGAACGAATTTTGATCTGCAGAAAATGTCTGTCCTCGAAAAGGCATATGAAGAAGAACCTGAGTTCAGGCTATATGATTTTTCCGGATGGCAAATATATTTTTTAACGATTTCCAGTATGCAGCCTAATAATTTTTGTTCCGTCATACATATACTGATCATTGTTTCTGCCGGACTGCTCGTATTTCTCAAAGACCGCGAATATCATACCGGCGCTTATCTCTTTCCCGCTCGGTACGGGCGGAACGGAATGCTGTACGCCGCAAAGCTCGCTTCGATATTTGTTTACGGCGTCGCCCTGCAAATTATTTTAAACGGACTGTACATCGCTTATCTTAACTGGTATGGACATTTCGACATGAGTCACTGGCTCAGCGATATATGTAATATCCCGTCGTATGCGTTAAGTGAGATCAATATGAGTATCCTTTCGCTGATCCTTCTTGATATTTTGCTTAAAGCCTTTCTCAGCATAGGGATCATTCTGTTTGTGCTGCTGTTTGTACGAGTCCTGAAACAGTATATACTTTTGCTCATAGGAGCTATCGGGTTATCCGTCGGAATGTACTGGCGGCTGTATCAGCTCTCCTCTTCTGACAGTACCGGAACGCAATGGTTGGCCAATCCTATGAGCATTTTACATTTTCAAAATTTTCTAAGGTCTGACATAATAGAAGTAGCTGGCGCCGCTTCACAAACCCGTTTGATCTTCGCTACCATATGGGGAACTATATTCATTTTTATGCTTATATTATTTTATAAGGTCTGGAAGTGGGGGACATATGAATAAACGCCGTTATATCCTTTTTCAATATGAATGTAAGAAATGTTTCACACACCTTGCAATTTTCCTCATTATTCTCTTGATTCCTATAAGGATTGCAGCAGCTTATTTTGAATTCAGGGAATCCAACGAGGATAAGCTGTACAAAGAAGTTGTAACCGATTATGAGGGTGGCGCTGAACAGGCTGTGATTGCTGAAATAAAAGAGAGATATGAGCAGTACACAAAATTACTGTCGGATTTCCCCAATATCCAAATACAATATGCAGAGGGTAAGCTCGATAAGGAAAGCTTTCAGGAACAGCAGGAAGAGTATAAGTATATCAGCACTTACCTCAACGCTTGGACGCATTTGCATGATAACGCGCTCCGGTACGAAGTTTCCAGCAAACAGGCTCATTCCTTTTTCTATGAGACTGCCTGGGAAAAGCTTTTATCCGCTCGGCAGATAGATTATGTATATGTTTTTATGTTTCTGATCCTGCTGATACCTTATTTCTTTCTTGAAGAAACTACGGGTATGTATGCTATCATTAACCGTCTGTCCGGATATGCTGACGTGCGGCGCAATAAAATCCTTCTCGGTTCGCTTGCCACCTCGGTTTGTATTTTACTATACGAAATGATTGATATTATCGCTGCCGGGCTGCTCTCCGATCTTCCGGCAATAGATGTATTTGTATATAATCTCCCAGAATATTCCGGCATGACTGCTGAAATATCACTGGCAGCGATGCTTTTTCTCCGGCTCGCCTGCAAAATAATTGAAAATATCATATTGGTCATTGTCTTACAAATCTTTCAGCGCCTTATAAAGAATAAAATTTTAGTAATGTCCGCAATTCTCCTTCTTGGTATTTTGGGAAATTCATGGTTGCTTAAAATCGTGGTCAGCATATGCTCGCTGTAGCCGCAATACTATATCTATTATAAAAGGGGCTGTCGGAAAGTTATATGCACTTCTTCAGCCATTCTTTCCAAATAAAAGGAATACTGTACCCTTTTATTCTCAACTGTCTGAGAGAGATAAAATCAGTTCCGCCGGGGAATGCTATAGAACAAAACATTAAGTGGGAGCGTTCCGAAAAGCATTTGTTCTGGATGTTAGGCGGTGTCAAATGGAGTCCCGTTGGACGAACATTTGATTCCGGCGTTACATCCATTCAAATCTTTGAGGTAGAGCGGAACGGTTTTGTGCTATAGCATTCCCCGGCGGAACGAACGTTTATCTCTTGAAGAAATATTTATTTTTCTTTCTCAAGATTTTTGAATGCCGTGGACAGCATCAGTTTGATCCTGTTCAGCTGGTTTACTTCGCTTGCACCCGGATCGAAGTCGATGGCCACGATATTGGATTCCGGATGGCGTCTTCTCAGTTCTTTGATAACTCCCTTACCCACTACATGATTCGGCAGGCAGGCAAATGGCTGTGTACATACGATATTGCCAGCTCCGCTGTGGATGAGCTCAAGCATTTCTCCGGTCAGGAACCATCCCTCGCCGGTCTGGTTTCCGATGGAAACGATCTCGGATGCCATTTTTGCCAGATCTTCGATGTGTGCCGGCGGATCAAAGTGCCTGCTGGAAGCAAATGCCTTGGTTGCGGGTGAGCGCAGCCATTCTACGGCTGCAATTCCCAAATTTCCGATCAGTGCTTTGGACTTCTTGAATCCCAGATGGGATACTTTGAAGTTCTGGTTGTAGAAGCAGTACTGCATGAAGTCGATCAGATCAGGAACGACCGCCTCGGCTCCTTCCGCTTCTAAGAGGTCTACCAGGTGATTGTTGGCAGCCGGCAGGAATTTTACAAGGATTTCACCGACTACGCCTACGCGGGGTTTTTTAATATCAAGGATCTCAATGTTGTCGAAATCGTTGATAATATCGCGGCAGAGTTTTTTAAACTTCCTTCGTGACGGATATCCTTCAGATACAAATTTCTGGACGACTTTGACCCACTTACGGTGGATTGCGTTAGTTGTGCCAGGGACAGCCTCATACGGGCGCATCCTGTAGACACATTTCATGAAGATATCTCCGAAGACGGCTGCATATGCAATACGGACGGCGAGCGGCAGTGTGATCTTGAATCCCGGGTTTGCTTCCAGACCGCTTAAGTTGATGGAGATGACCGGGATGTGTCCGTATCCGGCTTTTTTCAGCGCACGACGAATAAAACCAATGTAGTTGGATGCACGGCAGCCGCCTCCGGTCTGGCTGATGATGACTGCCAGATGGTCGGTATCGTAATTGCCGGAGAGGATGGCATCCATAATCTGTCCCACTACAATGAGCGAAGGGTAGCATGCATCGTTATTTACATATTTAAGCCCCATATCCACTGCCTGACGGTTGTCGTTCGGGAGAACTTCGATCTTGTAGCCCGCAGCTTTGAAAGCAGGCTCCAGAAGTTCAAAATGGATAGGAGACATCTGCGGGCAGAGGATTGTATGAGTCTTACGCATTTCTTTTGTAAACGGTACTTTCTCAATAGAAGACGGGCGGATGGTACGCTCGGCGTTCTTCTGCTCACGCACGCGGATGGCGGCAAGCAAGGAACGTACGCGGATACGGGCTGCGCCAAGGTTGTTAACCTCGTCAATCTTCAGTGTTGTATAAATCTTGTCGGAACCGGTCAGGATATCTGCCACCTGATCTGTTGTTACGGCATCAAGACCGCATCCGAAAGAATTGAGCTGGATCAGATCCAGATTTTCGGTTGTCTTCACATAGTTGGCTGCAGCGTACAGACGGGAATGATACATCCACTGGTCCATAACATTGAGCGGTCGTTCCACCTGATGCAGGTGGGAGATAGAATCTTCAGTCAATACGGCGATGTTATAGGAGGTGATCATCTCCGGCAGGCCGTGGTTGACTTCCGGATCAATGTGGTACGGGCGTCCGGCAAGCACGATACCACGGTTCCCTGTCTCATTTAAGAACTTGATCGTCTCTTCGCCTTTTTTGCGCATATCCTCGCGGCATGCGGCAAGTTCCGTCCATGCATCGCGAACAGCGGATCTGATTTCACTTTCATTTAAAGCAAACTTTTCACCAAGCTCGTCGATCAGGCGATAGGACAGTGTCTCCTCGCTCTGGAATGAAATGAACGGATGGATGAAATCCACGTCTCCGTTTACGATCGGATCCATATTGTTCTTTATATTTTCCGGGTAGGAGGTTACAATCGGACAGTTATAGTGGTTGTTCGCCTCCTCGAATTCGTTACGCTCATACGGGACGGACGGATAGAAGATGTGTTTTACACCTTTATTGATCAGCCACTGCACATGCCCGTGGGCAAGCTTCGCCGGATAACACTCGGATTCACTCGGGATAGACTCGATGCCCAGCTCGTAGATTTTTCTTGTAGAAGTCGGAGAGAGCACTACACGGAAGCCGAGTTTTGTGAAAAATGTAAACCAGAACGGGTAGTTTTCGTACATGTTCAGCACGCGCGGAATACCGATTTCGCCGCGCTTTGCATCCTCTTTGGAGAGGGGTTCATAATCAAAATAGCGGTGCAGTTTATAGTCGAACAGGTTCGGCATGGTGTTCTTTGATTTTTCCTTGCCAAGACCTCGCTCACAGCGGTTACCTGTGATGAATTTTCGACCGCCGCTGAAGTGGTTGATGGTCAGACGGCAGGTATTTGTACATCCACGGCATTTTGTCATTGTCGTGGAATACTCCATGGACTTAATGTCGTCGATGGAGAGCATAGTTGTGCCTTCGCAGTCCGTGTACCTTTCGCGGGCGAGGAGGGCAGCTCCAAACGCACCCATGATACCTGCGATATCCGGGCGGATTGCCTCGCAGTCTGCAATCTTTTCAAAGCTTCTTAATACCGCATTGTTGTAAAATGTACCACCTTGCACAACAATATGGTTTCCGAGCTCTGAGGCGCTGGATACTTTGATAACCTTAAAGAGCGCGTTCTTGATGACAGAGTAAGCCAGTCCGGCAGAGATATCTGCGACGGACGCCCCTTCTTTCTGTGCCTGTTTTACTTTAGAGTTCATGAATACAGTACAGCGTGTTCCAAGGTCGATCGGATTCTGCGCGTAGAGAGCTTCGTGTGCAAAGTCTTCGACGGTATAGTTCAGAGACTTTGCAAAAGTCTCGATGAATGAACCGCATCCTGAGGAACATGCCTCGTTGAGCTGTACGCTGTCGACTGTCTGGTTTTTGATCTTGATGCATTTCATATCCTGTCCACCGATATCCAGAATACAGTCTACATCAGGCTCAAAAAACGCAGCTGCGTAGTAGTGGGCGACAGTTTCTACCTCGCCTTCGTCCAGCATGAGGGCAGCTTTGATCAGCGCTTCGCCGTAACCGGTGGAGCAGGAATGAACAATTTCCACGCCTTCCGGAAGCTGTTCGTAGATATCCTTGATCGCGCTGATGGTTGTTCCCAGCGGATCTCCGTCGTTGTTATGGTAGAAGGAGTAGAGGAGCGTTCCGTCTTCTCCTACCAGTGCCGCCTTTGTCGTAGTAGAGCCGGCGTCGATACCAAGGAATGCTTTTCCTTTGTAGGAAGCCAGATCTTTTACGGGTACCTGGTGTTTGGCATGGCGGGCCGTGAATTCTTCATATTCCGCATTCGTGGCAAACAAAGGTTCAAGACGCTCAACCTCGATCTCCATCTTTACCTTGCGCTCCAGTCTGTTCTGGAGTTCCCGCAGAGCGACCACGGTATCTTTTTTAGAATTCAGTGCAGAACCGATGGCTGCGAACAGATGAGAATGATTCGGCGCGATGATATGTTCGTCATCAAGCTTCAGCGTGCGGATAAAGGCGGCACGAAGCTCAGAGAGGAAGTGGAGAGGCCCTCCCAGGAAGGCCACATGTCCGCGGATAGGTTTTCCGCAGGCAAGGCCGCTGATTGTCTGGTTTACGACGGCCTGGAAAATAGACGCAGCCAGATCTTCCCTTGACGCGCCGTCGTTGATGAGCGGCTGAATATCGGATTTGGCAAACACACCACAGCGGGCCGCGATGGAATAGAGTGCCTGATAATTTTTTGCATATTCATTCAGGCCGGCAGCGTCTGTCTGAAGAAGCGATGCCATCTGGTCGATAAAAGAGCCTGTACCGCCGGCACAGACGCCGTTCATACGCTGCTCTACATTACCGCCTTCAAAATAGATGATCTTGGCGTCCTCGCCACCCAGCTCGATAGCAACATCAGTCTGGGGAGCATAGTCCTGAAGTGCCGTGGAAACAGCAATAACTTCCTGGACAAAAGGTACGTCAAGATTCTTGGCCAGGGTCAGACCGCCGCTTCCCGTTATGACGGGGGATACGTGGATCGGGCCCAGTTTGTAGAGGGCACGCCCCAGAAGGTCTGACAGAGTCTCCTGAATGTTCGCATAATGCCTTTCATAGTCGGAGAAGAGTACCTCATTTTCTTCGTCCAGAATCGCAATCTTGACTGTTGTGGAACCGATATCGATTCCAAGAGTATGTAATTCTTTCGGATTCATTAATAGATTCTCCAATCTTCTGTATAATTTATATGTATTATTTCCTATTTAATGTGTTTCCACATTTTACAGCAACATACATTATACGACAGAATTTTTAAAAAGACAATTGTTATTATTATGAGGTATTTCAAAATAATTCCTGCGCTTATGGATAAATTATATAAAGATCATGTTAAACTCATGAAAAGGAATAACAACCGTTTGACAAACAGTATGGCGGAAGGTACAATTGTATAGGATTAGCGAGAAAAACACATTTTTGAAAGTGAGGAGAAATCATTCTTGAACTGGCTTGATAAATTAGAGAGAAAGTTTGGACGTTTTGCGATTCCGAATCTGACTGTGTATCTGCTTGTGGGATATGTGATCGGATTTGGCATCATGTTTCTTATGCCGGAGATGCTCGGTTATCTGACACTGGAACCGGCGCTGATTCTGCGAGGTCAGATATGGCGAATTATATCATGGGTGCTGATTCCTCCGACAACAAATCTGATTTCACTTGTATTTCTTGTGCTGCTGTACTATTCTCTCGGGACAGCCCTTGAGAGGACCTGGGGGAGTTTCCGGTATAATATCTATATCTTTTCCGGAATTTTATTTACTGTGCTTGCGGTCTTCGGTATGTATGTCTATTACTATTTTGCACATGGAGTGGAAGTGATGCTGTCGAGCGTGAGCCTGATCAGCACAAACTATATTACGATGTCTATATTCCTGGCATTTGCTGCAATCTATCCGGATATGGAAGTTTTGCTCTATTTCATACTGCCGATTAAAATGAAATGGATGGCGGTTGTATATGTTGTAATGGCTGCATATTATTTTATTCGCGGCGGAGTGGGAACGCGTGTGGCGATTGGAGCGTCGCTTCTTAATTTTATTATTTTCTTTTTTTCGAGCCGGAATATGAGAAGATTCGGTCCGAAAGAGCGGGCCAGAAAAGCAAGGTTTAAACGCCAGTCAGCCCCGCATATGAAGTACACAAACGGGGCAAAACACCGCTGTGCAGTCTGCGGGCGGACCGAACTGGATGATCCGTGTCTGGAGTTCCGTTTCTGTTCTAAATGTAATGGAAACTACGAGTACTGTCAGGATCATCTGTTCACACATGAACATGTCAAGTGACAGCAAAGTATTACGAGATAAGGAGAGTATTATTTTATGAAAAAAACTAAAGTGGTTTGTACAATGGGACCAAATACAAATGACAGAGAGCTGATGAGAAATCTGATCTTAAATGGTATGGATGTGGCCCGTTTCAATTTTTCACATGGCGATCATGAAGAACAGAAGGGCAGGATGGATATGCTCAAACAGCTCCGGGAAGAGCTTAACGCAAATACGGCGATCCTTCTGGATACAAAAGGACCGGAGATCCGTACAGGCAAGCTGAAGGACGGAAAAAAAGTAATATTGGAAAACGGAGCGGTATTTACCCTGACTACAGAAGATATCGTCGGCGATGCACAGAAAGTATCAATTTCATATGCAGGACTGCCGGATGATGTCGACAAAGGCAGCACGATCCTCATCGATGACGGCCTGATCGGTCTGACTGTCATCGGTAAAACAGAGACTGAAATTCGCTGTGAGGTGGTAAACGGCGGAGAGCTGGGCGAAAAGAAAGGCGTAAATGTTCCGAATGTGTCTGTGCGCCTGCCTGCCATTACAGAAAAAGATAAAGATGATATCCGTTTCGGTGTAGAGCAGGGGATTGATTTTATTGCGGCATCTTTTGTGAGAAATGCGGAGTGCGTTCTTGAGATCAAGGCGTATCTTAAAGAACTGAATGCTCCGTACACACCGATCATCGCGAAGATTGAAAATGCGGAAGGAATCCGTAATATCGATGAGATCATCCGTGCGGCGGATGGTATCATGGTAGCAAGAGGCGATCTGGGCGTGGAGATTCCTGCGGAAGAAGTTCCGTACCTTCAGAAAATGATGATCCAGAAGTGCAACAACAACTTTAAGACGGTTATTACGGCGACACAGATGCTTGACTCTATGATCCGTAATCCGCGCCCGACACGAGCAGAGGTTACTGATGTGGCGAATGCTGTTTACGACGGAACAGATGCGGTTATGCTCTCAGGAGAGACCGCACAGGGTAAATACCCTCTGGAGGCGCTTCAGATGATGGTTCATATCATTGAGAATACGGAGCAGCATCTGGATTATGAGACAAAGCTCAATAAGACCGGTGAGCAGCTCAAGAGCGGTCTTTCCAGTGCGATTGGTTATTCTTCCGTGCTGGCAGCGGCAAATCTGAATGCGAAATGTATCATTACTCCGTCTGTGAGCGGGGCAACCACAAGAGTAGTCTCGAATTTAAGACCAAAACAGGACATCCTCGGTGTGACTCCTAATGAGAGGACTTTAAGAAGAATGTCCATTTACTGGGGAGTCCGCCCGTTGAAAACAATCCAGTTTAAAACAACAGATGACATCTGCAACGGAGCAATTGAGCTTGCAACTGTAAAGCAGTATATTGAGCCGGGGGACGTAGTCGTGCTGACAGCTGGTATTCCGTCTCAGAATATCAGTCAGGAGCACACGACAACGAGCAACATGATGCGCATTGCTACAGTAGAATAAGATTTAGAAATATATCCTGCGGGAGCAGCCTTATCGGCACCCCGCGGGATTTTTTAATAACAGTGCGGCTTTATGAATGGCCTGGACTGGACTGTTATGATTTTTTATGGAAAAAAAGCAAAATATGTTGACAGAATAATGGAGTTGTACTATAGTGTTCCTGAAAAATACTACTAATATAATGACTGAGAAAGTGATAAGGCAGATATAGGCAATATGGAAGAAAGCAGATTAATCGAATATCTTTTGCATTTCGGTCTGTCGAGGCAGGAGGCACTGATCTATGAACAGCTTCTTGCACGGGGAAAGCAGACCGGCTATGAAATAGCCAGAGACACAGGAATTTCACGCTCCAATGCTTATACGTCTCTCGCGGCTCTTGTGGAGAAAGGCGCGGCTTATCTTGTGGAGGAGAACGCAAAAAAATATATTCCGGTCTGTCCGGAAGAATTCTGCGGGAACAGAATCCGGCGGATGGAGAAGGAGAAGAAGTGGCTTGTAGAAAATCTCACCTGCGAGACAGCAGAGGAAGAGGGCTATATTACGATCGAGGGGGCGGAACATATCCTTGACAGGGTTCTGAATCTTCTGGAGAAGGCGGAGGAGAGAGTGTATCTCTCTTGTTCTTCCGTCTGTCTGGACAGCCTGAGAGAAGAGCTGGACAGGCTTGTAAAGTACGGAAAAAAACTTGTTCTCATTACAGACCGCCCGTATCAAATGGAGGGCGCACTTGTATATGTGACAGAGGATAAAGGCAGCCAGATCGGCCTGATCGCGGATTCCAGATATGTTCTGTCAGGAGAATTCGGACAGGATAGTATGAATACATGCCTGTATTCCGGACAGAAAAATTTCGTCATGCTGTTTAAGACGGCGCTGGCAAATGAGATTGAACTGATTAAAATACGAAAAGGAGAAAAAGAGAATGACTAAGAGACCATTTGTAACAAAACAGCAGGTAGAGGAAATCACGAAGACATACCCGACCCCGTTCCATCTCTATGATGAAAAAGGAATCAGGGAGAATGTAAAGGCGCTGAAGGAAGCGTTTTCGTGGAATCCGGGATACAAAGAGTATTTTGCGGTGAAGGCGACGCCTAATCCGTTCCTGATCGACATTTTAAAGGAGTATGGCTGCGGCTGCGACTGCTCCTCCTTTACTGAGCTCATGCTCTCAGAGGCTCTGGATATTACAGGCGAAGATATCATGTTTTCTTCAAATGACACTCCGGAGGAAGATTTTGTTCTGGCGGATAAGCTGGGCGCGATCATCAATCTGGATGATATTACTCATATTGAATTCCTGGAAAAGGCGATCGGACATATTCCGGAGACAATAAGCTGCCGCTATAACCCGGGCGGACTGTTTAAGATCAGCAACGACATCATGGATAATCCCGGAGATGCAAAATACGGAATGACAACAGACCAGATTCTCGAGGCATACAAAATACTGAAAGCAAAAGGAGCAAAAGAATTCGGGCTTCACGCGTTTCTGGCGAGCAATACAGTGACAAATGATTATTATCCGATGCTGGCGAAGGTTCTGTTTGAGCAGGCGGTAAGACTCTCGAAAGAGGCAGGCGTGCATATTAAGTTTATCAATCTGTCAGGTGGAATCGGAATTCCGTACAGACCGGATCAGGAGCCGAATGATATCCGTGCCATCGGAGAAGGCGTGCGTAAAGTCTACGAGGAAGTTCTTGTTCCTGCAGGTATGGGAGATGTAGCAATCTACACAGAACTCGGACGTTATATGATGGGACCATACGGATGCCTTGTAACGAAAGCAATCCATGAGAAACACACGCATAAGGAATACATCGGGGTGGACGCATGTGCGGTCAATCTGATGAGACCGGCAATGTACGGAGCATATCATCATATCACAGTACTTGGAAAAGAGGACGCCCCATGTGATCACATGTATGATGTGACAGGTTCGCTGTGCGAGAACAATGATAAGTTTGCTATTGACCGGATGCTGCCGGAAATAGACAGAGGTGATTATCTTGTGATCCATGATACCGGCGCCCACGGATTTTCTATGGGTTACAATTACAACGGTAAACTCAAATCAGCAGAGCTTCTTCTGAAAGAGGACGGCAGCGTTCAGCTTATAAGAAGAGCAGAGACACCGGCGGATTATTTTGCGACATTTGACTGCTTTGAGATAGGAAAAAAGCTGATAAAATAATAATAGCATCGGAGTCTAATTTGCATATTGCAATTGATATTTAAAAATGATATAATCATATCTGGCTTCTTCGAGAAGCCGGATCATAAGCCGATGTGGCGGAATTGGCAGACGCACTTGACTCAAAATCAAGCGGAGCAATCCGTGCCGGTTCGAGTCCGGCCATCGGCATATAAAAGCTCTTCGGTTTGTCCGGAGAGCTTTTTGTTGTGGCCTGAACTTGTCAGTAAAGGCTGAAGATATCATAATTTCCATACATTTCCAATATTGTATACAAGTATGTGATAAAGGATAAAATTAGCTTGCATCGGATAAAAAACAGTGTTAAGCTGAATTTGTATCAGTATCTATATTCATAAATAATTAGTAAGGTGCAAGGAGGGAAGTATACATAAAAGATGAGAAAAAGTAAATTACTGATATGTGCGCTTTTCATGTCGCTGATTCTGACCGCATTACCCGGCATGGAAAGCTATGCGGCAGGAGAAACGGGGGAGAGTGCCGCACAAACAGATCTTCAGGATGAGAACGGTCAGCGTCTTGAGACTGTCACCGCTATGGATGAAAACGGCAATATTTATGAAGTCGGTGATTCCGACGGAACGGTCGGCGAGAGTGCTGCGGAAGACGGCAGTGAAGAGGGAACAGACGCGGAAAGCGGTATTTCTTTATTTTCTGCACGTTCGGCTGCAGTAAGTATGAAGGTTGTGAACTTCAATACGAAAAGTAATGCTACGACAGATTTTACCTATTCAGGGGGGAGCGGATATACGAACGGTGATTACGGCGCCGATGCGGCATATCTTGGAACTGACGGCAGCGGGGATATCCGCTTTATGCTGGCGGGCGTGACCGGAACAGTAAAAAAATCTGAAGTTGAAGTGGTTGATTACAGCAGTGTGGCAGATAATGTCAGTTATTATGAGGTTTCAGGAGGACAACTGATCCATTATATCTCATACAATCTGAATGAAGGTCCGAGTTCATCGATCAATAACGGACCGGCTCCGTCTTATCTGAGTGAGGGAGTCAAGTATTTCAGCTATGACGGGCACTATTTTTATGAGGATTATAAGACCATGCTGAACGATTATCAGAGCGGGTCAAACGGAGCTTCTGCCGTAAACTGTGGAAATGCGTTTTATAACTATTTTCAGTTTCTTGATATGAACAGTTCCACGAACTACAGCGGGGATGAGCTGGACAGTATTCTGAGTTCAAAAATTTCTTCCTCCAGTTCCAAACTTCTTGGCACAGGTACTCTATTTGTCAAGTATCAGAATAAGTACAGTGTTAATGCTCTTCTCTCTCTGGGGATTGCAGTAAACGAAAGCGCCTGGGGGACAAGCTCGATCTGCATGGACAAGAATAATCTGTTCGGGTTGAATGCGGTAGATACCTCCCCGGGACAGAGCGCAAATTATTTTGCAAGCGTAGAGGATTGTATACGTGAATTCATGTCTGAGTGGATGGCAGACGGTTACCTGAGTTCGAGTGACTGGAGAAATCATGGTGAACTTTTAGGAAACAAGGGCGAAGGCATCAACGTAAGTTATGCATCTGATCCGTATTGGGGTGAAAAAGCGGCAGCAATTGCATGGGAGCTGGATGCTGCAGGCGGCAGCCACGATTATCTCGGTATAAGCTCCGGCAGCGGCAACGAGAGCTCAGAAGATAATACAGATACACCGTCTGAGGACAATATGCCGCCATCAGATGCAGGAGGAACGGATGATGCAAATGACTCATCCGCTGCGGACAACGATTCTGATACAGACGACCCGTCCGAAGAGGATAGCGACTCTGAAGCAGATAGCAGTGTTGATACGGGAAACGGGTCAGAGACAGAAAATCCGACGGACGCGAATGAGCCATCAGATACGAACGATCCGACAGACGCGAATGAGCCATCAGATACGAACGATCCGACAGACACGAATGAGCCGTCAGATACGAACGATCCGACAGACACGAATGAGCCGTCAGATACAGGCACCCCGTCCGAAGAGGAAAACGACTCCGAAACAGACGGCGGTGTTGATGAGGAAAATGGATCAGAAGCAGAAGATCCGACGGACGCGAACGAGCCATCAGACGCGAACGATCCGGCAGATACGAATGAGCCGATTGATACAAATAAACCGGTCGACACAGACACCCCGTCCGATGAGAGCAGTAACTCTGGAGCAGATAAGAAGCCTGCTGATACACCGGCAGACAGACAACTGGCAGACATAGACCATGGGGTCAGTGTGAGCGGCAGGTTTTCAGAAGACGCTGCATTAAATGTACAGGCTGTTGAACCGAATACGGATCAATACGCAACATATGTAACTGCGGATCCGGTGAAGGGCAAAGTGGTCCTTGGGGTATATGATATTACATTGACAGGAACTCTCGAGGGAGAGGCACAGCTCACTTTCCGGGTCGGTACAGAGTATAATGGCAGAAACGTGATCATTCTGCATTACGCGGACGACGGAAGTTATGAAACGTATAAGGCAGCAGTGGAAAATGGGCAGGTCACGATCAGTGTAAAAGGATTTTCCCCGTATGTCATAGCACTGGACGATGCCAACTCAAGCAGAAGTATAGAAAACAAGGCTCCACAGACCGGGGATACGGCAGAACCGGGTATATGGATCGCCCTGATGGGAATGGCGATCGTATTGGGAGCGGCAGCGATCTTTAAGAAGAGAGCTGTGAGATAGAAACAGATAACAGACTGACGCCGCGATAGACGGCGGATTATATGAAAAATAGATAAGTGATACATAAAAGGACCGGAACCTCATGAAAATTGTGGTTCTGGTCCTTTCATAATATTATTGCGGACGATTGTTACAAGCATATCTTTTCAAGATCGGAAAATCTCTGGATGCGTGTTGCGGCATCGGGTACGTCACCGAAACCGTATTCTGCAAAGATAAATGGGATTCCGGCTGTCTTGCAGGCGTCCGCATCACCTTGAGTATCGCCAACATAGACTGGAGATTTCAGACCGTTTTTCTCCATCAGCATGCGGATCGTCTCTCCTTTCGGCCGAAGGGTCTCACCGAAGCAAAGGTGATCTTTGATGTAAGGAGCCAGCCCGCTTGTCTTAAGCATGACTTCGATGTATCCGCACTGGCAGTTGCTGACGATATAGAGAGGATACCTCAGTGAAAGATTGCGGATTGTCCCGGCGACTCCGTCATAGAGGAGACCGGGGTGATCTTCCAGGTAACGGTTCTCTTCAGCGTAGCATGCGTCGAGAAGCTTCATTCTCGCTTCTGTGTCTAATGCCGGAAAGAGCGCATCGGCAATTTCCGTCATTGTTTTGCCGAATACTCTGCTTAGAGACACGGGATCGAGAGTAAGATCCAGATCGGAATGTTCACGGATTGCTTTATTCCATGAGTCGGCTACAGATTGCGTGGAATCCCATATGGTGCCGTCTACATCAAAAATGATACTGTCCATTCTTATATTCTCCTTTTGCTGGGTATTGAATGTTCACAAAGTAACAACTGTGTCTCCCATGATACCACAAAAACAGCCTTTAAAAAAGAAGATTTATAGTGTATACTGGATTAATGGCTATGGGAAGCTTAGGCTGATACCCTGCCGAATCACAGACGGAGGCGGATCTGATGAGAGATAAAATCGTACTGATAGACGGACACAGCATACTGAACCGGGCATTTTACGGGGTGCCGGACCTTACGAATTCCGAGGGGCTCCACACGAATGCTGTCTACGGATTTTTAAATATCATGTTCAAGATACTGGATGAAGAGAAGCCGGAGTATCTGACCGTGACTTTTGATGTACACGCGCCCACTTTCCGGCATAAGATGTACGCAGATTATAAAGGAACGCGCAAACCGATGGCGGAGGAGCTGCGGCAGCAGGTTCCTGTGATCAAGGAAGTGCTCAAAGCGATGGACATCGAGATCATAGAGAAGGAAGGACTTGAGGCGGATGACCTGCTCGGTACGATCTCGCATCTGTGCGAGGAGAAAGGGATGGACGTGTCCATCATTTCCGGAGACCGGGATACGCTTCAGCTTGCGACGGAACATGTGAAGATCCGGATACCGAAGACGAAGCAGGGAAGGACCGAGGTAGAAGATTATAATGCTTCTGACGTGGAGGAGCACTATGGTGTTACACCAAAAGAGTTTATCGATGTAAAAGCTCTGATGGGAGACGCTTCCGATAATATACCGGGAGTACCGGGTGTGGGAGAGAAGACTGCCACGAAGATTATACAGCAGTATAAAACAATTGAAAATGCATACGAGCATGCGGACGAGCTCAAGCCCCCGCGAGCAAGCAAAAATTTGAAGGAATACTGGGAACAGGCGAAGATGAGCAAGGTACTGGCGACGATCGATATCCATGCGGACATTGATTTTGATCTGGAGAAGGCGCGCCACGGGAATCCGTATACAAGCGCTGCCCATGAGATGTTCCAGAAGCTCCAGTTTAAAAATATGCTCAGCCGTTTTGATGTAGATACCGTATCTAATGATGTGGAAGACTCATTCAGGGAAGTGACGGATAAACAGGAAATAGACGCCGTGTTTGCTGAAGCAGAGCAGGCGGAGTGTGTGGGAGCTGCATTTTCCAGAGATCCGGGAAATGTACTGCCGCTTTTCGCGCACCCGTCGGGATATGGAAGAATCTCTCTGGCATGGGGCAAGGATAAGATCGTGTCGATTCCCTGCGATATGGATATGGATTTCGGGAAACTGACAGAGCGTCTGTCGTGCCTGGCGGGAAAAGTGAAGTGCTTTTCCATGTGCGGACTGAAAGAGTTTCTGGCATATCTTCCGGAAGCAGACAGCGGCAGCAGCTTTGACGTGATCGTGGCGGCATATCTGCTCAATCCGCTGAAAAGTGATTATAACTATGAGGATGTGGCAAGAGAACAGCTCGGCCTTCTGATCGATGAGAAGCTGGACGATACGGCAAAATCCTGTTATGAGGCATATACTGCATATGCAGCGGCGCCTCTCCTTGAGAAAAAACTTCAGGAAACAGGAATGGACCGTCTCTTCCGCGAGGTTGAGATGCCGCTTGTATTTACCTTATATAATATGGAACAGGCGGGAGTGCAGGTGGAGGCAGAGGAGCTGAAAGCATATGGCGATCAGCTCGGAACAAGGATCGTGGAACTTGAGAAAGAGATTTATGACCTTGCAGGCGAAGAGTTCAACATCAATTCACCGAAGCAGCTCGGTGTTATCCTGTTTGAGAAGCTGGGGATGCCCCATGCGAAGAAGACGAAGACCGGGTATTCGACAGCGGCAGATGTGCTTGACAAGCTTGCACCTGATTATCCGATCGTAGCGAAGATACTGGAGTACAGACAGCTCACGAAACTGAAATCAACATATGCAGACGGTCTGGCGGTCTTTATCGGGGCAGACGGGCGTATACACGGGAAATTTAACCAGACGGTCACAGCTACAGGGCGGCTTAGCAGTACAGAGCCGAATCTTCAGAATATACCTGTCCGGATGGAGCTCGGCCGCCTGATACGGAAAGTATTTGTGCCAAAGGAGGGCTGTGTGTTTGTAGATGCAGATTATTCCCAGATCGAACTGCGGATCCTGGCCCACTGCTCCGGGGATGAACAGCTCATTCAGGCTTATAGAGATGCGAGGGATATCCACAGGATGACAGCGTCCCAGGTATTCCACACGCCATTTGATGAAGTGACGGATCTGCAGCGGCGTAACGCCAAGGCGGTCAATTTCGGGATCGTGTACGGAATCAGTTCGTTCGGACTGAGCCAGGACTTAAGTATCACGAGAAAAGAGGCAGCCCAGTATATCGAGCACTACTTTGAGACATATCCGGGAATTAAGAAATTTTTGGATGATTCGGTAGCCCATGCAAAGGAAAACGGATATGCCGTGACTCTCTTTGGCAGAAGAAGACCGGTGCCGGAGCTTAAGTCCAGTAATTTTATGCAGCGCAGCTTTGGAGAGAGAGTTGCTATGAACGCTCCGATCCAGGGGACAGCGGCAGATATTATCAAGATTGCAATGATCGGCGTGGACGAGGAGCTCAGAAAGAGAAATATGAAGTCCAGACTGATCCTTCAGGTGCACGATGAACTTCTGATCGAGGCGGATGAAAATGAGGTCGAAGAAGTAAAAGAGATCCTGAAGGATAAAATGGAACATGCGGCAGATCTTTCCGTTCCGTTGATCGCGGATATGCATACCGGGAAGAACTGGTATGAGGCAAAATAAAATCGGGAAGTGTGACACAGACAGAAGTGCCGCGGACCGGGTGTATAAAGCGGAAAGGGTGAGAGGAATGGAGGTTCTCGGTATCACGGGCGGAGTAGGATCCGGCAAGAGCATGGTGCTTGAGTATCTGGAAGAAGCGTACGGTGCATTTGTCTGCCAGATGGACGAAACGGCGAGAAATCTGCAGAGAAAAGGAACCCGGTGCTTCGAACGGATCGTGGAGGTGTTCGGCCCGGAAATACTTGACAGCCGGGGGGAACTGGACCGTGCGGCTCTGGGGAGCATTGTATTCGCCAGTGCAGAAAAGTTAAGACAGCTGAACGGGATCGTTCATCCGGAAGTAATCCGGGAGGTGGATTTTGATATTCGCAAAAAGGCTGCTGAGGGAGTGCGTCTGTATGTAGTGGAGGCGGCGCTCCTGCCGGATGTTGGAAAAGAGTTGTGCGACGAGATATGGTATATTTATGCCGATGAAAATGTTCGCAGAGACCGGCTGAAAGCGGCGCGGGGATATACGGACAATAAGATATCTCAGATGATTGCCTCACAGCCGGAGGAGGAACGGTTCCGTTCGGTCTGCAGCGTAGTGATTGACAACAGCGGAGATTTTGAAGATACAAAGAAACAGATAGGAGATAATTTGCAGCTATGAGAATGTGCAGCATTGCCAGCGGAAGCAGCGGCAACTGTATCTATGTGGGAAGTGATGACACACATCTTCTCGTCGATACAGGGATCAGCAAGAAGAGAATAGAGGAAGGACTAAAGAAACTGGAGATCAGAGGGGACGAGCTTGACGGTATCCTTATCACTCATGAACATTCAGACCATATACAAGGCCTGGGTGTGTTCAGCAGAAAATATGAGATCCCGGTCTATGCAACACCGGGAACCATAGAGGGGATTTTAAGCTATTCGGGGCTGGGGCGTATGCCTGAGGGGCTGCTCCGTCCGATTCACACAGACGAGCCGTTCGCGCTCGGGGATGTCACGGTCAATCCTTTTGCTATATCCCATGATGCTAAGGAGCCGGCAGGATACCGTCTGGAATGCGGCGGAAAATCTGTGGCAGTAGCAACAGATCTGGGAAAATATGATGCGTATACGGTAGAGCATCTGAAGAATCTGGATGCGGTGCTCCTGGAAGCAAACCATGATATACATATGCTGGAGGTCGGGGGCTATCCGTACTACTTAAAACAGCGCATTTTAGGGGATAAAGGTCATCTCTCAAATGAATTGTCAGGGCGTCTGCTTTGTGATATACTACATGATAATCTGAAACATATCGTCCTTGGACATCTGAGCAAAGAGAACAATTATGCAAAACTGGCATATGAGACGGTGAAACTGGAAGTCACGCTTGCTGACAACGATTACCGGGGAGAGGATTTGGATATGTTTGTCGCCAGCCGTGATACTGTTTCGGATATCATAATGGTATAATCAGGGAGGAGAGCTTAAAATGAAGAAATGTATAGTGACAGTGCTCGGGAAAGACACAGTCGGAATTGTTGCAAAGGTGTGTACTTATCTTGCAGAGAACAGGATCAATATCTTGGATATTTCACAGACGATCATCCAGGGATATTTTAATATGATGGTGATTGCTGATGTGACAGAGCTCGACAAGGATTTTACAGTGATCTGTGATGAGATGGTAAAGCTCGGTGAAGAGATCGGCGTGAGAATCCACTGCCAGAGAGAAGAGATATTTGAAAAAATGCACAGACTGTAGAAGGCGAGGATAATGCTGTATGATTAATATGTATGAAGTGTCAGAGACCAATAAGATGATCGAGAGCGAGAATCTGGACGTGAGGACGATCACTCTCGGAATCAGCCTTCTGGACTGCATTGACTCTGACTTGAATGAACTGAACCGAAAGATATATGAAAAGATCACGACGACTGCAAAGGATCTTGTCTCCGTCGGTCAGGATATCGAAAAGGAATTTGGAATCCCGATCGTAAACAAGAGGATTTCTGTCACTCCGATCGCTCTGGTAGGCGGGGCGGCGTGCAAAACGCCGGAAGATTTTGTTGAGATTGCAAAGACACTGGACCGGGCGGCAGAAGTGGTAGGCGTTAATTTTATTGGCGGGTATTCTGCACTTGTTTCGAAAGCAATGACAAAGAGTGACGAGAATCTGATACGGTCGATTCCGCAGGCGCTTTCAGTGACTGAACGCATCTGCAGTTCGGTCAATGTGGGATCTACGAAGACCGGCATCAATATGGATGCCGTGCGTCTGAGCGGCGAAATCGTAAAGGCTACGGCAGAGGCTACGAAAGAAAAGGATTCTCTGGGATGCGCCAAACTGGTTATTTTCTGCAACGCCCCGGACGACAACCCGTTTATGGCGGGAGCGTTCCTCGGCGTTACAGAGGCGGACGCTGTGATCAATGTAGGTGTCAGCGGTCCCGGAGTAGTGAAGAAAGCTCTGGAGAAAGTGCGCGGCAAAGGATTTGAGGAACTCTGCGAGACGATTAAGAAGACGGCTTTTAAAGTGACCCGCGTAGGTCAGCTTGTGGCCGGTGAGGCATCGGAGCGTCTGGGCGTTCCGTTCGGAATCGTGGATCTCTCTCTTGCACCTACGCCGGATGTGGGCGACAGCGTGGCTGAGATCCTTGAAGAGATCGGACTTGAGCGGGTGGGTGCGCCCGGAACAACAGCGGCTCTGGCTCTTCTCAATGATCAGGTGAAAAAGGGCGGTGTGATGGCGTCCTCCTATGTGGGCGGCTTAAGCGGTGCATTTATCCCGGTCAGCGAAGATCAGGGGATGATCGATGCGGTCCATGCCGGATCCCTGACACTGGAGAAACTGGAGGCTATGACCTGTGTCTGCTCGGTAGGCCTTGATATGATCGCAATTCCGGGGAAGACTTCTGCGAGCACGATTTCAGGAATCATAGCAGATGAGATGGCGATCGGCATGGTCAATCAGAAGACGACAGCAGTACGTCTGATCCCGGTGATCGGAAAAGATGTGGGCGATACGGCGCAGTTCGGCGGTCTTCTCGGCTATGCACCGATCATGCCGGTCAACGAGTTCGGATGCGATACCTTTATCAACAGGAAAGGACGTATACCGGCTCCGATCCACAGCTTTAAGAATTAGTTTTACAGAACAGATTGAAAAACAGTATTCAGAAAGAGCATTCAGAATCAGGAGAGAAGAAATGAGTAAAGTTGCTATCGTTACTGACAGTAACAGCGGAATCACACAGGACAGAGGAAAAGAACTGGGAATCTATGTGCTTCCCATGCCGTTTTTTATCGATGAAAAGATTTATTATGAAGACATTACACTGACACAGGAGCAGTTCTATGAAAAGCTGGGAGCTGATTCGGATATTTCTACTTCGCAGCCCTCTCCGGGAAATGTAATGGAACTGTGGGAGAAAATTCTTAAAGAATACGATGAAATCGTCTGTATTCCTATGTCGAGCGGGCTGAGCAGTACCTGCGCCACAGCAACCTCGATTGCTGCGGAGTATAACGGCAGGGTACAGGTTGTTAATAACCAGAGAATCTCGGTTACACAGGAACAGTCTGTGTACGATGCGATTCACCTTCGTAATCTCGGAAGATCGGCATCAGAGATAAAAGAAGTGCTGGAGCGCGAAAAGTTTCAGTCCAGCATTTATATCACGGTGGATACTCTGAAATATCTTAAGAAAGGCGGCAGGATCACACCGGCTGCTGCTGCAATCGGAACTGTGTTGAACTTAAAACCGGTTCTCCAGATTCAGGGGGAGAAACTGGATGCATTTGCGAAAGTGCGCGGATGGAAAGCTGCGAAGAAAACAATGTTAAATGCCATAGAGAAAGATCTGAATGGACGGTTTGCCGATGTGAAGGATCAGATGGTCCTGGGAATGGCATATACCTGTTCGAAAGAAGATGCTCAGGAATGGAAACAGGAGATCATGGACCGGTTCCCGGGATATGAGATTCTGGAAGGGCCGCTGTCCTTAAGCGTTGCGTGTCATATAGGACCAGGGGCAATGGCTGTGACATGTATGAAGAAAGTGTAAAATTCCGGATTTATCGGATTGAACGCTGATAAGTATAACGGCCGAAAACAGATGGAGATGAGGCACTGAAATACTTTTTTAAGATGACCGGCATGTGCTTCAGGCTCCGCTTCGTAATTCGGGAAAAATTAAAGACTCCGAAAGCTGATTAAAAACAAAGCCTGAAAATGGAAAACTCGTCTGCGACTCAGACACTCCATTTTCAGGCTTAACATCATCTTCCGGAGCCTTAACTTTTTCATCGAATTACTCCGAAGTCGCCTTCCTCACACGTCGGTCATCTTTTTTGTGTCTTTCTATGCCTCATCTCCGTCCGTTTTCTGCTTTATCCATACCAGCCGGTCATTCCGACAAATTGAAAGCTATAAAATCAGTAGAAAAGGAATCGTAGTCGAAAAAGCTTCGGCTTTGTTCCTTCCGTAAGAAATTCGATTTTCGGGATGGGAAAGAAAGCAGCCGGGAGATATGTATTGTGTACGCACCGTTGGAGCGGCGTCGGCACTTAGAGCGCGTCTTCTGCGCTCTTATGTACCGTTACGCCGCGACCGAGTGAAAACGTGTGCGCTAACAATGCATACCTCCCGGCGGACTCTTTCTCAGTCAGATAAATCCGGAATTTACCCTATGCCCCCGAAGAAAATCCCCAGTACATACACGATCAGTGCAACTCCGCAGAACACGTATCTTGTCATTGGTTCGAACCAGCGGCCGAGTGTGCGTTTGCGGCCGAGCTGTACGGCATTACGGGCGAACGTCTTTCCGCAGATCCAGAACATAGTGATGCCTGCGAGCAGCGCTCCAAGCGGAATGACATAAATGGAGATGGTATCCATCCACGGACTTAAGAGGTCACCTTCTACAAATAGTCCGGCTGCTGCAGTGATGCCTCCGATGAGGAGCAGGGCAGAGCGCCTGGACCATCCGAATCTGGACTGCAGTGCCTCTACCGGGCTTTCCAGCAGGTTTACAAGTGAAGTTACTCCGGCGAAGAGTACTGCCAGGAAAAATATAATGGCAAACAGTTGGCCGAACGGGATGCTCCGGATTACTGCCGGTATTGTGATGAAGAGAAGCCCCGGACCTGAGTTCGGTTCCATGCCGTATGCAAAGACTGCCGGGATGATGACAAGTCCAGATAGGAGTGCGGCAAGTGTGTCAAAAAAGGACACGTACTTTGCACTGCTGACGATATCTACGTCTGATTTTAAATAACTTCCGTATACAACTGTCCCGCTGCCGGCAACAGAGAGGGAGAAGAAGGCCTGCCCCATTGCATATACCCAGGTCTGAGGATCCGCCATAGCTGACCAGTCCGGTTTGAACAGATAGGAATATCCTTCGGCAGCGCCATCAAGGAATGATACTCTTACAGCGAGAAATAGGAAGAGGACGAAAAATGCGGGCATCATGATCTTGTTTACTTTTTCAATGCCGCGTGCAATCCCAAAGGACATACAGATAAGGGTGAGTACAAGACCCAGCAGATGCCACGGGATGCTGCCGAAATTCCGGGAAAGTGCAGTAAATACCTGTACAGGATCGTCGTCGTTGATGATGATGCCGGTGATGGAATCAGCAAGGAACTTCAAGATCCAGCCGATGATCACACTATAGCCGATGGCAATTCCGAGGGAACCAATGACCGGGATCAGACCGATGACAGTGCCGAGTTTTGAGTCATGCCGTGGATTTTTCATATCAAATGCTTTTTTGAAGGCTCCCAGTGGTCCGGAGTGCATGGCGCGGCCGAATGCCATCTCACCGATCACGCCGGTAAACCCGATGAGCAGGACAAAGATAATATACGGGATCAAAAATGCTGCGCCGCCGAATTCGCCGATGCGGTAAGGGAACATCCATATATTGGCCATGCCGACAGAGCTTCCGATACAGGAGATGATGAATCCCCACTTGTTATTAAATTTATCTTCTGATATTATGTTTCTGGAACTCATAGATATTTCTCTCTTTCATTATTTTATTCCGCGTACTCGACAGAAAACGAAAAACTGTCGGACAGATGGAACAGCAGTATTATAACACGTTCGGACAGAGTGTGCGGAAAAAAGAATAGAATGGTTGCAAAATCAAAGAAGAAAAAATATGAAAGATAGTTGACAAAGCAGAGTGAATGTGATAAATTAAACTCTGCGTGAAGCAAAAAACAAAGTAGAGTATCCACTCTCACCATAGCACAATCGGGTGACTATTGGTCTGATATTGATGCAGCGGTTCCGGATTTGGGGACGTTTTATTGATTGTCGGGTGGATATGATATTCACTCGTTTTTTTGTGTTTTCGCATAGGAAACCTGAAGGAATTCATGTGACGGAGGTATACGACAATTAGCGATTTAATGATTAACGAGCAGATCAGAGACAGAGAAGTACGCCTGATCAGCGAGAATGGAGAGCAGTTAGGTATCATGTCAGCCCGCGAGGCTTTTAAAATCGCACAGGAAGCAGAACTCGATCTGGTGAAGATCGCGCCGACAGCGAAACCGCCGGTCTGCAAGATTATTGACTACGGCAAGTACAAGTATGAGCAGACAAGGAAAGAAAAAGAGGCGAGAAAGAAGCAGAAGACGGTCGAGATCAAAGAGGTCCGTCTGTCACCGAATATTGACACCAATGACCTGAATACAAAGATAAACAATGCAAAGAAGTTTATCTCTAAAGGGAATAAGGTGAAGGTCACACTGCGTTTCCGCGGTAGAGAGATGGCGCATGTTCAGCAGAGCAAACATATTCTTGATGATTTTGCAGAGACTCTTGCAGACGTTGCGGTCGTGGAGAAACCGGCCAAGATGGAAGGAAGAGCAATGAGCATGGTTTTAACTGAAAAACGTTAAAATGGATATGTCCGGGATGAAGATCCGGCAGGCAGCACAATAAAGGAGGAAATTATCATGCCAAAAATCAAAACAAACAGAGCAGCAGCAAAGCGCTTCAAAATGACAGGTACAGGAAAACTGAAAAGGAATAAAGCTTACAAGAGCCATATCTTAACAAAGAAGTCTACAAAGAGAAAAAGAAATCTCAGACAGTCTACTATCACAGATGCAACAAATGTAAAGAACATGAAGAAAGTTCTGCCGTACCTGTAAGCCGTACGGTGATAGTACGTGTGACAAGTTACGGATCAATTGGTTATTTGATATAGGAGGATTAAGAAATGGCAAGAATCAAAGGCGGAATGAACGCTAAGAAGAAACATAACAGAACACTGAAACTGGCAAAAGGATACAGAGGAGCACGTTCCAAACAGTACAGAGTGGCTAAGCAGTCTGTCATGAGAGCTCTTACATCTGCATATGCAGGAAGAAAGCAGCGCAAACGTCAGATGAGACAGCTCTGGATCGCACGTATCAATGCTGCGGCAAGAATGAACGGTCTGTCCTACAGCAAATTTATGCATGGCCTGAAGCTGGCAAACGTTGACATGAACAGAAAGATGCTGGCAGAGCTTGCAGTAAATGACAAAGAAGGATTTGCAACACTTGCAGCACTTGCAAAAGAGAAAGTAGCGTAGTAAAATAAGTACAGAAGCCCGGTCCCGGTTGGGATTCGGGCTTTACTTGATTTTATGCGCGGAAATTTGTCGGGCGATAAAGGATTTCTGTGCAGCGGGGGAAATATAAACAGAGGTGAAAGCAGCCTTTCACCGGAAACGGGGTGTAACAATTATGAGAAATCATGAAGTTACGAAAGAACAGCCGCTTCTCGACGGAGCGGGTAAAATCGCGGAACCTGGATGGGCACGACAGCAGGTGTGGCAGTACGACAGGGAAAAGATACAGTCACCGGCTTTCCGGATCAAAGAGTGGGATTACTATCTTGTGATGAATGAAGATTATGCAGCGGCGTTTACGCTTTCTGATGACGGATATATCGGACTGCAGTCAGTTTCTCTGCTCAATTTCAAAGAGAGATGGGAACATACGGAGACAATACTGACACCGTTCCCGATGGGGAAGATGAAGATGCCGGCGTCTTCTTCAAAAGGAGATATTATTTATAAGGATAGAAGACTCAGACTGGAGTATAGGGTTGATTCGGACCGGCGCATGATTTCCTGTGACTTCAAGGATTTTTATCAGGGAAAACCATTTTACTGTGAGATCGCACTGGATCAGCCGAAGATGGACACGATGGTTATTGCAACACCGTGGAGCGGAAAAAAGGCGTTTTATTATAACCAGAAGATAAATTGTATGCCGGCGGAGGGATATATGTCTTTTGACAATGTGACATACTGGTTCAGCCCGGAAAAGGATTATGGCACCCTTGACTGGGGAAGAGGGGTGTGGACGTATGACAATACATGGTACTGGGGCTCGGGAAACGGCACGGTAGGCGGAAGGCCGTTCGGCTTTAATATCGGATACGGGTTTGGAGATACCACGGCGGCGACTGAAAATATCCTGTTCTATGACGGAAAAGGACATAAGCTGGATGATGTTATATTTCATATACCGGAAGAGAATTACATGAAGCCGTGGAAATTTACATCTAGTGATGGACGGTTTGAGATGGAATTTGAGCCGGTGCTCGACCGTACGGCGAGTATGTCGGCATTTATCGTATCATCCGATCAGCATCAGGTATTCGGGAAGATGCGCGGGCGCGCCGTGCTGGATGACGGAAGGTTTATAGAACTAAAAGACTTCATGTGCTTTGCAGAAAAAGTACATAACAGATATTAATCGAAAAAGGTTGACATCTATCCTGTAACGTGATAAAGTATTTTAAACCGTTGAAGAAGAGTAAGTAACTTCATTGTAAATCTCACAGAGAGTTGCGGAAGGTGGGATCGCAGCAGACTAACATGAAGCGAATGGACTTCCGAGGGCAATCTGAAAACCGACCTAAGACAGACCTTTATACAGGCGAGTAGGAGAGACGGAGAATACACTTCGTTACCAAAAGGAGCATATGTCAGTATGCAATGAGTGGATGTATTTACATCAAGCCGGGTGGCACCGCAGGAGTTTGAACGTATAATAACTCTTGTCCCTGCAATATTTTGATTGTGTGGGACGGGAGTTTTTTTGTTGTATATAAAATTTACAGCGGCTTCAAGTCCCGAAGTGCATCGGGGACAGCCCGAGATGCCGTGAAAACATGGCATGCGAAAGGAAAGGAGAAAGAATCATGAGCGAAAAGAAAATTCCGTACAAAATCTATCTTGAAGAGAGCGAGATGCCGAAAGATTGGTACAATGTCCGTGCTGATATGAAAAATAAGCCGGCGCCGCTTCTGAATCCGGCCACATTAAAGCCGATGACGGCAGAAGAACTTGGCGTTGTATTCTGCGAGGAACTGGTCAGACAGGAACTGGACAACGACAACCGCTATATCGAGATCCCGCAGAAAATCCGTGATTTCTACAAGATGTATCGTCCGGCGCCGCTTGTAAGGGCATACTGCCTTGAAGAGAAACTCCAGACACCGGCAAAGATCTATTATAAATTTGAGGGTAACAATACATCGGGAAGCCATAAATTGAACTCGGCTATTGCGCAGGCTTATTATGCAAAAGAACAGGGACTCAAAGGTGTTACGACAGAGACAGGGGCAGGTCAGTGGGGAACAGCATTATCGATGGCATGTGCGTACCTTGATCTTGACTGTAAAGTGTATATGGTAAAATGTTCTTATGAGCAGAAGCCGTTCCGCCGTGAAGTGATGAGAACATATGGTGCCAGCGTGACGCCGTCCCCGTCCGATACTACAGAAGTTGGCAGGAAGATCCTTGCTGAGCATCCGGGAACAACAGGAAGTCTCGGATGTGCAATTTCTGAAGCCGTAGAAGTTGCTACACATACGGAAGGATACAGATACGTGCTCGGAAGTGTGCTGAATCAGGTGCTCCTGCATCAGTCTATAATCGGTGTAGAAACCAAGATCGCAATGGACAAATATGGAATCAAACCGGATATCATTATCGGCTGTGCAGGCGGCGGATCGAACCTCGGCGGTCTGATCTCGCCGTTCATGGGAGAAAAACTGCGCGGGGAAGCAGATTATCGCTTTATTGCAGTGGAGCCGGCATCCTGCCCGAGCCTGACAAGAGGAGTTTATGCGTATGACTTCTGCGACACGGGAATGGTTTGCCCGCTGGCAAAAATGTACACTCTGGGAAGCGGATTCATACCGTCTGCAAATCATGCGGGAGGTTTAAGATATCACGGAATGAGTTCTGTGCTGTCACAGCTTTACGCAGACGGATACATGGAAGCATGTTCTGTTGAACAGACTTCTGTATTCGAAGCTGCAGAGCAGTTCGCAAGAGTAGAGGGAATCCTGCCGGCGCCGGAGAGCAGTCATGCGATTCGGGTAGCTATTGATGAGGCGATGAAATGTAAGGAGACGGGAGAGGAGAAAACAATTCTGTTCGGTCTTACTGGAACAGGATATTTTGACATGTATGCATATGAGAAGTTTAATAATGGCGACATGTCAGATTATATTCCGACAGATGAAGAGCTGCAGGCTGGGTTTGACGGAATACCAAAATTTCCCGGAAATATGGAATAGTACGTGCAAAATATTTTGAACAGCAGATACGTGTGAAAATTATAAAAAGCATCAAGTGCGGCTGACTTTAACGGAACTCGGTGAGTCAGCCGTGCTTTTTTGCAAGGACGACGAGCCGAGTGTTCCTGAGAGATGCGGGAAAAAGCAGCACCAATGCAGAAAACAGTATTGTCAAAATTTTCGGAAATTTTAAAATAATTAGAACAATATTCGAACTTTAACTTTTTTTGGAATAACAGTTGACATTTTGCACTTTGAATAGTATT